>JAUYSM010000117.1 GCA_030696315.1 Pseudohongiella sp. | reverse complement strand
CATCAGCCAACGCGTGATTTAAATGAGGTGCACTATCGTCCGGGTGCCCCTGAATAACAAGAATACGTTTACTCATCATGCACAAACCCCAATTAGAAGGTCACAAACAGAGAATATGCACCCTCAGCATAATTCCCAACGCATCACCCCGCAACAGGATCAACACAGAACAGCAATTCCAGCGTGAGCAACGGCAAGGCTGGGCAGCGCCGGACCCATCAGGCCGCGCTTATCATGTGATGGGGTGCCCGATCCAGCGGGAGCACTGTTCGAATCCGGAGCGGCGCAGCCGCGACGTTGAGTTGCGCACCGCCGGGCGCCCCATCACATGATGCGGCCGGGCCGGTGCTGCCCAGCCTTGCCGTTGCGGCTGCAGCTGAAGCTGGGCCTAAGGCCTGAGGCTATCAGAGAAAAACAGGCCCAAACGGCAACACCGGCAACCCAAACCGCTCCGGATACTCCACCCCAACCAGATACAAACCATCCGGCCGCGCCGTCACTCCAGCCAAAGTCCGATCACGCCTATGTAACACCTGCGCAAGCCACTCAGGCGACTGCCGCCCCATCGCCACCTGCAACAGACTGCCCACAATATTACGAACCATATGCTGCAAAAAGGCATTCGCCTCAATCTCCAGCACGATAAACCGGCCCTGCTTGCGCACGTCAACAAACTTGACCTCACGCACCGGCGTGTTGGCCTGACAGCCAGCCGCCCGAAACGCGCTGAAGTCATGCTCACCCACCAGACATTGCGCTGCACGATGCATCAACTCAACATCCAGCGCTTCAGGTATATGGGTCAACTGAGCAATCAGCACAGCAGGTTTCACCTTGCCGCAATAGATGACATAACGATAACGACGACTCAATGCAGAATGACGAGCATGGAAGTCATCCGGCACCACACGCGCCCACTGTACGCGTACTTCAGCTGGCAAACGCGTGTTGGTACCCATTACCCAGGCACGTTCATTGCGAACAGCGGGGCAATCAAAATGCACAACCTGTCCACTGCCGTGAACTCCAGCATCGGTTCGACCCGCACAGCTTAATGCGATCGGCGAATCAGCAACAAAGGCCAACGCCTCTTCCAGAATGCCTTGTACGGTAGGGAGCGCCGGCGAGAGTTGTCGTTGCCAGCCAGAAAAAGAAGCGCCGTTGTATTCAATACCCAGCGCGTATCGGGTCATCACAGTCACAGCCGTCCCAGCAAGTCCTTTGCTTCCACTCGCTGCACTTCCGTACCCTCGCTCAAGACTTCTTCCAGAATTTCACGTGCGCCGTCGGCATCACCCATATCGATATAGGCGCGCGCCAGATCAAGTTTGGTTGCCGCCTCATCCGCGTCACTCATAAAGTTAAAGTCGTCTTCATCGTCATCATCAACATCGGCCTGATCTGAAAAATCATCTTCAGAAGGTAAAAAAGCCAGATCATCAAAGTCATCAGCAACACGTGAAGAGGTTTTGCTTGGGGTTGCAGGCGCAGATGCTGCCGTGTCAGCCTCAGCGACGGCGGCACTGATGTCAAATTCATCAAATGCTGTTGCGGTTCTTTCATTGCTGTTGACTGTTTTGTCGGATTCAGCATCCGGCCAATCCAGATCAGCGCCGGTATCCTCAATGGAATACCCGGTTTCGTCCTCGAACGACTCGTCAATGACTTGTGATGGCGCCGCAGGTTTATTCCACTCGGTTTTATCAACCTCATGAGGCTCATCCGAGCCGGTATCATCCAACTCAAAGCGTTCGTCATACACCACATCAGCAGACGTTTCATCTTCCGTCAGATCAGCAGGTTGCCAATCATCCTCGGAGCCTGACTTATCCTGAATGTCAGCGATGGTTTCGGTTTGCTCATCAACTTGCTGGTAAGCGTTGCTGGCCGCACCGGCCATGACAGCTGCAAACTCTGATTCCTGGTCTGTGTTGTCGCCTGATTGCGCTGATTTTGCCTGTTCCTCGCTACGCTGCGCCGACTCGGCTGCTGCTTCAGCAACACCGGAAAACAATAGCTCGTCGGCGTCGTTACCGAGGGTCATGCCGTCGTCATTGCGTGCATTGATTTTGGCTTCGTTTTCGGCGGCTGCGCGATTTCGTCGGATCAACACCAGAACCAGCAGCAAAATCAATGTAGCCACTACGCCGAGCATCGCCCAGGTATTACTGGTAATCATCTGGATAAAGCGCTGCACCGGCCCGGCGTCAGGTGCCATGGTGATGACTGTTTCTGGCGTCTCAGCCTGTGCGCCTTCTTCAGCAGCGCGTTGCTCAGCCAAGGTCTGTTGCATTCTGGCCAGTTCAAGATCTCGTAAACGAATGAGTTCCTGCGCAGAGGCAATTTGTTGCTGCAACATCGACAAACGCGCGTTGAGCTCGTTGTTTTCAGAATCCAGTCGCGCCAGATCTTCCTCGCGCACCGCGATACGATCTTCCAGATCAGAAATCTGCTGAGCATTCTGCGATGTCTGATTGCCAGCCGCAGCGGCATTGGGTTGTTGCTCAGCAGCCTGATCATCAACGGTGACAACGCGCAGTTCACCCTGAGCACCGGCACCCGCAGGCGCTTGTGATGGCGCGGCAGCAACCGGTTGTGCTGACACATTGGCTGCGCCGCTGGCCAGCAGTCTGTTTTGACGGGTTACCTCGACCACGGCTTCGGCCGCCGTGATGCGTCGGATTTCGCTGAGTTCAGGCACTTGCAGTATTTCGCCGCGCCGCACCCGGTTGATATTGCCGCCAATAAATGCGTTGGGGTTCATGCTCTGCAGCGCCAACATCGTCTGTTGCACCGATACTGAGGCATCTGGCCGCACTCTTAAAGCCAGCTCCCAGAGCGTGTCGCCGGCGTTGACGGTGATCGTGCTGGCATTGGAAATGGGGGTGGCGCTGGGTGTTACCGATGATGATGACGCGCTGCTCTGTGACGACACGCTGGCAGCCTGCGTGGGCGCAGCCGTCGTTTCAGGCGCCGTCACAGCAGAGGGGTTTTCAGCAGGCTGTGGTTCGTCAGGCTCCTGCAGTACGTTCATTGATCTGACTGGCGCGACAGAACTTTGCGCACCCGTCTGCGAACTGAATGCCGGCGATTCAAGACGTATTGTGTACTCAGTCAACATACGACCCGCAGGCCAACGGGTATCCAATACCAGACTGACAAAGGGTTCGTTGATTGTTAACGGGCTACTCAATCGCAATACCGGAGAAGCGCCGGACAAATCCACAGATATCTGCAAACTATCCAGAGCACCCAGGCGTTCAAGCGAGAAACGATCAAAATCCGACTGGGACGCAACGCTGACGCGGATGTCGTTGGCCGACAGGCCTTCGACATCGGTCAATTGCACGGTGGCAAGCAGTGGCTGACCGCTGGCCGATTGCAAGGTGATATTGCCAAGCTCAACAGCCTCGGCCTGCGCCATGGTGAGCAACGCCATCGTCAATGTAGACAGCGCAGCAATACCGGGCAGCAGGCGTTTGGCCATTTTTATTTCCTTTTATCGGACAAGGTGCTTCCGCTAGACAAGGTCTGTCCGCGAGTATTAATTAAAGGTAGTCTTTTATCAACACTTCAGCGATCTGGATAGAATTGGTCGCCGCGCCTTTACGCACATTGTCACCCACTATCCACATATCAATACCATTTGGATGGCTGATGTCCTTGCGGATACGGCCTACCGCTACCGCATCTTTGCCGGCTGAGTCGGTAACCGGGGTTGGATAACCACCCGCAACACGCTCGTCCATCAGCACAACACCGGGTGCTTTACTCAGCAGTTCACGAATCTCCTCAACACTGATTGGCGTTTTGGTTTCAAAATGTACCGCTTCCGAGTGACCATAAAAAACCGGTACGCGCACGCAGGTCGCATTCACCTCAATGCTCTCGTCCATGATTTTTTTGGTTTCCCAGGACATTTTCATCTCTTCCTTGGTGTAACCATTTTCCATGAACACATCGATCTGTGGCAGCACGTTGAACGCGATCTGCTTGGGATAAACTTTGGTTTCCAGATCGCGACCATTCAGCAGTGCTGCAGTTTGTGCCGCCAGCTCTTCAATAGCTTCTTTACCAGTGCCGGAAACGGCCTGATAAGTTGCCACGTTGATGCGGGTAATACCCACTTTGTCGTGAATAGGCTTTAATGCCACCAACATCTGAATCGTGGAGCAGTTCGGATTGGCAATAATGTTGCGGTTTTTGTACTGCGCAATCGCCTCAGGGTTCACTTCGGGTACGACCAGCGGAATGTCCGCGTCGTAACGGAAATGTGAGGTATTGTCGATCACGATACAACCGGCCGCGCCCGCCTTGGGAGCATAGATTTCTGAAATGCTGCCGCCGGCGGAGAACAAACCAATTTCCGCTCTGGAGAAATCAAAATCGGCCAGATTCAATACAGTGATCGACTTGCCACGAAACTTGATTTTGCTACCAGCTGACCGTTCGCTGGCCAGCGGAAACAGTTCGTTGACCGGAAAATCACGCTCTTCCAGAATACTGATCAGGGCTTCGCCCACGGCGCCAGTGGCGCCTACTATCGCTACGTTGTACTTTTTCATAACGCTCAAACTCCCGTTTTAAATTCCCTGGTCAGGCCTGCCTCAGGCAGCTGTGAAGTACCAGGGTGATTTTTCCCGCCACTGGCTTTCAAACGCTTTGATGGCGTCTGCGTCTTCCAGGGTCAGGCCGATGTCATCAAGACCGTTCAGCAGGCAATGCTTGCGAAACGCGTCCACTTCAAAATGAATGACGGAGCCATCGGGTCGGGTGATGGATTGCGCTGGCAGGTCCACGGTGAGCGTGTAACCTTCAGCGGCATTTACCTCTTTGAACAGCGCATCAACAACTTCTTTATCTAAAACAATAGGAAGGATGCCGTTCTTAAAGCAGTTATTAAAAAAGATATCCGCAAAGCTGGGAGCAATCACCACACGGAATCCATAGTCATCAAGCGCCCACGGCGCGTGTTCGCGGCTGGAGCCACAACCAAAGTTCTCACGCGCCATCAATACGCTGGCACCTTTGTATCGTGGCTGGTTCAGCACAAAATCCTTGTTCAGCGGGCGCTGACTGTTGTCGGCATCCGGCTCGCCTTTATCAAGGTAGCGATGCTCATCAAACAGGTTGATACCAAAACCACTGCGCTTGATCGACTTCAAAAACTGCTTGGGGATAATGAAGTCGGTATCCACGTTAGCGCGATCCAGTGGCATGGCCAACCCGGTATGTACGGTAAATGCTTTCATATCTTGTCACTCAATTCTGTAAGTCTGATGCTTGCTCAGACGACTGTGTTTAAACTCACTGTTTTAAATCACTTTTTAACTCAATCAGGCGCGCGCGGGTTCCAGCAGAATGTCACGCACATCCACAAAATGACCGTGGATAGCTGCTGCCGCTGCCATAGCCGGGCTCACCAGGTGAGTACGACCACCAAAACCCTGACGACCTTCAAAGTTACGGTTGGACGTCGACGCGCAGTGTTTGCCTGCAGGCAACTGGTCGGCATTCATTGCCAGACACATTGAACAACCGGGCTCACGCCACTCCAGACCTGCATCGGTGAAGATCTTGTCAAGACCTTCCGCTTCCGCCTGCTGCTTCACCAGACCAGAGCCAGGTACAACCATGGCCAGCTGAATGGTGCTGGCAACTTTGCGGCCTTTTACAACAGCGGCCGCGGCGCGCAGATCTTCAATGCGCGAGTTGGTGCAAGATCCGATAAACACCACATCCAGCTGAATGTCTTTGATGGCAGTGCCGGGTTTCAGGCCCATGTATTTGAGTGCCTGACGGATATTATCCGCGCGGCTCGGGTCTTTTTCCTGATCAGGATCGGGTACCACACCTGTCACTGGTGCCACCATTTCAGGTGAAGTACCCCAGGTGACCTGCGGGATAATATCGGCTGCGTCCAACACAACCACGCGATCAAAATGCGCGTCAGCATCACTGACCAGCGTTTTCCAGAACTCGGCAGCGCGGGTGAACAGCTCACCTTGAGGCGCCATTGGACGGCCTTTGATGTAGTCGATGGTGGTCTGATCAACAGCAATCAGGCCAGCGCGCGCGCCCGCTTCAATCGCCATATTGCAGATGGTCATGCGACCTTCCATGCTCAGTGATCGCACCGCTTCACCACCAAACTCGATGGTATAACCGGTACCGCCCGCTGTGCCGATTTCGCCGATGATGGCCAGCACGATGTCCTTGGCGGTGACGCCAGGATTGAGCTTGCCATCCACACGGATCAGCATGTTTCTCATTTTTTTCTGGATCAGGCACTGCGTTGCCATCACATGTTCAACTTCCGAGGTGCCAATGCCGTGCGCCAACGCACCCAATGCACCGTGAGTTGACGTGTGCGAGTCGCCACAGACGATAGTCATGCCTGGCAGCGTAGCGCCCTGCTCCGGACCCACGACGTGCACAATGCCTTGCCGGATATCATCCATGTCGAGCTCAGTAATGCCAAATTCCCGGCAATTGTCTGCCAGCGTGCGCACCTGAATACGTGATACTGGATCAACAATACCGTCCAGACCCCGGCTGCGCTCAGCCTTGGTTGTGGGAATATTATGATCTGGCGTTGCCAGGTTGGCATCTGCGCGCCACGGCTTGCGGCCGGTCAAACGCAGCCCTTCAAAAGCCTGTGGCGAAGTCACTTCGTGGATCAACTGACGATCGATGTAGATCAGTGCAGTACCGTCATCACGCTGTTTGACCAGATGTGATTCCCAGAGTTTGTCGTATAAGGTTTTACCAGACATGAATGTATCCCACTAACTATTTGACTTTAAGTGAATTCTATATCTTTTTGTATTATTTGGTTTTTATCTATATTTTCGGCGTCGTACTACGCACATCATAATTCTGTGCACGATGACGCAGCAAATGATCCATCAATACAATCGCCAGCATGGCTTCGGCGATTGGAACCGCACGAATACCCACACAAGGGTCATGACGGCCGGTGGTGATCACTTCCACCTCATTGCCATGAACATCGATAGAACGGCCGGGGATACGCAAACTTGACGTCGGCTTCAGCGCAATATGCGCCACAATATCCTGACCGCTGGAAATGCCACCCAGCACGCCCCCTGAATTATTGGAAAGGAACCCTTGTGGCGTCATTTCGTCGCGATGTTCGGTACCCTTTTGAGTCACACACTCAAACCCCGCCCCAATTTCTACACCTTTTACTGCATTAATGCTCATCAATGCATGCGCGATATCAGCATCCAGGCGATCAAACACCGGCTCACCCAGCCCGACTGGCATACCAGAGGCCACCACAGTAATTTTTGCACCGATGGAATTGCCCTCTTTATTCAGGGCGGCCATATAGGTTTCCATCTCCGGCACCTTACTGGCGTCGGGGCAGAAAAATGCGTTTTGTTCCACCTGATCCCAATCCAGCGTTTCGGCTTTGATCGGGCCGAGCTGACTCAGATAGGCGCGTACCAACACACCACAGTGTTGCGCCAGATATTTTTTGGCAATTGCTCCCGCGGCCACACGCATCGCGGTTTCGCGCGCTGACGAGCGCCCACCCCCACGATAATCACGGATACCGTACTTTTGCTGATAGGTATAATCCGCATGTGCTGGCCGGAACAAATCTTTGATGTTGCTGTAATCTTTTGACTTCTGATCTGTGTTTTCGATTAACAGACCGATGGGTGTCCCTGTTGTCACCCCTTCAAAAACACCCGACAGAATTTTAACCGCATCATCTTCACGGCGCTGCGTGGTAAAACGCGACTGACCGGGTTTGCGTCGGTTCAGATCGTGTTGCAGGTCAGCCTCGCTCAGCGCCAGGCCAGGTGGGCAGCCGTCGATAATTGCGCCCAACGCCAAGCCGTGGCTTTCGCCAAAACTGGTGACTGTAAACACGCTGCCTATACTGTTACCGGACATCTGTCAGAATTCCGCCTGTCTGGAAAAGGCGCACATTGTACACGAATTCACAATTCCGCACGAATCAGCGCTTCTCGCGAGATCGCAAACACACCTTCACCGCCACTCTCAAAGTCCAGCCAGAGTACCGGCAGATCTGGATAACGCTGGGCAAGCAGCTCCCAGCTATAACCAAGCTCCAGAATCAACATACCTTCTTCGCTCAGAAACGCGGGCGCCTCGCGCAGAATCTGCAGCGGTATCGCCAATCCATCATCGTCTGATACCAGGCCCAATTCAGGTTCGTGACGGTACTCTGCAGGCAGTTCAGCCACCTCTTCCGCGGAAACATAAGGCGGATTGCTGACAATCAGATCGTAGCTGCCCTGCAAACCACTGAACAGATCGGATTGAACGACCCGCACCCTGCCCTCTACGCCATGCTGTTCAATGTTGCGCTGCGCGACGATCAACGCATCTGCGGAGATATCCGCCAGATCAACCTGCGCTGACGGGAACACCAAGGCCGTAGCGATACCTATACAACCACTGCCTGTGCAAAGATCCAGCACCCGTTTTGGCGGTGTCGATAACAAGGGCTCGTACTGATGAAGGATCAATTCTGCAATCGGTGAACGCGGCACCAGCACACGCTCATCTACATAAAACGGCAGACCGGCAAACCATGCCTGGTGAACAAGGTACGCGATTGGCACGCGCTCTTGAATGCGTTGTTCTGCCAGTGTCTGAATGGTTGTCAGCTCAGACTCGCCAATCTCACGTGTCTCAAGCCCATCGGCAGCGCTGCTATCTTGAGAGGCTTGTTCAAACGCAACACCCAGCACGGTGAACACCAGATAGACAGCTTCGTCCCAAGGGTTGTCAGTGCCGTGACCATAAAACAGGTCGGCCTGCTCGAATCGTGACGCCAACTGTTCCACACATTGCAATACATTCATGTTTTTACCATCGTTTTATGCTGCCAGCGCGGCAAAAATTACTTTACGACCGTACAGTGATATCGTACGGTATCGGCCTTTTATCCGGATTCACTGCCTGCCATGACCAAACCTGTAAACGAATCGTCCCTGAACACGATGGAACACGCTTATCGTGACATTATCGCCGCCATTGGCGAGGATCTTTCCCGCCCGGGACTGGTGGACACGCCGCTGCGTGCCGCCAAAGCCATGCAGTTTTTGACGCGCGGCTACGAACAGGACGTCGACAAGGTGATCAACAACGCATTATTCCCATCTTCTTCCGAGGAAATGGTCATCGTTAAAAACATCGAATTGTATTCGATGTGTGAGCACCACATGTTGCCATTTATCGGAAAATGTCACGTGGCCTACCTGCCCAAAGGCAAGGTACTCGGGCTATCCAAAATCGCACGTATTGTAGACATGTATGCCCGGCGCTTGCAGATTCAGGAGAATCTGACCAAGGAAATCGCCGAGGTCATCATCCAGAAGACAGATGCGGCTGGCGCCGCCGTCATTATCGAAGCGCAACACATGTGTATGATGATGCGCGGTGTGGAGAAGCAGAACTCAGTGATGACTACATCGTGCATGCTGGGAGCGTTTCGCAACAGCCAGAATACACGCAATGAGTTCCTGTCGCTGATCCGCAGATAACAACTCCCCTTGATCAGGGCCGCACCAGAACCTCAATGCGCTGGCGGCATGGCCCTGGTCGACAGAACGGGGCGAGAGGACCTACGCCATGCGCCTCCAGCCTGTCTGCATCAATGCCAGCTGCAATCAAGCGCTCTTGAATCAGGGTGGCACGCGCCAGCGATCGGGCAATCTGCTCATCCAATGAAGATTCGGCCTGCACATGCCCCACAATATAAACCCGGGTCTGCTCAGAGGCAGTCAAGGCTTCAATCAACAGACTCAGACCTTGATCCTCGGTCAACTCATCCTGCTCATCAAAGACCAGTGCGGGTACAGTGACCATGCCATCCTGACTCAGGCGCTGCAACAACGTGCGCGCATCCGGTACCGACGCAGCACGACGCTCGGCGGCGACCTGCTCCGATAATTCAAGAAAATCCAGATGCGCGTACAAACGCCGATTTGCGCGCGTCACCACATACAGTGCCACGTAACCACTGACTTCGCGACCGGCCTGCTCACCGAGATAACTGGCAGCCATGTAGTACTGCCCGGTCTCCGGACCGTAGAGAATTCGGTTACCGAACACATCATTGGCCCAGAAATTACTGCTGCCGCAACCACGCCCCTGGCAATTGAATAACTCCTGCTGTCCCTCACTTAACAGTTGAGCGCGAAAATGCTCAAACACTTCAGGCGCATTAAAACCATCTGGAATTTCGTAGGTGATGCGGCGCAAGTCGCCCTGAAAACGCTCGGATTGGCTGGGAGCCACACGACCTGCGGCTCGCTGCATCCTACCGAGCGCGAGGTTATAAACGGTGTTGTCTTCGCGGCGGTAGTCAACTATCTGGGATCCGGGAAAGCGCTCATAGGCATAGTCGGATGAACCAGGCACATCAGCATTTGCGTACCAACTTGCAAACAGCAACGCACCACAACACAGCGCTTTGTGGGTTACGCGCAGGATACGGTGCGGGACCCAGTGTTGGCGGTTAGTTAAAAGATACATCTTCGCCTTATAAAAATCAGACATCAGTTTCCTGTTCATCAGTTGCGGCTGGTTTCTTACGTCGTGTACTACGTTTTGTGGCCGCTGTTGGACTGTCAGAATGTGGCTCAGCGTTTATGTCAACGTCAGCAGAGTCCACGGGGCTTTGTGCAACAGGCGTTTCCGTTTCATAGACCGCGGGATGGTCTACCACCGGAAAAGGCATAAACGGGAATGGCTTTTGCTCGGTGTTGTATGTCAAAAATGCAAGTATCTCAGCAACATAAGCCGACAAACTTGCACCCAACCGGCGCAGGTTGGGATTATCGCTGCCGGTAAAAAGACTGAAGGCAATCTGGCCCAGCATCAACACAATCAGGATCATACCGCTGACATACAAGGCGACTACAAAACCGGCCATAAACAAGATCCGCAACCACGCGGATGGTTTTTTGAGATGTTCAACAAATTCTTCGGACATGTGATCAGACCCCCTTATCCAGTTGTTTGGCCCGGTGGGCTTCATATTCTACGTCCAGCGCTCCTTCACCCAGCATCAACGCGGCAATCACCTGATTGACGGGTTTACCTTCGTACACAATCTGATACAAACCGGAAGCCAATGGCATGTAAACACCCAACTCGTCGGCCTTTTCTTTGACCAGTTTAAGCGTATTTACACCCTCTGCAACTTGTCCTATTCCGGCGATAGCTTCCTGAACCGGTTTACCTTCACCCAATGCCAAGCCTACACGAAAATTCCGGCTCAGCGAAGACGAGCAGGTCACGATCAAGTCACCTACCCCAGCCAACCCCAGAAAGGTCATGGGATCTGCACCAAGCTCGCGTCCGAACCTTGCCATTTCTGTCAGACTGCGCGTAATCAACATGCTGTTGGTGTTTTGCCCCATACCCATCGCCGAAGCCAGTCCGGCAATAATCGCGTAGATATTTTTCAAGGAACCGCCCAGCTCAACACCAAACATGTCATCGTTGGTATAGACCCGAAAATAGTCCGACTTCAATACTTCCCGCACTCGCTCGCGCACGGACTCCTGCACACTCGCAATCACCGTGCCCGTCAGGCTGCGTCTGGCAATCTCGCCAGCCAGATTGGGTCCACTTAACACGCCGATTGGAGCATCCGGCGCTTCCTGACGCATGACCTGACTCATCAGCAGGAAGCTGCCCGCTTCAATACCCTTGGTGGTACTGACCAGGATGGTATCGCTGCTCAACGCCGGCAGCATGGTTCGCACAACTGTACGGAAATACGCGCTGGGTACCGCCACAAACACCAAGCGGCTGCCACTGACGGCAAGTTCAATGTTATCGGTCGCAAAAACGCCTTCGTGCAAGGGATAACCCGGCAAGTACTGCGGGTTTTCGCGAGTTGCGTTTACCTGATCCACCAAGGCCTTGTTTCGCATCCAGAAGTTAACCCGATAACCATTCTGGGCAACAATGTTGGCGATAATGGTGCCAAAACTTCCACCACCTAAAACACTGACCGTCTGTGCCGGCATTAAAACTCTCCTGCAATGTGATACAAAACCATTTCCTTGTTTTTTCTGGAGATCAGTCTGGCAGCAATGAAGGATCACCTTGTATCAACATCATGCGATTTGACTGGAAAAACAATAAAGCATCATACATGCCCGCCGCCACAGCCTTGGGCGTGATGGATGCACCCACAAACTGATCAACGCCATCATCGGCAGCGATGCCCTGCCAACTCGGACGCCTGAGATCCCGCGAACCCATCCCGGAAAAATTGCGCATCCAGCGTGATTCCAGAAATGTCAGAGCGCCGGTCAGTTCTGAGTGCAAAGGTTCTGCGACCACGCGAGCGGCAACAATCTCACCACGCATGTCAAAGGCCACCAGCAAATCGATAATGCCGTTAAACCCATCATCAACGGTAAAAGGCAGAGCGATCATCACCACTTCATCGTCTTGTTTGCCGATGTATGCCAAACGATCGCGACGCAAACCCAGCCATTCCGGACTGACCAGGTTCTGGGTACCGGCTTCTGCACGAATCAACAATGCATCGGCAACCGGATCATTGTCTATCAAATCATCACCCAGCATGGCGATCAGATTTTTGCGATCATACTCATGCTTGGCCGCCTGCAAAGACGCTGCAAAATACTGTATTGGCCAGATACTGACCAACAGCAGGATAACAATCGCAATCATCAGTCTAGGCGGAAGCACAGAAAAGCCCTCAAAACACTCGATTCAAGCCATCGAGTGCCGCGATGCGATAGGCCTCGGCCATGGTGGGGTAATTGAAGGTGGTATCCAGAAAGTACTTCATAGAGTTGGCGCTGCCTTCCTGCTGCATGATCGCTTGTCCAATGTGCACAATCTCTGAGGCCTGATCTCCAAAGCAGTGAATACCCAGAATCTCCAGCGTTTTAAAATGGAAAATCAGTTTGAGCATGCCGACTTGCTCGCCAGTGATCTGTCCGCGCGCGGTATTGTGAAAAAACGCCTTGCCCACTTCGTACGGAATCTGCGCTTTGGTCAACTCTTGCTCAGTTTTCCCCAAGGTGCTGATTTCAGGGATGGTGTAAATACCGCTGGCAACCCGATCAATGGCTACAAATGACTCAGGATCCACGATGGCATTACAAGCCGCGCGGCCTTGATCGTAAGATGCGCTGGCCAACGAGGGCCAACCAATCACATCGCCGGCGGCATAGATGTTGGGCACCGCAGTTTGATAACGCTCATTGACTTCAATGTGTCCGCGGGCATTTAACACAATACCCAGCTCTTCCAGACCCATATTGTCTGAATTGCCGGTACGACCATTCGCCCACAAGATAATGTCGCTCTTGATGCGTTTGCCTGAACGCAGGTTGGTCACCACGTAATTGTCGTGGTATTCGATGCTTTCGTATTCCTCATTGTGGCGACTGCGCACACCGATATCGCGCAGGTGATAACTCAAGGCATCGGAAATTTCCCAATCCAGAAAAGACAGTAGCGTATTGGCCGGATTGATCAACTCTACTTTGCAGCCCAGTCCGCCGAAAATTGATGCGTACTCACAACCAATTACACCAGCGCCTATCACCGTCACCTTTTTAGGAGAATGATCCAGGGTCAGTATTTTGTCGCTGTCAAACAAGCGTGGATGATCAAAATTGACATTTGCCGGACGGTAAGGGCGCGAGCCTGTGGCGATGACAAAACTGTCCGCTTTCAACAAGGGACCTTTATTGGCAATTCTTATGCTGTGCGCATCATTGAACACCGCGTGTCCCTGAATGATATTCACATCATTTTTTTCGAAATAAGTACTGCGCAGGTAAACCTGTTCATCAATGACTCGATCTGCATGTCGAATAATTTCGGGAAAACTGGGTTTGTGCAGCGTCGCGAACTCGCGCAACAACGGGTTGCTACGAAACTGCATGACCTGCTTGACGTAATGTCTCAGCGCTTTGGAGGGAATGGTACCCAGATGTGTGCAATTGCCGCCCACCTTGTCACGATCCGATATCAACGCGACTTTTTTGCCATGTTTGGCCGCGTTGATGGCGGCAGATTCGCCTGCTGGGCCACTGCCTACCACAATGATATCGTACGTGTTTCGTGCCATTGCTGTTGATCTCCGTTTACTTGCTGCTTTCGTCACAACGTGCTGGATTGCCACCACATAGTTCACACGTGCCATCAATACCCACATTGTTCAGGCCGCCACACGAGCCTTTAATGGGCGCCCGACCAAACATCACACCAACCGCCATGCCCGCTACCACGAGCAACAGAATGACAAAACTTGCAATCATGGTACTCATATTATTACTCCAGATACGCTTCAAATGCCGGGGTAAAACGTTCAATAAACCCATCCTGATCAGGATGTTTGCTAATAAAGTAGACCGCCAGTCCCTGCGCTTGCGCCAGATCATAGGATCTCTGTTCGCCCATCACCATAAACGCGGTGGCCAAGGCATCTGCCTCCATGGCAGTTGCTGCGATAACCGTCACCGCTGCCAGTGAATGGCTGATCGGCCGTCCGCTAAACGGATCTATCTCGTGTGAGTATCGCACACCATCCTGTTCAAAATAATTACGATAATCACCAGAGCCTGCAACAGCCAACGTTTTACCCTGACTGTAAAAAATCTGATAAACCTCGGGCTCTGGGGAATCCACCGGTTTTTCGATGGCAGGGACCCAGCCACTGCCATCGGGTTTCAGACCTTTAATTCGCAGCTCGCCACCAACTTCTATGAAGTAACTGTCCATCTCCAGTGAATCAAAATAGTCCGCCAGCACATCGACGGCATACCCTTTGGCTATGCCGCTAAGATCAACATAAATCTGAGCACTTTTTCGCACTTGAGGGGGCGACAGACTGACTTCAAGGTACCGCGACCCTGTTTGTTGCAATAACTCAGCAATTTCTTCATCGCTTGGAATGCGTGCTTGATCAACACGCTGACCCACCAAGGGCCCGAATCCCCAGCGATTGACCAGTGGGCCAACAGTGACGTCAAAATAACCATCAGTGAGCTGATGAAAGTACAAGGCCTTGTCCAGAACCAGTGCCAATTCCGGCGAAACACTCACCCAGTCGCCGGGCGCACTGCGGTTAAACCGGGAGAGTTCCGATTCCGGTGCGTAGGTCGACATCAGCTCGCGATCGAGCCGATACAGCCGCTGCTCAATACCTTCAGCCAGTGCGTTATCTGACAGGGTTTGTGGAAATCCAGCTACCAGAATCCGATACTGAGTGCCCATGGTGGCACCATCGAGCTGATAAATTTGCGCTACTGGTTCGGGTCTGACCATCACCCACAAAAAATAAAGCGCCAGAAAGATCAGCGTGTAGCGCAAACGTTTGATCCACTGCAGAGCGAATGCGCCTGTCGCCATGTTACTCAACTCTTGTTACTCCACGGTTTGCATGCAACTTAAGACAAGCAGATTTCCAAAAACAAACAGGGGAGCGGCACTCTGTGTCAGTTGCCTCACTCCCCTGTTCATTTTGCCATCATTTCAGACCTGATCAGAATCAGGAGAATTCGTCCAGCGCGATGTTTTCGTCTTCCACACCCAGGCTTTTCAACATCTTGATGCATGACGCATTCATGATGGGCGGTCCACACATGTAGTATTCACAATCCTCAGGTGCCGCGTGGTCTTTAAGGTGGTGCTCAAGCACAACGTTATGGATAAATCCGGTGTAACCCGTCCAATTGTCTTCAGGTTGCGGCTCAGACAGCGCCACGTGCCATACAAAATTGTCGTGTTCAGCGGCCAGACGATCAAAGTCTTCCACATAAAACATTTCTTTTTTGCTACGTGCACCGTACCAGAACGTTATCTTACGTTTGCTGTTCAGGCGGCAAAGCTGATCAAAAATGTGTGAACGCATGGGCGCCATACCGGCACCACCACCAATAAACACCATTTCATTGTCAGTGTCTTTAGCGAAGAACTCACCAAAAGGACCAAATACTTTGATCTTGTCGCCAGGCTTCATGTTAAACACATAAGAAGACATGATGCCCGGTGGATGATTGCTACGCGGCGGAGGCGTTGCAATACGGATGTTAAATTTGATCAAACCCTTTTCATCAGGGTAGTTGGCCATTGAGTAGGCGCGGATTGTCGTTTTGTCACACTTGGATTTGTGATTGAACAGGCCAAACTTCTCCCAGTCACCACGGAAGCGCTCTTCAATTTCGAAGTTTTTGTATTCAACTTCGTGCGGTGGCACTTCCAGCTGAACGTAGCCACCCGCGCGGAAATCGACACTTTCACCTTCGGGGATCTTGAGCACGAGTTCTTTGATAAAGGTCGCCACGTTGTGGTTAGAGATAACCTCACATTCCCACTGCTTGACTCCAAAAAATTCTGGCTCTACTTCGATCTTCATGTCCTGTTTGACAGCAACCTGACAGGACAGACGCCAATGCTCTTTGGCTTCACCCATGGTGAAATGGCCCGCTTCGGTTGGCAACATTGAACCACCGCCGTCGAGTACTTTGCACTTGCACTGGGCACAGGTACCGCCGCCGCCACAGGCAGAGGACAGGAAAATACCGGCATCTGCCAGAGTGGTCAGCAGTTTGCCACCCGCAGGCACCGTGATTGCCTTACTGGGGTCGCCATTAATTTCAATTTTGACATCGCCAGAGCTGACCAGTCGCGCACGCGCAGCAATAATCATGACGACCAACAGCATCACGATAACGGTGAACATCACCACACCGGCTACAATCGTTGAGATATCCATTGTTACTGAAACCTACTCACATTAACGTTAATTGGATTGAATTACAGAGTCAGTCCGCTGAATGACATAAAACCCAGCGACATCAGCCCCGTGGTGATGAACGTGATACCCAGTCCACGCAAACCCTGCGGCACATCGCTGTACTTGAGCTTTTCACGGATACCTGCCATCAACACGATCGCCAGTGCCCAGCCCACGCCTGCACCCACACCGTAGACCACGCTCTCCGGGAAGGTGTAACTGCGTTCAACCATAAACAGTGATGCACCCATAATCGCGCAATTCACTGTAATCAGCGGCAGGAAAATGCCCAGCGCGTTGTAAAGCGCCGGTACAAACTTATCCAGAAACATTTCAAGTATCTGCACAATGCCGGCAATTACACCGATGTAACACAGGAAACCCAGGAAACTCAGATCCATATCTGACAACCCGGCCCATGCCAAGGCACCGTCTTTTAACAGGTAGTTAAAAATCAGGTTGTTAACGGGCACGGTGATGGCCTGTACAACCACCACGGCAACACCCAGTCCTATTGCTGTGTCTACTTTTTTAGACACTGCCAGGAAAGTACACATACCCAAAAACAACATGAGTGCCATGTTTTCTACAAAAACTGCACTGATAAACAGGCTTAAGTAGTGTTCCATGATCAGTGGGCTCCTTTCTCGGCAGTATGTGCAGACATCGGAAATTCATTCTTCTCGATCTGCTCTACATTTCGCTCACGCAAAATCCAGATAAAGAAACCGATAATAAAAAACGCGCTCGGTGCCAGCAGCATCAAACCATTTGGTTGATACCAGCCGCCATTGGCAACTGTTGGCAGGACAGTGAAGCCCAGCAATGTGCCGGCTCCAAACAGTTCCCGCAGCGTGCCTACAATAATCAACACCAGACTGTAGCCCAGACCGTTACCGATACCATCCAGGAAACTGGGGATGGGTGGGTTTTTCATTGCGAAGGCTTCAGCCCTGCCCATCACAATACAGTTGGTGATGATCAGACCCACAAACACACTCAACTGTTTGCTGATTTCGTAGGCATAGGCTTTTAGTATCTGGTCTACCAGAATCACCAACGAGGCGATCACCGTCATCTGTATGATGATTCGGATGCTGCCCGGCATATTGTTACGCAGCATGGAGATAAACAGATTGGAGAACGCTGTTACTGTGGTCAGCGCAATGCACATCACCAGCGTAACCTGCAAACTGGTGGTTACCGCCAAGGCCGAACAAACTCCCAGAATCTGCAGCGCAATCGGGTTTTCCTTGAAGATCGGCTTGATCAGAATTGTTTTGCTCATCTCAGACATCAGATAACTCCTCTCAGCCTTTAACTTCGTTGTTGAGGAAGCGACCAAAACCGCGCTCGCCCAGCCAGAATGCAATCATGTTTTCAACACCACGACTGGTCAATGTTGCACCAGACAAGGCATCAACCTGCGACTCACCGGGGCCACCGCCTTTAACAACCGCAAATGTGACTTCACTGTTGTCACCATAAATATGTTTGCCCGGCCACTGAGCTTGCCAGCGCGGGTTACTGATTTCTCCACCCAGGCCAGGTGTTTCTTTATGGTCGTAGAAACCGATGCCCTGCACAGTATTGCCATCGCCTTCCAGCGCAAGGTAGCCGTACATGATGCCCCAGAGACCGTAGCCGCTGACTGGCAGTACCACGCTTTCAAAGCTGCCATCGGCATTGTCGATGGTGTAAACCGTGGCATATTTCACACGACGCCGGATATTGGCGACGTCGTCTTCACCACCCAGTGCGTCTGATAAAGCCGGATCGTTTTTGGCTGCGGACTCACTGTACGTCAATGGATCAAGACCCAAACGCTGTGCTTCCTCATCACTCAGAAACGTACCATTGTCCAGATCGACGATACGCGCGTTAAAACGCTCGAACATCGAGGCAACATCAGCATTGCTGTTCACCGCCGGATCAAACATGCCGGCTGCAATCAGGATGTTTTTGTTGCGATCCAGAATCTGGTTGGCGGTCTGCATTGGTTTGAGAATGACAGCAGCACCGGAAATCACCACCGAACAAATAGCACACAGTATCAGCGCAATTTTCAGTGTGTTGGCAACGGAGTTGACGTTAGACGACATGGCGAGCGATCCTCCGTTTGATATTGGCTTTCACAACAAAATAGTCAATCAGAGGTGCAAACAGGTTACCGAACAAAATTGCCAACATCATACCTTCCGGGTATGCCGGGTTCAGCACACGAATCATCACCACCATAAAACCGATCAAAAGACCAAATATCCACTTTCCGGTATTGGTCATAGACGCTGACACAGGGTCAGTAGCCATAAAGACCATACCAAATGCGAATCCGCCCAGTACCAGATGCCAGTACCATGGGGTTGCGAAGCCCGGATTAGTGTCCGATCCGACCATGTTCAGCAGCGTCGAGAACAGGACCATGCCCAGGAACACACCCAGCATGATGCGCCAGGAGGCAATACGCGTGGCCAGCAATATCACACCGCCGATCATAATCGCGAGTGTCGACACCTCACCAATTGAGCCCTGCATCTGACCAAAAAAGGCATTAAGCCATGTCAATTGCTCGCCGGTTGCTGACAAAGTGACCGGCAGCGCGTTGTTAGCGATCTGGCTGAGCGCGGTCGCCCCGCTGATGCCATCAACCGCTGTCCACACCGAGTCTCCTGATATCTGCGGTGCGTACGCGAAAAACAGGAATGCAC
>JAUYSM010000114.1 GCA_030696315.1 Pseudohongiella sp. | reverse complement strand
CCGGTATCCAGCAGTTTGCGCCAGGCATAGGCCCCCAGAATACGCACTTCGCCAATACGATCCTGTGCCATGTTTTTATCACTGGTGGCATGCATACCTTGCATGGACGGAATCACGCCCAGTTCGCTGAAGCGCAGAATGTCCTCATACCGCAGAATCTGGGCGTGCTCGATACGATGGCGCTGTTCACGGGTGTTGGTGTTTTGAATCAAGGCTTCAAAGTTATCCATGACAATCATGTTGGCACCGTCGCCGATGGCATGCACATTGACCTGAAAACCAGCGAGCATGGATTGATTCATCAACTGTGTCAGCCGTTCCGGCGTAATCTGCAACAGCCCGCGATGTCCGGGCATGTCGCTGTAATCATCGTTGAGGTACGCGCCGCGGCTGCCCAGTGCTCCGTCAGCAGAGATTTTTACGCTGCGCACAGAAAACGTGCCGTCATCACTGAGGAAGTGCCCTTCAGCAAGTCTGTCTGCCAGTTGTGGATCCTGCCCGGCTAACATCGCGTACACACGAATTGGCAACGGCCCTTCTGCCAACAATTCTTTATAGGCCTGCAAGGTGGTGCTGTTGATACTGGCGTCATGCACACTGGTCAAGCCTTCTGCCGCCAAGGCATCCATAGCACGACGCAGGGCAAGTTTCTGGTCCTCAAGACTGGGCTGTGGAATATGTTGCGTGATAAAGCGCATGGCATTATTAACAAAGGTGCCGGTTGGGCGACCTTCGGAATCACGCATGATCATGCCGCCGTCCGGGTCGGCCGTCGTGGAATCAACACCGGCCAGCTCAATCGCGGCCCGGTTGGCCCAGCCGGCGTGTCCATCAATACGACTGAACCACATGGGCACATCAGAATTGGCGGCTTCCAGAGCAGCCGCAGACGGAAACTCATTGCTGTCCCACAGCACCTGATTCCAGCCGCGACCCTGAATCCACTGCAAACCCGGATTGGCCTGCTGGAATTCAATCACTCGCTGCACGGCTTCCGCTTCTGAACGAGTACCGGTCATGTCAACGCGCAGCAGACTGAGTCCGTAGTTGAGTATATGTCCGTGGGCATCAATCAGCCCCGGCAACAGGGTTTTGCCTTCACCGTCAATCACGGTCAAAGACTCATCTTCTGGCAGTGTATCTGTCGCAGAAAAAACCCGATCAACGGTATCGCCAGTGAACTGCAAGGCTGTGAACTGCACCAGTTCCCGATTGCTGTTCATGGTGTAACCATTAACGTTGGTAAGGAGTGTTGAGGTCTGCGGCGCGGATTGCGCAAACAGCAACTGACTGATCATGGCCGATACCGTCAACGCGGCGCCAAGCAGGAGGGTTTTCTGAACTCGCATGATATTGTTCCGTCTTAGTGTTTTTGTACAAGCCACAGTTTACCCAGATCACCAATAGTCGTATATGGCAAAAACCAGCGTTATACTCGGACCTGACAACAATTAAAGAGCATCCCCCCATGTCACATTCAACACGGATTCGCCGCACACTGATCACCGCTCTGATGACCGGCATGTTTGCCAGCGCTGCCAGTCAGGCATTTGCTACTGAACTGACGCTGGTCAGATTCGGCCCGCCAGGCCAGGAAAAACCCGGCCTGATTGACGATCAGCAACAGGTACGGGATTTGTCAGCGCATATCCGTGATATCACACCTGATCAGTTGTCCGACGAAAGTCTGGCACGTCTTGCACAGATTCCAGTGAATTCACTGCCCGTTGTCGCTGGCAATCCCCGACTGGCAGAGCCGGTCGCCGGTGTCCAGAAAATCATCGCCATCGGCTTTAACTACGTGGATCACGCTGCGGAAATGGCTGTTGAGTTACCCACCGAACCGCTGGTCTTTATGAAATCCGTCACGGCGATCTCGGGCCCGTTTGAACCGGTGCTGCAACCGCGGGGCGTGACCAAACTGGACTATGAAGCGGAACTGGTGGTGGTGATTGGAAAAAAAGCTCAGTATGTGAGCGAAGCTGATGCACTGGATTATGTCGCCGGCTACAGCACCGGCAATGACGTTTCAGAGCGCGCCTTTCAACGTGACCGTGGCGGCCAGTTTGTAAAAGGCAAAAGTGCCGATACCTTTGCGCCGTTTGGCCCCTGGCTGGTCACGCGCGATCGCATTAAGGATGTGCAGAACCTTGCGGTGTGGTCGGAAGTGAACGGTGAAATGCGCCAGCAAGGCAATACCAATCAGATGGTGTTTGGTGTCGCACACATTGTCAGCTACCTGAGCCAGTTTATGACGCTGATGCCCGGCGATCTGATCTACACCGGCACACCTCAAGGCGTGGGTGATGCCATGACGCCACCTCAGTATCTGCAACCTGGCGACGTCGTGCGTATCGGCGTGGCCGGCATGGGCGAAATGCAGCAGGTCATTGAAGCACCGCGTTGATAAACAGAGCAAAACCACGGTTTGGTGAGGCAAGTTGCACATGGTACAACCCGGGCATCCGGAAAAGGACGACACAATCCCCAGAATCAGTCCTCTGGTGTTGGCACTGTTGTATGCGGTATTTGCCAGCACCTGGATTTTGCTCTCTGGTTATCTGGTTGAATATGTAGTCGAAAATCACACGTTGCATGCACGCATAGAAGTCGCCAAAGGCATCGGGTTTGTGGTGGTGACAAGTCTGTTGTTGTACGGAGTATTGCGCAATCAGCAGCCCCTGCAACTGGCAGATGCTTCCAAAGCGTCAGTGCGCAGTCAGGGGGGCAGTCTTTTTGTCGCCGGCGTTATGCTGACACTGGTGCCGTTGATTGGCATTGCCATCCTGCGCATTTATGGCCCTGCTCAGGAACGTGATGTTGCTGATAATCTTTTGGCGATTGCAACTATCCGGGCAGAACAGGTGGAACTCTGGCATCAGCAACGGCTGACTGACGCAGCGGCGCTTGCTGGCAATCGATTTTTCGTCAGAGCCCTGTACAACAGTCTTCAGGCCGACACAGACGCGATTGCTGAAGTCCAGACTACATTACAAACCATTGTTGACGCCAATGGCTACAGCGCCGTTAAGGTGACCGACGCACAACTGCAGACACAAACGCAGCTAAGTGCGGGACCTGACATCCTGATCGGCCCACGCATCCAGGCATTACTCTCCAATATCAATGACCAGAACATTCGCCACACCAGCCTGTACTTAAATGAACTGAATGAACCTGTGGTTGATTATCTGTTACCCCTTGATCTGGTCAGCACTGGCGCACCAGCCAATGCCACTGACACGACGCGGGTCTATCTGGTGTTGCGTGCAGATCCCCGAAAGATGTTGTTCCCGTTGATTGTAGATTGGCCGGGAAACAGCGCGTCTTCAGAGACCCTTCTGGTGCAACAATTTCAGGACGAATTAATTTACCTGACCCCCTTACGATTCCCGGACGCCTTGCCAACCTTGACACTCTCTGTCAGCCATCCAAACCTGATCGCAGCGGTAGCTGCACGCACGCGCTCACTTGGCTGGCAGCGTGGTGTTGACTACCGAAATATTGAGGTGCTTGGCGCTTTTGCGCCAGTAACCAATACCGACTGGGTGGTTATCAGCAAAATTGACAGAGCGGAGGCTTTGTCAGGCGTAACGGAGTTGGCATACTGGGTCTCCCTGATTGTTTTTGTAGCACTCACCGCCATGGCTGCCACACTGGTTATGTTGTGGTTGCAGCAACGCCGGGTATACCAGTTGATTCTCCATGCACGCAAAACCGAAGAACAACATCGGCGTCGCGAAGCACTGCTGCAGATCGAACATTTGGCCAGCCATGACAGCCTGACCGATCTGCCCAATCGCGTCATGCTGGTTGATCGAATCAGGGCGGCCATGTGTGACGCTGAGATCAAAAAACAATCGATAGCCGTTTTGTTTATCGACCTGGACAAATTCAAACTGGTCAACGATTCACTGGGTCACGACACCGGTGATCTGGTGTTAAAAGAAGTCGCACTGCGCATCCGTCGCTCACTGAGCAGAGACGACACGGCCAGCCGGGTGGGCGGCGATGAATTTGTGGTGTTAATGCCCATGCTGCGCTCGACAGAAGGCGCTACACAAATGGCCAGTCGCCTGATCAGTGAAATTGCGTCACCTATTACGGTACACAAAACTGACCTGATCATGACAGCCAGTGTGGGCATTGCTCTGTATCCGGACAACAGCAAAAACGCGGAGGATTTGCTGCGTCTTGCCGATCTCGCCATGTTGGCCGCCAAAGATTCCGGCAGAAATCAGTATCATTTTGTAGTGGATACCTTGCTGACAGACGCCAGTCATCGTCTGAGATTACTGCACGATCTGCATAATGCTGTCGGCAAGCACCAGTTACGTCTTCACTACCAGCCACAGATCAATCTGGCAGATCAGTCACTCGTAGGTGTTGAGGCGCTGCTGCGATGGCAACGAGATGGCAAGGAACTGGTCCCGCCCGCGGAATTTATACCCTTGGCCGAAGACAGCGGACTTATTTTGCCGATAGGTGCCTGGGTATTACAAGAATCTTGTCGGCAGGCGGCCAGCTGGCGGCGTCAGAGTGTGCTGACTTGCCCGGTTGCGGTTAACGTATCAGCGTTGCAATTCAGACAACCACATTTTGTGGATCAGGTCATTCAGGTAATTGAGGCACATGGCTTGCCGCCGTCCGCACTGGAGCTGGAGCTGACGGAGAGCGTTGTGATGACCGGAATTGAGCAGGTGAGAGACACCTTATCTCGTCTGCTCGCGTTAAATGTACAGTTTGCTATCGACGACTTTGGCACCGGCTATTCCAGCCTTGCGTATTTGCGGCAGTTCCCGGCGCAGCGACTCAAGATTGATCAATCCTTTGTCAGTGCACTCCCCGACGACCCGGATGCAGCCGCCATTGCGCGCGCCATCGTCAGCCTTGGGCACACGCTGGGCATGGTCACCATTGCGGAGGGTGTGGAGACGCAGGCGCAGGCAGACTTTCTGCGGGCCATCGGTTGTGAACAAGGGCAAGGCTACCTGTTTTCAAAACCATTACCCCCCGACGAATTTGAACACTGGATAGTGAAACTGAACGAAGGGAATGCACACACATCATGACCCCCGCCATCAATGTTGCCCGAAAAGCCGGCATCAAACACAACATCCACGAGTACAAACACGAGCCCGGACATGAATCGTATGGCCTTGAGGCTGCGGAAAAAATGGGGGTAGAACCCGCCCGTGTTTTCAAGACCTTGATTGTTGCCACCGACACCAAAGAACTGCTGGTGGGCATTGTGCCGGTAAGCGCCATGTTGAACATGAAACAGATTGCCAAAGCCGCTGGTGCCAAAAAAGCTGCCATGGCGGCAGCCGCTGATGTACAACGCAGCAGCGGTTATGTGCTGGGCGGTGTCAGCCCGCTAGGGCAAAAAAAAGCACTGCGCACTTTTATCGATGAATCAGCCCAACAGTTCGACACTATTTTTGCCAGCGCGGGGCGACGCGGCCTGGAAATAGAACTGGCGGCGGCCGACCTGGCTACCTTGACCAGGGGCAGCTTTGCCCGTATTGCAGATGAAGAACATTAAACTTTTGAGAACTCATCAGCCTGTGCACCAAAGTCAATTTCCACGCGCGTGCCCTGCCCAACCTGACTGCTCAGACTGATTTTCCAATTGAAGCGTTCACACAATCGCTTCACCAGATCGAGGCCCATGCCAGTGCCCTGTTGTTTGGTGGAAAAACTGCGCTCAAATACTCTGTCGAGCTGATCTGCGGCTATACCCTCACCAGTGTCCTTTATGCTCAGGCAATTGCCTTGCAATCGAATAATTATCAGTCCGTTCTGGGTATGTTCGATGGCATTGCGCAGCAGGTTGCTCAGCACCACTTGCACAATACTTTCACTTTGATCCAGCAACAGATCGTTGTTTATCTGTTGCTGCAACTCAATATTGTGCGCCTTCAACTGCGCATCATGATCTTCTACCAGACGGCTGATGACATGACCGAGTTGAGTTTGCTGTGAACTTTGCACGGGACGCGCATCCTCGCGTGACAACAACAAACTGACTTCGATAAAGCCCAACATGTCGTAACACGCGCGGGATATCCGCTGCAAGGCACGGTCAAAAGATGGCGATTGAGTGGCAGCCTGAGACTCCAGCACTTCCACGGCACCCATCACAACCGACAAGGGTGTACGCAACTCATGACTGGCCGCCACAGCAAAATATTTTTCGCGCTCGACAAAACGATCCAGACGCTCAAGATACTGATCAAACGCGCGTGCGATACGCGAGACCTCGCTGCCATAGGGGCCGGATGCCACACGCACTCCGCGTTGATCAGGTCGGATGGAGGAGAGTTTTTCAGTCAATGCCTGTAAGGGCGACAAAACCGCCAATGACGCGCGGTAACCGGCAAAAATGGCAACCATCAGTACCAATAAAGTCCCCATTGCCAGTAGTTGCAACAACCAGTGTTCTTGATACTCCCACTCAGTGATGTCCTGGCTTAGTACGACGAGATCTCTGTCAGCTGCACGTACTTCTACCTGAAAATAGCGTTCATCCACGCGCACACTGTGATGAGACCCCTCAGGCAAGGATGCAAACTGTTCAGGCAAACCGTCCAGCCCGTCGCCGTAATACAAGTTCCAACCTATCAACAAGCTGTCATCAAACTGCTCCGGGCCATTGGGTGAATTCATGATCAGCGTCAGCTGATCAGAGACCATATGCCCGAAGGCCACCGCCTCCAGCCTGACTTTAATTTCCCAGATAACTCCCACAAACAAGGTACTGATCACGGTGACCAACATCACAATCGCCCACATCACCCGGGCACGCAGACTCAGCTGTTTTATCATCGAATTTCTCGCTGTGCACACAGGCGATAACCAATACCGTGCACGGTATGAATCAGTTTTTCAGAAAAAGGTTTGTCGACAATCATACGCAAGGCGTAAATATGCGTGCGCAAAATGTCATTGTCTGGCGGACTATCACCCCAGACATGCTGTTCCAGCTCCTCTCGAGGGACCACCCGGTGTGAGTTTCGCATCAACAACTCCAGCAGACGACGTTGCACCGGATTTAGCTCAAGGGGGACGCCTTCGCGTTGGGCCTGACGCGTGTCAGGTGTATAACTCAGATTTTCTACCATCAGCGTCGAGGCGGCCGTTTTCAGCGCGCCACGTTTTACCAGCGCCTGCAAACGCGCTTCCAGTTCTTTAATCGAAAACGGTTTCACCAGATAATCGTCAGCACCGGCTGAAAAGCCTTCCAATTTGTCATCCAGCTGATCGCGCGCAGTCAGCATCAGCACAGGCGTTGTGACGCCCCACTTTTCCCGTAATTGCTGACATAAAACAAAACCGTTCATCCCCGGCAACATCACATCCAGCACAATGACATCAAAACCTGCAGCCGATGACTGACCGGTCAGTTGGGCAGTCGCCAATGCCAGACCCGCTGGGCCCGAGGCCGCAAAATCGAGCGTGTGCCCCAATGGCTCCAGATAATCCGCGATGTTGGCTGCGATATCACGATTGTCTTCGATCACCAGAATATTCATAAAGCTGTCCGCTGTTTGTGCCGAATCAAGTCAGTATGTAAGTCAGCTTGCAAAAAAAATGTCAACACGCCACTGATCATGGCCAGATCACACCCGCCCGTCCCACAATTTATGCCATTAAACGCACGATTTGGATATTTCGACAAAATTTCGACATCGCCAAACTTAAGCTAAAGGCCTGATGATAACTTCGGAGTACCTGACCGTGACGGGCCGATTTAGAAAACTACCGTGTCTGACGCTGCTATTGGCGATAGCCCTGTGCAATAGTCAAAGCTATGCACAGACTGATCAACACCCGCCAGAGCATCCTCCCTTGCAGAAAAGCAACAGCATCCTGTTTGCTGATGCATTTGACGAGGCATTGCAACAGGCACCTGAAGATGCGCTGACTCGATCCGCGCGCGATCAGGCCGACAGTGCCCGCGCCATTGCCGAGCGCTGGATTGTCGGCGCGCCAGCCTGGCAAACCTCGGTCATCAATGACCGACTGCTCAGTGATCGTGGCCTGCGCGAACTGGAAACCAGCCTTGCCGTCAATCTGTGGCGCCCCGGTGAACGCCAGGATGCCCGCATCCGTGGTAGCGCTTTTGAACAGCGCAGCACCGCCATGCAGAACTACCTGCGTTGGCTGGTCGCGGGCCGGGTGCGCAGCAATCTTGCTGAGTTGGAATCCGCTGATCTGCAATTGGCAGCGGCTGAGCAGGCTGAGCAGGATGCATTACGGTTGCTTGAAACCACACAGCGTCTGCAAGGCGCAGGTGCGGCGTCTACACTGGATGTGCTGCAAGTCGAAAGCGTGTGGTTGCAACAGGGCCGATCCGTGCTGGATGCCCGCGCAATGCTGGTTGATGCTGAACGCAGCTGGCAGGTGCTGACGGGACTGACCGTGCGCCCGGCAGCCCCGCATCAGGAAGTGCGCGCGGCGCAAGAAGAACTTGAACAGAATCATCCACTGTTAGCGCTGCGGCGCAGTGAAATCATGATCAGCGACAGCAACATAGCCGACGCTGAACGGCAGGCCAAAGGTAGCCCGAATGTCAGTCTGGGAGTACGGCGTGAACGCGGCGACTGGCAACAGAATCACATTCAAAGTGTTGGCGTCAGTGTTTCCATTCCCTTCGCAAGCCGCGCGCTTGTGTCAGCCGGCAGCGCCGATGCACGTTCCGCCAGAACTGACAGCGAACTGGCCATGATTCAGGACATGCGCGCGTTGACGGCGCAGCTGCATGAAGTTGAACACGAACTGTTTACCCTGGAACAAGCCTTGCCCCTGACTGAGCGCCAACGCGACGTCAATCATCAACAGTGGCAAATGGCGCAGACCGCCTTTGCCGTCGGTGAAACCGATCTCACACACGTCATCATGGCCATGCAGCGCGCACAAGACAGTGCACGCGAACATCAACTGCTGCTAATGCGCCAGCAACACCTGACGTCCGAATACAATCAGATTATTGGAGTACTGCCATGAACGCCCTGAAACCACTGGTATTTGCATTCATTATGCCTGTTATGGCAAGTGCCATTCATGCACAGGAATCCATCCCGCTGGCCGCTGATGACCTGCAACGAATGGCGATTGTGTTTGCGCCCGTGCAGGCAGTAGCCAACAGCGACGGTGATCGGGTCACAGCAACGGTTGTCAGTCCACCCAATGCGCCCGCCACTCTCAACGCATTATTCGAAGGACAGCTGCAAAGCTGGCATGTCGACACTGGAGCAGACGTCAGCGCCGGCCAGTTGCTGGCCACCCTGCGCAGCGAGGACTTGCTGGAAGCCCAACAGATTTTTATGGATGCTGTCATTTCACTCGGCCACGCAGACGCCGCGCATACACGCGATCAGCGCCTGTTTGACGAAGGGATTATCTCCGAGCAACGCCTGCAGGCCAGCAACCGTGACCGGCAAATGGCCGCTGTGGCTGAGTCCAGTGCCCGGCGTCGCCTCAGTTCAGCAGGTTTCAGCAACAGCGACCTTTCCCAGTTGCAAAGTGGCACCAGCACACTTGGGCAATACCAGCTCAAAGCACCCACAGACGGGGTGATCACCCAACGCTTGGTGCAGGCCGGCGCCCAGGTCAGTGACGGCGACGCCTTACTTGCTCTGCGCAGCACCGACCAACTGTGGGTCAATGCGCGTGTGCCAGCGCGTATTGCCGACAGACTGACAACAGGCAGCAGTCTGTCACTGGCTAACAGCAGCGCAACACTGACCTTGCGACAGATTGACAGACAAATTGACAGCACCAACCAGACCTTGGGCATTCTGGCGGAGTTTGATGCCGACAACAGTGCGTCCATGTTGCCGGGTCAGCTAGTGACCTTGATCCTCCCACCAGCTGATCACGGCGTGCGGGTGCCGGCAGAGGCTGTGGTGCACACAGGTGAAGAAACCACCGTATATGTGCGCACCACAAATGGCGCAGAAGCCAGAGTGCTGCAACTGACGCCCTCAGGTCGACATTACATTGCCGCCGATGGACTGCAAGCGGGTGAAGAGGTGGTGGTGCAAGGCACCGCAGTGCTGAAAGGTATTCAGCTCGGTTTGGGAGGCACAGAATAATGCTGGCTAAACTGGTTCAGCTCTCTCTCAGCCAACGCTTGTTGACCGGCCTGCTCGCCCTGCTGCTGGCAGGCTTCGGAACGCGCGCATTGCTGCAACTGCCGATTGACGCCTTTCCGGATATTTCCCCGACGCAGGTAAAAATCATCATCAAAGCCCCGGGCATGACACCGGAAGAAGTTGAGGCGTTAATTACCCAGCCCATTGAAGTTGAGTTACTGGGTATTCCCCGAAAGACCATTCTGCGCTCTATTTCAAAGTATGCATTGAGCTCCATTACCCTCGATTTTGAGGAAGGTACCGATATTTACTGGGCGCGTCAGCAGGTCAGTGAACGTATTGGAAACGTCTGGGAGAACCTGCCCGGTGATATCAGCGGAGGACTGGCTCCAATGAGTACGCCGCTCGGTGACATGTTTATGTTCACCATAGAGAGCGACACGCTGACACTGGAACAAAAGCGCTATCTGGTGGACTGGGTGATCCGCCCGGCACTGCGTACTGTCCCCGGCGTGGCTGACGTTAATGCACTGGGCGGTTTTGTCCGTACGTATGAAGTCACTCCCGATCCGGCGGCCATGGCGCAACTGAATGTCAGCACCGAAGCATTGATCGCGGCGCTGGAACTTAACAACAAAAATGACGGGGCAGGACGCATCAATCAGGGCGAAGAAGCCATGTTAATCCGTGTGGCCGGTGCGATCAGCGATATCTCGGACATTGAGTATATCCAGGTGGAGAGCGCCGATGGGACGCGGGTGCCGTTGGCACAGATCGCAGCGGTGGCCATAGGGTCATTGGAGCGTTACGGTTCGGTGACTGCCGATGGCACCTCGGAAGCCGTGCAAGCCTTGGTAATTGGTCTGGCCGGCGCCAATGCCCGCGAAGTGGTGACAGGCGTCAAAAACAAACTGGCTGACATTGAAGCAACGCTGCCGGAAGGCACTCACACCGAGGTGTTTTATGACCGCAGCGTGCTGATCGAAGGCGCAGTCCAGACGGTATCCACCGCATTGATTGAAGCGGTAGTGCTGGTGATTGTGTTGCTGGTGTTATTCCTCGGGAACCTGCGCGCAGCAATCACCGCAGCCATGATTCTGCCCTTGTCGGCATTGGTGACATTTTTGCTGATGAGCAACATGTCGATGAGCGCGAATCTGATGAGTTTAGGGGGCCTGGTGATCGCCATCGGCATGTTGGTGGATTCTGCCATTGTGGTGGTGGAAAACATCGTATCGTCGATGAGTCACCACAGCAAAAACACAAAGCTGCCACGCCTGCACATTATTTACCGTGCAGTCAAAGATGTCGCTGCACCGGTCACGGCAGGTATTCTGATTATCATTATTGTGTTCCTGCCCTTGCTGACCCTGGAAGGTCTGGAGGGCAAGCTGTTTGGCCCGGTGACCATGACCATTGTGTTTGCATTGATTGGCTCACTGGTATTGTCGCTGACCGTCATTCCCGTGATTGCTTCATTCCTGATCAAGGCGGAAGGTCATGAAGAGCCCTGGCTGGCCAGGAATCTGCTCAAAATTTACAAACCCCTGTTGATAAAAGCGCTGGCAAAACCCATCTATGTGCTGGTGCTGGCAGCGGGCCTGCTCGGGGTGACCGTGGCGATATTTCCACTGGTGGGTAAGACCTTCATGCCCACCATGGATGAAGGTGATCTGATCATTCAGCTGGAAATGATTCCGTCCATCAATCTGGAAACCTCGACGCACCTGGTTCAGCAAGTTGAAAAAGCACTGCTGGCCGAAGTGCCGGAGATTTTGCGGGTAGTCTCGCGCACAGGATCAGATGAACTGGGCCTTGATCCCATGGGTCTCAACGAATCCGACATGTTTCTGCATCTCAGGCCACACAGCGAATGGCAGGTCCGCACCAAAGCTGAACTGGAAGAACGTCTGCGTTCGGTGATGGATAAATTCAGCGGTATCAACTACGGCTTTACCATGCCCATTGATATGCGAATTTCAGAAATGTTGACGGGTTCACGTGGTGATGTGGCGATCAAACTGTTTGGCGCCGATCTGAATGCCTTGAATGAATACGCGCAACGCATTTCCGATACCGTCTCTGGTGTGCCCGGCGCGGTTGATACCACAGCCACCTTGAACGAAGGTGCCCAGTACCTTCAGGTCAGTATTGACCGACAGCGCGCTGGGCAACTTGGCATCAACGCCGATGAATTGCAGCGCCGGTTGCGCGCTGAAATTGAAGGCCTGCAAGTGGGCACTGTGATTGAAGATGGCGCCCGCATTGCCTTGATGATTCGTTTTGACAAAGTGCGTGGTGATGGCCTGACACTCATGCGCAACAATCTGATCAATCTGCCGGAGGGTGGTTTTATACCACTGGCCGATGTCGCGGACATTCAGCGTGTGGAAGGCCCAGTTGTGATCAATCGAGAAAACAGCCAACGCTTTGCAGTGATCCGCAGCAATGTTGAAGGCCGCGATCTGGTAGGGTTTGTGGATGAAGCGCGCAGTATGATTGCCGCGCAATTGGACTTGCCCGAAGGCTACACCTTGGAATGGGGTGGCGAATTTGAAAATCAGCAACGCGCTGCGGCACGACTCGGTCTGGTGATCCCGGTGGCGTTGCTGCTGATTGCGCTGGTGCTGTTTATGACATTTCATTCCATCAAACAGACCTTGATTATTCTGTCCAACATTCCTTTTGCCATGACCGGTGGTTTGATTGCGCTGTGGTTGACCGGGGAATTTTTATCGGTGCCGGCATCGGTCGGGTTTATAGCCCTGCTGGGTGTTGCGGTGCTCAACGGTGTGGTGATGATGTCGCACTTCAATCATCTGGCTGACAAAGGTTTTGATGTGGCGCATGTGGTGCAGGAAGGCGCAATGCGGCGTCTGCGCCCGGTGATGATGACTGCCACCATTTGTGCCATTGGTCTGGTGCCCTTGCTGCTGGCCACCGGGCCTGGCTCCGAGATTCAGAAACCACTGGCGATTGTGGTCATTGGCGGGCTGATCAGCTCCACACTGTTGACGCTGTTTTTGTTGCCAATCACCTATCGGCGCTTTCACCAGACTAAAACCCTGACAGGAGCTCACCTATGAAAACCATGCTGATACTCAATGCCTCGCCCGCATTGGAAGAAGACCTGGTGGACTATCTGCTGGAATATCCCGACATTGAGGGTTTTACAACATTTGCAGCCCATGGCCATGGCAGCACCAGCAATCTGTCCGTCACAGAACAAGTCACCGGCCGGCGCAAACGCGTGCAGTTTCAGATCCTTATGAATAGCAATGAGGTGGATGCACTGACGGCCGAGCTTGGCAGCCGGATTGGACGCGATATTGTGTACTGGCAGGTGCCGGCAACAGGCCTTGGCAGAACCTGATACCGGCCAAAATTACCATGTTACTCGAGCGCTTCATAAACCCCGGTTTTGAAGCGCTCTCGGAAGCCATTGCCGCCGGCGGGTGATACCTGTGACATGATGATGGTGACCATATTTTCACTGGGGTCAATCCAGAAACGTGTGCCGGCGGAACCATCCCACCAGTATTCGCCCTCGTTCACGGTATGGTTGTAGGCGCCAGGGTCCAGTGCCACGGCAAAACCGCCCAAGCTCCAGCCGGAACCCGCCCAGTAGCCATTGCTGCCGATGGGCATCAAGGCATCAGGCACGGCGTTTTCAGCGGCCTGACGCACGCCCTCTTCACTCAGTACCCGTTGTCCATTCGCCATGCCATTGTCCAGGAATAACTGGGAGAACTTCAGAAAATCTGCAGTGGATGACACCAGCCCTACTCCGCTGCTGCTCAGGGCGCGCGGCTCAGTCACAGGAATGTGCTCCATCTCATGCGGGCGCAGTTTACCCTCGGCATCAGGACGATAGACTGTTGCCAGCCGATCGCGGCGACTTTCGTCGACATAAAACACCGTGTCGGTCATCCCCAATGGTTCAAAAATTTCCTGCTGATAAAAACTCAGAATGTCTTGCCCGGACACGACTTCGATGATGCGACCCAACACTTCAGAGTGCATGCCATAACGATAAGCCGTACCCGGGTCTTCAAACAACGGCAAGGCCGCCACGTTATCAACCACTTGCTCCAGTGTCTGGTCGTAACTGTGCACGTTGTTGGCGCGGTATAAGGCGCTGTTTCTGTCGCCGATGCCTGAGGTGTGCAACAGTAATTGCGCGATGGTGATGTCACCGTTTCGTGGGCGCACTTCTTCTACGTCAGCATCATTGGCGTCCTGAAGAACTGGCTGATCCGAAAACTGCGGCAGGTACGTCTGTACCGCATCGTTCACACTGAGCATGCCCTTGTCCTGAAGAATCAGTATGCCAAGCGCGGTGATGGGTCGGGTCATGGAGTAGGTGCGAAATAAGGCATCGGCCGTCATTGGCTGCTGCGATTCAATCTGTTTGTAACCCAGCGCCTGCAAATAAACCAATTTGCCGTCTTTTAAAATGGCGGCAACGGCGCCCGGTATATCACCGGCATCTATCTGCGCCTGCAAGGCGGCAGTGACCTGCTCCAGTTTTGCGGCTGACATGCCGACGGCGGAGGCACTGACACTTTCAAACCCGGGCAGGCTTGATACTGACTGCGCCTGAGCAGCATTGGCAAGTGGCAGCAGCAAGACCAGTGCAATCATAGCCTTACGCCTCAAACCCGGCGTGGATCGGGTGGAGAGCTGCGTCTTGTTAAGGATAGAGGGAGTGTTTGTCGAACACAGCGACTGCTTCATGGTGTGGCTCCAGAACTGCATAGGCAGTGTGGTGGTCAGTTGACCGGGTTTATCAGAACCCCAAGCTTACCCGCCACTGAGCGCGCCGACAATCTGCACTCTGTTATTGTCTGCAACAGGCACTTCCAGCGAACGCACCATGGTTTCCCCGACAAACATGGCGATATGGCGGCGTATACCGCCCTGCTCATCAACCAGCCGAAACCGTATGCCGGGGAAACGTCTATCCAATGCCACCATAACATCGCTCAAACTGCGAATGCCTTGCGCGTCAAAGTGCTGCTCGCGCTCACCCGCGGTATAGGAATCTACCTGACTGGGCAAAAACACCCGGATCACGGCAGACTCGCCACTTCAAGTGCATAAATATGCGGCAAATCATTCACCAGGCACTGCCAATGCTCGCCATTGTCAAAACTTGCCCAGATCTGTCCTTGTGTATTACCCAGAAATACTGACACAGCTCCCTTTTCGTCAGCATGCAAGGCCATCGCCTGACGTTTTACCGTCCACCAGGCCTGATCAGCGGGAAAGCCCTTGTCCTGACGGATAAAACTCGCGCCGCCATCACGGCTGCAATACACCGCGGGTTTGCCATCAGGGCTGGTGCGCGGCCATAAACCGGAGCCATCCATCGGGAACACCCAGATACAGTCAGGATCTGTCGGGTGCACCAGAATCGGGAAGCCGATGTCGCCGACCTCTTTGGGCATATTGTTGCCAATACGCTGCCAGACATCACTGACGTCACGATCCATACGATACAAACCACAATGGTTCTGGTGATACAGGCGATTGGTGTGGATGGGATGCATCACAATACAATGGGGATCGTGGCCAAATTCGTACTCGCTGCCGTCGTCTTTGGGCGGATAAAAATCCATCGCCACCCCTTTGTTCAGGGCCTTCCAGCTGACTCCCTCATCGGTACTTTCAAAGATGCCTCCCCCTGACATGCCTACAATCAGATGCTGGCGATTTGAGGGATCTACAATAATCGAGTGCAATTTGGGGCCATCCGGCGTGCCATCTTTGTCCCCGCCGCGCCATTGGAAAAAGTCAGGATGGTGGTTAAACCCCGTCACTTCCTGCCAGGTATTGCCGGCATCATCCGAACGGAACATACCCTGCGGAGAGGTGCCGGCATACCAGACATCCGGCGTTGATACATGACCTGGCGTCAGCCAGAATACGTGGTCAACGCTGCGTCCTTCACCTTGTTCGGTGGCAACCGGCGAGAATGCCGGCGGTGTTTTGGCTTCTGTCCAGCTGGCGCCAGCATCACTGGACATAAACACGGAGGGGCCAAGGTGTCCGCTGCCAACAGACATCAATTGATAAGCAGGTTTGCGCGGATCGGCCACTATATGGCTGACGACTGACCCCAGGTGTTTCGGCCCGATGAGCCGCCAGGTGTTCTGGACATCATGCTTTTCCAGCACCCAGGCGCCTTTGCGCGTGCCGATAAGAAGTGCGGTTTTGCCCGTCATGGTCGATCCCTCCGTTGGTTTTTATTGTTCCAGTTTTTCCACAAAAACGTGTCGCCATAAGGATAAACCTGCGTCTCGGCAGCCGTCCAGCCCGTCATGGTTTTGACATGTCCTTGTAACAAAAATTGACTCATTCGAAGCATTTGGTTTATTCTTCGAACGATCGATCGCACAGAAAATCACGTCAAAACAAAGTGTTATGAAAAGTAACAAACTGATCATTCTGTGGAGATTGGTAACACTTTCCCGTCATCCGGAGAGTTGTAACATCGCCTGACCCTGTATTAGAACAACAATAAGCAAAGAACGAGCATAGAGGGCTGTAGACAGCCCCGTAGCGCCTATAGAGACGTGTTTTACTATCTACGCAGCGGATTGGTTTCTACATTCCAGTTATGTTCGGCTTTGCTTTTTTTATGTTCTGAAAAAAGTCAGTCGATAAACTTAACTGCAGTAACAATAAGTACTAAGGGGGGGAAACCCGATGAAATTGAAAGAACTGTATCGGTGTATAGCTTGCGTAACACTGGTTGCACCCACGCTGGTGTTCGCTCAACAAGCGCCTGAAATCGAAGAGGTTGTTGTTACAGGTTCATTGATTCGTGGCACACCTGTTGACGCAGCACTGCCAGTCGAAGTTTATTCACAGGAAGACCTGAAACTGTCAGGTTCTCCATCCGCTCTGGACTTTGCAAAAAGCCTGAGCATCTCCGGTGCCACATCCGGTGAGTCTTACTATTTTGGCGGTGCCGGCCTGACCGGTAGCGTCAGCTACAACCTGCGCGGTATCGGCTCGGACAAAACACTGTCCCTGTTCAACGGCCGCCGCGTAACCCAGAACACCTCTGTGATCCCATCAATCGCATTGTCACGTACCGAGATTCTGAAGGACGGCGCGGCCGTAACCTACGGTGCGGATGCTACCGGTGGTGTTGTTAACTTCATCAGCCGCGACAGCTACGACGGCGTTGAAATTCAATCTTCTTACAAAGCCATCGACGGTTCTGACGGTGATTACACCTTTGGTATCCTCGGCGGATTCGGCAGCGATAACACCGACGTTATCTGGGCTGCACAGTGGGAACACCGTTCACGTCTGGATGCCAAAGACCGTTCATTTACTGACCAGCCTTACGGCGTCAACCCTGCGCCCTGGTCAACTCTGACCAACCTGGCGGGCTGGTTGCCACGTGGCACACTGCCGGCATCACAGGTTTACAACCCGGCTTCATCCACAGCCAACGGCGACTGGGGCGCACCAACCGGTGGCATCATTTCCGACTTTACACAGAGCTCCTGTGAAGCGGTGGGTGGCGTATACGTTAACAACTTCAGCTGTGCGTATAACTACATTCCTTACTACAACGTTGTGTCTGACAACGACATTTACCGTCTGTACACCCAGGTAAAAACTGCCGTGACCGATACCATGGATTTCTACGTGCGTGCCGCGTACTCCATGGTTGACACACCGTACCAGTACGGCTCACCGTCACAGCCTGTGATTCGTGGCCCCGCTATCCATGGCGGCGCGACTTACCAGCTGTACGTACCGAAGTCCAACCCGTTTGTAGCTGACTTTGCACAGCGTACCGGTTTTGCCAGCAACCCGGCGTTTGCGGCAACCCAGGGTTTCACCCCGGTGACCTACCGCGCGTTTGCACACGGTGGTCTGGATACCTTTGCAGAAGATGGCAAATTCAGTACCCCCAGCAAAATCCGTAACAAGTTTGCCCACATTTCCTCAGGCTTTGAAGGCGAGTTTGACAACGGCATCAGCTACGACATCGCAGCAACCTACAACCGTACCAACCTGTATGCTGACAGCCCGGACATGATGCTGTACCGTGTTCAGGAAGCATTAAACGGTTTTGGTGGCCCGAACTGTAACGTAACCGACCAGAACCCTAACCGTTTTGGTACACAGAACCCAGCGATGGCTGGCTCTGCCGGTTGCTCATGGTACAACCCCTTCGCATCCAACTTTGCGTCACAGCCTGTGTATGGCCTGGCTAACCCAAGCTATGTTGCTGGTGCAGAGAACTCGGACGAGCTGATTGCCTGGTTGTTTAACGACCGTGCTGCACGTGACATCAACTGGAACCTGACTTTTGACGCTGTGTTCAGCGGCGAAACCCCGATCGCATTGCCAGGTGGCAATGTAGGTTGGGCGGCCGGTGGCCAGGTGCGTACTACTGAGAACAACGAGATCGTCAGCGATCCGCTGTTTAATGGTTCAACCCCTTGCCAGGTGCCTGCATCAGGCGGCCAGGTTCCACGTGCTCCAACTGACCCGCTGTACAACGGCTGTACGCCTGACGGCCCAGGCCCATTCCAGTTCTTTGGTACCAACGTACCTGACTACAGCACTCAGGATCAGACCTCAGTATTCGGTGAGTTGAGCTTGCCAGTATTTGATTCCCTGTACCTGTCAGCGGCTGTGCGTTACGAAGAATTCTCTGGCGACCTGGACTCAACGGTTTACAAGGTATCTGGTCAGTACACATTGACTGATAACCTGTCATTCCGTGGTTCTTACGGCACCAACTACCAGGCGCCAGGCGCTGACGTCATCCCCGGTGAAGTCACCAACGGCACCAACAGCTACACCATCGCGGCCGGTAACTGGCGTGGCGCACAGACTGTGACTGCTGCTGGTATCGTGCCGGAAGAAGCTACTGTCTGGAGCACCGGTGCCATCTGGCAATCTGAAGGTTTCAACGCTGGCAGCGATTTCCGTTTTATTGTTGACTTCTTCAACATCGAAACTGAAAACGAACTGGCGCTGTTGGCATCTGCCAACCAGATCGCCTCCGCGGTATTCAGCATTTCTCCAACCGGCTCTGCGACCATTCCAACCAATGGTACAGCGCTGGCTAACTGTGCACACCCTCTGGCAGGCCGAGTTGTATTCAACGGTCAGTGCCAACAAGGCGTGACATCAGCAGCTGACTTCGCATCTGTGCGTACTGACTTTGGTAACGGCCCAGGACAGACAACCTCTGGTTTTGATATCCAGACCAGCTACGGCTTCCCGGCGTTTGCAGGTGACCTGACATTCAGCGCCACTGCAACCAAAATCAACGAGTTCAAATTCACCGCAACAACACTCGATGGCTACACCATCAGTGCTGGTGACGATCGTTTGGGCTTCCTGAACTTCGCAACCATCGCTAACGCGGTATCCGAGTGGCGCGGTAACTTCACTGCCAACTACTCACAGGGCGACCACAACTTCCGTCTGATGACTCAGTACATCAAAGGCGTGAAGGATGATCGTTACTTCAATGCTGATGGCACCCGTGTTGGTGACGCAGCACTGACGCCAAACGGCCGTCAGCCTGGCACAACTACGCCATTCGGCCCAAGCACCTACGGTGTATACGGTGACGACTGGATCGCGCTGGACTTCCACTACACAGTGGACCTGGCTCGTTGGGATGCTACTTTGAATGCTTCTATCCAGAACCTGACGGATGAAAATCCGCCCGAGTCGCGCCAGGAAATGGGTTACGACCCACGTATCGGCAACCCACTGGGTCGTACGTTCGAAATTGGTCTGACCAAGCGTTTCTGATCGGCTGACATACCGGAACCTGTGACAGGGTTCTGACTAAAAGCCCCACCTTGTTTTTACTTGGTGGGGCTTTTTTTTGGACTCAAAAAAGATTTTGTCGTAGGCAGGCATCCGCTGGCCGCGGGTACTGGTCATGAGGTGAAAGCTGCGGTTATTCGTAACGTAGTGCGTCGATTGGATCGAGATTGGCTGCTTTGCCGGCGGGCAGAATGCCAAACAGGACGCCAACAAAACCAGAGAAACCAAGGGCCAGCATCACCGCCCATAGCGGCACGGTGGCGGGTGGAAATCCGGGGATATTGGCTGCGACCAGCATGCCAAGACCATAACCTGCGGCAACGCCAACCAGCCCACCCAGCATCGACAACACCACCGCTTCAATCAGAAACTGCAGCAAGATGTGATGACGTTTAGCGCCAATGGCTTTGCAGATACCGATCTCCCGGGTACGCTCGGTTACGGACACCAGCATGATATTCATGATACCGATGCCGCCAACCAGCAAGGAGATGCTGACAATGCCACCCAGCACAATGGTTACCATGCCAATGACGTTGTCGACGGTCTCCATCAGTTGCTCAGGTGTCTGAATCTGGAAATCGTCACGCTGGCCCGGCTCAATTCCACGCGCATTGCGCAGCACAGATTCAACACGGCTGACCACGGCGTCCACGTCCGCATCATCACTGACCCGCAACTGGATCTGAATATCGGTTTGTGCTTGATTGCCCTGAATACTTTGCATGGTTGCAAACGGCACCAGCACAATGTCGTCCTGATTAAATCCCATGATGTCGCCTTTAGGTTCCAGCAGCCCCACAATTCGGAACCACTCGCCGCCGAGCTCGACATATTCATTAACCGGGTTGTCAGGCAGATTGAGGTTATCCCTCACCGCATCACCAATCACCGCCACCCGGCGCCGGGTATCGTTGTCACTGTTGGCCAGAAAGCGCCCGGTTTGTACATAAAACTGACCAACATCACGATAGGCATAACCGGTGCCCATGATCTGACTGAAGGTCGTTTGTGAACCGTAACGTATCTGTGAAGAACGGGTGGCGTACAACAGCGGCGTAATGGACGCTACCCCATCTACGCGGCGCTCAACAATCTCTAGATCATCCGGTGTCAGCCGCGCGCGGCGCCCCTGAATCTGATCCTGCAGCGGGGTATAGGCAGAGATGGTCAGACTGTTGCTGCCCAATGCTGAAAACTGTTCACCCACAGAGGCGCGCAGCCCTTGCGTCAGCGAGATCACCGCAATGACACTGGCCACCCCAATCACAATGCCTAGAGTGGTCAGAAAGCTACGAAAACCATGCGCCCAAATCGAGGCCAGGGCAGAACGGGTGCTTTCGATAATGACAAAAAACATGTCAGTTTGACACCTGTGCACTTGAAACCTGAGTGTGCGCGGCGACCGGGTTTGCGGCGTCCATGTCTTGACGCTCTGTTACAAAGTCCCGATGCACACGGCCGTCTTTCATCTCAACAATACGCTTGCAGTGGCGCGCAATTTCATCCTCGTGCGTGACCAGAATTAATGTGTGCCCTTCTCTATGCAAGTCATCAAACAGCTGCATGATCTCTGCGGTCGTACGCGAATCAAGGTTGCCGGTAGGTTCATCAGCCAGCAAAATGGACGGATTGGTCACCAGCGCCCGGGCAATGGCCACACGCTGCCGCTGCCCGCCAGATAACTGGTTTGGCAGATGATTGACACGCTCACCCAGATTCACGCGCCGCAACGCTTCCATGGCCATGGCCTTGCGCTTGCTCCAACCCACGTTGCGGTAAATCAGCGGCTGCATCACGTTGTACAAGGCAGTGGCGCGCGGCAGCAGATTAAAACTCTGAAAAATGAACCCGATTTCGTGATTGCGTATTGCAGCCAGCTCATTCGCTGTCAGATTCTCCACATTTTGCTCATTGAGGTGATAACGCCCGCTGGTAGGCCTGTCCAGACAGCCTAGAATGTTCAGCATGGTGGACTTGCCAGAGCCAGAAGACCCTATAAAAGCGACGTAATCATTTTTCTCAATGCGGATAGAAATGCCATCCAGCGCGCGCACTGTCTGGTCGCCCATCTCATAGAACTTGGTGATATCCTGCAGCTCGATCAGTGACATACGTTATGCGCTACTCTGAGGCTAATTGGTGAGAGTGACGTCAATCTGATCACCGTCCAGCAAGTGACGTAGTACAGAATCCGGACCCACTACTATCTGAGTGCCGGTTTGCACGCCACTGATGATTTCCTGATATTCATCGTCTGAAACACCGACTTCCACCTGCGTTTTTCTGGCGACACCGTTGTCATTCACAAAAACAAAGTACTCGTTGCGGCGGGCGGAGCGATTCTCTTCAAACGAGATTGCCCTGATCGGCACCGCAGGCACCTCCAGATCCTGACGGGTAAAAATCTCCGCACGACAGGACATGCCCGGGCGCAGTACCACATCACCCGGATCGGTGATGGCAATTTTCACGGTAAAACTCAAGCCCTGTCGCCCGGTCGCGATTTTTGCGGTGTTGGCTATAAACTGCACCGTGCCCACCATCGCCTGATCGGGGTAAGCAATCGCCACAATCTCGGCACGCTGCCCGACCTGTATGGTCGCAACATCGGCTTCATCCACAAGCACTTCAGTATAAATACTGTCAGGATTTGCGATGGTCATCAGCGAGGAACCCGGGATGTTGGTGGCACTGGCAATGGCCGTTTCGCCCACCTTGATATCCAGGCTGGTCACCACGCCATCGATTGGAGAAACAATTTTGGTCTTGCTGAGCTGATCATTCACCTGATCAAGCTGAGCATGGCTTTGCAGCAGACGCTCCTGCGCCGACTTCAGATCAATACGCGCCAGCGCCAGTTGGTTGGAAACTGTCTGAAACTCCTCATCACCGATCATGCCGCGGTTATGCAAGCTGTTTGATCTGTCCCACTGCAGTTGCAGGTTTTCAACCCGCACCTGCTGCCGCTCGATATCAATTTCATTCAGACGCACGGCTGCCTGGCTCTGCTCGAGACTCGCCAGCAGGTTGCGATCATCCACACGCAGCACCAGGTCATTGGCCTTTACCGAGTCACCTTCCTCAACAAACAACTCTGCCACACGGCCAATTACTTCGGAACTGAGTAAAACCTCTTGCTCATGTGCCAGAAAACCCGACGCCAGAATGGAGGGGCTGATTACGCGGGTCGCAACAGGTGCAATATCCACCGGTTTTGCCGCAGTACCAAAAAAGTTGCGATTGGCGATGGGCAGCGCCACGACCAACACCACAATCAACAGGACAAAAACGATCTTGCTGGCACGCATTGACTTGGCCTTTTATCGATGAACAACGTTAACGAAGCGCAAAAAACATCACCACACTGATGACCAGTAAATACGGCGCCAGCACCAGCAGTGTTGCGCGCAGCCAGCCGCAGCGCAGCCATTGCCGATAGCCTGCCACCAATAGAGCCAGCGCCCAGATCAGTGGCAGACTGAAGGTATCCAGCAACGCATTGATGCCCATGCTCTCTGAATTCAAACCCAGACTCGCGAGGCTGAGAGAATTGGCATCGTACATACTGAGCTGACCATTGGTATCCAGCAGGATGTTCACTGCCATCACCAGGGTGACCAGCAGCATCGGCACATTGGTCCAGCACAACAGCGAAAACCAATGGCGAAAACGGTAGCGATCGCCGCTCATCAGTGAGACCAGCGTGAGGTAACCGGCATGGATGGCGTACAGCACAATGGTAGACACCGCTGCACCCAGCACCGTTGACCCAAGAGATACCGGATTCTCACCTGCTGCCGCGCGAAATGCCTCCAATTGCTCGGGGGTCATGTCACCAAAGCGTGACATCATGTCGTCAAGCATCCACGCCTGATCCACAATTTGCACATACCACGCCATGACCAGCAACATGGGCAACATGACCAGCAATAAGGGAAACAGAATGGAGGGGCGTTGCTCGATGCGCGCCATGGCGGCCGTCGGCGTAGCAATGATATCAACGGCAGTCGCCAGATTGCCTGACGGGGATTGCTCAGCCTGAGCGCGGTTATTGACGTCCATATTCGATCTCCCTTTAAAAAATGCAGCATTTAGTCGGAGGGTAAACCCTGAGTTTGCAATTGTCACTCTGAATGCGTTAAAGCGAAAAGTCCGGCAATCCGTCGCACGCTTTCAAAAATGATTGGCTGTTGCAATATATACACAACTGCTGTGTACTTATTCGCCAATTGTTTCAAAATAAGTTTTCAGCCGGCACCCGGGCCACCGCACAAACACACTGACAGGGAGAATGTTATGAGCGCAACGTTATTGTGGATACTGGTCGGCATCATTCTGATTGTGTCGGAGTTGATGGCCACCAGCGTGATTGCTGTCTTTTTTGGCATTGCAGCCGTGGTAGTCGGCCTGCTGCTGCAGCTTGGAATCATTGAATCCATGGCCGCGCAATTTACGGCATTCGGTGTCATCAGCCTGTCAACGCTGTTGCTGGCGCGCGGCAAGTTCAAGCGCTGGTTCAAGGGTTATACGGCCGACGCCAGCGAGGGCAGACCCGACTTTCAGCACGACATTGGTGCGCGCGGGGTGGTCGTGGATGATTTTGCGCAAGGTGGCGGACGCATCACCCTCAACGGTGTGCGCTGGAAAGCATTTTCCGACGAAGATCTGAAAGCAGGCGACGCCGTCTGGGTAACCAGCAACAACGGGATTGAACTGACAGTGTCAAAAAACAAGCCCTGACCTGCTGACCAGCATCTACTCAACAACTTTCAACACATACGGATTATTAACAGGGGAACACCATGGAAGAACTCAGCTTCGGCAATATCCTAGCGATCGGTTTTGCATTGATCGCCGTCATCACCGTCGCCAAAACCGCGCGCATTGTCCCGCAGCGTTCCAATTATGTCATTGAACGGCTGGGCAAATACTCACGCACGCTGGATTCCGGCTTTCATATTCTGATCCCGTTTATTGATAAAGTGGCATACCAGCACACGTTGAAGGAAGAAGTCATCGACGTCGAGCGTCAGACCTGTGTCACTCGCGACAACATTCAGGTCGGCATCAACGGTGTGCTGTACATGCAGGTGGTTGATGCGCACAAAGCCAGCTACGGCATCAATAACTACCGTTACGCCGCCAGCCAGCTTGCACAAACCACCATGCGTTCAGTGATTGGCCAGACTGATCTGGACAAAACTTTTGAAGAGCGCGCCAAGATCAACGAAGACGTGGTGAACGCCCTGGATGAAGCAGCAACCCCATGGGGCATCAAAGTCCTGCGTTACGAGATCTCCGACATCGAACTGCCAGCCAGTATCAAAGATGCGCTCGAACAGCAGATGCGCGCAGAGCGTGAACGGCGCGCCGCCATCGCCAAGTCAGAAGGTGAACGCCAGGCCATGATCAATGTGTCTGAAGGCCAGAAGCAGGAAGTCATCAACCTGTCTGAAGGCGACAAAATGCGCCAGATCAACGAGGCCGAAGGTCGCGCCCGCGAAATCGAACTGATCGCCGAAGCCACCGCCACCGGCCTGCGACTGATAGCCGCCGCCATCCAGGAACCCGGCGGCAAAGACGCCGTCAGCCTGCGCGTTGCGGAACAATACGTCAAAGAATTTGGCAACCTGGCCAAGCAGAACAACACCATGATAGTGCCGGCAGAACTGGCCAATATTGGTGGAGCTGTGGCTGGGCTTACCGAGATTTTGAATCTTGGTAAAATGAAATGATTGGCTGCTCGGCGATGGCATAGCCAGTTGGGTAATTGCGGGGTGTTGTGTGCCTTGACCTCGCCAATCGATAGACGTATCGTAATACCGAACTCTTATCGATAGGTAACATCATGACAGCAGTAACTGTTTCCCCGAAGTATCAGATTGTAATTCCTAAAGAAATTCGTGAATCCATGGGCATTTTCTCTGGCCAGAAAGTCCAGATCGTGTGCTATCAGGGGCGAATCGAGCTAGTCCCGCTAAGGCCTATGAAGGAAATGAAGGGTTTTCTTGAGGGCATCGACACCTCCGTTGTCAGGGAAGAAGATCGTATATGAATGTCGTGGATTCATCAGCTTGGTTGTCGTATTTCGCCGGTGACGGCAATGCTGCGATATTTTCGAAACCAATCGAAAAACTCCCAGAGCTCCTTGTGCCGAGTATCACGATTACAGAAGTTTTCAAGAATGTGCTCCGCCAGCGTGGTGAGGAAGCAGCCTTGATAGTAACTGCACATATGAAGCTAGGCAAAGTGATTCCCTTGGATTCGGATCTTGCAATGGATGCTGCAAAATATGGTGTGCTCCACAAGCTGCCATTGGCTGACAGCATTGTCTTCGCCACGGCTCAAAAGTACGCAGCGGTGGTTTGGACTCAAGATAATGATTTTGAGGGATTGGAGAATGTCAGGTACATTTCCAGGAAAAACACATAACAATCTGAACAACTGCGTCGAGGTTCAGCAACGCTATGAAAAATGGATGGATATCATAAAAATCTCCGACCCACAGGGATTGTGGACTAATTGAAGGGTTTAATGTTGAGGCGTTATCTGGCAACTGGATAGGTTTTCGGTCCTCCCGATTGAATCGCCACCCAGTTAGTAGACTGGACCACCTGCATGAGTGAACTCAAAATAAGAATACTGACACCCGCAGATTGGCTTACGTATAAGTCAGTTCGGCTGGCGTCGTTGAAAGATGCTCCAGATTCATTTGGATCAACTTATGAGCGAGAATCAGCGTTCTCGCAGTCTGAATGGGAATCTCGTTTAGATCCTACTGGGCGTGCTAAAGCTGCGCTGCCGCTGATCGCAGAATTCACTAAAAATCCGATCGGAATTGCTTGGGGCTTGGTGCACGACACTGATTCAAAAGTAGCCCATGTCTATCAAATGTGGGTATCTCCGGACGCGCGCGGAAAAGGAATCGCCAAAGCATTGCTTGATCGCATCATCGCATGGGCCATTGCCAGAAATTGTGATTTTATAGAGTTGTCTGTTACTACTACGAATGATGCGGCTGTAGGTCTCTATCAAAATTCAGGTTTCCTTGCGTCCGGGCAGGTTGAAGAGTTGAGAGAAGGGTCAACTCTTATGACAAAAATGATGGTAAAGGATCTGCGCAATGCGGCATGACAATCCGCAGGACTCGCATTGAGCCCCGATTCGACGGGGCGGGAGATGAGCTACACAATTATGTCGAATATTTCCGGTGGTCTTGTACATGAAATACCCCAAGATCTGGCTAATGTCCTGGGCGACAACATTCAAACGGCAGACCTCTGGGAACGCCTGAGCCCAATCGGGCGTAATGAATTCATTTGCTGGATAGAAGACGCAAAACAGCAAAAAACCCGATTAAAACGCATTCAAAGGACTGTTGAGGAACTTCATGAAGGGAAAAAACGCCCATGTTGCTGGGCGGGCTGCATTCATCGCACAGACAAAAAGCCCAGTAAATGGCAGCAAGACGTGTTAATCGACAAGAAGCCCAGAGAATAAACCACTCATCGAGTGGAGCGTTATGTATCACAACCACGACCACAAGGAGTCACTTATGTCCGATTTTCATTTAGTTTTCAGCGAACTACGCAACATAATGGCGCCCTACGCCGCCGAGTTAACCACCCAAAAAGACACCAACGACGAGTTGTATGTCAACACGGCGCACATTCAAAAGAACAAGACACCTTTGTTCTTTGGGGCGGTGCAGATCAAGAAGTCGTATGTCAGTTATCACCTCATGCCGGTGTATTCGCAGCCTGCGCTGCTTGAACAGGTGTCGGACGAACTCAAAAAACATATGCAGGGCAAGTCATGTTTCAACTTCAAATCGATTGAACCACGGTTGCTTGACGAGTTGGCCGCCCTGACAAAAGCAGGGTACAACAGCTACAAAGAGCAGGGGTTTGTTTAGCCTGCATTAGAAGAGTTTGTAAGGCAGTCGATTCAAACCGGAGATTCTATGAAAAAAATAATTATCTTTGGCAACTCAGGCTCCGGAAAGTCAACGTTGGCCAAAAAATTTGCTGACGAAGGATTGTCCCACCTTGATCTGGATGTTCTTGCCTGGCTCCCTGTGAATCCGCCCGAGCGGCGTCCGCTGCAGGAAGCCAGTGAGCAGATTGACGAGTTTATCCGCAACCATAACGCGTGGGTCATTGAAGGTTGTTATGCGGACTTGCTCGACTTGGTAAAACCGTTCGCAAATGAAGCAATTTTTATGAATCTGTCGATCGCGCAATGTCAGCAAAACGCGCGCAATCGACCATGGGAATCTCACAAGTATCCATCAAAACAAGCTCAGGATGATAACCTGCCGATGCTGCTGGATTGGATTGCCGGTTACCATCAACGGGATGACGTGCTGTCATACCCGGCACACCGGGCGCTCTTCCAGAGTTTTCAGGGAAAGAAGGTTGAGTTAACCGATCTTGCGGCAACCAAGACCTCTGAACTTTTATAACGACCGCATCGCCACATACTGTGCCAGTTTATCCAAGGTCTGATTGCCATATTCCACTGCCCCAAACGCAACACCTTGATCGCGACGCATCTGTGACGGATGGATCTGGCGCAGCGTGACAACAGTTTTACCATTGCTCTGCTCCATAAACGTAACCAGCATATGAAACGTATTGGGATCGTTGTCTATGTCAGCACCATGATCTGCCTCGATCAGTAACGGCCGTTCTATACGTTTAAACACCATACGGTTGGTGTAGCACGTGCCGTCCGGCGCGATCATGTCAAATCGCCAGCGACCACCCACGGCAATACTGATCTCTTTTGTGTGCAGTGTGAAACCTGCTGGCCCAAACCAATTGGGTAAATGTTCAGGGTTGCTCCAGACCTCAAAGACAAGCTCCCTTGGTGCATCAATCAACCGGGTCAGGACAATCTCTCTTTGCAGCAAATCTTGCGGCCACGCGGATTGGTTTTGATCACTCACTATCATTCTCCTTGTCCGGGTTCGTTTTGAGCGTTTTTAGATAGGCTTCCATGCGATCAAAGCGGCCTTCCATCAACTGACGTTGCTCTGCCAACCAATTTTCCGTCGCAGACAACGCATCAGGGTTGAGCGCACATATCCGCGTGCGACCGTGTTTATGCGTTTGGATCAGACCACTGGCCTCCAGCACATGAATGTGCTTGAGCAAGTTCGGCAGCGCGATAGTAAAAGGCTCGCGCAGTTCGCCGACAGAGGCCGGCCCTGCGCAAAGTCTGGTCATGATTTGACGCCGGGTCGGATCCGACAGCGCGCCAAAGCGTAAATTGAGGTCTTCTGAATAGTTATTCATGTGGGTAACTATAGCATTGCTTTTCCAAATAGGTAAGTTTTAGTTTTTATTCGTGTTTACACTTACACGAATCACCATGAAACCCCTCATACATCAAGGCACACCATCCCCCCGGTACAAATCTTGCTACTACCCTCCCAGAGTCATCAATCTGCGTAAAAACCCCGGTTTTTAACGTATTTTTATGGCGTTACGCCCTGTTAGCGGGCGTTGGTTTTGCAAGCGCGCCAAAAGCAGGCAGCACGATCCGGCGCGCGCAAACACGTTGACCTGTCATGAAGCAATGGAATGTGCTGTGTCAGGTTTTGGACCACTGCTCGATGAAAGCGACACAACAGATATTCCGCGTACGACGCAAGTACAACGTCTGGGTAGGCAACGAGACGCTGGAGGACTACGCGCTGCGTTTTACCGCCGTCAAGGCGCGGCGCTGGAGCATCGAGCAGGTTGCCAAGACAGCGCTTGGCGCAACCGCCTTTCTGGCGCTGGAAGCGATTGCCGCGACCATCACGCTCAGTTACGGTGCAGTCAATGCTGTGGCGGCCATGCTGGCAGTGGGGCTGGTGATTATTGTGACCGGTTTCCCGATTGCCTATAACGCTGCCAAGTACGGGCTGGACATCGATCTGCTGACACGCGGTGCAGGCTTCGGCTATCTGGGCTCCACCATCACCTCACTGATTTACGCTTCCTTTACCTTCATCTTTTTTGCCATTGAAGGCGCCATTCTTGCCTCTGCGTTACGCGCCTTGCTCGGCATTCCTTTGTGGCTGGGGTACATATTATGTGCCATCGCGGTCATTCCGATTGTGACGCATGGCATCACCATGATTTCCAAATTTCAGGTCGGCACTCAGACATTCTGGCTGACGCTGCAATGCACCGCGCTGGCCGTGGTCGCCTGGTTTGAATTTGCCCGCGTGGAAGACTGGGCAGCGTACATGCCCGCCACCACCGGTGCGGGTGTCAGCGGCTTTAATCTGGGATTGTTTGGCGCATCAGCCGCAGTGTTGTTTTCACTGGTTGCACAAATTGGTGAGCAAGTGGATTACCTGCGTTTTATGCCGGAAAAAACTAAAACCAATTCACGACGCTGGTGGTTCTGGTTGTCACTCGCCGGACCGGGCTGGATTCTGATTGGCATCATCAAAATGTTGCTGGGCTCCTTTCTGGCCTATATCGCCATCACGGCAGGCGACAGCCCGGAGCGTGCTGCCGACCCCACCTATATGTACCAGATGGTGTTCAACTACATCAGCAGCTCACCTACCCTGTCGCTGGTGCTGGCCGGCCTGATGGTGGTGATCTCGCAAATGAAGATCAATGTTACCAACGCCTATGCGGGCTCGATCGCCTGGTCAAACTTCTTCTCGCGGCTGACACACAGTCATCCCGGGCGTGTTGTGTGGCTGGTGTTTAATGTGGCCATCGCGCTGCTGTTGATGGAGCTGGGGCTGTATCGCGCGCTGGAAGCCATATTGGGTCTGTTCTCCATTGTCACATTGAGCTGGCTGGGCTCTTTGTCAGCAGATCTGATGATCAACAAACCGCTCAAACTCAGTCCGTCCTTTGTTGAGTTCAAACGCGCGCATTTGTATGACATCAACCCGGTTGGCACCGTTTCCGTATTGCTGGCATCGATCACCGGTGTGTTGTGTTACCTGGGTTTGTTTGGCGACACGGCTAAACACCTGGCGCACTTTATCAGCCTGGGCATGTGTTTTATTACCGTACCTCTGATTGCAATTCTCACGCGCGGCCGGTTTTATCTGGCGCGTCAGTCTCCTGAACTTAACGAGTTGATACACGTTAAAGATCATGACAACTCTCTGCAATGTTGTATCTGCGAGAACCCGTTTGAACGACAGGATATGGCGTATTGCCCAGCGTATCAGGGTGCCATCTGCTCCTTGTGTTGCTCGCTTGATTCGCGGTGTATGGACAGTTGCAAACCCAATGGCCGGCTGGCTAATCAGTTGGAGAACTGGCTAAAACCCTGGCTGCACACGGTATTTTTTCAGCCGGTCGGCCGTCGCATGGTGCGTTTTTTCACCTTGTTTGGTACGGCCAATGCCATCAGCGCCGCCATGCTGGGACTGGTGTATTTCCAGATGGCACCACTGGCTGGAGCAGATTCGCAGTTGTTGCAGCAAGCGCTGACCATGTTGTTTTTTGTCATGCTGATTGTTTTGGGGGTCATTTGTTGGCTGTACCTGTTGGCCAGTGAAAGCCGCGAAGTTGCACAACAGGAATCCACCCGGCAGACCAGTCGCCTGATGCTGGAAATTGAGGCACACAATCAGACTGACCAACAGTTACAAAAAGCCAAGGATCTGGCAGAACGCGCCAATGAAGCCAAGAGCCGATATCTGTCGGGCATCAGCCATGAACTGCGTACGCCCCTGCAGGCGATTCTCGGCTATGCGCAGATACTGAGTCAGCGCGATGAGATACCGCTACGCAGCCGCGAAGCCATTCAGATCATCAAGCGCAGCGGTGAACATCTGGCTGGTTTGATTGAGGGCTTGCTGGATATTTCAAAAATCGAAGCGGGTCGTCTCGAGATTTATCGCAACCATGTCAAGTTGCCGGAACTGGTGGAGCAGATGATTCAGATGTTCCGCACCATGGCATTGGAAAAAGGCATTCAGTTCACCTGCCATGTACACAACAAGTTGCCGGAAGTGGTTACCACAGATGAAAAACGTCTGCGGCAGATCCTGATCAATCTGCTTTCAAACGCCATCAAATACACCCAACAAGGCAGTGTGGAATTTCATGTGCGCTATCGCAACCAGGTCGCGGAATTCTCAGTGGTGGATACCGGCATAGGCATCAATGAAAAGGACATGCAGCGCATTCTTGATCCGTTTGAACGAGTGCGCGGCCCGGATGCACCCAATGTACCCGGCACCGGTCTTGGTCTGACGATAGTGCGTTTGCTGACCGACATCATGGGCGGTGAACTGGACATTCAGAGTCAACCCGGTATCGGTAGTTGTTTTAAAGTCAGCCTGATGATGTCGCGTGTCACCGAACCTTTGCTGCAAACCCCGCCGCAGCGACATATCGAAGGGTATGCCGGTGAGCGCAAAGTGGTGATGGTGATCGACGACGATCCTATTCACCGAGGTTTGATGGCAGAGTTGTTACCGCCGCTGGGTTTCACACTGCTTGAATCACCTGACGCGTTTGACTGTCTGGAAGTTGTGAAAACCGTATCACCTGATCTATTTCTGGTGGATGTCAGCATGCCGGGCATGGATGGCCTTGAGTTGGCGGCGCGTCTTCGAACGCTGGGCTTACAGCAGCCCATCATCATGATTTCTGCGGATGCGCAGGAACGCCACCGCAATCTGCAGAGGCTGGATGCCCACAATGCCTATCTGGTCAAACCCATCAATCATCAACAATTGCTTGAGACCATTGGCCGTCTGTTGTCGCTCAACTGGATTCATAAAAATCCGGACAAAGAACACGACGACAGCTTGGCGCTGGTGCCACCCACCGATCTTGCGGCACTGGTTGATCATGAACTGGCGCGCGAACTGGTGACCTGCGCGGAGCTTGGTTACAAACGTGGTGTGCAGAACAAACTCGACGAGATGACACAAAAAGGACTTATCAATGAACCGGCGCGTCGTTATCTGAAAGGCCTGCTGGACGTGATGCAATTCAATCAGATTGTGCGCAGTTTTCAAAAACCAAAAAGTCCCCTTCCCGACTCGCCTGCAACAGGCGATAACATGAGCGACACAGGATCATGAGCAAAAAATCCCATTCAAATGTAGTGCTGGTGGTTGATGATTCTCCCGAATCATTAAGCTTCGTCAATGACACACTGGAGGATGCCGGTTATAACGTGCTGGTAGCGCTTGAAGGCAGACAAGCGCTGACCATCGCGCGCAGGATACGACCGGACATGATTTTGATGGATGCCATCATGCCCAACAAAGATGGCTTTGAAACCTGCCGTGAATTACGGGCCATTCCAGAACTGGCAGCCATTCCGGTAATTTTTATGACCGGCCTGAGTGATTCTGCGAGCATCGTCAAAGGATTGGAAGCCGGCGGTGTGGATTACCTGACCAAACCGATAAAACCGGAAGAATTGTTGGCGCGGATGAGTGTGCATCTGAATAACGCACGTCTGACCAGCAGTGCCTACAACGCCCTGGACTCTGCAGGACAACACCTGTTCTCGGTCAGCCGGCAGGGCCGCATTTTGTGGGCTACCCCACAAACATTGGCCTTGTTTGCGCGCGCCGGCGCCAGTGAGGAATGGCAGACTACATCCTTAGCCACGGCCTTGCACAACTGGTTTGCACCACCCGCGCAACGTGAACCCGAGCAGATGTTATCGCTGGCGGTGACCTCCGGCAGCGGCGCGAGTCTGCAGGAAAAACGCCTGAGTGTGACCTTCATCCGTCACATCAATGAGGATGAAAAACTGCTGCGCCTGTCGGAAGCTGCGGAAACCACCGGCGAAGATTTGCTGCGCGAAAAACTCAACCTGACCAAACGTGAATCCGAAGTGCTGGCGTGGATCAGCCAGGGCAAAACCAACTGGGAAGCCGCGCAAATTCTGCAGATGAGCCCGCGCACAGTAAACAAACACCTGGAACAGATTTTCAAGAAGCTCAGCGTGCAAAACCGCACAGCTGCGGCACGAATTGCTCTGAGCGTGCTGGAGCGGGATTAACACACAATCCCGCATCCAGTTGGCACTCAACGCGCGCTTGAGTGTGTATCCTTGACGCCTGCAGGCGGCGAGACAAGTTTGTCCGCAAACTTCACAGACAGACTGAACACCAGCAGAATCATCACCGAACCCAGCATCAGTGCCGCCGCCATCCAGCCGGCATGTTCAATCTCGTGCGCCATGGAACCCACGGCCGCATGACCTTCATGGGCCTGCAGTGAAACACTGCCCAGCGCGGACATCAAAGCAGCGCTCAGTTTGCTCAATTTTTTCATCATGCACCTCGATTATCGTGTGGAAAACCAGCGCCAGCGGCAGTGACCCCTGCCATCATACTGACCAGCACCGATCCGCTGAGTCGCTCCTGCAGCATGCCGTACTCAACAATAAAGTCGATGATCTGATCCAGTCCCTGGCCGGTTTTGAGATTACTGAACACAAACGGGCGTTCCCCTCGCATGCGCGCAGCGTCGTCACGCATGACGTCCAGTGACGCACCGACCAACGGCGCCAGGTCGGTTTTATTAATAATCAGCAGATCTGATTTGGTAATACCCGGCCCGCCTTTTCGCGGAATTTTGTCACCTGCCGATACGTCAATCACGTACAGGGTCAAGTCCGACAGTTCCGGACTGAAAGTCGCACTGAGATTGTCACCGCCACTTTCAACAAAAATCAGCTCAACCGGGCCATGACGGCGTAACAGCTCATCAATGGCTGCCAGATTCATGGAGGCATCTTCCCGAATCGCGGTGTGCGGGCAACCACCGGTTTCCACCCCGATAATACGATCCGCGCTGAGTGCTTCGTGTTTGGTTAAAAAATTGGCGTCTTCTTTAGTGTAGATATCATTGGTGACAACCGCGATGTCGTAGTGATCCCGCATCGCGGTACACAAAGCGCGCAACAAAGCGGTTTTTCCGGAACCCACCGGGCCACCGACGCCGATTCTCAGTGTCTGTCTGGGGTGTTGTGTGCTCATTTATGGTCCTCCTGTCTGATCATTGCCAAAGTATTGTCTGCTCACCGGGAGTGAGTGAAATCACCCCTGCTCAAGAGCGGAACAACCGCGTGTATTGGGTTTCGTGATACATACTCGCCAGGGTCAACGCAGGCAGACTCATGCCCAGATCGTCATCACCCAGCCCTTTGGCCTGTTCAATGGCCAGAGGAATTTTTTCCTGCAAAATGTTTAACAATTTTTGCGCCTGCGTTTGTCCGAGTGGCACCAGTTTGGTAGCGGCGTTAACCTGATTCTCAAGCCATGACCAGCAATAACCGAGCGCTGCCATCTCAGCGCTGATCTGCCAGTTGACGGCCGCTTGTGCATAACCACACACAAAACTCACCGGCGGCTCGCAGGCCAGCGCAGGCACGGACAGGCTTGGCAACAGGCGTTGCAAGGCGAGGCCGGTGGCTGTATCGGTCAGCTGCAACTCGCGGGTTTCACGACTGGCCAGACCATAGTCATTCCACCACTGTGTTTGTTCGTGGTCATTGTCCGCAATGGCTTTGTGCAGACGCAGCAGCAGCGGAATGTCGAGCCGGGCCAGCGCAAAAAACAGTTGTGCTTCCAACCACTGGCTGACATCAACATCCGACCGCAGCCATCCCGCCTCGATGGCGTATTCCAGGCCTTGTGAAAACGCATAGGCCCCTACCGGCAAACCGGGGCTGCTCAGATGCATGAGTTTTAACAGGGCCAATTCAGTGGTGTTCATGGTGCCTTTTGTTGGATACCGGTGAGGTCAGCTCCAGGCTATCAATCGAACTCAACACAGCGTCTGGTTTACTGATCGGCATCAAGGCCGCGTGATGGGCGTCTTTGTGATGTCCGTGTCCGTGCCCACTTCCATGAGAATACGCGCCCGATTCCGGCACAAACACATGCATCGCATGCTCAATCACCAGTCCCAGTTGCTGCAACATCTCTTCCAGCACATGATCCGGCAGAATGCGCAACACACGTTCCCCTACCTGCACTTTGACGTGACGATTGCCAAGGTGATAACAGGCGCGCGCAAACGTCGGCCAATCTTCACAGCTGGCCACGGCAACCGGCTCTATGGCCCCCTCGACCAGTACATAACGACCGCACTGCGCACGTAAGGTCTCGCCCACCAGCAAAGGCGAACCACGCGTCAGAAAAATTCTGATTTCCTCACCCTCAGGTGAAAACACGCGAAGACGGCCACGGTCACGTTGTTCATGGGTGAGAATCACACGGGTATCCGCTGGGTAATTGCCCTGTGTGCCCAGTCGCTCATAAATTTCCAACATGATGCGTTTCCTTAAAAACCAGCTCTTAAAACAGGCAGTAGCGCTGTGCCAGCGGCAACACGGTCGCCGGCTCACACACCAGCAACTCGCCATTGGCGCGCACTTCATAGGTCTGAGCATCCACCTCGATACGAGGCAGCCAGGTGTTTAACACCATGTCCTGTTTGCGCAGCGTGCGGGTGTTACGGCAGGCGCTGAGGCGACGCGTTAAACCCAGCGCCGGCAGCGTGCCAGTATCCAGTGCCAACTGACTGGTGAACGTGACCGACAAAGCCGCGGCCGCAGCACCATAGGCACCAAACATCGGCCGATAGTGCACGGGTTGTGGTGTCGGAATGGACGCATTGGGATCTCCCATCGGCGCCGCAGCAATCATGCCCGACTTGATAATCAGCGACGGCTTGATGCCAAAAAACGCCGGCTTCCACAGCACCAGATCGGCCAGTTTGCCCACTTCAATGGAGCCTACTTCATGCGCAATACCATGAGTAATGGCCGGATTGATGGTGTATTTGGCGATGTAACGGCGCACACGAAAGTTGTCTGCCGGACTGCTGATGCCTGCGGCGAGATCCGGATCACGCAGCGCGCCACGTTGCACTTTCATTTTGTGCGCGGTCTGCCAGGTGCGCGTGATGACTTCTCCCACGCGCCCCATGGCCTGCGAGTCGGATGCAATCATGCTGAAGGCACCGAGGTCGTGAAGGATATCTTCAGCGGCGATGGTCTCCTTGCGAATGCGCGAATCTGCAAACGCCACATCCTCTGGAATAGAGGCGTCCAGATGGTGGCAGACCATCAGCATGTCCAGATGTTCATCCACGGTGTTGATGGTGTAAGGCCGCGTGGGATTGGTAGACGACGGCAGTACGTTAGGCAAGGAGCAAGCCTTGATAATGTCGGGCGCGTGACCACCACCGGCCCCTTCGGTGTGGTAGGTGTGGATCACACGATCCTTGAAGGCGGCAATGGTGTCATCCACAAAACCGGATTCATTCAAGGTGTCGGTATGAATGGCAATCTGCACATCATGGGCGTCGGCAACCGACAGGCAGTTATCGATGGATGCCGGTGTGGTACCCCAGTCTTCGTGCAACTTCAGACCAAAAGCGCCCGCTCGCAGCTGTTCAATCAGCGGGCCCGGCAAACTGCCATTACCCTTGCCCAGAAAACCAAAATTCATTGGTAACTGATCGGTGGCCTGCAACATGCGCTGCATGTACCAGATGCCCGGTGTACAGGTGGTGGCATTGGTGCCGGTTGCCGGACCGGTACCACCACCGAGCATGGTGGTCACGCCCGACATCAGCGCTTCTTCAATCTGCTGCGGACAAATAAAGTGGATATGCGAATCCACTCCGCCTGCCGTCAATATGGAGCCCTCCCCGGCAATAATTTCGGTGCCGGGACCAATGATGATATCCACACCTTCCTGCACGTCCGGGTTACCGGCTTTACCGATTTTTTGAATGCGTCCGTGTTTAACGCCGACATCGGCTTTGACAATGCCCCAGTGATCGATGATCAAGGCATTAGTGATCACCAGATCCATACTGTCGCGATCACCGCGCTGGCTTTGTCCCATGCCGTCACGGATGACTTTGCCTCCGCCGAATTTGACCTCATCGCCATAACGCGTGAAGTCCTTTTCAACTTGTACCCATAAGTCCGTATCAGCCAGCCGCACGCGGTCGCCCACAGTGGGACCGAACATTTGTGCGTAACTTACCCGATCAATTTTTGCCACGGTGTTTCTCCTGATTAATCGAGTGCGCCCATTACCTCACCGCGGAATCCAAACACCTGGCGATCGCCTGCATAGGCGACCAATTCCACGTGTCGACTTTGGCCCGGTTCAAAGCGGACAGCCGTGCCTGCTGCAATATTCAGATGAAATCCACGCGCCGCTGCGCGGTCAAAACGCAAGGCAGGATTCACTTCGGCAAAATGATAATGTGAGCCAATCTGCACAGGACGGTCACCGGTGTTTTCCACGGTCAGCGCCAGTGTCGGTCTGCCGACATTGATTTCAATATCCGGGCCATCAGTGATTATTTCACCGGGAATAAAACAGCTGCTTTTAAGGCTTGTTGAACTCATCTCAATGCGTCTCTTGTGTTACAGCCCATGGTTTTTTTACAGAACCAGCTTCCTGGCTACAGATGTTCAGTTAATCGGATTGTGCACGGTCACCAGCTTGGTACCATCCGGGAATGTGGCTTCGACTTGCACCTCTGGAATCAGCTCGGCAATGCCTTCCATCACCTGATCGGCACGCAGCACGTTTTTGCCTTCACTCATCAACTGCGCCACACTTTTTCCATCGCGGGCACCTTCCATGATGGCCATGGAAATCAGCGCCACCGCTTCCGGGTAATTCAACTTCAGGCCTCGCGCCAGTCGGCGCTCAGCCAATAATGCTGCGGTAAACAACAGCAGCTTGTCTTTTTCTCTGGGCAATAATTCCATAATGTTTTATCCGCACGTCATTGCATTGCACTGCACTTGTTATAAAGCAAAATCTCTGCCAGTGTCATGTCGCCCAGATGCGCGGGGCACACACCTGCCGTCCGATCAGAGCCGGTCGCAGCACCTGCCACAGGCTGATAAACATTCGTTTGGCTTCATCCGCATTGCTGCCCAAGTACCGTGTTGTGACAAAACCATTAATCACGCTGACGGCACACAAGGACTTTGATTCATAACCGGCAATCACACTGCGCAATAACTCCAGCAACGCATCCAGACTGGTGTCTGCGAGTTGATCGGCGTTCAGCGGCCCGGCCACCATCAAGGCCGTGACGGGCTGGCCGCGCAGACCAATCGCCGCTTCATACAAATCACGGTTGTGTGCATTGAGCTCAAAACGCTCGATCAGCAGCGGTTTTTTACCAGCGTAAATACTGAGCGCCTGTTTAAGTTCACCGTCCGAAAATCTGAGATCACTGGCCGGCAATCCGAGACAACAAATTTCCCAGGCAATACAGCGGCTACCTGGTGCCAGCTCAATTCTGGTTTGCAGCTGTGCAGACGCCGACGGATACACGATGGTTTCCTGCGGCAGATACTCCAGCACAGCACCTTCCGACAGCTCCAATGTGGTGCACAACTGTTGTAAAGTGCGATCACGACGGGCGCGATAAACGCGCCCTGCACCAGGTGTGGTCAGCAGCACATGCGCGTTGCTCTGCAATTGAATATCCACGTTTAAGCGGTCGCCAGAGACCAGCCCACCAGGTGGATGCAACAAATACACGTGCGCCACATCGGCGCCTTCCGGATAAAAAGGTTTTTGCACATACAAGGGCCCGTGATGCGCACTGTGCATCAGTCGACAGCCACGACTGGTTTGCGCAAAACACAGCGCCAGGGATGCGTGCCATTGGCTGGCAGGCAGTACATCTGCTTTGAGATCAGAGCCTGAGATCACCGGGCAATGCTCACACGGCCAAATGGCGTTTGATCAGCTCTTCACTTAAACCGCTCATGACATCGCTGGCCACCACGCGACCTTTTCCCATCAGGCGAAATTCACTGCCCACTCGCCGTGCAAACCCAAGTTTCTGCTCAACCAGGATCACCGTCAGGCCTTCGCTGTTCAATTTCATGATCACATCCCCAATCTGGCTCACGATATTGGGTTGGATGCCCTCATTTGGTTCATCCAGCACCAACACTTGTGGATCTGTCACCAACGCGCGCCCTATGGCCAGCTGTTGTTGCTGTCCGCCGGACAGATCTCCACCACGACGATGCAACATCTCTGCCAGTACCGGAAATAACTCAAAGATTCGTCCGGGAATGGTTTTAAGCCCGTCTTTGCGACAAGGCAAACCGGTCAGCAGATTTTCTTCCACTGTCAGCATGGGGAAAATATCGCGACCCTGCGGCACAAAGCCTATTCCCGCCCGTGCACGCTGATGGGCAGGCAGCGTCTGAATCGCTTTGTTATCAAGATAAATGGCGCCGCTTTGCACGGGCAATAAACCCATCAGACATTTCAGCAGCGTGGTTTTGCCCACGCCATTGCGCCCCATGATGCAGGTGCAGGAGCCTTGTTTGATGTCAAGATCAATATCCCACAGGATTTGTGAACCGCCATAACGTTGATTGAGCTTTTCGATTCTGATCATAGGCAAAGAGCTCATGGCGCTTCCCCCAGGTACACCTGAATGACATCCGGATTGCTCTGTATCTGATCCATGGTGCCTTCGGCCAGCACTGAACCCTGATGCAGCACAGTCACGGTGCGCGCGATGCTACGCACGAATTCCATGTCATGCTCAACCACAATCACTGTGCGCTCGCCAGCCAGCGAGGTCAGCAGCTCGGCGGTATGCTCGGTTTCCTGGGCGGTCATGCCTGCCACCGGTTCATCAATCAACATCACGCGGGGCTGGGATACCAGCAACATGCCAATTTCCAGCCACTGTTTTTGACCGTGAGACAACACCCCTGCCGGCCGCAACCGTTCTTGTGTGAGACCTATGGTGTGCAGCACTTGATCAATCAGATCGCGCTGCTCACCATTGAGGCGGGCAAACAGCGTCGCCCACACGCCTTTGGCGCTGCGCAGCGACAGCTCCAGATTCTCAAAAACAGACAATGCTTCAAACACGGTAGGTTTCTGAAACTTGCGTCCGATCCCCAGACGCGCAATTGCCGCTTCATCATGTTTCAGCAGGTCAATGGTCTGACCAAACCATACTTGTCCAGCGTCACATTTGGTTTTGCCCGTGATCACGTCCATCAAGGTGGTTTTGCCCGCGCCGTTGGCCCCAATCAGGCAACGCAATTCGCCGTCGTTGATATACAGGCTGAGATTGTTCAGCGCTTTAAAACCATCAAAACTGACCGACAGACCTTCAATGTACAAAATGACGTTGTGCGACACATCGGGTTTTACTACCGGGCTGAGAATCATGAACCCACCTCCGACGCAGATTTACCACGAATCAGCCCTGCCAGACCTTTTGGCAGGAAAATCGTGACAATCACAAACAGCGCGCCCAGCATAAAAATCCAGCTTTCCGGCACCAGCGCTGTAAACCGGGTTTTTGCATAACTCACCAGAATGGCGCCAACGGCCGCGCCGTACAGTGTGCCGCGCCCGCCAACAGCTACCCACACCACCACTTCAATCGAGTTGATGGGACTGAACTCACCAGGATTGATGATGCCCACCTGTGGAACGTACAAGGCGCCGGCAATGGCGGCAATCAACGCGGAATACACAAACAACCAGACCTTATAGTTCTCTGTGCGATAACCCAGAAAACGCGCTCGCGCTTCACTGTCGCGCACCGCAATAATGACGCGGCCCAACCGTGATTTCATAATCAGCTGGCTGCACACAAACGCAATGCCCAACATCAACGCGGTAATCATGAAAAGAGACACGCGTGTGGTGTCAGCGCTCAAACTGAAGCCCAGCAACTCTTTAAAATCGGTCATGCCGTTATTGCCGCCGAAACCCATTTCGTTGCGGAAAAAAGCCAGCATCAGCGCGTAAGTCAGCGCCTGCGTCATGATCGACAGATACACACCGGTGACACGTGAGCGAAAGGCCAACCAGCCGAACACAAATGCCAGCAGCCCCGGCACCACCATCACCATCAACATGGCGAACCAGAACTGATCCATGCCCAGCCAGAACCACGGCAAAGAATCCCAGTTCAGGAACACCATAAAGTCCGGCAGATCGGGATTGCCGTAGACACCCCGGTCACCAATCTGCCGCATCAGGTACATGCCCATGGCATAACCGCCAATCGCAAAAAATGCGCCGTGCCCCAGACTGAGAATGCCGCAATAACCCCAGATCACATCCACCGCCAGCGCCAGCATGGCATAACACAGGTATTTGCCCAGCAAGGTGATGGTGTAGGTGCTGACGTGAAATACCGAATCAACCGGTATAAATAAATTCGAAAAAGAAGCCAGGACGGTGAGCGTAAACAGCACAAGCACAAACACGGTAATGGTGTTGCCACCGCGCCGGATGTCCGCCCAGGTATTGACGAAGTTTTTGATGAAGGCGCTCATTCTGCTGCCCTGCCTTTTTGCGGGAACAGGCCTTTAGGTCTGAACTGAATGAACACAATGATAAACACCAGCGTTATGATTTTTGCCAGCACAGCACCGGTGACCGGTTCCAGAAATTTATTGGAAACACCCAATGTGAACGCGCCAACAAGGGTGCCAAACAGATTGCCTACGCCACCAAACACCACCACCATAAATGAATCGATGATGTAGGCCTGCCCGAGGTTGGGGCCGACGTTGGTCAACTGACTCAAGGCCACACCGGCGATACCGGCAATGCCTGAACCCAAACCAAAGGTCATGGCATCCACCCAGTCGGTACGAATACCCATGGCTTTTGCCATGTTGCGGTTCTGCGACACCGCGCGTACCTGCAATCCCAGCGACGTTTTTTTCAGAATCACCAGCAGTGCAAAAAACACCATCAGCGAAAAAATCAGGATATATAAACGATTGTTGGTAAACGACAACACCGGATTGATTTGCCAGGTGCCACTCATCCAGTCGGGCGACACCACCAGGCGATTCAGCGGTGAAAAAATGGTGCGTACCAGTTGCTGCAAAATCAGACTGATGCCAAAAGTGGCCAATAAGGTTTCCAGCGGCCGACCGTTGAGATATCGAATCACATAACGCTGAATCAACATGCCCACCAAGGCCGACACCATAAACGCAGCAGGGATCGCTACCCACAAAGAGTAGTTTATGAAATTAGGCATCAGCAGTTGCACCACATAGGTGGTGTAGGCACCCAGCATCAGCATTTCGCCGTGCGCCATATTGATGACACCCATGACACCAAAGGTCACTGCCAGACCAATGGCGGCCAGTAACAAAACCGAACCCAGACTCAAGCCATAAAAAAGTTCTTCCACAAATCTGAAGAACTGTATGCGTGTCTGAATGGATTCCAGCGCCTCATCAACGGCTTCGAGCACCAGCGGGTCCTGTTCGTTTCTGCCTGCGGGGTCCTGCAAACTGGTGAGCAGATTACGCACCGGATTTTCAAGACGCCCGCGCAGCACCTCGACTGCCTGAATACGTTGCTCCTGTGTTGTCTGCATCACCAAGGTATTCATGGCAATGCCAACTTCAATCATTTCACGGACTGCGCCGTCTTCTTCCTCTACCAAGGCTTCTTGCAGCAGTGCCAGGTTAGCGTCGTTGAGATCACCCAGCATGTTTAACGCCGCCGCCTCGCGCTCACGCTCATTACCCTCAAACAGACTGATGCGAGCGATGCCGTCGCGCAGCAATACCCGTAGCCGGTTATTCAGTCGAATGCGTTCCAGCGAGTCAATATTGAGTGATTCAGCAGCATCGTCATTGGTAAACACATCGCGCACGCTCACGGTGTTGGATACTTCCGAACGGATATACAGCTGTCGGGTAATGGGATCAAACACCAGTTCATTGGCAAGCATGGCGGTGAACAGCGGCAGCACGGTGCGGCCGCCCTGTTCTTCCAATTGCGGAATAAGCGCTGCGGCTTCTCCCAGACTGGCTTCGGTGAGTTGCAGCAAAAGACTTTCAAGCGTCGCGGGTTCAGTCATCTGAACCGCTTGTTCTGTGACCGGAGCAGGATCGTCAGGCGTTTGTTCCGTTTGCCCATAAAGCGCCGGGATCAGACAC
>JAUYSM010000105.1 GCA_030696315.1 Pseudohongiella sp. | reverse complement strand
TGATTGTGCGTTTTCCAGTGCTGTCGCACGACCTACAACATCAGCACTGGGCTGACGTGGCAGTACTTGCAAATGGCCCACAGCGCCGGTGTATGACAGGTAATCGCCATTAGCGATAGCGTTAAAGGAACCAATACGCGTGATGGTACGGGTTTCTTGTTCGCCTGAAGGGAGACCAACGGTGCCTTGGTATTTTACAACACGACCGGACTCAACCAGTTCCTGCTGCATGTAGAACCAGAAACGTTCGATTTCATCAACTCGTACCTGTTCGGTGTCGCTAGACACACGAGCGATAAAGTTATCGAGGAACTCATTACGACCCGGGTATTGAGCACTGATCAATGAGTTTTCAAACACACCGCGGAAGTCACCAGCCACACCCTGGATCGTACCCAGCAATTCGTTCAGGTTGGCTCGTACTTCGCGCAGTTGTGCACGACGCTCGGTCAACAGTTGACGGTTGGCGTCGAAAACACCTTCCAGTCGCGCGTTCTCCGCTTCTTCCTGAGTTATAGCGGTGCGGGTCTCTTCCAAGATCTGTTGTTGCTGGTTCACTTGCTGCTGGAAGCGCTGTTCACGCTCACGTGCATCTGTTGACTCCAGAACGCGATTTTCTTCGACATTACGAAGCAGTTCCGCCAGATTGGCTGCCGGCTGCTGTGCGAAGGCCTGTGTTGACACGGCAAGGAAAAGCCCTGTAAAGGAAATGCCTGCTAATTTGATTATGTTCTTCTTCACTGTGCTAACTCCGGCGCAACAATTGGTAAGTCAATGATTTCAGGTGCAACCATGCCGCTTGACACGTTGATTGCAGAACGGACTGCGTTTCGATACTCAGCAGCGTCCAGTGTCACCCACTCGCGCGCCTGTGCATCCCATGCTCCGCTAAGGTTGCGGTCTTTGGTCTGGAATACCAGCGAAACCCGTCCTACTCTCAGCACGTCCACGTCACGGTCAACACCACCAATGTTCAGTGTTGTTGCATACGTTTCGTGTGTACGACCGTAGGCGTTTTCAGTCTGGAACAGCACCAGAATCTGACGGAAACGCTCGGCTGTAGACACGTTCGGGTTGTCAATCGCATCTCGCACAAACTGAATCCGCGCTCTGCGAGCATCTAAATGAAAAGGCATATCCAATTCAATAAATTGCTCGACACCTGCAATCATGCGATTCATCAGCAAGGGCAGCTCTTGTGTCACATTTCGCACTTCAGCAACAGACTCGATAATGGTCTCGAGTTCCTGTTCCTGAATAGCGACCTGTCGACGCCAGTTGGCATTCAGCACCAACAACGCTTCGAGGTTGTCACTTTCAAGTTTAAATTCTTCGAACAGGGAGCTAGCTGAGTTCGAGAGGCGGTTAATATTCTGTTGAGCCTGAGCAGCTACCTGAGTGGTCTCGGCAACTACACTTTGTGCCCGATCAAGATCGCTGGTATCAACGTCCTGAGCTTTGGCAGTTCCGATCACCAGCAGCGACGCGAGTGGAACCAGAACCTTGGAAAATATTCGACGGTTTTTCATGTGCCATCCTGTTATTTTATTAAACACCCCGGCGCAACACCGGATGTGACATCTTCTCTTCTTCTTTATTACCCATAACCTGCCAGTAACAGGAGCCGGACAAACTAACAATCCGGAGGTAAATCCCAAAACAACAACAATCCTTGAGTGCTCAAAGCTCTGCACAAATCAAGCCACCAAGTTACCTTTCCACACGAATAAGTCAGGCGTGAGTTATAAGGTAACAAAAGCAGCCCGGATGAAGCGATTTGGCGTAAATTCGAGGCTCCCTGCCGAATTCTCGATCCAAGACTAACACAGGATGTTTGAATTTTTGAACCTCCCGAAGGAGAATTTTTTACGCCGAACCCTTGCTCTATGCGGCCTTCGCACCGATGCAGGTCATGGGCGCCTGAAGCGCCCATGACTGGTGCATCACCAACCAGTCACTTCTTTTAACGCTTTACCAATATCTGCCAGACTGCGAACAGTCCTTACACCGGCGTCCTGGAGAGCTGCAAATTTTTCATCCGCAGTACCTTTACCACCAGAAATAATTGCTCCGGCATGGCCCATACGCTTGCCAGCCGGTGCAGTGACACCTGCAATATATGACACGACAGGCTTGGTAACGTTTGCTTTGATAAAGGCTGCTGCCTCTTCTTCCGCACTGCCACCAATCTCACCGATCATAACAATTGCTTCGGTTTTAGGATCTGCTTCAAACATCTTTAAAATATCAATGAAGTTTGAACCGGGAATAGGATCTCCGCCAATACCAACACAAGTAGACTGTCCAAAACCTGCGTCCGTAGTCTGTTTGACAGCTTCGTACGTCAATGTACCTGATCTTGAAACAATACCAACCTTGCCGGGCAGATGAATATGCCCTGGCATAATGCCAATTTTGCATTCGCCGGGAGTGATTACGCCTGGACAGTTTGGTCCGATCAGACGCACACCCAGCTCATCACACTTAACTTTAGCATCCAGCATATCGAGCGTAGGAATGCCTTCAGTGATACAGACAATCAGCTTGATTCCGCCATTGGCAGCTTCAAGAATTGAATCTTTGCAAAATGGCGCAGGCACGTAAATCACGCTGGCATCGGCGCCGGTCGCTTCAACAGCTTCACGTACCGTGTTAAACACTGGCAGTCCCAAGTGTGTTGTACCACCTTTACCCGGTGTAACACCACCTACCATTTTCGTCCCGTATGCAATCGCTTGCTCGGAATGGAAAGTACCTTGTGATCCGGTAAAACCCTGACAGATAACTTTAGTGTCTTTATTAATCAGAATGCTCATTATTTACCCTCCGCAGCCTTGACGACCTGCTGGGCAGCATCGGTCAAACTGGTTGCCGCGATAATGTTCAGGCCACTGTCAGCCAGCACTTTTGCACCCAGTTCGGCATTATTGCCTTCCAGACGCACAACTACCGGAACTTGTACACCTACTTCCTTCACGGCACCAATAATGCCTTCTGCAATCATGTCACAACGAACAATACCGCCAAAAATATTGACCAGTACCGCTTTGACATTGCTGTCTGACAAGATGATTTTGAAGGCTTCAGTCACACGCGCTTTAGTCGCACCACCACCTACGTCGAGGAAGTTGGCAGGTTTGCCGCCATGCAGGTTAACAATATCCATGGTTCCCATGGCCAGTCCTGCGCCATTTACCATGCAGCCGATGTTACCTTCCAGCGCCACGTAGTTAAGTTCAAAACTGGCCGCATGCGCTTCGCGTGGATCATCTTGCGATGGGTCATGCATGGCCTTGAGCTTCGGCTGGCGGTACATGGCATTGCCGTCGATGGTGATTTTTGCATCGAGACAGTGCAGATTGCCGTCGGTTTTGATAACAAGCGGATTGATTTCCAACAAAGCCAGATCGTAATCAGCAAACAGTTTTCCAAGCCCCATAAATATCTGGGTGAACTGTTTGATCTGGTCACCGGTCAGACCCAGCTGGAAAGCCAGATCCCGGCCCTGATAAGGCTGAGGCCCTACCAGTGGATCCACAGTGGCTTTCAGAATTTTCTCAGGCGTATCGTGAGCAACTTTCTCGATCTCGACACCACCTTCAGTAGACGCCATAAACACAACACGACGTGATGAACGATCTACCACTGCGCCAAGATACAGTTCTTTGGCGATATCAGTGCAGGATTCCACCAGGATCTGATTTACCGGCTGACCATTGGCATCAGTCTGATAAGTGACCAGGCGCTTTCCCAACCAATTGGCTGCAAATGCTTTGGCGTCTTCGCGATTTTTAACGAGTTTGACCCCACCTGCTTTGCCCCGTCCACCTGCATGCACCTGAGCCTTTACGACCCACATATCGCCGCCTATCTTGTCACAGGCCTCTGCCGCAGCTTCGGGTGTATTCACCGCGAAACCCTTCGACACCGGGAGGCCGTACTCAGCAAACAGCTGCTTTCCCTGATACTCGTGTAGATTCATTCGTTATTTCCTCTGTAAAAAAAGCGCATGAATCAGTTGCGCTTACGTTTATTGACAGCATGAATGGCGTGTCCACCGACGGCCAGTGCTGCTTCGTGTACTGCTTCCGACAAGGCCGGGTGTGAGAACATGGTCAGTGCGATATCTTCGGCACTGGCGCTGAACTCCATTGCAATGACAATCTGTTGTGCCAGATCTGCAGCGCTGGGTCCAAATATATGGCACCCCAGAATTCGATCAGTTTTGGCGTGGGCAATCAGTTTTACCAGACCTGCAGATTCATTGGCTGCCATCGCACGACCATTGATGCTAAATGGGAAGGTACCAACGTTGTACTCAACACCTTCGTCCTTTAGCTGCTGTTCTGTTTTACCGACCCATGCCAATTCAGGGTGGGTATAAATAACAAATGGCACCAAATCATAGTTAACCTGTGTCTTTTTGCCAGCGATACGCTCGGCCACCATGACACCTTCTTCCATGCCTTTGTGGGCAAGCATCGGGCCTCGCACCAAGTCACCTGCTGCCCATACACCAGGCACTGCAGTGGCACATTGATCATTCACTTTGATGAAGCCACGCTGATCAACTTCAACGCCACAATCATCTGACAGTAAACCTGCAGAGCAAGGTCGGCGACCAACAGCCACGATCAACTTGTCAAAAACGATTTCCTGATCACCGTCTTTATCTGTGTAGGAAACTGTCACTGTTTTGGATTTACCTGTACTGACTTTGCTTCCCGTCACTTTACTGGAGAGCTTGATTGTCAGACCCTGCTTCTCGAATACCTTTTGGGCTTCTTTGGACAATTGTGTATCGACTGCGGGCAAGAACGCATCAGTCGCTTCAAGAATAGTGACTTCTGATCCTAAACGAGACCAGACGCTGCCAAGCTCAAGACCAATAACACCGGCACCAATAACACCGAGTCGTTTTGGAACTTCAGTGAATTCCAGCGCGCCAGTGGAGTCCACAATGACATCCTGATCGACAGGCGTCGGTGGAATCTTGATGGGCTCAGAACCTGCCGCCAGAATTATGTGATCCGCTTCCAGCTCTTGCGTGGACCCATCCGCTGCTGTCACCAGCACTTTTTTGCCTTTCAACAGCTTGCCCATGCCTTGAATGCCTTCAACTTTGTTTGCCGCGAACAAGCCTTTAACGCCTTGTGTCAGCTGCTTAACAATGTTGGCTTTACGATCGATCATGGCCGGCACATCAATGGCCAGTTTATCCATCGAAATGCCGTGGATGGCAAAATCCTTTTTGGCTTCCGAATACTTATGAGATGAATCAAGCAGTGCTTTGGATGGTATGCAGCCAACGTTCAGACAAGTGCCACCGTAGACAGGATCATTTTTGTCATCATGCCATTTCTCAACGCACGCGGTTTTCATGCCCAATTGCGCACAACGAATTGCGGCAACATAACCCGCTGGTCCAGCACCCACGACTACCACATCAAATTTTTTGCTCATAATTTTTCCCTACCTAATAACAATCATTTACTGACCCGTGAAACGCATGAGCCACAGCCGGCTATACGGCTGTGGCTCACACTGGGCGTGGGCTACGTGTTTAACTGAAATCGGAGCCCTGTCTGGTTCACATCAGATCTCCAGCAAAATACGAGCCGGATCTTCAAGCAAGTCCTTGATGGTTACCAGGAACTGAACAGCCTCCTTGCCGTCGATCATGCGGTGATCATAAGAAAGCGCCAGATACATCATGGGAAGTATCTCTACTTTGCCATTAACAGCCATTGGGCGATCCTGGATTTTGTGCATGCCCAGAATAGCTGTCTGTGGGGGATTCAGAATTGGTGTCGACAGCAATGATCCAAACACACCACCATTGGATATGGTGAACGTACCGCCCGTCATCTCATCAATCGACAGTTTGCCATCCTGAGCCTTATTGCCAAACTCGCGAATCTTGCCTTCAACCTGAGCCAGACTCATGTGGTCTGCATTTCTCAGCACAGGCACAACCAGGCCACGCGGCGAGGACACGGCAACGCCGATATCCTGGTAGCCGTGGTACACAATGTCACTGCCATCAATCGAAGCGTTCACTGCTGGATAGCGCTTGAGCGCCTCCACACTTGCACGCACAAAGAATGACATAAATCCAAGACGCACACCGTCATGTGTCTTTTCAAATTGATCCTTGTAGCGAGCGCGTAATGCCATCACTGGCGCCATATTGACTTCGTTGAATGTTGTCAGCATGGCAGTGGTCTGAGATGCCTGTAACAAGCGTTCTGCAACCTTTGCACGCAAACGACTCATCGCCACGCGCTCTTCCACTCTTCCGGAAGACACATCAGCGCCTGCTGGCATTTCGCGTACTGAAGGAGCCGCGCGCGAACCACCCTCGATTGCGCCTAAAACGTCTTCTTTGGTGATTCGACCCGCTTTACCACTGCCACTGATCTGCCCTGCTTTGAGGCCATGCTCTTCCGCCAGTTTTTTTGCAGCCGGGCTAAGTACAGGGCTGTCTGAGGATGCTGGTTCAGAGCGAGTTGCTGCTGCAGGCGCGGAGACTGCCGCAGCAGGAGTTTCTGCGCTGGCACCCTCTTTGACCAATGCGATCAATTCATTGCTGACAATAGTATCGCCTGACTGTTTGACGATTTTTTCAAGAATACCGTCGGCAGGCGATACTACTTCGATAACCACTTTATCGGTTTCGATGTCCACCAACAGTTCATCGCGCTTGACTACATCGCCCGGCTTTTTGTGCCAGCTTGCGATGGTGCCATCAGGTACTGATTCCGGCAGTTGTGGTGCTTTAATTTCAATAGACATGTTCAGTCCTTTATTTTCAAAAATTGTTTTTTAGATCCAGAGATCAAACCACTAAAATTGCCTTACTTGCCCTGACCCAGGGCTTGCTCAAGAAACGCTCGCAGTTGCTGGTTGTGCAACTCAGGATAGCCTGCAGCAGGTGCCGCCGAAGCATCGCGCCCTGCGTAACGCAAGTTAACCGTCAAACCAAGCGATTGGATCACATTGCGCATGTGGTGCTGACTTGAGTACCAGGCGCCCTGATTCATGGGTTCTTCCTGACACCACACAACATCTGACACATTCGCGTACTGCTTCATCGAGTCTCTCAGATCATCCTCCGGGAACGGGTAAAGCTGTTCCAGTCGAATGATTGCGATGTTCTTCAACCCACGGTTACGACGCTCAGCGCGCAGATCATAGTAGACTTTGCCAGAGCACAAAATGACACGTTCAACGCTTTCGGGCGTAATGTCATTGTCGGTTTCACCAATGACCACCTGGAATGAACCATTTGCCATTTCTTCCAAGGTTGAAGTGGTTTCTTTGTGGCGCAACAGACTCTTGGGCGACATCACAACAAGCGGTTTACGCAGCGGGCATAATACTTGCCGACGCAACATGTGGAATACCTGAGCGGATGTCGTTGGCAAACACACCTGAATATTTTGCTCAGCACACATCTGCAGGAATCGCTCAAGGCGTGCGGAAGAGTGCTCTGGTCCCTGACCTTCATAACCGTGCGGGAGTAACATGGTCAAACCGCACAGACGTTGCCACTTCTGCTCACCACTGGTGATAAATTGGTCAATCACGACCTGGGCACAGTTGGCGAAATCACCAAATTGCGCCTCCCATATGACCAAAGCATTAGGCGTTGTTGTTGCGTAACCATACTCAAACGCCAGCACTGCAGCTTCTGACAACAATGAATCATAAATGCTGAACATTTTAGGATCGCTGACCAAGGATCGCAAAGGCACGTACTCTTCCTCAGTCTCTTGATCACGCAACACCGCGTGTCGATGTGAGAATGTGCCACGACCAACGTCCTGACCCGTCAGCCGAACCCGATTGCCAGTTGTCAGGATGCTTGCATAAGCAAGCGTTTCCGCAAACCCCCAGTCAACGGCCAATTCACCTGCGGCCATTTTGGCACGGTCATCAGCCAGCTTTTGCACTTGTCGATGCAAAGTCAGATTGGCAGGCAATGTAGTGATTTTACGTGCCAATGCCTGCAGCGTCTCGAGCTTGATACTGGTGTTGTAATGCGATGCCCAGGTGTGACCGAGATAGGGATTCCAATCTACAAACATCTCGACGTTGGGCTCTTTGACAAGGCTCTTCACAACATGCGAACCCGTATCCAAGGCGCTACGGTAGGAAGAATTCATTTCATCGACTTCGTCAGCAGTAACCACGCCTTCTGCAATCATGCGGTCTGCATACAGGGCGCGCGTTGTGGGCATCTGGCGAATTTTGGTGTACATCACTGGCTGGGTTGATGCGGGCTCATCCGTCTCGTTATGGCCGCGACGGCGATAACATACCAGGTCAATTACCACGTCTTTCTTGAATTCATATCGGAAATCCAGCGCCAGTTGTGTCACAAACAGAACAGCTTCCGGGTCATCTGCGTTGACATGGAATATCGGCGCCTGCACCATTTTAGCCACATCGGTACAATACTCGGTCGAGCGTGCATCATCACGACGATTGGTTGTAAAACCAACCTGATTATTGATGATGATATGAACTGTGCCACCTGTACCGTAAGCACGGGTCTGGGACATCTGGAAAGTTTCCATGACCACGCCCTGACCAGCAAAAGCAGCATCGCCATGAATGCTGATTGGAATAACCGCGTGGCCGAGGGTATCTTTGCGGCGATCCTGTCTTGCACGCACCGATCCTTCAACAACGGGCGAAACAATTTCAAGATGCGAGGGGTTAAACGCCATCGCCAAATGCACTTCACCGCCAGGTGTCATGATATTTGATGAGAAACCTTGGTGATACTTCACATCACCCGAACTCTTGTATTTGGCGCGACCTTCAAACTCGCTGAACAGCTCAGAGGGGTTTTTACCGAGGATATTCACCAGCATGTTGAGTCGACCACGGTGTGCCATACCAATGACTACTTCTTTGACACCGTAGCTACCCGCGCGTTGAATCAATTCGTCAACCAGCGGAATCAGACTCTCTCCACCCTCAAGGCCAAAGCGTTTGGTACCGGGATACTTTGAATCCAGGTGCTTTTCAAGGCCTTCAGCAGCACTCAGACGCTCGAGGATATGACGTTTGACTTCAGTCTTGAAACCCGGATTGCCGTGTTTGGGTTCTATGCGTTTTTGGATCCAGTGCTTCTGTGCCAGGTCCACGATATGCATGAACTCATAGCCGATTGAACCGCAGTAGATACGCTCCAGAACATCAACAATCTCGCGCAGCGTTGCTGTTTCGCGGTTGATGTGCAGTGAACCGGTCTGGAAAACTGTTGAATTGTCAGCAAGAGAAAGGTTATGAAAATCCAGTTCGAGATCAGGCACGCGCTCCCTGTGCATCAGCGACAAGGGATCTAAAGTTGCCTTCTGGTGACCGCGTACACGGTATGAGCTGATCAGATGAAGGACTTGAACTTGCTTGTTTTCATGCTCTGAATTGACAACCACATCGTTGCTGAGCACTGGTTTAAAACGACTCGTTTTACCGAGCAGCTTAAAATATTCCTGAACTTCCCGATGCGAAACGTCGACTGAATTTTGTTCAGCGATTTTCGGTAGCGTGTCAAAGTATTCCCGCCACTCTTCAGATACTTGACCTGGGTCTTTCAAGTACTGGTCGTAGAGCTGCTCGACATAATCAGCATTGCCACCTGAAAGATGGCCGCTGCTCCACATTAACTCCATGATGCTGTTGTGCATTTTATAGGTTCCCGGGTTGACAAAACCGGCGGACCGGAAAGGGCCTCGTGAGCCCGCCCGCCGCCGGTTCCTTGTAATTTTTTAAGCTCAGATTCCACGCTGCAGCAACATCTGCCGGATATGGCCAATTGCTTTAGTTGGATTCAGACCTTTTGGACAAACTGCAACACAATTCATGATGCCCCTGCAGCGGAATACGCTAAACGGATCTTCAAGACCCGCAAGTCGCTCTTCTTGTGCGGTATCACGGCTATCGGCCAGAAAACGGTAGGCTTGAAGCAATCCTGCTGGGCCGATGAATTTATCTGGGTTCCACCAGAAAGACGGGCAATTTGTACTGCAACAGGCGCACAAAATGCACTCGTATAACCCGTCCAGCTTTGCCCGATCTTCAGGCGACTGAAGTCTTTCGATCGCAGGCGTAGGCGTGTTGTTGATCAGGAATGGTTTCACCTTTTCAAACTGTTTGTAGAAGATACTCATGTCTACAACCAGATCGCGGATCACAGGCAGTCCCGGCAAGGGGCGCAGCACCAGTTTGCCGTTTTTTACAACAGACGAAACCGGCGTGATACACGCCAGACCGTTGGTACCATTAATATTCATACCATCAGAGCCGCACACACCTTCGCGACAAGAGCGGCGATAGGCAACGGATGGATCTTGTCTTTTAATCAGTTCGAGCACATCCAGCACCATCAAATCTCGCCCTTCCGGGAGATCGACCTGGTAGTCACGCATGGATGGCTTGGCATCTGTTTCCGGGTTATAGCGATAAACACTCACTAACACGTTGATTCACCTTTGCTCAAAATCACTATTGCCTGACATCAGGCAACAGAAGAATTAATAGGTCCTGATCATGGGCTCAAATTTCTCTACCGTTTTGGGAGAGAAATTCACAGCCCGCTTGGTGACATTTCTGCCCTTCGGGTGATACAAGGAATGGCACAGCCAATTCTCGTCATCACGCTCCTGAAAGTCTTCTCGGGCATGTGCTCCACGGCTTTCTGTTCTAGCGCCAGCTGCCAACGCAGTAGCTTCTGCCACTTCAAATAAATTCTCGAGCTCAAGAGCCTCAATACGCGCAGTATTAAACGCATTGCTCTTATCAACTAAATGCACGTTAGCGATACGCAGACGCAAGGCCTCTAGCTTCTTGATGCCTTCATTCATAAAATCACCGGTCCTGAATACACCAAAATGATTTTGCATGACGGTCTGCAGTTCAGCGCGTAGGTCGGCAACTTTTTCCCCGCTGGTGGTGCTATTGAGACGGTTCAATCGGGCCTGAGCCTGCTCGATATCGGACTCGGATGCTTTTCGGTGCTCGATGCCCTGAGTTAGCATGCTTTCAATGTGTTTGCCCGCCGCACGTCCAAACACGATCAAATCAAGTAGAGAGTTCCCCCCCAGACGATTGGCACCATGTACAGAAACACAAGCCACTTCGCCCACGGCAAACAAACCATGGATTAACTCGTCTTCACCCTTGGCGTTCTGGCAAATTGCCTGGCCGTTTACGTTGGTAGGGATTCCACCCATCATGTAATGACAGGTTGGAATAACAGGGATAGGCTCTTTAATTGGATCCACGTGCGCAAAAGTGCGTGATAGCTCGAGGATACCCGGGAGCTTTTCGTTTAATACTTTTTCGCCAAGGTGATCAAGTTTCAGCAGAACGTGGTCTCCATTCGGGCCACATCCCTTTCCGGCGATAATTTCCTGAATCATGGAGCGGGCAACGACGTCACGGCCTGCCAGATCTTTGGCGTTTGGAGCATAACGCTCCATAAAACGCTCTCCGTCTTTATTGATCAGGTATCCGCCTTCACCTCGGCAGCCTTCGGTCACCAATGTGCCGGCACCGTAAATACCGGTCGGGTGAAATTGCCACATTTCCATGTCCTGCATCGGGTAGCCTGCACGCAAGGCCATACCTATGCCGTCACCGGTATTAATCAGTGCATTGGTGGTAGATGCGTAAATACGACCGGCACCGCCAGTCGCCAGCACGGTTGCTTTGGCACGAACGTACACGGTCTCGCCCGTTTCGATACAGATTGCGATCACACCAACAACCACGCCATCCTGATTGCGCACCAAATCAGTCGCATACCACTCGTTAAAGAATACGGTCTGATTTTTCAAGTTTCCTTGATACAAGGTGTGCAACAGGGCATGACCGGTACGGTCCGCTGCCGCGCAGGTCCGGGCAGCCTGACCACCTTTGCCAAAATTTTTGGACTGACCACCGAACGGGCGTTGGTAGATACGGCCATCTGCCGTACGTGAGAACGGCAAACCCATGTGCTCCATCTCAAACACGCTCTGAGGGCCTTCGCTGCACATGTACTCGATCGCTTCCTGGTCTCCAATGTAATCAGAGCCCTTGACCGTGTCATACATATGCCAGCGCCAATCATCGTTCGGATCATCACTTGCGATAGCGCAAGTAATACCGCCTTGAGCAGATACAGTGTGAGAGCGGGTCGGGAAAACTTTACTGATGACTGCGGTCTTGTATCCAGACTGAGACAACTGCAACGATGCACGCATACCGGCACCGCCACCACCTACAATCAATGCATCAAACGAAATTGTACGCATACCGCTCATTTAAAGACCCCACAGAATCTGAACACCCCAAACGAGGTAGACGAATATCAGCAATACACAAACTGCCTGGAACAGAAATCTGATGACAGTACCTTTAGGCCCGAGCAATGCTACGGTCAAGTAGTCGGTTGCCACAGTCCACATACCAATCCAGGCGTGTGCACACAGCGCTAGCAGTGCAGCCAGGCTAGCAATACGCATCCAGGTAGCGCTAAAAAGGGACTTCCATTCTGCAAAACCCAATTCAGGTGTTAACAACATGAATGAGAGCAAACCTACAAAATACACGCCCAATATGACAGCACTAACTCTCTGTACGACCCAGTCAGACAGGCCGCTTCGGCCAAAACTGGTGACATTCTTTACCATAACCACACTCCCGCCAGCAGCATTGCAATCACGGAAACCACAACTACAAGCTTCGCACCTGTATTGGCTCCCTCCAGAGTTTCACCAATCCCGAGATCCATCACCAGATGTTTGACTCCAGCGATCAGGTGATACAGAAGGCCGGCAAGGATAGCCCAGACGACAAATTTGACCAGCGGCATCGCCAGCCACGCCTGAACATCCTGGAATCCCGCCTCTGATTCCAAGGACGAGGACAGCAACCACAGCAGAACAAAAACGCCACCAAAAATAATGACGCCCGAAATTCGGTGCAAAATTGATGTGATTGCAGGTAAGGGAAGACGCAGGGTTTTAAAATCGAGATTTATAGGTCTGTTGTCTTTCACAGTTCGCCAATTTATGTGGAGCCCGCTAACGGGCGCAGTTAGTGTTACGATCGGTGCCGAAACAGAGTCAGCATGGCACCGCTCACCACCGGAGTGTCTGAACCATCCGTGCTATTTCTACGTAGAAATCACCGAGTTGGTTCAGGCGCTTCGTCAACGAATCAGGCGCCGCGAGGCGCCGTGCGTGTGGGCGCAGAGTATATTCCCATAGCAAGTGGATTACAATAAATCAGACGGTTCGCACCATGAGTTTGCGGCCTTAAGTGACAATGTAATGTCAACTGCAATATTTTATGTTTTCCTGAGCGTGAACAAACTCAGGATTGTGGTACAGTACCGGCTTTAATGCTGGCACCTACCTCTTACAAGCAAAAACATCATAAAACTCAAAGTGTCGGTTACCGAACTTCGAAAGCCAGCAGCAGGAAGATTATCAGTCAGGAGTAGAATATGAGTGACAAAAAAGCCCGCATCAGCCTGGCCGGTAGCCAGGAAGTGATTGAGCTTCCAGTATTGGAAGGTAGTATTGGTCCGGACGTTATCGATGTCCGCAGTCTGGTTTCCCATGGCGTATTTACGTACGACCCGGGATTCATGTCGACAGCATCCACAGAATCCTCAATCACCTATATAGATGGTGACGCAGGCGTATTGCTGCACAGAGGCTATCCAATTGATCAACTTGCAGACCATTCTGACTATCTGGAAACCTGCTACTTGCTGCTCAACGGTGAACTACCCAACGCGGATGAAAAGAAAGCATTCATAGCGGAAATAAAACGCCACACGATGGTTGATGCGCAAATCGCACATTTGTTGAACGGTTTTCAAAGAAATGCACACCCAATGGCCGTGTTGATTTCGTTAACCGGTGCCTTGGCGGCTCTTTATCACGAGGGCCTGGACGTTGATGACGCTGCCCAGCGTCGCTTGGCGGCAATCCGACTGATCGCAAAAATGCCAACCTTGGCAGCCATGATTTACAAACACTCGATTGGCCAACCAATCATGAGCCCAGTCAATGCACTGAGCTACTCTGAAAACTTCTTACATATGATGTTTGGTGTACCGGCTGAAGGCCCATCTGTGAGCCCGGTCCTGGCCAAAGCCATGGACGTCATCTTCTTGCTGCACGCCGATCACGAACAAAATGCCTCCACCTCAACAGTAAGACTGGCGGGTTCCACAGGCGCCAATCCATATGCTTGTATCGCCTCTGGAATTGCAGCGTTGTGGGGACCAGCACACGGTGGTGCGAACGAGGCCGTACTGAAGATGCTGAATGAAATTGGCGATGAATCACGGATTGAAGAATTTATAGCGCGCGCCAAAGACAAAGATGATCCTTTCAGGCTCATGGGGTTTGGGCATCGTGTTTACAAGAATTTTGACCCCCGCTCAAAAGTCATGCGCAAAATTTGTGATGAAGTATTGGCGGATTTAGGCGTGGAGAACGATCCATTGTTCCGTATCGCACGCAGACTTGAAAAAATTGCGCTTGAAGACCAGTACTTTATTGATAGAAAGCTCTACCCGAATGTCGACTTTTACTCTGGCATCATTCTGAAAGCAGTTGGAATCCCAACCGGCATGTTTACCGTGATTTTTGCGCTGGGACGCACGCCTGGCTGGATATCACACTGGAATGAGATGTTGAGCGGAGCCTACAAAATAGGTCGTCCTCGCCAGCTCTACAAAGGCGCTCCGAAACGAGACTACCCGGCCTGATACAAATGGCAGGTAAAAAAGAGCAAAAAAAGGCCGACTTAAACAGTCGGCCTTTTTTATGTATCACTGCATGATACTTGATTGGTGGAGCTAAGCGGGATCGAACCGCTGACCTCAACACTGCCAGTGTTGCGCTCTCCCAGCTGAGCTATAGCCCCGAAATTTCAGGATCTCTGCAATCATTGCTGGACCTTCTGAGTAGGCCCTGCTGCAGAGACCGCGCATTCTAGGCATGCATTTATGATATGTCAATGCCTTGATTTGATCACCAAGTCAGTCTTGTGCAGGTAACAAAAACTTCTGTAAATCTCGCAAGGTTTTTTCCAACTCTTTGACATCTTTCTTGGATACACCACCCAATACTTCCACCGCGTGGCGAATTCTTGCGCGGCTGATATCCAGACCAAGAATATAGATAGCATCTATCACAGAGGTTGAGACTGCTTTGCCTGTTATCGCGATAAATAGTGGGAACAGTGTTTCCCTGATTTTTATCCCCATAAACTGCGATAAAGTCTGGCAGAGCTGCTCCACAGATTCCCTGGTCCATTCAGGCAATTGCTCAAGTTGCCAGACAGTTAACTGGAGTATGGTTTTGCACTGCGCTGGTGATAATTGCTTGTGTACAAAATCAGCGTCAGATATTGGCAGCAGGCCACTCAGAAAAAAGCCTGCCAAGGGCACTACATCACTCAGGCGCTCTACCCTGTCTTTTAACAGCGGGACAATTTTGCTTATTTTGGCGGAGTCAAAAGCCCATTGAGCAAAAACCTGGGCAAATGCCTCAGCGTCCAGATTCTCGCGGATATACTTGCCGTTGAGCCAGTCGAGTTTCTCAACATCAAAAACCGGTCCGCCCAAGGAGACCCGATCAATATCAAACGCAGCCTGCATTTCGTCGATGGAGAACTTCTCACTCCCATCTGGCATGGTCCATCCCATCATGCCTAAATAATTGATCAGTGCTTCCGGCAGGTACCCCATATCCTTGTAATAGGAAATACTGGTTGGGTTTTTACGCTTGCTAAGCTTGCTCTTGTCAGGGTTGCGCAAGAGTGGCATATGACAAAACTGGGGAGGCTGCCACCCGAAATGCTGATACAGCAAGATATGTTTGGGCGTGGAATTGATCCACTCCTCACCCCGAATCACGTGTGTTATTTCCATCAGGTGATCATCAACCACATTTGCAAAGTGATACGTTGGCAAATGATCTGACTTCATTAACACCTGCATATCGATTTGCTCCCAGGCGATGCGAATTTCACCTCGCAATCGATCCTGAAAAACACACTCACCCTCGGATGGAACACGCATGCGCACAACATAGGGCACTTTTTCTGCAAGTTTTTTCTGAATATCTTGCTCACTTAACGCCAGACAGTGGCCATCATACCCGGGCGTCTGGCGGTTCTCAGTCTGAGTAGCCCTTAACGCATCCAGTCGCTCTGCAGAACAAAAACAACAAAAAGCCTGACCATTCTCAAGCAGCACGTCGATATGCTGACGATATATGTCGCTACGCTGGCTCTGCCTGTAGGGACCATGTGGCCCGCCAATGTCTGGTCCTTCATGCCAATCCAATCCAAGCCAACGTAGTGCCTTAAGAATATCCTGCTCAGACCGAGCAGTGCTCCGCGTTTGATCAGTATCTTCTATACGAAGAATAAACTCCCCTTCATGCTGCCGGGCAAAACATCGATTAAACAAGGCGATGTATGCCGTGCCAACATGAGGGTCTCCGGTCGGAGAAGGTGCAATACGCGTACGAACCTTGGCCATAGGTCTCCTGAAAAATAAATCTCTGAACAAATCAATCAATGACTGAATTATACGTGATGCACAGATATTGCTCCATGTTACAAACTGCTTTGTTATAATCGCGCGGCTTTTGATGCAACTATCTGCATGAAATACGACTCAAATCCCAGGAAGTCCACCGTGTCAACGTTCCCCAGTGAGCAAAACCAAGTGTCACGCGCGACGTCTAATCCAGCGCAATCACACAGATTTTGTGTTGCCCCCATGCTGGATTGGACTGATCGCCATGAACGCTATTTCCTGCGCCTGCTCAGCCGCCACACGCGTTTGTATACCGAAATGATCACCACAGGAGCGCTTTTGTTCGGTGACGCCAAACGCCATCTGGACTTTAATGCGGAGGAACATCCCCTCGCCTTGCAACTGGGTGGCAGTGACCCTGACGCATTGAGCAAGTGCGCAGAGTTGGCTGAGCGTTGGTCATATGACGAGATAAACCTGAATATCGGCTGTCCGAGTGACAGAGTCCAGTCAGGACGTTTTGGGGCCTGTTTGATGGCTGAACCAGAACTTGTCGCGCAATGTATCAGTGCAATGAAAAATGTCACCGATATGCCGGTCACTATCAAATCAAGAATTGGCATCAATGAATTTGATAACGATGATTTCCTGCGACGATTTATGCAGGCTTCATATGAGGCTGGTTGCAGGATATTTATAGTACACGCCAGAATTGCATTACTGGCAGGCTTGAGCCCAAAGGAGAATCGAGATATTCCCCCTTTGAATTACGATAGAGTAGCCAGAATGAAAGAGCAGTTCTCGGACTGCACAATTGTGCTCAACGGTGGGATAAATTCCTTAGAACAAGCATCGGAATTGTTAAAAACATTTGATGGCGTCATGTTGGGTAGGGAAATTTATCATAATCCCTTTTTGCTCTCACAAGTTGATCAGCGTTTGTTTGGCGCGGAAACTGAAGCTTTTTCGCGTTCTGACATCATGACAAAATTTATTCCGTATGTACGGGAACAACTGCAGGCTGGCGCCGCCCTGCAACACATGACGCGGCATATACTGGGTCTTTACAAAGGGCAGCCAGGTGGCAGACTGTTCAGACGTCATCTGAGTGAAAACGCCTGGAAAAAGCAGGCTGGTATCAGTGTACTTGAGGATGCCTGTGCACTTGCGGAATCACATTGAAGCAGGGTTATGAACATGATCGAAAGCATTAAGCGATTTTTTGAAAACCAACTCAAAGTGCAACTTGCCGAAACGCCTGCCTCGAAAAATCATCGCTTACAACTGGCAAGTGCGGCGCTGATGATTGAGTTGCTGAAAACCGACAGACATATCGATGAACGCGAGACGGCCGTGTTCAAAAAGATACTGATGAACACGTTTGCTCTGAGCAATAAAGAGCTTGATGACGTCATACTGCTTGCAGAGAAGGAGGCGGAACAGTCCGTCTCTCTTTATGATTTTACAAGCCTGATCAATGAGGGATACGGCTATGAAGAGAAACTGCTATTAATTGAAAATCTTTGGCGGGTTGCGCTGGCAGATGAGCATCTGGACAAATATGAGGAGCAACTCATACGCAAGACGTCAGATCTGATTTACGTTTCCCATAGCGACTTTATTAAAACGAAACTAAAAGTGCGCGATGAGTTAAAGAGCCTGCACTAATCCCAGGAATCCCATTCATCATCGTCCCAACTATCCTCAACCTCACCATCCAGCACAAGATATTGTCGCTGCTGGATATAAGCCTCTCGGGTAAACAAATATTTGTCACCCATCATCAGGGAGTCAACCACCAGCACTGCGACTCGCTTATCTACCTGCTGCAAGACAAAAGCACCATTACGTACCGCAGGATTGTCGTGATAGGTCATCGGATTGGTGAATGTATCGGCAAACAAACCAAACGTGTCACGGACATTACTTGGGCCAAACAACGGCAGCACCATATAAGGTCCAGGGCCTACACCCCATTTACCAAGTGTCTGCCCGAAATCCTCATAATTTCGTTCAAGACCGGCCTCGGTTGCCACATCAATCAAACCACCAATCCCGACGGTTGTATTCAAAAAAATGCGACCACCATCGGACGCTGCATCTCCCAGTTTTAACTGCAAGACATTATTAAGCAGCACCGTGACGTCAAGGATATTACCAAACACATTGCTGACACCGCGACGTGCTAAGGGAGGGACCAGACGCACATATGTTGTTGCCACGGGGCGCAATACTGCGGCATCAAGGTGTTCATTAAACGCATGCACACGCAGATTCCATGATTCCCATGGGTCGCTTTCAGAGGTATGCCCAAACTGGCTGGCCATACAAAAGCTGATGCCAGCAAGAAGTTTTCCAGCTTTTGGTAAATCAAGTTTTCCCAGCACATCACCCTCCCGCGACTATTCGGCGCAGTGCATTACAACAGTGCCTTGGCACCCGCTACTTTCTCGCCAATCTGCGGGGGCGCATTATCACAGATTCGGAACTCAGTGGATATCCCCCAATCTGGCCTGCTCGATAAGTTTGGCCAGCTTTTTGGCGGAAATGGACTTTTTGGTGCCCAGAGCCTGGGCAAAAAGTGACACCCTGAGCTCCTGAATGAGCCAATGGAACTCGGGCAAGCTTCCAGGCTTGATTTTGAGCAAATCTGAATACTCACTGTGTAATTCACTAATAATGTTCATGTTTTCGTCTTCTTTCTGGCGTGAAAAAGGCGCTTTTTCAAGTCGAAGCCTTAACGCTTTCAGGTAACGAGGGTATTCCCACAACCAAGTATCAGGCACAGAAGACGGAAATTTATCGTCGACCAGAAACTGCAATTGCATTTGCACATCTTGTTTGATGGCCGCAGGCACAGCCCCCAAGGATTTGTGTATGTCATACGTCGCTTCATAGATCTCTTTTAACAGTCGGCATACTCGTTCGCCCGTCGCTACCAGATCTGACCGATGTTCAGCCAGATTCTTCTCAAACGCTTGTTTGGTAAGCAGAATGTTCTGATCAAGGTGGAAACCCAGGCGATAGATTGCCAATAGCGCAAAGTCCTGCCAATTCTGTTCCTGTACCACCAGCTTTAAACCCAGAGTCTGCCTGAGTGATCTCAGCTGCTTCAAGATTAAATCCTTCTGCTGGGCCGTTCGGAGTATCAGTAGACGCGCCATGCCATGTTGAGTGATCTCTTTGGCCCTGCTGGCCGACTCACACAGGATGATAGATACCGACTCTTTATTGTCCTGAATTGCTGGGTAACGCAAAAGAGTCAGTCCTTGACGTATTTCAATAATGGCGGGCAAATCGCCAAACGTCCAATCCACAAACCCGCTTCGCTCAAGCTCGTGCCGCCCAACGGGTGTTTGAGCAGCAGAATTTACAAAATTTGTTTTTAACCTGTCCAAGTCATGATCAATAGCAAGGACATTGCCTTTTTGATCCAGAATCCGCAATTTCGGCAACAAATGATCCGGTATGCTGCCAAAGTCCCATTGCCCAGGTTCTATGCGTATACGCTTGAGTTTCCATGCCGCTTCCGCAAGTAGTTGAGCAAGCGCCGGTCTATCCTTTGCGATGCCGGCACTGAATACCTGAGCAACAAACTCCGGGACAGGAACAAAGTTTTTGCGCAAAGACTTCGGCAAGCTCTTGATCATCGCAATACAGCGATCCTGCACCAGACCAGGCACTGCCCATTCAATATCGGACGCCAGCATGCTGCTCAAGAGATCAACAGGCACATCAATGAACACGCCGTCTTGATCAGAACCGGGCTCAAAACGGTATCTGATTGGCAATGGATTTTGAATAAACACCGCTTGATCAGGAAACGCGAGCGCAGCAGACTCGTCAATCGACCGTACAGCAATATCTTGAAGAGACATTTTAAGAGCGTCTCTGATAGCGCTTGGTTGTTTCTGATGCCAGCCTTGCAGGCTTGCCAGACTATTTATCTCAGCAGGTAAACGCAGGTTGTAGAAAGAAAATAGCACGTCATCGCTTACCAGAATGTCAGGTTTGCGCTCCTTCTCTTCTTGTCTGCGTACCTCGTCAAGCAGAGCCTGATTGTGCTTGAAAAACGCGAGATTACTTTCCAACTGTTCAGCTACCAGCGCCTCTCTGATGAATATACTGCGACAAAGATCCGGATCAACGGCCGAGAAGGAGATCTGGCGTTTTTCAATGAGTGTCAGTCCTGACAGAGATAATTTTTCATAGGCGACAACCTCGCCACGCTTTTTCTCCCAATGCGCATCAAAGTATTCCTTTTTGATCAAATGCGCGGCCGCCTCGGCGGCCCATTCTGGCTCTATGCGGGCGGCAAGTGTAGCGAAGAGTTTGCTGGTTTCTATCAGTTCAGCGCTCACGATCCATCGGGGTTGTTTTTTGAACAGCACCGATGTGGGGAACAATGAAAACTTGCGACCTCGACTTCCTGTGTACAAGCCTTCAGAAGACTTGAATCCCAGCTGATTTAGCGAACCGCTCAGAATGGCACGATGTATGGACTGATAAAGTCCAGCATTAATAACACCTTTCGCATCCAGATTTTCATGTGGAACACTGAACCCAATATCCTGACATGCAATACTCAGTTGACGATGTGTCTCACGCCACTCCCGCAACCTCATCACCGACAGGAAGTTGTCTTTACAATACTGCTTGAATTCGCCTTTGCTCTGATCCTGCCGTTGCGCTTCAACCGCATCCCATAACAGAACCCATGATAAAAAATCTGACTCGGGGTGCGAGAACTGTTTATGCCGCTCTCTGGACTGTTGTTTCTTATCGGCAGGCGTATCCCGTGGATCTTGGACACTCAAGGCGCTGACGATAATCAACATGGCATACAAACAGTTGTTTGAGGATGCTTCAATCAACATGCGCGCGAGACGTGGATCAGCCGGCAGCTTTGCCATTTGCCGCCCAACGGCGGTTAACTGTCTGTCGCGCGTGATAGCGCCCAATTCATCCAGCAACTTGAACCCATCGTTGATTGCACGCATTTCTGGTGGTTCAACAAACGGAAACCGGCTGATCTCACCCAGCTTGAGTGACAACATCTGCAGTATGACTGCAGCGAGGCTGGTGCGCTGAATTTCAGGATCAGTGAACAGCGGGCGCGTCAAAAAATCGTGTTCGCTGTAAAGGCGAATACAGATACCTCGAGCAACACGACCACAGCGCCCGGCGCGTTGATTGGCGCTGGCCTGGGATACAGGCTCAATTGGCAAACGTTGGACTTTGCTCTGAATACTGTAACGACTGATTCTGGCCAGCCCAGTATCGATTACATAACGAATACCTGGCACTGTCAGTGAGGTTTCTGCAACGTTAGTAGACAATACAATCCGCCGCCCGGTATGCGATGCAAAAATCTTTTGCTGCTCATTTTGGGTGAGTCTGGCGTACAAAGGCAGCACTTCGGTATGTCGCAATTCTTGTTTGCGCAAAGCCATGGCAAGCTCTCTGATGTCTCGCTCGCCACTCAAAAAAACCAGCACATCGCCCGCCGGCTGTCTATGCTCTCGCTCATAGGACTCAAACGTTCGCAATGCCCGCAGAACGCCGGCAAGCAATTGATCATCGTCAGCGTCCGCACTGGCATGCTCAACCGGATCTTGATAAACAATATCGACGGGGAACGTTCGACCAGAGACACTGATAATCGGCGCATCAGAGAAATGTCTGGAGAATTTCTCTACATCGATTGTTGCTGAGGTAATAATAATTTTCAGATCAGGTCGTTGTACGCTGATGCGTTTGAGATAACCCAGTAGAAAATCAATATTCAGACTGCGCTCATGCGCCTCGTCAATAATAATGACTTCGTACCTCGCCAGAAGTTTGTCCTGTGGGATCTCCGCAAGCAAAATACCGTCAGTCATCAACTTGACAAGGGTTTGATCCGTGCTGACATCATCAAACCGTACTTGATATCCAACTGACTGGCCTAAAGTCTGACCCAATTCATCAGCAATACGAGATGCAACCGCGCGTGCTGCCAGTCTGCGAGGCTGGGTGTGGCCTATCAGCCCACGCACCCCCAATCCAAGCTCCAGACAAATTTTTGGAATCTGGGTTGTTTTACCTGAACCCGTTTCACCGGCAATCACTACTATTTGATTGTCTCTGATGGCTTCAGCAATTTCTGAACGCTTCTCTGAAATTGGTAAAGATTCAGGGTAAGAAATCGCGGGAACGGAACTGGCTCGCTTTTTAACAGCTTCGTGGGAGCGCTCAATCTTCGCGTTCAATTTTTGAACTTCTAATACTCTTTGATCGATTGGCAAAGTGCGCAGGCGAGCAAACTCACGAAAGAAGCGGTATTGATCTTTCAACAGACAAAGCGATATCTTTTGTTCCAATTCCGTAAACATGCAGTTAAAACCTGGTAAGAGCTCTGCTCGAGAGCCGCGACAGCACTACCGCTTTTGGCTGCGCTGTGACTCCTGCTCCCGAATCTCACGGCGGAGAATTTTTCCGACATTAGACTTGGGCAGATCATCAACAAAAACGATCTCTTTGGGCACTTTATACGCAGTAAGATTCTCGCGGCAATGCGCTTTGATATCGTCCAAAGTCAGTACGTTATCCCTTCGCACTACAAACAACTTGATCGCTTCTCCACTTTTTTCACTTGGAACCCCGATCGCGGCTGACTCTGCGACGCCGGGGTGAGAATTGACAACTTCTTCGACTTCGCTCGGGAATACATTAAAACCCGACACAATGATCATATCTTTTTTACGATCTACAATCTTGATAAAGCCTTCTTCATCAATCATGGCAAAGTCGCCAGTTTTGAACCAACCATCAGGCGTAATGGCATCGCGCGTCGCCGCGTCATTGCGCCAATAACCTTTCATTACTTGCGGGCCACGAATCCACAGCTCACCTTTTTCACCAAATCCAAGATCATTTCCTTGCTCATCAACCACCATAATGTCAGTTGATGGCACCGGTTTACCCACTGTACCTATCTTTACTTTGTCATGGGGATTAACACTGACAACTGGTGAACATTCGGTCAGGCCATAACCTTCGTACACCTGACAGCCTGTTACCCGTTGCCATTCCTCGGCAACGCTGATAGTCAGCGCCATGCCCCCCGCACCTGTAAATCTCATCTGACTAAAGTTTACCTGCGCTATATCCTTGTGGCGGCACATAGCCAGGAACAAAGTATTGATACCTACAAAACCGTTAATGACCGGCAGCGCCTTCAGGGTCTTTATCAATCCATCCAGATCACGGGGATTGGGAATCAAAACACTCAGGTTTCCGGCATATACACCAGCCATACAATGGAACATAAACGCGTAGGTGTGATAAAGCGGCAACGGCGCGATGATCGTATCAGCACCATCGCGGATAAGCGGTTTACTGACTTCTCTCAATTGCATCATATTAAAAATAAGATTTTTATGAGTGAGCATTGCACCTTTGGCCAGGCCGGTAGTACCACCGGTATATAGCACAATCGCTACATCTGTCCCGCTGTTACGAGACATTTTTGGCACCTCAGGAGTTTTGATTACCTGTGACCAGCGCACCGCTCTGGGGATTCGCCATGCCGGGACCATACGCTTAAGGTATTTGACGGCCATATTCATCAGCATGCGTTTTGGTTGCGGCAGCATATCGGCTAATTGCGTCACCACAACGCAGCTTATTTCCGTATTCGGTAACACCTTTTCAAGTTTTTCACAAAAATTCTCGAGGATAACAATTCCCTTTACCCCTGAATCTATAAACTGATGCTGCATTTCGCGCGCGGTATACAGTGGGTTTGTATTAACAATGACCAGACCTGCTCTAGCGGCAGCAATAACCGTGACTGGAAATTGTAAAAGGTTCGGGAGCTGTATCGCGATCCGATCCCCCGCCTGCAATCCACTGTGATTGATGAACCAGGCTGCCATGCGCGCGCTGAGGGTATCCAGCTCTGCAAATGTCAGTGTATGCCCGAGGCAGCTAAATGCAGGTTTAGCCGGATGAGCATGAAATGAATGCTCGAACACATCCACAATGGTCTGAAATTGATCCGGATTAATATCTGCCGCATTCGACAGGTGTTGTGCTGCAAACATAGTGACTCTCCCATCTTTTGTTTTTTTTCCAGCATTAGTTGCTGTTATTTGCTCAGCAGGCTCATTGCCTGCTCTAGCCCTTTAACGGACATTGGAAACATTCTATCTGCCAGCAACTCACGCACAATTGCAATCGAATATCCATGCTCCCAGTGTTGTTTTGGAACTGGATTTATCCAAGCCACGTGCTCGTAGTGTTCGGTCACGCGCTGCATCCAGGTTGCGCCGGCCTCTTCGTTGTAATGCTCGATACTACCGCCTGTGTGCGTAATCTCGTAGGGTGCCATAGTTGCATCCCCGACAAACAGCACCTTGTAGTCACGACCAAACTTGTTCAACACATCAAAAATCGACGTGGTTTCTGCCTGACGTCGTCGACTTTGTTTCCAGACGGATTCGTAAATGAAGTTATGGAAATAAAAATATTCTAAATGCTTGAATTCAGACCGTGCCGCGGAAAACAGTTCTTCACACAGCTGCACGTAGGGGTCCATGGAGCCGCCAACGTCAAAAAAGATCAAGACTTTTACAGAGTTGTGTCGCTCAGGCACCATCTTTATGTCCAGCAATCCGGCGTTGCGGGCGGTTGATGAAATGGTGTCATCAATATCTAACTCATCCTGTAGTCCTGTTCTTGCAAACTTTCTTAGTCGACGCAGGGCCATTTTAATATTGCGAGTACCGAGCTCCACGCTGTCATCAAGATCTCGATATTCGCGTTTATCCCAGACTTTTACTGCCTTACCTTCCCTGCCCCCATCCTGCCCGATACGAATTCCTTCGGGGTTAAACCCAAACGCACCGTAGGGAGAAGTGCCACCCGTGCCAATCCATTTGTTTCCGCCTTGATGGCGCTCTTTTTGCTCCGCCAGGCGTTTTCTGAACTCTTCCATGAGTTTGTCGAGCCCTCCCATCGCCTCGATCATGGCACGCTCTTCTTCCGACAGCGATGCTTCAAGCTGCTTTTTCACCCAATCGTCCGGAATGACATCTTTGAGCAAATCATCAAGAACAGAAAGCTCCTTAAAATAACGCGAAAACGCGCGATCAAAACGGTCAAAATATTTTTCATCCTTGATCATGCACAAACGCGCCAGCAGATAAAATTGCTCCATGTCGGCAAAAGCAAAATTCTGTTTGAGGCATTCAATCAAGGTAAAGAGCTCACCCAAACTGACAGGAATACGCTCTTGACGTAAGCTGTTGAAAAATCGAATCAGCATATGACTATCTTTTTGCTCTGTGCATAAAAGCAATTTTTTCGAGCAAATGGACATCTTGCTCATTTTTAAGCAAGGCGCCATACAATGGGGGGATGGCGCTTTTGAAATCCTGATTTTTTAATACTTCTTCAGGAATGTCGTCGGCTAACAGCAGTTTGAGCCAATCAATCAGTTCTGATGTTGTTGGTCGTTTTTTTAAACCAGGCACTTTGCGGACGTCAAAGAATATATCCATTGCCTGGGCAAGCAACTCTTTTTTGATCGTGGGAAAATGGACGGCAACAATCTTCTCCATGGTGACCGCGTCCGGAAACTTTATGAAATGGAAAAAGCATCGACGCAGGAATGCATCTGGCAACTCCTTTTCATTATTACTGGTGATAATCACAATAGGACGGTTTTTTGCCTTCACAATAGAGCGTGTCTCGTAGACATAGAACTCCATTTTGTCGAGTTCAAGCAACAGATCGTTCGGGAACTCGATGTCGGCTTTGTCGATTTCGTCAATCAATAAAACTACCTGTTTGTCAGCTTCAAAAGCCTGCCAGAGCTTGCCCTTTAATATGTAGTTTGCAATGTCATGGACCTTAGGGTCACCTAACTGCGAATCACGCAGTCGGGAAACTGCGTCATATTCATACAAACCTTGTTGCGCTCTGGTTGTTGACTTGATATGCCATTGGATCAACTCCAGGCCTAAGGCTTCTGAAATTTGTTCTGCCAGCATGGTTTTGCCGGTACCGGGCTCACCCTTTATCAACAGGGGCTTTTGAAGGCTGATTGCGGCATTGACTGCCATCTGCAACTCGTCGGTGGCAATATAATCATCTGTTCCAGTAAATCGCATACCTGCCCGTTCTCCCATTCAGCATCTATAAAATTATTCAGCGTTTTGCTTTTTTCGAAATATTGCAGAGGCTATGCCTACGATCCAAACCAACAGAACTGCAGCGGCCAATGCCAATAACAAGGGCACCATCGCCCGGATGAATGAATCACCACCAACCGTAATCAAATCCAGCATGATAACCATTACTGCCGGAGCCATCAGATCCTTGTCCGCAGCCACATACCAGGGTGTGTAAATCAACACCAACATAATTGCTCTAAGCGTATTGGCTATGGGTTTAAAACCAATGACGCCCGTCGCTTTGTAAAACAGGACATAGCACACAGTGCCTGCAATCAGATAGATCGCCCAACTCGTCAGATAACCGTAAATTCCAACCATATTATTACCTATGCCTTGACCCAGCGAATCACATGCTCTTCGAGACCACTTTCATGTACATTCTCTTCAGATAGAATACGTCCCGTTACCGGAATCCCCTCGGCAATCATTGTCGTACGGTCTCCAGCGAGCAGCGGATGCCAATGCAATAAGGGTTTATTCAAAAACCTGAGCTTATACGCGCAGGTTTCCGGAATCCAATGCAAGGCAGTTGGCAGATTTGCCATATCGAGAACAAGACAGTCTGGTACTTTGACATGACGGGTCTTGTACGCTTTACAGGTGCAACTGTCTTGCTTGAGGTACCTGCAAGCCACTCTTGTAAATTGAATTTTTGAGCTTTCTTCATCTTCAAGCTTTTTAAGGCAACAACGTGCACAGCCATCACAGAGCATCTCCCATTCCTGCCGATTGAGATCGCCCAGAGGAAGTTCCCAGAACTGCGGTCTTATCAGATTCTGCACGGACTCATTCATGATAGAGCGCCAAGGTTAGCCCTTTTTCTACCAATTGCCTTTGCCAGGACGATTCCAGCCCCTTGGGCCAAACTAACTCAGCGCCCTTTGCCAGATTTGTATTCAGATGAATCAATTGTACCAACTGCTTTTTGCGCGCTAAAAGTTCTACCGCAATACCTGTCGCCGTGGAAATCTTCTCTATGTGATGCTGACAACGTTTCAAAATTTGCCGTTGCTCCTGACTCAGTGGCAAACCATCAACTCTTTCGGCATCTTCTACTGACACGGGTTGCGACGCTGCAATCATTTCAAGGATCGTATTGGCATCCTGTTGATACAAATTTCGTGACAATTCCTTGATTTGCCCAAGTGATGCCCGATCTGTAGGACGTTTTTCAGCCAACTCGATCAAATCAGCATCGCGTGCAATCCATGTACGGGGTTTGTCACGGGCTCTGGCAACTTTTTCCCGCCACACACATAAATTTTTAAGAACACCAAGCTGTGCACGGTCGAGACGCCAAGATGCTCCCATTCCTAGATAGATTTCTTGCCAGCTTGCCTCATCCTCGGCATTCCGGGCAACCTGGCTCAACTGCTCACATTCTGCCTTAAAGTATTCGAGATACCCCTGCTCCTGAAGGCGTTGATTGAGTATTCTGAACAGTTCTGGCAGGTGGGCAACGTCCAGCGCCGCGTATCGAACTTGTAACTCAGACAAGGGCCGCTGCAGCCAATCTGACCGGGTTTCGGATTTTTCAAGCACCGTATCCATCAATTTCAACACCAGATTCAGGTAGCTCAAACTGAATCCAAAACCAAGAAATGCAGCGGCACGCTGGGTATCAAACAAAGGACTGGGAGCACACTTGAATTCACTATAAAACAGTACCATGTCCTCCGAACAGGAATGTATGACTTTGCAAATTCCAGGGTCAACAAGGATATCAACAAAGGGCTGCCAGTCTGTCAGCGCCAAAGGATCCAGCAAAAAGTTATTGCCTTCGTCCCCAACCTGAATCAAGCCGGCCTTTGGGTAGAAGGTGCTTACCCTCATAAACTCGGTATCTATCGCCAACAGCGCTTTTTTACGCCATGACTCACAGAGTGTTTTAAGTCTGCCGTTATCGACAACCAGCTCTGCATTCAAGTCCTCAGTCATTCATTATTCCATTCGGCTGAAAAATTCAGCGCAGTTGTTGGCGCCCATTAAATGCATGGCTCAGCGTGCCGCCATCGACATATTCCAATTCCCCTCCTACCGGGACACCGTGGGCAATTCTGGAGAGCAAAACAGGCCTGTCTTTGAGCAAGCCCGCAATGTAATAAGCCGTTGCTTCACCCTCAACTGTAGGGTTGTTAGCGAGAATGATTTCTTGCACTGGATGCCGATCAAGCAAGGACAATAGCGCGTCAATACCGATTTCTCGCGGACCCATACCGTCAATTGGAGACAAGTGCCCAGCGAGCACAAAGTACAGCCCCCGATAACTGCCAGTCTGCTCAATCGCCATAAGGTCAGCAGGTGATCCTACGATACACAGCAGCCTGCCATCCCTTGACGGGTTGCTACACAAACTACACAAGGTTTCTTCGCTCAGAGTTCGGCATTGCTCACAATGCCCCACACGTTGCAATGCCATACCTATGGATTCACTCAAGCGCGCAGCACCGATTCTGTTACGTTCGAGCAGATACAATGCCATGCGCTGTGCCGTTTTTGGTCCTACCCCTGGCAAGCATCGCAGCGACTGGATTAACTCGTCTAGTATCGGGCTGTTCATGTCACCTCAAGTAATTTACACAAAAGAATAACGGGCACAAAAGAGATCTATTGCCATTGGCACTGCAAGTCAGAACGGAAATTTGAACCCGTCGGGCATCTTGAAACCTGATGCCATTTGACTGAAAGAATCACGACTGCCTTCATCCAGTTTTTTAACAGCATCATTAAATGCAGCCGCTATAAGATCTTCGATGATACTTTTATCTTCTTGCATCAGTTCATCACTCAGCTCAAGCTGGCGCACATCGTAACGCCCACCCAACTGAACTTTGACCAAGCCGGCGCCCGACTCACCCGTTACAACTCGTTTGGCAGCTTCCTCTTGAGCCTTCTGCATTTGTTCCTGCATCTTTTTGGCCTGACTCAGAAGCTCGTTTAAGTCATTCATAGCTACACTCCTGTTTTTATCAATTCTTCACAGTAAATGATTCCGGATCGATAGTTGCATCAAAGCCTGCAACCAGCGCCATGACGCCGTGATCCTCGTAGAATCGTTTGTGCAATGCCTGCATCGCTTCAGCTTTTTCTCGCCAACGCCGTGTTGCCGGTGTCTCCATCGAAATTTGACCAATACTGATATCTACCTTGACGTCTCGCCCAAAATATTCGGAAAGTGCCGCGGCAATCATCGCCGGATGATCTGGACTGAATAAGGCACTCTGATTTTCATCAAGGACAAGGGCGTAATGATCAACCGTGGCAACAACCGGAATGCAATTCCATAAAATGTTGCCGCTAATGCCCGTCAAGTTACAACGGGATACCAAGGTGTACCAATCGATGTCTTCCGGATCATTATTTTCAGTAATCTCAATCAGTTCAACTGATTCGGCGACCAGATCAGGAACCGTTGTCTCTAAAGTCGATGTCAGTTCAACAGTCAAATTGACCAAAGCTTGCGAACCATCACTGACAGGCACGTCGATCTGATCAGATGACCGATCAGAATCGCTCAGCTCAGGCTTTTTTTTTTGATCGCCCGAAGTAGACCCAGCCATAAAGACATCAGGGCTGAAGGCAAGCATTCTCAATAGACCCATGTCGAAACTGATTTTTCTGTTAGGGCTTATGGTCAATTCCTGGAGAGCCTGCAGACATATCTGGTAATAAAGCTGTACATCCTCAGGACTGAGGCGGCCGGCCAGCGCGATGACGCGATCGCGATCGCCCTCGCTGTTATCAACCGCATCAGGCAACATTTGCGCCAGTGTCATGCGATAGAACACGCTGAGCATATGCTCCAACAATCGTTGATAGTCAGGGTTATTCTCTGCCGCAAGACCAAGCAGCCTGACTATCTCATGCCCATCGCGACCTGCCAGCGCCTCGATCAGCAGAAAAATCAGCGTAAAATCAGGCGTACCCAACAAACTGGCGACGGATACCGATTCAACCCTGCCTGCACCAAAAGAAATACTTTGGTCCAGTAAGGTCAATGCATCCCGCATACTACCGGCAGCCGCGCGGGCTAGTTGCCACAGGGCATCCTCTTCAAATTCTATTTGTTCTGCAATGAGTACCGACTGCAGATAGGCAACAATCTGCGCGGGGGAAAGATTTTTCAGATGAAACTGCAAACATCGCGACAGGACGGTGACTGGCAATTTCTGAGGATCCGTCGTCGCCAGCAAAAATTTGACATGCGCAGGAGGCTCTTCAAGGGTTTTTAAAAGCGCATTGAAGCTGTGCGAAGACAACATATGCACTTCGTCTATCAGGTAAACCTTGAACCGCCCTCGAGCCGGCGCGTACTGCACGTTCTCCAACAGCTCGCGCGTGTCTTCTACTTTTGTACGAGATGCTGCATCAACTTCGATCAGATCAATAAATCTACCTTCCGAAATTTCCCGGCAGGCATCACATGTACCACAGGGAGTCGCAGTGATTCCCTTTTCACAATTCAGACAGCGTGCAAGAATTCGGGCGACAGTCGTTTTGCCGACACCACGTGTACCGGTAAACAAATAGGCATGGTGTAGACGTTGATTTTCAAGCGCGTGGATCAAGGTTTGCAAAACATGCGTCTGCCCTGCCATTTCGCTAAAATTTTTAGGCCGCCATTTGCGTGCCAGAACCTGATATGCCATGCGCCGGTTTAGACTCTGCTTAAGTTAAGATCACCATTGTATTGTAATACGCAAGCAAGCGACAGGCAGGAAAACACTTCAACACATTGAATGTTGGTGATTTAGAGACAAATGGGGGAATGCTGAAAAATGATGGTGGCACCCCCTGCCAGCCACACCACGGCACATGCGTCCGCTGCTACCGTTGCTCCCTTCCGGGCCTGGCGGGGTTTACAGCGTATCATTGCGCGGGGACCGACAAGGGATACCATAAAGCCAGACATTACAGCTCATCAAAACAGCTGATTGGTGTCAGGGCCGGCATTATCATTAAATTGCCGGGCTGAATCAAGCTCAAACAAATCTGATTATTCAATACCTAAGGCTAATAGCCGCGTATCCGGCCCTGCGCCAGCAGCAACAACAATAAATTGTTTGCCATTTAGCATGTAACTCATCGGAGTACCCATCGGTGGTAATGGCAAATCAAGTTCGCTGAGAACTTGCCCGGTGCGTTTGTCGTAGGAGCGCATAACCGGTCTTGATTCATCAAGCTGCGCCACAAACAACAGCGATTTTGTTAACAAAGGGCCATTCCGGCCAAAACTTCCTACAGGTCCGGGATCAGGTATGCCCATATCGATCAATTTTTGCTGTATGCCTCGGCCATGCGGAACCATCCAGACATGCTCGCCTTTGTTGAGATCAATCGCTGTGATTCTGGCATACGGAGGTTTGATCAGCGGTAGCCCCTGAGGCCCGGAAACGGTGAAACTGCGATCCCTGATAAAACCGAAGTCTGATTCACCCTCATCAGGCCGGCGAAGACGAACAAACCGAGGTGCAGAAAATGAAGGCACGTACAAAATACCGGTCTCAGGATCTACCGCTGCGCCTGTCCAGGTAACGCCGCCACTATAACCCGGAAAAATGATCACCCCACGTTCACTGGGCGGTGTAAACAATGGCCCGTAATCCACTTCACTGATTAAGGCCAAGGCTTGCTGGCGGAGCTCAGGAGTGAAGTCGATCAATGTAGCATCTGAAATACCTTGTGGTTCAAAGGGCGGTGGCTTGGTCGGAAACGGCTGAGTAGGTGAACTGCGCTCACCCGCTACGGTAGATTGAGGCACTGGGCGCTCTTCGATAGGCCAGACTGGTTCTCCTGTAATTCTGTCGAAGACGTATACAAACCCCTGCTTGCTGGTCTGAGCTACCGCTTTGATCGGGCGACCATTCACTACAATATCGATCAAATTGGGCGCTGCCGGCAGATCATAATCCCACAGTCCATGATGAACCATCTGGAAATGCCAGACGACTTCGCCTGTGGCAGCGTCAAGACATACCAGGCTTTCAGCATACAAGTTGTCGCCAAGGCGATGCGCGCCGTACCAATCATTGTTGGGTGTACTGGTGGGAAGATACACATATCCGGTTTCCGGATCGGCACTCATGGTCGTCCAGACATTGGTCGCGCCCGCGGTGCGCCAGGACTGATTTTCCCATGTCTCGGTGCCGCGTTGCTCCCCTTGCGGTATGGTATGAAATATCCACTTTTCCGCACCAGTGCGTGCGTCATAACCCCGAACGTGGCCTGGAGGCAGCTGGTCTTGAAAAAGTGGACCGTCGCTGATTGATGAACCGACCACAATGACATCGTTGATGATTGTGGGCGGAGATATCGAGCCATACAGGCCGGTTCGGGTTTCACGGCCCAGCCCCTGTTTCAAGTCAACGACGCCTTCGTTGCCAAAGCTTGGATCAGGGACGCCAGTGCTGGCGTTCAGCGACCACAATAAACCATCATTGGCAGCCATTAAGATGCGACCATCAGCACCGTCATCCCACCATGACACTCCACGATGATTGTTATCAAAATTGGGATGCCTGCCCCGTTGCCAGGAGCCTGTATCAAACACCCAGATCTGTTCGCCGCTTTGGGCATCAATTGCTGCCACCATCCCGAGCGACGTGCTGACATATAGCACACCGTTTACCATGATGGGTGTAGACTTGTACTCGCCAGCACTTGCTCGATCATTGGTGCTGAATACTTGATTGTCCGGGGAATCCCAGGACCACAGGATCTTTAACTGTTGAACATTCTCCGCATTGATTTGATCTAAAGGCACATACTTGCTCGAAGCAAGATCGCTGCCGTACGTGCTCCATGACACGTCTTGACCAGCGGCATCCGCAGACAATTGCGCGACGACACCGCTGGAAAACATGGCCAGAGCAAACACAACCGTCAAGAGCCCGTTTTGTGAATAGAAACCTCTCATGTCAGGGCAACGCGTAGGTCACAAGGCTGGCTTCAGTACCGCCACCCAATGCAATAGCAATGTATTGCTTGCCTCCAGCCATGTAGGTCATCGGCGTCGCACTTGGCACAGATGGCAGATCAATTTCGTGCACAACGGCGCCTGTTGCCTTGTCAAATGCGCGCATCACAGAGCGTCGACCATCTTGCTGCGCGATGAACAACAATGTTTTGGTCAGCACTGGACCGGTTCGGGAAGTTGAACCTACTGGGCCAGGATCAAGAATACCAAGATCAATAATGCGCTGACGTATCCCTTCGCCGTGCGGCACCATCCAGATATGATCGCCAGTATTCAGATCAATCGCTGTCAGACGCCCATAAGGCGGTTTGGTTAATGGCAAGCCTTGTGGCCCATTAACTGAGGTCACCCCGCCGCGCACATAGCTGAAATCCGAACTACCTGCTTCCGGTTCAACCAGCTGCACAACTATTTCCGAGGTAGCCGATGGCACGTACAGAATTCCTGTTTCCGGGTCAACAGCTGATCCTTGCCAGCCGCCACCGCCAGCCCAACCGGGCAGATTGATTGTTCCCCTCAATGTGGGCGGTGTAAACAAAGGGCCATAGTCAAAGCGCTCGATATTGGCCAAGGCTTCCGCTCTGAGCTCAGGTGTAAAGTTGATCAAGGTTTCGTCAGAGATACCTTGCAGATCGAATGGTGCAGGCTTTGTTGGATGTGGCTGAGTTGGTGAGGCTCGCTCCCCCGGCACATTGGACGGCGGCACTGGACGGTCTTCTATCGGCCAGACTGGCTCCCCAGTCGCCCTGTCCAGCACGTAAACAAAACCCTGTTTGGAAATCTGAGCCAAGGCTTTAATCGGCCGACCATCAACTGTGATATCAATCAAGTTTGGCGCTGCGGGCATGTCGTAATCCCACAGACCGTGTTTCACGGCTTGAAAATGCCAGACCGGAATACCCGTGTTTGCATTGACTGCAACCAACGACTCCGCATACCGGTTGTCGCCAAGTCGGTGTCCACCGTACCAGTCATTGGTTGGCGTTCCCACAGGCAGATACACCAATCCAAGTTCGAGATCAGCACTCATCTGAGTCCAGACATTGGTATTGCCTACTTTTTGCCAGGAGTCGTTCTCCCAGGTCTCATTGCCCGCCTCACCAAGCTGAGCGATGGTATGGAAAATCCATTCCTGCTTTCCTGTTCTAACGTTAAATGCTCTGACGTGCCCCGGGGGCGCTTCCTGAAACTGTGGGCCGTCATGGATTGAGGAACCTACGATGACCAGATCCTCATAAATAAGAGGTGCGGCGATCATTGTATAGGCTTGACGATTGATGTCTTTACCCAGACCCTGCGCCAAATCGACCTTACCCTGATCACCAAACGTTGGATCAAGCTGACCAGTTTTGGCATCAATTGACCACATAAAGGCATCATTTGACAGCATGATGATTCGTTCTCTGTCACCATCAGCCCAATAGCCGACGCCACGATGATTGTAGCCCAAATTGGCCGGCCGCCCTGCTTCCCATGACCGGGTATCAAAAACCCAAAGTTCCTGGCCCGTGACACCATCTATCGCTGCTACACGACCAAACGAGGTGCTGACGTACAAAACGCCATTCACTGCAATAGGTGTCGATTTGTACGCACCAGGGGTTGCACGGAAATTTTCAGCCAGATGATTTGCGGCAACAGTGGCATTGTCAGGTGAATCCCAAGACCAGGCTTGTCGCAGACCGCTCACATTAGCGTGGTTGATTTGATCAAAAGGCGCATATTTGCTTGAAGCCAAATCGGATCCGTAATGAACCCAATCGTTGGCTTCACTCACAGCACTGAAGTTCAAGCCAATCATGGCTATTGAAAGCACGAGGGATTTTGGCAAGTGCATGGTCTGTTCTCTTGTAATTTTTAGGTTGGGTGACCAGCCGATACTACAACAAGAACATTGATTTAGGAATGGGCTTAAAATTGGCGGTGAGAGAGGGATTCGAACCCTCGAACGGTTTAACCCGTTACACACTTTCCAGGCGTGCTCCTTCAGCCACTCGGACACCTCACCGTTTTTAGGCCGCCGTTTTAGGGCGCGTAACTGTATAACACGACCAAGGTAAATACAAGCTGATACTGATTTGGATAGCGGTTAAATGCCTATCGTATTTATTGACGACACAAGCGAAGCAGTGGCTTCATGCCTTCATCCATAGTCAGCGTCCTGAATGGATTTATCTCCAGCCCTCCCCGCCTTAGAAAATTAATGCTGATTTCAAGTCTGGTAGGCGCGCACACCGCATTCAGATCAACAAATATCTGCTCAACGCAGTTCTCGTGAAACCCCGAGTGCTGGCGATACGAAATGATGTACCTTAAAAGGGACTGATGGTCTATTGAGGGGCCGCTGTAGCGAATCAGTATGGTTCCCCAATCAGGCTGGGCTGTTATGGGACACCTGGAACGAAACAGATTACTCAGGAAAATTTCTTCACAATGCGTCCTAGTATCAATTTTCAGCAGCGACGCCGCCGGTTCATACACAAGCTTGTCGATCTGTAGCGAATCCAGCAACACCGTATACTCGGGATTCGACACCTGTGCTGCGGATACAGATGAACAGTCCAGCAGTGAGACAATTACCTTAGCACCTGCGACCTTGCTCAGATCGCGCTGTATGACATCCAGTGCCTGCTCATCACTGGCAAATTGATGTTGATTCAAAGAATTAAAATACAGCTTCAACGACTTTGATTCGATCAAACACAACGATTCACACGGCACCAGGATATCTGCCATTTTCGCAACCGGCATGCCGCGCGAATTCAGCCAGGATAACTCGTAGGCACGCCAGTGATCAAAACCTCCAAAAGGCAAAACCTCGCCAATTCCCAATCCATGTCGATTGACTGATCGACTGACTGGAAACAACACTTCAGCGTTGTAATGCTCGGGGTAATCCGTTTGTTTACCCAATGGAATTTCGGACATCTGCCAGTGACACCTCTTGCAGTTCAGGTGGATTAACTTACTGGCGCAAACCAGTGCCTTTGCGCAGCAGGTACAATGCAACCCCAAATAATCCTGCGCTGAAAACCCCCAGCATAAACAACGCCCAGAGGATATTCACATCGCTGGTGCCCAGAATGCCATATCTGAAGGTATTGACCATGTAGAGCACCGGATTTAACGCAGATATCCACTGCCCGAAGGTAGGCAACAGTTCGATCGAGTAAAACACGCCACCCAGGTAGATCAGCGGTGTGAGCACGAAGGTGGGAATGATGGAAATGTCATCAAACGTATTGGCATAAAGTGCGTTGATAAACCCAGCCAACGAGAACACCATTGATGTCAAAAGTACCACCAACAACGTCAGGAAAACGTGCTCAATGTGCAGGGATGTAAAAAAGAAAGACATGGCTGTCACAATCAAGCCAACAGCAACACCGCGCGCCATTCCACCTGCTACAAAGCCCAGCAAAATAATATAGTTGGGAACAGGCGATACCAATATCTCCTCAATACAACGCTGAAATTTGTTACTGAAGAACGATGAAGACACGTTGGCGTAGGCATTTTGAATAACCGCCATCATGATCAATCCAGGCACAATAAAGTCCACATAATCGAACCCGCCCATTTGCCCAATACGACCACCAATCAGATTTCCAAATATCAGGAAGTACAACCCTATGGTAATGGCAGGCGGCACGAGTGTCTGCAGCCAAATACGCGTGAATCGACGAATCTCTTTGATCAATATCGTTTCGAATGCGATGTATTTGTGATTAGTCAGCATGGAGTTGCCCGGCATCAAGACTGTCAGTTTTTCAGACTGGATAAAAACAACTCTTCCAGTCGATTGGTTTTGTTTCGCATCCCTCTGATCAAAATGCCCTGCTCGCTCAATGCAGCATAAATGCCATTGATATCACGACTGGTGCTCAAACTGATCTCAAAACTATGCGAATCGATGGTCGTGCACAGAATATCTGGATCGTTAAAAGTTGGTGCAGATTCAAGTTCATCACATGTATCAAATACCAATGTCTGCCTTGCCAACTTGTCCAGCAATTTGCGCATGCTGGTATTTTCGACAATTTGTCCCTGGTTGATAATCGCGATATTACGACACAAACTCTCAGCTTCTTCGAGATAGTGTGTGGTGAGAATTATAGTTGTGCCGTTGCGGTTGAGCTCTTGCAGAAACTCCCACATTGACCTTCTCAACTCGATGTCAACACCAGCCGTGGGTTCATCCAGTATCAATAATCTGGGTTCGTGAACCAGTGCCCGAGCAATCATCAGCCTGCGCTTCATGCCACCCGACAACATTCGGGAACGATTATCCCGTTTTTCCCACAAGTCCAATTTCCGGAGATACTTTTCGGCACGCTGCTTTGCCAGATCGCCGCGCAAGCCGTAATAGCCCGCCTGGGTAATAACAATGTCACCCACTTTTTCAAACTGACTAAAATTGATTTCCTGCGGCACAATCCCAAGTGACAACTTGGTTTCATACACATGTGTTGCAACGTCTTGGCCAAATACCTGAATGGCACCCGAGCTTGCACGCACCAGCGTTGAAATAATGCCGATGATCGTGGATTTGCCCGCCCCATTTGGTCCGAGCAACGCAAAAAAATCGTTCTCTTTTACATCAAGATCGATTCCCTTGAGCGCCTGAAAACCATTGGCGTAGGTTTTTGTCAGTCCACGTATGGAGATGGCGTTTTTCGGGCTGATGCTCTGCATGATTGCGATTCAAATCCCCAAAAAAAAAGCCTGGCAAAAGCCAGGCTTGTAAAATGGCGTCCCCTGGGGGTTTCGAACCCCCGTTGCCGGGATGAAAACCCGGTGTCCTAGGCCTCTAGACGAAGGGGACAGAAACTTGGTTTCTGCTTTGTTGCAGAAGACGGCGCGAATTCTAGTGAGCTTGATTATGGCCGTCAACTTCTTTTTGAAGAACTTTGCGATATTTTTTTCCGCTCAACTCGACAAGGCGCGCATAATAACAAATATGATCTGACTGTCAAAGCGACAAATTTGAATTTACTTAAATAAATTACAAGCCACAATTTGTCGCCTAAAATAACCTATCCATGCTTGTCTTTGAACGGGCATGGCGGTAAAGATTAAATCACAGCCATTATCCTCACGTGGGCATTTGCACAATTATGTTGTTGTTAATCTTGATATTGGTCGCCGTCCTGATTGGACTGGTGGTTTATGTGCTGAAAAAGGACCAGCAACGCAGGCACATCGCAATGGCCGAACAAGAACAGATCTTGCCTCGGGTGAGCCTGCAAGCAACAGATCCAGTCCAATCCAAAATCGTCGAATTGCCGATTGCGCAAAGCATCACGGCACAACAAGATGAACTGAACCGGGATGAACTGAACTGCGATGAACTGAACTGGAAGGAGCGATGCAAGATTTTCAGGAATAAAAAACAGTTTCAGCAGGCACTGGCAGCCGCCCAGGAGGCTTGGCCTCAATGGCAATCATATGAACAAACAGCTATTACCCTGCGCTCAATGATCAAAGAGCTTGAAAGCAGTGAAAAAGAAAAGATGGATACACTCCTGCATACACTTTATCGGAAGGCATCTGAGGCGAGTTTTTTTTATGACCGAGCTGTAGGCCAGACAACACCACGCTGGCAAACTATTGCACAAACAACTACCAAGCATGATCTCGAAAAACTCTCCTTTGCCTGGCAGTCATTGGGTTATCGCGAGCTCAAATTGTTAACCGCAACTGATGTAAAAAACATGATTAAGTTATGGGGAGAACCCGATCACCACCTGAGCGCTCGCTCACTTGCAGACACCTATCAGCATTGACACTGAGTTCCTGAGTTTGTTTTAAAATCCCTGCTGCACTTGACCAGTTTAGACAGGATATGCGAATCTGTTCATAATTAATGTTAAGCTCGTCACTATTCACCATCGGCAGGAATTAAAGGCTAAGGCTTTTGATTTTACTGCCGATAGGTTATGCAGGAAGCAAAATTCAGTGGAAGTTCCGACGAAGTCCGTAGCGAAGACAAGTGGAGTGTATCAGGGATCACCGGCATGACTTTAGTAGAAAAGCGCACCCGCTCGCGGACGCCTCACATTGAGCCCGATCTACTTGATCAGGGAATTGCTCAACTCAGGCTTGAGATTCAGATTTTGAACGATTGGCTTGCCAGTCTTGAAGCTGGAGAAACCGAGCCGCGCAGGTCGTATGAAGATATGCTGCGCAGCCGCCACGAAATGCTTGTTTCTCTTGAGCAACAACGCGCCCGGATCCTCACACCAGCACCTGACCAGCCCGACGAAACCTCCCGTTCCTAGTCCGTGTCAGCTATTCCGCAATAGAACAGGTTGAATCCCTTTTATGACAATATCTTTGTCCACTCAGCAGGCAAACGTCATGTTGCGCTTGCAATGCGATATGAACGCCAAGGTTGATGCAAACTGGGTACAAGCCGCCTACCCTTACCTGCGAGCGGTTGTCATAGAAGCGGCAGAGGCCATTGAACATCACGGCTGGAAGTGGTGGAAAAAACAGACTCTCGATTTACCGCAACTTCAAATGGAATTGGTCGACATCTGGCATTTCTTACTATCGGAGATTCTGCTCAGAGAAAACGGCAATCGAGAACAGGCGCTTGAGCATCTGATCAAGGTGATGCATGACAATAAACCAGTGCTCTGTGATGGACTTGAAGTAGACCTCGGTGCTCTGGACTTGTTGGGGAAACTTGAACTTCTCATCGCACTGAGCGCGGTCAGGCGCATAGAGATGTCAGTATTCTCGTCAATACTCTCAGACTGCCATATGAGTTGGCAGGAATTGTATCGCCAATACGTCGGCAAAAATGTCCTTAACTTTTTCCGTCAGGACCATGGATATAAAGCTGGCACCTATCAAAAAATCTGGGGCGACCGGGAAGATAATGAACACCTTGTGGAGCTAATGGCCGGGTTGGAAACGGATTCTGATCAGTATCCTGAAAAGCTGTACGACGCGTTACGCAGTCGCTACCCGGGCTGACATGGCAATGCCAAACTCTGCCCGGATATCGTTTTTAGCTGCTTTCTATTTAAAGTATGCATTGTCCCGATTGGTATGATCGGTGACATCTCGCACTGCGGTCAAACCTGGCACTTTCTCCATTAAAGTCTTTTCAACCCCCTCTTTCAGGGTCACATCAACCATACCGCATCCCTGACAACCGCCACCAAACTTAAGAATGGCAATGGTTTCGTCGACCAGATCTTCTAATGTAACAACACCACCATGAGAGGCCAACGAAGGATTTATCTCGTTGTACAGCACATAATTGATGCGGTCTTCGATCGGGCTATCGTCTTTTATTTTTGGAAGCCGGGAATTTGGCGCCTTGATTGTGAGCTGCCCACCCATAGTGTCTTTTGCATAATCAACTACTGCTTCGTCCAGAAAAGGAATGCTACGGTTTTCGATCCATGCATGAAATTGAGAATATTCCTTGCGCTGATCGTCGTCCTTTTCCTCACCTGGTCGGCAAAATGAAATGCAGGTCTCCGCCTTGGGTGTGCCCGGATCGAGTATAAATACCCGAATGCCGATACCATCGCTGTCCTGCTTTTTTAATAGCTCGGCCAGGTAATCCTGTGCTGGTTCAGTTATCGTAATCATGACTGGGTAAGCGCCTCGTCAGCGTTGCCTTTGAATAGCCGAGCATTTTACTCGGTTATTATGTTTTTTCCAGTCCAACGCGTGTGGATTTGACAAATTTGTCACCAGACTCATCGACTCTGCTAGAATTGCGCCTCTTTTGACTCTGCTCAGGATCGTCTTCGCTCAAATTATAGAGCCAGCACGACAAACGGATCCCAACATGAAACAACACTCTTCTTTCAAGCTGCTCAGGCATGCTCTTCGTGAACGCATTCTAATTCTCGATGGCGCCATGGGCACTATGATTCAACGCGAAAAGTTGAATGAAGCAGATTTTCGTGGCCAGCGATTCATGTCACATCCTTCCGACCTGGGCGGTAACAATGATTTGCTCACGCTGACCAGACCGGATGTCATTTCAAGCATTCACCTGGCATATCTCAATGCCGGTGCCGATATTATTGAAACCAATACATTCAATTCAACAGCGGTGTCGCAATCTGACTATGGATTGCAGGCGCTTGTTTACGAGCTTAATTTTGAAGGCGCAAAACTGGCTCGCGCTTGCTGTGACCAAGTGACATCTCAACAACCTGATAAACCGAGGTTTGTTGCCGGGGTTATTGGACCAACCAGCCGTACTGCATCATTATCGCCTGATGTAAATGATCCAGGTTTCCGTAATACCAATTTTGATGCACTGGTTGCTGATTATGAAGTTGCCGCAACGGCCCTGATCAAGGGTGGTGCGGACATACTACTTATTGAAACCATTTTTGATACGCTCAATGCCAAAGCGGCCGTGTTTGCAGTACAAAATGTCTTCGAGCAGCTTGAGATAGAGCTGCCGATTATGATCTCTGGCACCATCACCGATGCAAGCGGACGAACCTTATCCGGCCAGACCGTCGAAGCCTTCTGGAATGCGCTTGCTCACGCAAATCCAATTTCAATCGGCTTCAACTGTGCGCTTGGCGCAGAACAACTGCGCCCCCACATTGAAGAAATTTCAAAACTGGCAAACACATATGTTTCAGCGCATCCAAATGCCGGGTTACCTAATGCTTTTGGGGAATATGACCAAAGTGCCCGCGAGATGGCTGATATTGTGGAGGAGTTTGCTGCAAGTGGCTTCCTCAACATCATTGGTGGCTGCTGCGGAACAACACCTGTGCACATTAAAGCGGTGGCTGATGCAGTCAACAAGTACCCTGCCCGCAAGATTCCGGACGTGCCCGTTAAATGCCGACTGAGCGGACTTGAAGCATTCAACATCGATACCAGCAGCCTGTTTGTTAATATCGGCGAACGAACCAACGTGACAGGTTCGCGCAAATTTGCACGTCTCATCATCGACAATCAATACAATGAAGCGCTTGATGTCGCGTTGCAGCAAGTAGAAAGCGGCGCTCAAGTCATTGATATCAATATGGATGAAGGCATGCTCGATTCGCGCTCTGCGATGGAGAAATTCTTGCGCCTCATCGCAGCCGAACCTGATATCAGCCGCGTTCCCGTGATGATTGACTCATCTAAATGGGAAGTCATCGAAACCGGTCTGAAGAACATCCAGGGCAAAGGCATCGTCAACTCCATCAGCTTGAAGGAGGGTGAAGCCGAGTTTCTTGAGAAAGCGCGTTTGTGTCGCCGATACGGTGCTGCCGTTGTTGTGATGGCTTTTGATGAATCAGGACAAGCTGATACGCTGGCCAAAAAACAATCTATCTGCAAACGCAGCTACGATCTTTTGGTACAAGAAATCGGGTTCCCTCCTGAAGATATCATTTTTGATCCCAATATTTTTGCGATCGCAACCGGTATTGAAGAGCACAACAATTATGCGGTGGACTTCATTGAAAGCTGCCGCTACATCCGAGAACACTTGCCACATGCCTTGATTTCAGGCGGCGTCAGTAATGTCTCGTTCTCCTTCCGTGGTAACGATCCGGTGCGCGAAGCGATTCACTCCGTTTTTCTGTTTCATGCCATCAAAGCTGGGTTGAACATGGGCATCGTGAATGCCGGTCAATTGGCTGTCTACGACGGCATTCCCGCAGAGCTACGCGAGCGTGTTGAAGATATCGTGCTCAACCGACGCAGTGATGGCACTGATCGTCTGATGGAAATCGCCAGCCGATACAGCGGCAGCGGCACGGTCGAGGTACAGGAAGATCTGCAGTGGCGCTCACAAACAGTACAGGAAAGAATCACTCATGCGCTGGTCAAAGGCATCACGCGTTTTATCGAAGAAGACACTGAGACTGCCCGACAACTTTACGATCTGCCGATTCAAGTGATCGAAGGCCCGCTCATGGACGGCATGAACGTGGTGGGTGATCTGTTTGGCAGTGGCAAAATGTTTTTACCACAAGTGGTAAAAAGTGCACGTGTCATGAAACAAGCGGTGGCATACCTGTTGCCCTATATCGAAGCAGAAAAGGCCAGATCCGGGAATGCAAACAAAGCCAAAGGCAAAGTGTTGCTAGCCACGGTAAAAGGTGATGTGCACGATATTGGTAAAAACATTGTGGGTGTTGTGCTCGCCTGCAACAACTACGACATCATTGACCTGGGTGTCATGGTGCCCTGTGAACGCATACTGCAATCAGCCCGTGAACATAATGTTGATATCATAGGCCTCAGCGGGCTTATCACGCCTTCTCTTGACGAAATGGTGCATGTTGCCAAAGAAATGCAGCGCCTGGACTTCAAAGTGCCGCTTTTGATTGGCGGTGCCACCACATCCAAAGCACATACCGCCGTGAAGATTGAGCAGCATTACAAAAACAACACCACTGTTTATGTACCTGATGCGTCGCGCAGTGTCACCGTTGTCAGCAATTTGTTGAGCACAGAAACACGCGACAGCTTTGTAGAGGGCGTACGCAAAGAGTACGAGGTTGTACGTGCACGCACCAGCGGCCGGGATCAGGCGAAAAACCTGCTGAGCTTTGAGGAAGCCAACCGAAACGCCGGTCAGTTTCAATGGCACACACACACTATAACCCGCCCCGCTCAGTCAGGCACGCAGGTCCTGGAAGATTACCCGCTGGAAGTACTTGTTCCGTATATCGACTGGACTCCATTTTTTATTACCTGGAGTCTTGCTGGCAAATATCCACAGATCCTTAACGATCACGTGGTAGGCCAGGCTGCAAGAGACCTGTTCAGTGATGCTCAGGCCATGTTGACCGAGATAATCAACAACAAGCTATTAAAGGCACAAGCTGTCTTTGGTTTCTGGCCAGCCATTCGCTCGGCACAAAACGATGTGACGGTCTATGCAGACGAAACATGCACTCAGCCCCTGCACACATTCAATTTTCTGAGGCAGCAAGCTGCAAAGGCAGACAGCATCCCCAATCTGTCACTGGCCGATTTTGTCGCAAGCAAACAGCAGGCAGCTTGTGATTATATTGGCGGTTTTGCAGTCACAACGGGTGTTGGTGCCCAGGCGCTGGCGGAAAAATTTGAGCGAGAGAATAACGACTATAATGCACTGATGGTCAAAGCCTTGGCTGATCGCCTGGCCGAGGCCTTTGCTGAACACCTGCATGAACGAGTTCGACGCGAATGGTGGGGCTACGCACCCGGTGAATCACTGGATAATGAAGCACTTATCAAAGAGAAGTATCGTGGCATACGCCCGGCGCCAGGTTATCCAGCCTGCCCCGAACATTCAGATAAGGCGGCCGTTTTTGATCTACTTGGTGTCAATGGGAAAATAGACATGTCATTGACAGAAAGCTATGCCATGTTGCCTGCAGCCAGTGTCAGCGGATTCTACTTTGCTCACCCGGATGCCCGCTATTTTGCGGTTGGCAAAATAAACGATGATCAGGTAGCGGATTATGCGGCGCGACGCGGCGTCACTATTGATGAAGCAAAACGTCTGTTACGACCCAATCTTCTGGATTAGAACCCGGATTACTGAACGCAATAAAAGGCAAGCAGGAGTGATTATGCCAGAACAAAACAAACCCGATGACCAAGGTCTGGACAAAGAACAGTTACCGTTTTGGAAAATGTTCCTCAGTGTCTTTCAGGCAAGTTTTGGTGTTCAAAACAAGAAGAACAAAGAGCGCGACTTCGAAAAAGGCTCCGTTAAGGGCTTTGTCGCAGCCGCGCTTGTGTTTACCGTGCTATTTGTCATGACACTGGTAATTGTTGTGAATCTGGTATTGCCCTGACGAGTCGGGGCTCAGCTGGCAACGTAAAAAATAAGCAACGCGACAGCGACTATAACAATTGAAAATATTGCCATCGCATCTACGCGACTGTTTTCTTCCTGCTCTTCGGGCGTGTATCCGGATTCGTTGCTGTTGTGACTCATGATAGGCTCTCGTGGAAGTTCATCTACGGCGCCGCATTCTAAAGAATTCTTTCCGATAATCAAGCCACAGCTGTACAGGATTGGAAATACTTCCTGCCACTTACACCAATTTGTACTAAAGCCAGCATAAAACGTCATAAGAATTCGAGTTTTTATGCATAGAATTCAAAAGAAGGTTTTATTACACTATGCCCCCCGCATTAGCTTGCATTCGCTCACAGGGCCGAACCAAAACTATGTACCGATACGACCAATATGATCATCAGATGCTCGCGGATCGAATAGCGCAGTTCAGAGATCAAACCCAACGCTTTCTGGCCGGACAGCTGAGTGATGCAGAGTTTCTGCCGCTCAGACTTCAGAATGGACTTTATGTTCAACGTCTGGCGCCCATGCTGCGCGTGGCGATACCGTACGGGATGTTGTCGTCAACCCAAATGCGCAAACTGGCTTTTATCGCCGATCATTTTGATAAGGGATATGGCCATTTAACTACCCGCCAGAACATCCAGTTTAACTGGCCCGCACTGGCAGACGTGCCCGAAATACTGGCACATCTGGCGGAAGTCGAGATGCACGCCATTCAGACAAGCGGCAACTGCATTCGTAATACGACAACGGATCAATTTGCCGGAGTAGCTGTCGACGAAGTCGAGGATGCGCGGGCTTACTGCGAAATCATCCGTCAATGGTCTACTTTCCATCCGGAATTTGCTTTCCTGCCACGAAAATTCAAAATTGCGGTGTGTGGCACACAACAAGATCAGGCCGCGACGCAAGTGCACGACATTGGCTTATATCTGCTTAAAAACGAAAACAATGAAATAGGCTTCCGCGTTCTGGTGGGCGGGGGTTTAGGGCGCACACCGGTCATTGGCAGCGAAATCAAAGCATTTTTGCCGCAGGAGCACCTGTTGTCGTATCTCGACGCCATACTCAGGGTTTATAACCGCGAGGGGCGACGAGACAACAAATACAAAGCAAGAATCAAGATTCTGGTCAAGGAAACCGGAACGTCGGCATTCAGAGACAAAGTTGAAAAAGAATGGCAGTTACTCAAAGATGGACCACTGACGCTGACAAGCGCAGAGCTTGAGCGATGCCGCGCGTTTTTTCACGATCCTGACTATAAAGCCTTGCCTGCACAGAGCAGCGCATTGGAGACCGCATTAAACACCGATGTTTTGTTTGCCGCATGGTACGAACAAAACACCAGCGCTCACAAAAAAACCGGTTATGCCATTGTTACCATCTGCGTCAAAAAGACCGGTTTTGCGCCTGGCGATCTTGACTCTGATCAGATGCGATTTATTGCCGACCTGGCAGAGCGCTACAGTTTTGGTGAAATGCGTATTACACACACCCAGAATCTGGTGTTGGCAGATGTCGAAAAGAACGAGCTATATAATCTCTGGCAAGCATTAAAAACGCGCGATCTGGAAGCCGATAATCTGGGATTATTGAGCGACATGATCTGCTGCCCTGGTGGCGACTTCTGCTCATTGGCAAATGCCAAGTCTATCCCTGTCGCGGAAGCCATACAGCGCCGGTTTTCTGCACAACACTTGCGTGAGATCGGTCAGTTATCACTGAATATCTCGGGCTGCATGAATGCCTGTGGCCATCATCATGTCGGCAATATCGGCATTTTAGGTGTGGATAAAAAGGGTGAAGAGTATTTCCAAATCTCTCTTGGCGGGTCGGCAGATCACAATGCCGCGCTAGGAAAGATAGTTGGCCCCTCGTTTTCACAGGATGAAGTGCCGGACGTAATCGACAAAATTGTTAATGTGTACCAGCAACACAAAGCCCCTGGTGAAAAATTTATCAATACATACAACCGCTTGGGAATGGAACCTTTTAAAGAAGCACTTTATGGAAACAAAAGCGATGACCACACGACTGATTAAAAACGGCACGCTTGTTTCTGATACTTGGGTTCTGCTGGGCGCCGCAACAGACCGTGATGCGGTGGCAATGATGCATGATCGAGATGTGATTGTGCCGCTGTCATTCTGGTTATCAGAACAAGACTTGATCAGTTCCAGACCCTCAAGAACAGCAGTCTGGTTAAACAGTAATGAAACCCCGGATGCCATCGCTGGATCGCTGGATAAACTGGCGCTTGTGGCGTTGAACTTTCCGGAGTTTAAAGATGGAAGACCTTACTCCAGTGCCCGCGAGTTAAGGCAGCGGTTTGCCTATTCTGGCGAAATCCGCGCCATTGGTGACGTGCTCCGCGATCAACTGTTTTTTATGCGTCGCTGTGGCTTCGATGCCTTTGCCTTACGAGATGACCAAGACATTGACATCGCCCTTTCCGCGTTTAACGACTTCACTGATGCCTATCAGCCAGCCATTGATCAGCCTCTACCACTGTTCCGCCGGCGCTGAACAGCGCCGCTTGGTTCAGCTTCTATGATGTGACAACACCAGACGGCCGGTACTTTTACCCGCCAGTACCGTTTTGAGTGCTGCGTCCAAACCCGCCATACCCACTTGTGTCTCGAGCTTGGCCAAACCTGCAGGCTTCCAGTTGGTGGCCAATTTGTTCCAGAGTTGACGCTTATGGGACAAGGGAAGATTCACTGAATCGACGCCCAGCAGGTTCACACCCCTGAGAATAAAGGGGAACACGCTCGCCTGAAATTGTGGTGATGCCACCAGACCACAACATGCAACGCTACCACCGTACTTCAGCGATTTGACAATATTAAACAGGATGTCGCCGCCCACTGCGTCTACCGCACCCGCCCAGAGTTCCTTGGAAAGTGGCTTTGGCCCTGGCTGGCTGTATTCTTCGCGACCAATGATCTGACTGGCACCCAATTCACGCAGAAAACCGTGCGCCGATTCGCTGCCCGTCATTGCAACCACCTCAAAACCCAGCTGTGACAACAAGGCGATGGCAAAACTGCCAACCCCACCGCTGGCACCGGTGACCAACACCGGCCCTTGGGTGGACTCCAGTCCGTTATTCAGCAATTTTTCCACGCATAGTGCTGCAGTAAAACCTGCTGTCCCAATAATCATGGCCTCGTTCAGACTCAGACCAGAAGGACGTTTTACCACCCAGGTTGCTGGCACGCGGATAAACTCTCCGAACCCACCCGCAGTGTTCATCCCAAGGTCATAACCAATCACAATGACTTCGTCACCGGCCTCAAACAGTGGATTGGAAGATTCTGCCACCACACCGGCAGCATCAATACCCGGAGTGTGAGGATACTGTCGGGTAACACCCTTGTTGCCAGAGGCGGAAAGCGCATCCTTGAAGTTGAGGGAAGAGTAAGCGACTCTGATCAGCACGTCACCCGCTGGCAGACTGGCAACTTGTTTGGTGACCACGTTGCCAGAAAACGCGCTTCGCCCCTCCTGGGTTTGCTCAGATACTTCGTAGGCCTGATACGTTTGACTATCCAGTTCCATATGCCTGATGCCCCTCAAAAATGACTCTAAATTATTGTTTCAAATTAAAGATAACGACTGGATCTTAGCCGCTGCCACCAAACCATCAAGGTCTTGTCCATAGCCTTTTGCAAAGCCCCACCAATTTTTTCGCCTAAGGGGATGCGAATCTCGTAGGCCACTTCATACACATCTGCCTGCTCACAAGCCTGGATAATGTAATCATCGCTGGTGCTGATCATGTCTACCATCTGTCGCTCCTGAGCTTGCAAACCAACCCACGTTTCGCCGGTCGCAATCTGGTCGATATCTACGATGGGTCGGTATTGCTTTACCCATTGCTTGAACAACACGTGCATCTCTTCAACATCTTGTTTTAACTTGTCACGGCCCTTTTCGGTTACTTCAGTAAAGGGGGTCATCGTACGCTTGTATTCACCCGCTGTGATCAGCTCAAAATCAACATCGTTCTTTTTCAACAAACGATGGATATTAGGCATTTGCACCAACACACCAATAGACCCCAGGATCGCAAAAGGTGCAGCAATCAAGCGGTCTGCCACACAGGCCATCATGTAACCGCCACTGGCAGCCACTTTGTCTACACAAATGGTGAGCGGGATTTCTTTTTGCTTGAAGCGCAATAGTTGCGACGAAGCCAGACCATAGGCATGAACAAGACCACCAGGGCTTTCCAGTCGTAACATGACCTCATCCTTGGGCTCGGCCATGGTCAACACAGCCGTGATTTCCTGTCTTAAGGATTCCAGACCGGATGCTTCCATATCACCGTCAAAATCCAGCACGAATACGCGGCGTCTGCGTGAATCGTCCTCTTCAACTGCCCCATCTGCACCCTGGACGCCACTTTGCTCCGCACTCAATTTGAGTTGCTTTGCTTCGGCCTTTTCGCGCTTCTTTTCTGCCTTAAGGTACTTCTTGAACGCGAACTTATCCAAGACCACGCGTTGCAGGCTATCTTTGAGCGAATCCAGTTCACGGTTCAGGTGCGTTACTGAAATATTGCCGCGCGGCATATGGCGTCGGCGCTGACCGGCAGCCACCATGATGGTTACGATTGCCATAAAGGCAAGCACGATTGTCAGTGTTTTTGCCAGAAACATCCCATACTCAAACAAGTACTCCAAAATTATGACTCCCTGGTTGCATTCAAATTTTTGTTAATTGCCCAACGACAATAGTCTTCAATCAATTGCCCCGCCACACTGATTGACGGTGCCGGTATTGAAGGAAGCGCGCCAACATCAAACCACCCTGCTTCGGCCAACTCTTCAGGGCAGGGATTTAAATCCCCACCAGCGTAGTCTGCGTAGTACCCCAGCATCAATTGTGACGGGAAGGGCCAGGGCTGGCTTTTGACGTATCGAATATTGGTAACCTGTATGCCTGCCTCCTCGTACACCTCACGAGCCACCGCCTCTTCCGCTGTTTCACCTGGCTCGATAAATCCCGCAAGACAACTGAAAAACGTCGCACCACGGCGCGAACTGCGCGCCAATAGTACTTTGTCCTTATCTGTCACCAGGACGATGATGCAGGGATTGATGCGAGGATAATAATCAATTTCGCAGGCCTGGCAACGTAAAAGCGCACCACTGCCCTGCACCATATTTTGCGAACCGCACGTGCCACAATAGCGGTGTGACCGGTACCAGTTAATCCATTGACTAGCTCTGCCCACGATACTGAATGCTTCAAATCCCCTTTCAAACAGGAACTGTCGCGTTGGAATGGCCTGTGTCTTTGGCAATGCACTTGGCCAAGACTCCAACAACGCTGCATACAAGGCATTGTCGCTGCCCAGGCCGGCATCAATCGGTATCAGCGCCGAAACACAAGACGCAACGTCTTCCAATTCCGGGAAGTTCCACAACAACGCTTCGGGAGATCGTGTCTCTGCTGCAATACCCGCACCGGCAACATCAGGGCCGGCTTTTAAAACCACGGCGTTTTCATAGAACACAATCAAAACCGCATTCGGATCATAATCGACTGAAAACCGGGACAGCGCCAGACTTCTAAGTTGCTCCTGCGATGTTGTCACGCCAAATTTTCCTGGTTTTCCTGGCTAAGCCAAAGACAACGCTGGCCACTCGATTTGTGAATGCGGGCCAGAAGCTGCTTGTGTGCTTCGAGCTCATGGGCGCCTGGGTTATAAACCTTCAAACGGACACCCTCTCTGTTGATCCTGACGATGTGTTGTTCCTGATCAGTTTCATTCTCCACCTCGTCAGATCCTAATGACAGATCGGTCTGGCCACCTGTCATCAGCAAGTAGACGTCGGCCAGAATCTCAGCATCAAGCAAAGCGCCGTGGAGCTCTCGTTGTGAGTTATCGACCTCATAACGCTTGCATAAGGCATCCAGACTGTTTCGCTGGCCCGGATGCTTGCGGCGGGCCATCTGCAAGGTATCTGTTATCTGACAATAATCTGCCATCTGCCCGTAGGCAGGCCCCAGGCGGGCCAATTCGGCATCCAGAAACCCGATATCAAATCCGGCATTGTGAATTAACAATTCTGCCCCACGCACGAATTCCAGAAATTCATCCGCAATGAGGGAAAAAACAGGTTTATCTGCCAAAAACGCAGCGCTGATGCCATGCACTTCTTGTGCGGCAACATCAATGTCGCGCTCTGGTTTGATGTATTGATGAAAATGCCGTCCCGTCAGTCGTCTCTGATCAAGCTCAACACAGCCGACTTCTATAATTCTGTGCCCTTGCGAGGGTTCAAGACCTGTCGTCTCCGTATCCAACACTATCTGACGCATAAAAAGTTATCCAATCTTGTTAACAGGCAGGTCAATTTGGCATGACACCAGGCGAATTACCGGGCAACTCTTCGATGCCCCTGTTGGCCAATTCATCCGCTTTTTCATTACCAGCATTACCGCTATGCCCTTTGACCCAATGCCATACAACCTGGTGTTGTTGATTTAATTGGTCGAGTTGCTGCCACAAATCCTGATTCAACACAGGTTTGCGACTGGATGTTTTCCAGGACCTCGCCTTCCACGCAGGTAACCATTCCTCTATTCCGCTCAATACATAACGTGAATCACTGTACACGTGTATCTGCAGGCCTGGGCGTTTTAATGCTTCAAGTGCGCGGATGACGGCGGTCAACTCCATGCGATTGTTGGTTGTTTGCATCTCGCCACCATAAAGTTCCTTGACCACACCTTTGTACGTGAGCATTGCACCCCAGCCGCCTTTTCCAGGGTTACCTTTGCAGGCACCATCCGTATATATTTCAACATGTTCTGACAACAACTTAATCCTTTAAATAAGAGAATGGCATTGGGCCAAACCCCTTCATTTCTGTCGAGGCCGGAATGGGATAATAGTCCCTCTGCCACTGGCAACTCTACCGGTTTCAGCTAAGGGAGAACCCATGCTGGGCGCTCTTACCATTTTCCAACGCGGCGTGACGGGAATTAATGGTATACGTTGTTTACCTGCAACGATCATATAGAAGGCACCCGCAGGATTGCCCAAACGATCAAACCATCGCTCAAAATCTGGTGCAAGCCCCAGGATACCCGGATGTTTTACTGGAGCCAGATACCCGCCATATCCAACAGATTCTACATGGAAGTCCAGAAGGCTTAGCCAATCCGTCAATCGCCGTCTTGAAATAAAGCGTGCATTCCAGGGCGTAGCATTGCGCCAGTGCAGTGACTTGGAAAGCCCCCACAAACTTAATGGATTAAAACCGACAATGATCAGCCTGCCACCTGGCCGCAAGACCCGTGTCGCTTCGCGCAACAAGCGATGACTGTCCGGCGTAAAATCCAATGTGTGGTGTAACAACACAGCATCTATACTGTCTGTGGCAAGGGGCAGATTTTCAATGTCAGCGATCGGAAGTGTTCTGCCTGCATACCAGCCTGGCGCAAATCGAATCTGGTGACATACAGGACAATCAGCCAGCATGTCGATTTCAGGCGCGCAGGACAATTGCAGCACATGATAACCAAACACACGACTGACAACTGGCGCCAGACGCTCCCGCTCTGCCGTTAATAAAGCCTGCCCAAGGGGTGACCGTAACCATTCAGTCAGTGCGGGTTCCAGTTTGCCGGGATCGATTGGGGATGATGCTCCCCCAAAAATGTTTTTCATGACAGTTTCCTCTGTTTTGATTCTAGCACCTGGCAAGGAACGCCAACAAACCTGTTCTGTTATGATAACGCCGTAAACCTGAATTCACCCTCATTGAGTTATCTCTATCCAAAATGATTAATCATACTGATAGCAGCCTGAGAATCAGCCCAATCCCTGCATTCAGGGATAACTATATCTGGGCCATAGAAAATTCCGATGGTGAAGTTGTGCTTGTTGATCCGGGTGATGCAGCCCCGGTAGAAAATTTCCTGGCAGATTCCAACCGCAGCTTGCAAGCAATTTTGATCACACATCATCACGCTGACCACACCGGTGGTATTACTCAACTCTGCAAAGACCGCAAGATTCCGGTGTATGGGCCGGTGGGCAATCACATTAAGGGCATCACTCATCCTGTTAAAGAAGCGGATATTGTGACATTGCTCGGCGCGCAATTTGAGGTACTGGCTGTGCCTGGTCATACTCTCGACCATCTTGCCTATTTTTTGACCATAGCTGCTGATCATCACGTCACAACTGCACCCGCATTGTTCTGCGGCGACACCTTGTTTGCAGGAGGATGTGGCAGACTGTTTGAGGGTACGGCAGAGATGATGTACACTTCGCTGCTTCGAATTGGGGCACTTCCTGAGCAGACGCGCATTTATTGTGCGCATGAGTACACAGTGAGTAATCTGGGATTTGCAACGAAAGCAGAACCAGACAACAAAGCTGTCGAACTCAGATACGCATTGGAGTTACGCAAACGAGAACAGGCTATACCAACACTGCCTTCGACAATTTTTGACGAGTTGCGAACCAATCCGTTTCTTCGTTGTCACAGTGTCAGTCTGAAAAAACAGGTAACAATGCATATGGCTCAAGAATTGCATTCAGACCTTGAAACTTTTATGTACTTGCGTCGTTGGAAAGATCAGGCTTAAAAAGCATGACCTGACTTGTAAAGTCACCTTGGAGCTATAAACTCCAATTACAAATAACGCACTACGGATTGTGGATGTTTAACAACAATGACTTTTTCTGATTCTAATTTGCAGGTCGAACCGTCAGTATCTGCGAGCGGAAATCGTTCATATAGCAAAGCTGCGCCTCGATTCAGGCGTCGACATCTGGCGGCGCTAATTGCCAGTACTATGTTTTTGCATGCTTGTAGCAATCTGCCAGATCAAATATCTGACGAAACACAAAGCGCCAGCCACGATATGTCGGGTATGACACCCTATGCCTACAGCAGCTCCTCAAGGTCTGCGAGAAGTACTGCCTCTCCCGCGCTTGAGCAGGGTTTATCTGCCGACGATTTATCGATTGCAGAGGCCAACCAAACAGTCTGGCAGCGACTTAGCCTGGGCATGCAGTTTGTTGACAAGTATCACAATGCCGAAATCCAAGAACAGATTGAGTGGTTCACCAACAATCCCGGTTACCTGTTGCAAGTCACTGAACGGGCATCACCCTTCATTTACGAAATTGTGACTGAAATAGAGCACCGCGGCCTGCCTCCTGAACTTGCGCTGCTTCCGATGATTGAAAGTTCGTACAACCCCAAAGCGCGTTCTGGGGCAAATGCTGCAGGTCTATGGCAGTTTATGGCAAGGACAGCAACAAATTTCGGTCTAAAACGCGATTTTTGGTACGACGGTCGTCAGGATCCTATTGCCTCGACCAAGGCGGCACTCGATTACCTCGAACGTTTACATACCCAGTTTGACGGTGATTGGCTGCTGGCATTGGCAGCTTATAACGCCGGAGAAGGCACGGTGTTGCGCGCAATCGACAGAAATAAGCGCAGAGATCGCGCCACTGATTTCTGGTCGCTGCCCTTACCAAGAGAAACTCACAACCATATTCCGCGACTCATTGGCCTTGCGCATGTCATGAGCCACCCCGATAAATACGGTATCGTTCTCAGCCCAGTACCAAACCAGCCTTATCTGGCGCAGGTGGATATCGGCACACAAATGGATCTGAATCTGATTGCAAGCCTGGCGGGCTTGGAACCTGAAGCGGTGTTTCGCTTGAATCCCGGCTTCCTGCAATGGGGTACTCATCCGGATGGCCCCCACACCGTCATGATACCTGCCGACGCTGTGGCAACGTTTGAATCGAATTTTGAAAACATGGCCAGCAGCCCAATTACTTGGGATCGCTATGTAATTCGCGCGGGCGATACCTTGAGCACTATTGCACGCAATCACGGCACTCAGGTTTCAGCACTTCAGCAAATCAATAACCTGACAAATTCAAGAATTGTTGCCGGGCAAACATTATTAATACCAAGAGCCTATCGCGAAGGTGATCAGATCAGCGCGCCTACCACTTTACTGGCCGCCTCTAACACGCACCCAGTCCCCAGTGGCGAGTATCAGGTGCAAAGTGGAGACAGTCTCTGGCGCATCGCCAATCGATACAAACTTGATATCGATGAGTTGGCGGCACTGAACAACTTGAGTACCGAAGGTGTATTAAAAGTTGGCCAAAAATTACGACTTCAATCTGAAGTGACACTGGCATCGAACGATGCTGATACAGGCTCTGCAGATCCCTTCGCCGACATCGTCACCCAGTATCGAGTCAGACGTGGTGACACATTGGCAAGAATCGCACGCGAACACAATGTCAGCGTGCGCGATCTTACTGAATGGAATCAGATAGAAACCACCAGCATCATACGTCCTGGCCAAGAATTGATCATCCGCAAAGAATAGTTGCTCCGTTTCAGCAAACTTATCCTGTTTCAAAGAGCAAAAAAATTAAGGCGCAAATAAAAAAGGCCGGTTACCCAAGGTAACCGGCCTTTTTTACAAGCTGCCATCAATTGACGGCGAGCACATCACAGTCCAGTTTATCGAGAACTTTTTTAGCGGTTGTGCCAACCATCACACCTTTAATTCCGCTTCTGGCAGAAACTCCCAGCACAAGTATATCTGCGTTGAGCTCCGAAGCCTGCGCAGGAATTACGTTTTGCGCAGTGCCCTTTACAAGGTGGAAATTGGCGGTTTGAACCCCAAATGCATGTGCAAGTGTTGCCTGCACACCACCTTCTTGCTCCTCGACTCCCGCCAAAACATGACTGAAATCAGGTTTGCGCGATGTTGCAGCAATCACATGTAAAGGCAAGCCCGTAAAATCAGCCAATTCGTGAGCGTGTTTCATTACCGAGTTATTAAGTCCGATGTGTCCTTCGTCGGTAGATTCAAGGTCGAGCGCAGCCAATATCAACTTTCCGTTGATTGGTTTCCCTTCTCGCACTAACAGCACTGGCGATGGACTGTGACGCATGATGGTAAAGTCCGAGGTGCTATGCAATAGTCGATGCAATTTACCATGACGGAAAGTTGACTTGATCACAAGATCTGCGTCCGCGCGCATCGCGGCACGACTGACTGCAGCATACCAATCAGCAGTCCAATAGGTATCAGAGCTGATCTTCACGCCACCTTCTTTGTAAGGGGCAAGCAGATTTTTGACCTTCGACTCCCAGTCCTTCAAGAATTCCCGTTTGCCGGATCGTCGGGAATCAGCATCGGTCATTTCATCGACTGCTTTGTAAACAGCTGAAAACGCCGTTACTTTGCTTTTGCCTATCCTGGCCAGATTGGCTGCCCGATCAAGCGCAGGCTGCTTGTCGCTGGTTGGATCGATGACCACAAAAAGATTTTTGTAAATACTCATCACAACATCCCTCGTCTTAACCAAGCAGATAGATGGTTGCCAATAATCCGGTTACAGACATCGTAATGGTATATGGCAATGCCAGCAGCACCATTCGCCCATATGACAAACGGATCAAGGGCGCGATACCGGAGGTCAACAGGAACAGGAACGCAGCCTGACCATTAGGTGTTGCTACCGATGGAATATTGGTGCCTGTGTTAATCGCGACAGCCAGTAATTCGAATTGCTCACGGGTAATACGACCCGCCTCAAACGCCTGCTGCACCTCAGAAATATAAACTGTCGCCACAAACACGTTGTCGGAAACCATGGATAACACACCGTTGGCGATATAGAAACCTACCAACTGTGCCTGACCTTGAAGCTCCAACACAAAGTTCACCACTGGCGTAAACAGGTGCAACTCATGAATAACACCAACAATTGCAAAAAATACTACCAATAACGCGGTGAATGGCAAGGCTTCTTGAAACGCGTGACCTATGGAGTGCTCATCGGTAATACCGGTAAAAGCCGTTGCCAACACGATGACTGCCAGACCGATAATACCTACTTCTGCGATGTGTAAAGCCAAGGCAAACACCAGAAACAGAGCCACCAAGGCCTGAATCCACAGTTTCAATACATCTTGACGAGTCATCTTCTTGGACTGTTCGTCATCAAATTTCTCAAGGATAGTTCGCACGTGCTCGGGAAGTTGCACGCCATAACCTCCCAACTTGAACTTCTCCAACATGATTGTTGTCAACAGGCCCACCGCCAATACCGGCATGGACACCGGTGCAACTTGTTTGTAGAACTCAATAAAGTCCCACTCCATGATATGACCAATCAGCAAGTTCTGTGGTTCACCAACCAGCGTTGATACGCCACCCAAGGCAGTACCAATAGCAGCGTGCATCATGATGTTACGCAAAAAAGCCCTGAATTGCTCAAGGTCTGCTCTGCTGTGCTCATGCACAGAATTGTCGTCGGCAATATCTGAGCTGGCATCATGATGAAAACCTGACGCCACACGGTGATATACCCCATAAAACCCGGACGCAACAGCGATCACGACGGCTGTTACTGTCAATGCATCCAGAAATGCTGATAAAAGCGCAGCCAAAAACACAAACGTCAGCGAAAGTAATACTTTTGAGCGCACGCGCAACAGGATTTTGGTAAACACAAACAACAGCATCTCTTTCAAGAACGAGATACCTGCGACCATAAAAATCAGCAACAAAATAACGGGGAAGTTGACTTCAGCCTCATGGTAAACCGTCTCAGGCGAGGCCATACCAATAACAATCGCCTCAATCGCCAATAGCCCGCCGGGCTGCAACGGATAGCACTTTAGCGCCATGGCCAGGGTAAAAATGAATTCGAGAATTAATACCCATCCAGCTACGAATGGGTCAACAAAGAAAAACAGAATCGGGTTGAGGATCAAGAATCCGACGATTGTCAGTTTGTACCAGTCGGGGGATTTCCCCAGAAAGCTTTTCAAAAATGCCTGACTATAGGTTAACGTCATATATGTTTCCTCTAAAGCTCTTATTCTTTTGGCGAGTACCAGAACAAGCCCAAAGCGGCGCGCGCAACTCAGGGCGGATTTGGAACGTTTTATGTGTAGCTGGACTACATAAAGTTCGCACGAATAATAGTAGAAACAGGCTGTGAATTGCCAATGTTTTCCACTCTTGCGCTACACTTAAACACATTTGCCATACATATTTTCACAAGGCGGAATCTTCTTGTGACGAACTCCCGCCTTAACCGTGACGGTCAGGATTTAATCGGCAGCGACTTGCGCAAAATCACATAACCAACAATTCCAGACAACAGGGAACCCAGCAAGATACCAAGACGCTCATCAAACAGTCGGTCAATTCCCGTTTGCTCAAATGCCAATGATCCAATAAACAGACTCATGGTGAATCCGACACCACACAAGATGCTCGCACCATAAAGCGATAACCACGACATACCTTGCGGCATATCGGCCCATTTGCATTTGATGGCTACCCAGCAAATGCCAAAAATGCCAATTTGTTTACCAAAAAATAGTCCCGCGGCGATACCTAAGGGCACGCCATGGGTCAATTGCTGCAACCCGACGCCTCGCAAATCCAGGCCTGCATTCGCAAAAGCAAATAGAGGTAAAATCATAAATGCAACCAACAGATGAAGGTCATGCTCCCAGTCTTTTAACGGGGAATTCTCTGGATCTTTTGCATCGCGCATAGGGACAAAAAAAGCAAGCACAACACCCGTCAAAGTGGCATGCACGCCTGACTTGAGCATCGATACCCACATAATAATTCCAACAAACCGGTAAATACTTCGAGCGGTAACACCTCCCCGATTCAATAGTGCAAGCGCTACCACACAGGCCGAAGCAACAAGCAGCGCGGTGGCCGACACTTGTTCCGTGTAAAAAATCGCAATAATCACGATGGCCCCTAAATCGTCGAAAATCGCCAACGACGTCAGAAACACCTTTAACGTGATAGGAACTCGGCTACCAAGCAAAGCCAGTATACCCAGCGCAAAGGCGATATCTGTTGCTGCGGGAATGGCCCATCCGGATGTGGCTGCTGAATCGCCATCATTGATCAATAAATAAACAATAGCAGGCGCTGCCATGCCACCAACCGCGCCGAGACATGGAAGAATAACTTTCCTGCGGTCTGACAACTCTCCTTCCAAAACTTCGCGTTTTAACTCCATGCCTACAAGGAAAAAGAAAATCGCCATCAAGCCATCATTAATCCATAACAAAAGTGGCTTTGATACATCCAAAGCGCCAATGCGAAGCTGAAGGGGTAAGTCAACAAACAGGTCATACAGCGGCGCAAGTGCGGAGTTTGCAATCAATATTGCCAGCAAAGCGGACGCCATCAAGAGGATGCCGCCGGCAGATTCCAGTTTTAGAAACTGGCTGATTGCAGAATATGGTTTATCTAACATTGTAGCCCGCACCTCTTTTATCAGTTAAACAACCGACAAATGTCGTGCAGACGATTTTAGCCTGAAAAACCTAATTGTGCGCTATTGTAAATATTTGTGTCAGAAGGCACAGATTGAGTGCTAAGAATTCAAGACAGCCTCAGACCGCACAGTAAGTTTCAACTGTACGGTCCAAGAAAGAAGCAGGTTTACTACAAAAGATCAGCGTGAACGAATTAACGAATGGTTGCGCTATCTCGCAAGGTACCCAACAGCGCATCAAAGGTCAGTCTACCCTGACTGTCCAGCATCGCTGCAGCCAACTGTGTTCGCTGGTCTTCAGGCATGTCATCGGGGCTGCCGGCATTCACAGATTGCAGTTCAATCACAACGTATGCGCCGTTGGTCAAGCTGAACCCCCTGCGCACTACCTGATTTTCCTCGGGCGCAGGCAGCGAGAATACATTCTGAATAATTTCGGTATTCAGGTCGAACTGGTTACGTCTGACACCGGTACGCTCATTCCAGCTCAACGACTCTGCGGCAAGGATATCGGCTGCATCGGAGCCACTTTCCAGTGCAGCAATAACTTGTTGCCCCACATCTTGAGCCTTCTCCTGCTCCTTCTGTGTGCGAAGCAAAACAGCGATCTCAGCGCGCACTTCATCGAATGCTTGAATTGACGCAGGTCTGTGCTCACGCAAGCGCACCACTGTCGCCATACTTTCAGTCAGCTCAATGACATCGCTGTTTAATTCGTCACTCAAGATGTCGGTTGAAAAAGCCTGCTCTATGACAGCAGGATTCGAAGTCACAGGCCCCGAGCCACCAATCCGTCCAAAAAACTCACTCTCTTGAATCTCCAACCCAAGATCTTCGCTGATAGCCTGAAGATCGAAAGTTTCGAAAGCCAGATTGGCGAGTGTTTCCATACGGCTGAAAAACAATTGATCAACCTCTACTGTTTTCAGATCGCGACTGATCCGCTCTGCGATTTCCTCATACTCAGGAAAAGACTGAGCAGCATACTCAGTGAGTTTGAGCACATGCACGCCAAACTCTGACACAACAGGCTCTGACACCTGCCCCACTTCCATGGCCAACAAAGCCTCTTCCACGGCGGCTGGAAAAACCGAGCCGTTGGTATATCCAATGTCACCATCGGATTCAGCAGAGAAAGTATCCACTGAGAATTCGCGTGCCAGCGCACCAAAATCTTCGCCGCTGTCCAGACGTTGTTTTATACCCGCAGCAATCGCAACCACCTGCTCTTCTGTTTGGCCTGAGCCAACTTCCAGCAATATGTGTGACGCACGCCGCTCAATATCGGCGACTGCGGCAGAGCGCTGTTCTTCGTAGTTAGCCCGAACGAGTTCTTCAGCAATTTCTACTTCGTTAAAAATATCGTTTTTGTCCAAAACCACGTATTGCAGAGATACCTGCTCTTCTGAGGTAAAGCGCTCCGGGTTGGCATCGTAATAGGTTTGAATTTCCTGCTCGGGAATTGCTTCACCCAGGGTGCGAGTCCCAAGTGGGACTGACACAAAACGGAAATCACGTGATTGCATCTCTAGCGCAGCAAGCCTGGCTATATCATCCTGAGTCACAAATGCCGTACTTGAATAGGCATTCACCAGCTGCCCCATCAGCATACGCTCCGCAACAGCCGCTCTATATGTTTGGGCACTGAACCCCTGAGCGGCCATGGTGCGCCGCGCCAGATCCTGATCGAATCGACCACCGATCTGAAACTGGGCTGTATTGATAATTTCGCGATCAATGGACGCTGGCGATATCACCATGCGAGCATCATTAGCGGCTTGAAGCAGCAGCTTGTCATCAATCAATTGTCCGAGTGCAACGTCTCTGAGCAACTGCTCATCAAAGTCAGCCACACCGGCACCCAGTGACGCCATCAGACTTTGAAGGCTGACAGCCAATTCCTGTTCGGTAATTTCCTCACCGTTTACTGAGGCAGCATCATTTCCACCCAGAAAACCACCCACAATAGATTCCGCGCCAAACAATGCCATCAATCCGATAATAAAACCGATGATGATTTTGGCAATTACACCTTGAGAGTTATCACGTATCGACTGCAGCATACTATTTCCTGAACGGTATCAATCTAAACTAAAAGGGCGCATCCAGGATGCGCCCTTTACTGGAACCTGAGGGTATAACCTTCGACCGATCAGATCCTTGCCAGGTAGACGTGAAATCTGCCACCCGGACGATCAATCAACTCAGGCGTTTACGGCGTCTTTCAACGCTTTACCTGGCTTAAATCCTGGCACTTTAGCCGCTTTGATTTCGATAGTCGCGCCCGTTTGTGGGTTACGACCAGTGCGTGCAGCGCGCTCCTTAGTGGCAAACGTTCCGAACCCTACCAATACCACTGGCTCGCTCTTTTGCAGCGATTCAGTGATAGTGTCGATCATTGCATCGATCACTCGTGCTGCTGCAGCCTTTGGTAAATCTGCACTTGCCGCAACGGCTTCGATCAATTCTGATTTATTCACGATATCCCCTTGTTTTTGTATACCTGTTGATAATTTGTCTTAGTGGTTTGCTGGCGGCCCTGCTGACTTCCAATCTGGAAGTAAAAATTGTGGCGAAGGCCAACTATCAGGCGGCGCGCGGCGTTCCGGCTGCGTACAACGGCCACTTTATACCAAGCGGCCGAAAGTCGTGTCAACAGAAACCGCCGCCGTCAGTGGGTGCTGACGGCATTTTCGTCTTTAACTGAATCTCTTGCTTCTTTGCCGGCAGCGCTGGCTTCAACGGCAACATCAGCCAACGGCAATGGCATACGCTCAAGCGCAAGTTCCAGAACCTGATCTATCCACTTAACAGCATGAATAGAGAGATCGGCTTTGATGTTATCTGGAATTTCTTTCAGATCACGCTCATTTTCCTCTGGAATGATAACCGTCTTGATATTGCCTCGATGAGCCGCCAGCAATTTTTCCTTAAGCCCTCCGATTCTGAGCACTTGTCCTCTCAGCGTAATTTCACCGGTCATGGCAACATCGGCTCGCACCGGGATACCTGTCAGCACCGACACAATCGCCGTACACATACCCACACCGGCACTTGGACCATCTTTAGGGGTAGCCCCCTCGGGCACGTGGATATGCAAATCAACGGTTTCATGGAAGCCTGGTTTCAGCCCTAAAGACGCTGCACGGCTTCTTACAACTGTGATAGCGGCCTGAATAGACTCTTGCATGACATCACCCAGCGAACCGGTCTTGACCGTCTTGCCTTTGCCTTCTACAGCAACCGCCTCAATGGTCAGCAGCTCTCCACCCACCTGCGTCCAGGCCAGGCCATTTACCTGCCCAACCCGGTTGCTCTCCTCCGCTCTACCGTAATCAAACTTGCGGACCCCGGAGTACTGTTCCAGCAATTCCGGCGTCAACACCATGGTCATGGAATCTTTTTTGCCGCCCGCCTTAACCTCTCGCAAAGCCGCCTCTTTGACCACTTTGCGACACAACTTGGCAATCTCCCGCTCAAGCCCGCGCACACCGGCTTCACGTGAGTAGTAACGGATCAAATCTTTTATGGTCTCCTCAGGCACGGTCAGTTCTTTGTCGCGCAAACCGTTGGCCGCCAATTGTTTAGGCAGCAGGTACCTAGATGCAATATTGATTTTCTCGGCTTCCGTATATCCCGGCAAACGAATCACCTCCATCCGATCCAGCAAAGGACCTGGTATGTTCATGGTGTTTGATGTGCACACAAACATAACCTCAGACAGGTCATAGTCAACTTCAAGATAATGATCGTTAAAGCTTTTATTTTGCTCAGGATCAAGCACTTCCAGCAAAGCTGATGCTGGATCACCACGATGATCCATACCCATTTTGTCAATTTCGTCTAACAGGAACAGCGGGTTTTTTACGCCAGCTTTAGACAATTTCTGCAAGAGTTTGCCCGGCAACGAGCCAATATAAGTGCGGCGATGACCACGTATTTCTGCCTCATCACGCACTCCACCGAGTGCCATGCGCACAAATTTACGGTTGGTCGCTTTAGCAATGGACTCGCCCAACGAGGTTTTACCTACACCCGGCGGTCCAACCAGACACAGAATAGGTCCTTTGAGTTTTTTGACGCGCTGCTGAACGGCCAAATATTCAAGGATGCGCTCCTTGACCTCTTCAAGCCCATAATGATCAGCGTTCAGAATTTTTTCGGCACGGTCGAGCTCCAGGCTGATTTTGCTGCGCTTTTTCCAGGGAATATTCACCATCCAATCAAGATAGGTGCGCACAACTGAGGCCTCGGACGACATCGGAGACATCATTTTTAACTTATTCCACTCGGCCAGGGCTTTATCAAGCGCCTCTTTGGGCATGCCTGCGCCTTCAATACGACCTTTAAGTTCTTCAGCTTCATTGGGTGCATCGTCCAATTCACCCATTTCTTTCTGAATCGCTTTCATCTGTTCATTCAGATAATACTCGCGCTGGCTTTTTTCCATCTGCTTTTTGACACGGCCACGGATGCGCTTTTCAACCTGGAACAAGTCGATTTCTGCCTCGATCAGCCCCATGAGATGCTCAATACGGGCTTCCAGGCTGACCAGTTCAAGCAGGTTTTGTTTCTCTTGCAACTGCAACGACATGTGTGACGCAATGGTATCGACCATGCGGCCCGGTTCGTCGATACCAGAAATTGAACTCATCACCTCTGGCGGGATTTTTCGGCTGAGCTGCACATACTGATCAAACTGGGACAACAGCGACTTCAGTAACAGTTGCCCTTGTTTTTCAGGCAAAGCATCCGAATGCAACGGAACCACTTGGCTCTGGAAATAATCATCTACCAGCTCGGCACTGCGAATTCGGGCACGTGTCACACCCTCGACCAGCACCTTGACGGTGCCATCTGGCAGACGAATCAGTTGCAAAATGGTGGCAATTGTTCCAACAGCGTAGATGTCTTTGATGCCCGGATCATCGTCGGAGGCATTCTTCTGCGCCACCAGTAAAACCTGCTTATGGCTGTGCATCGCCACTTCCAGTGAGCGAATGGAGCGCGGCCGCCCGACAAACAAGGGCTGAACAATTTGTGGATACACCACCACATCGCGAAGAGGCAACAGTGGCAAACCAGCATTCAAGCTGGCGGGGTTCTCAGTAACATCACCCATAATCATACTCATCAGTATCGTTGTGACAGTTGATGACTAATTTGAGGCCTCGGCTCCCGGATTTCAAGAGCCGTGACGTTTTATTACGGGTGATGATCAGTAGCGGACTTTTTCAGGCGGGGATCAATCAGCTGCCCGGGTACTTGCAACCGGCTCAGCTTCATACATCAACAGAGGTTCGGAATCGCCATTTATCACTGCAGCGTCAATGACGACTTTACTGACATTGTTCATCGAAGGGATCTTGAACATGGTCTCCAGCAAAACGCTTTCCATGATAGAGCGCAGGCCACGGGCACCGGTTTTGCGCTCCTTGGCTTTTTTGGCAATGGCTTGCAAGGCATCATCACGGAACTGGATTTCAACATCTTCCATTTCAAACAATTTTGCGTACTGCTTCACCAGTGAATTCCTGGGCTCTTTCAAGATTCGCATCAGCGCATCAAGATCCAGCTCATCCAATGTCGCTATCATAGGCAGACGTCCTACAAACTCAGGAATCAAGCCAAATTTAACCAGATCCTCTGGCTCCACATTTTTGAAGGTGTCGCCCGCCAGCTTATCGGTGTCTTTGCTTCGCACTTCAGCACTGAATCCAATGCCGCTTTTTTCAGAGCGATCACGGATGACTTTGTCCAGACCCGCAAATGCACCACCACAAATGAACAGGATATTGGAGGTATCTACCTGCAGAAACTCTTGTTGTGGATGCTTGCGACCGCCCTGCGGCGGTACAGACGCAATTGTACCTTCGATCAGTTTCAGCAAAGCTTGTTGAACACCTTCGCCAGAAACGTCACGTGTAATCGAGGGGTTATCCGATTTTCGGGAAATTTTGTCGATTTCATCGATGTATACAATACCAATCTGCGCTTTTTCAACATCGTAGTCGCATTTCTGCAACAGCTTCTGAATGATGTTTTCTACGTCCTCACCCACATAACCCGCTTCGGTCAATGTGGTCGCATCGGCTATGGTAAACGGCACATCCAGTAAGCGCGCCAGGGTCTCGGCAAGCAAGGTTTTCCCCGTACCGGTTGGGCCTATCATCAGAATGTTGCTTTTACCAAGCTCAACGTCACCGCTGCGTCTGTCGTATCCAAGACGCTTATAGTGATTGTAGACAGCAACCGCGAGTACCTTTTTAGCCTTGTCCTGGCCAATCACATACTCGTCCAGCGTCTTTTTGATTTCTTCAGGCACAGGCAGTTTTTTGCGGCCTGACTCGGTTTCTTTTTCCTGAATTTCTTCGCGAATAATATCGTTGCACAGATCGACACATTCATCGCAGACAAATACGGATGGCCCGGCAATCAGCTTGCGTACTTCATGCTGGCTTTTGCCACAGAATGAGCAATACAACAGCTTTCCGTTGTCGTCACTCTTGCTAAAACGATCATCTGACATGCACTAACTCCCGGATGCTACACGGCTCTGCGCGTAATTACCTTGTCGATCAAGCCGTATGAGACTGCCTGCTCCGCGTTCATAAAGTTATCACGCTCGGTATCACGGGCGACGTCTGCCAATGTCTTTCCTGTGTGAAAGGCCATGATTTCATTAAGTTGCTGACGCATCTTGAGAATTTCATTGGCCTGAATTTCGATATCTGATGCCTGTCCCTGTGCGCCGCCACTTGGCTGGTGAATCATCATACGAGAATTCGGCAGCGCAAATCGTTTTCCTTTGGCGCCTCCGGTCAATAAAAAGGCCCCCATGCTGGCGGCTTGTCCGATACACATGGTACTGACATCCGGCTTGATGAACTGCATGGTATCGTAAATCGACAGCCCCGCTGTCACCGCGCCGCCTGGCGAATTGATGTACAGGTGGATATCTTTGTCAGGGTTTTCTGACTCAAGAAACAATAGCTGAGCCACTACCAGATTAGCCATGTGATCTTCGACCGGGCCTACCAGAAAAATGACCCGCTCTTTGAGCAATCGCGAATAGATGTCGTACGCCCGCTCCCCTCTGGCCGTTTGCTCAACGACCATAGGGACGAGATTGGACTCAATCAGTGACAACATCGCATCACTGCTAACGGCTTCAGATCTTCTCATTGGCAAACGTATCTCTCGCGTGTTTATTCTGCAGCGCCTTCAGATGTGTCATCGGCCGACTCTGCTGCTTTTTTAGAAGACTTTTTCTTGGAAGCCTTCTTGTCTTTACCTGTCTCTTCTTCGCCATCAGCACCAGGGGCTTTAGGACGCGTCAATTCTTCGTAACTTACACTGCGCTCTGTCAGCTCGGCCTGTTCAAAAATAACCTCAAATACCTGATCTTCAAGCACTGCAGACTCAACAGCATCCAGTTGATCTTTGTTGCTGTAGTACCAATTCACTACTTCTTCGGGTGACTCGTAGGTAGCTGCAATATCTTCAATCGCTTCGCGCACTTTTGACGCTTCAGCGCGCATTCCACGCTGTTTTATGACTTCGCCCAGAATGAGACCGAGCTTGACTCGTTTTTCTGCCTGCTCACGGAACAACTCATCAGGTAACATTGATGGATCGATATTTTTTGCGCCAGCGCCGAATTGTTGAAGCGCCTGCTGACGCAGCACATCAACCTCGGCAGCTACCAGCGCCTTAGGCACATCCAGCTCATTCTGCTGCAGCAACACATCCATAACTGCAGTTTTGAGACGATTTTTGCTGGCTTTACGCAGTTCGCGCTCCATATTGCTGGCGACTTCTTTACGGAAACCCTCAAGACCGCCCTCTGACACGCCAAAAGCTGCGAAGAAGTCATCATTCAGTTCTGGCAGCACCGTTGCTGAGACTTTGTTCACGGTGACAGTGAATACAACAGGCTTGCCTGCAACATCTTTGCTGCGATAATCCTCAGGGAAAGTCAGCTCAAGAGTTACAACATCGCCAGCCTTGCTCTTCAGCAATCCTTTTTCAAACCCGGGGATCATACGATCTGATCCCAACACCAGATTGGTGCCCTTGCCTGAACCGCCTTGGAATTCCTCACCATCGATGGTGCCAGTAAAATCCAGAGTGACCAGATCACCATTCTTGGCTTGTCGTTTTACTTCTTCCCAAGTCTGTCGCTGCTGACGCAGATTTTCGATCATGGTATCGATATCTTTGTCTGTAATATCCGCAATCAGTTTTTCAGCCTTTATGGCTGAGAAATCGGCAAGGTGCACTTCCGGATACACTTCAAATGTTGCAACAAACTCCAGGTCGCGACCTTCATCAAGTGATTTTGGTTCAATCCGCGGCTGACCAGCGGGCTTGATTTTCTGTTCAGTGACGGCAGCGTAGTACGCTCGGCTCATGACATCACCCAACACTTCCTGGCGCACGCCTTTGCCAAACCGGTTCTTGATGACACTGGGAGGAATTTTGCCCTTGCGAAAGCCATTGATGCGGACTGATTTGGCCGCTTCAGCCAATCGCGCTGCAACAGCATTCTCAATCTCTGCGGCAGGTACGCCGATGGTCATACGACGCTCTAATCCAGTGGTGGTTTCAATCGAAACTTGCATGAAAATTCCTCGCAGACCGTCATGCCCTTGGCGCACGGTCAGTATCAACGGTTGTTATAGGCCAGCTAAAATAATTTCTACCAACTATATCAATGAGTTAAGTGGAAATTGGGGTATTTTGAAGAGCGCGATTGTCCCATATCAACCGCCTTTATTCAATAATATTTACAGACACACAATTTGAGGCCTGTTTGCGCCAGCTCAGTTTTTTATTAATTGGGGGGATACTAATGTCAAAAAGCATGGTCTACTACATGAGAAATGACAACAAAAAGTCCACCTGAAACCGGAGAGTCTGCCATGTTCGATTACAACTCGCAGCAGCACCGCCTGACAGATAACAAAAATGCTGATTACAAACGTTCCGAGAGGGTGTTCAGTCGAACAGGACTCTGGTACTTCAAAACCAGAGAAGGCAAAGATGTAGGGCCTTTCAGATACCGCGACGAAGCGGAACTGATGCTGACCAAATTTGTACAAGAATTACATCAGATTCAACAAGAGTCGCTGGTCAGCGTGAAACCACACTTTCGTATCAGCGGTGTTGTGGGTCGCAGACAACAGGGCTGAGCGCAAGCGATTGTCTCGCAACGTTAAAAATATCGGCGGCAGAGCGGTTGATAAACAATTTGCCCTGCCGCTTGATGTAATGGCGATAAAATAAAAGTCCGTTGTTCACCTGCCTTTTATCAACCCCCTGATTCGCACTTGCTTCTGAATTATCAGACCAGTCATGCACAGGGATAGATATCCCCTCCACAGCCATGGAGTTTTGATACAAACTGAGCGCCAGGTCTTGAGCCGCGCCTGCGGTACCCTGTCGAAGTGATTGCCGGGCAACGTCGATTAACAGAGAACTGACCCAAGGGTTATCAAGCTGCTTTCTGTCCGCGTAACACAACTGCTCGCGCCACCGTAAAAAGTACTCGATCTCCCCAGCCTTCATTTTTCGCGACCTGACGGACAACAGCAATCGAATGCCCAATTTGAAGGACCCGCGTACTATTTTTATGCCGGGCAAGTGCATGTGTGAACGCTGAGGTGAAATCAGATTTACAATGCTGATCCTGCTTTTCAGATGTCTGGCAAGTTCCATCGCCAATAAGCTGCCTGCGCCCCAACTGACCAAGCCAACATGCTTCAAGCCCAAATGCCGGATCAGCTGCTCATAGTCCACAACCAGCTCGTCGATAGCATTGAGAGATTTGAAATCTGAGTAACCTATGCCTGGCCGGTCAACTGCAATGAGCCTGAAACCTGCAGCACATGCGGACTCATGCAGGAGTTTTGCTTCGATGCGCGACCCAGCTTCGCGGTGCAGGTAAATGAGAGGATAGCCATGACGATGCCCGTACTCACTCCACGCTAACTGTCGCCCATCGTCCAGCGCCAGAATGTCCACACGATCCAGCGTCGAACTGTTTAGTTGCTCAGATGACGGATTTGGTGATTGCTGATCATGCACATGATCAGACGGCAGAAAACCCGGGGCAAATGAATGTCCCGTGGAAATCGTTGCATTCTCATCCCTAAATCGCGCAAACATTTCTCTACCTTATTGATCTTGCTACGCTTGGATAGTAGGTGGGAATTATTCCCACGTCAATAGCAGGCGTGTATTCACCCATAAATATATGTGGGATTAATTCCCACCTCTGGCTATACTCTTGGCATGAATTCTCACGATCACAACGATGTCCCCGGCCAGGCACCTGACGCACTGATTATTGCGCTGCGTAAAATCCTGCGCCCCATCGTGCGCATGATGTTGCACTTTCAAGTGTCATATCCGTATTTGATCAATCTGCTCAAAGCCATGTACGTAGAAGTTGCGGACAGCGAAAATGCAATGGATGAAAGGCGCCAGTCCGATAGTCGTATCACGCTGCTGACGGGTGTTCATCGCAAAGACGTCAAACGTTTACGCTCGGAAGAATCGGCTACAACAGCCGCCCCCCGATCAATTTCTGTAGGTGCGCAATGTATTGCCTACTGGCTCGGGCTGGATCAATTCAGAGGATCAGACGGGCTTCCCTTGCCACTACCACTCAGAAGTCCATCAAGCAATCCTGATCAGGTCAGCTTTGATGATCTCGTCGAGCGTGTCTGCCGTCAGGATATCAGGCCACGAGTGCTGCTGGACGAGTGGATTCGACTTGGCATCGCGCATCAGGACGAACAAGACAGGGTGGTGCTCAACACAGGTGCTTTTACCCCGGACAAAGGCGTTGACGAAAAATTGTTTTTTTTCGGCAAAAATATTCAGGATCATCTCAATGCTGGCACCCATAACATCATGGGTAAACAGCCGGCTTTTTTTGATCGCAGTGTTTACTACGATAAATTGAGCCCGGAATCATTACAGGAACTACATAATCTGGCGGCCCAAGTGGGTATGACTGCGCTTGTTGAAATGAATCGTCGAGCATTGCAGTTGCAACAAGCAGACGACGGAAATGATCAGGCAATTTATCGTATGAATTTTGGTGTTTTCCACTACAATAACTGGCAGGAAAAAACGTCAGCCCGGTCAATCCCAGACCATGCGTCAACCCAGACCGGTGCAGACCAGGAATCAGATCATGCCTAGAGCTATTTTGGCACTGCGACGTTACCCAATCGCCATCCTGATGGCCTTGGTGCTATTTCTGTGCAGTTTGCTGATGGCGACCAACAGCATCGGCACCATTCTTATCAATGGTGGCGTACTCAATGGCGGCGGTGGCGAAGACCAAGGCAGTGGCATGGGGGGCACAGGAAAGAGCGGCGTCCCCGGAGACAGTGGTTTTGGTGGCACCGGAGGCCCCTCCCCCTTCTTTAGCGAAGCAGACACGGATGATAGAGACCTGGAAGAAAATCCAACAACGATTGAATCCCAAGATGGCTGGCCTGCCCCGTGGTTAACTCGCGAGCAGGAAATGGCCTCAATACCTGCAGAGATTGCGCCATTGATCGAAATTCAGCGTAATCCACCGCAAGACCCCTTTCTTGACGAATCACTGGTTTTCCCTGGCGAACCCGATGCACTGCGCATATTGGATGAAGATAGTTCGGTACCTTCATTGTATATGCGTCAGTTATTGGAGCTTGTGAATACGCCTGATGTGTCGAATGGGGCGTCGAGTGGGGTATCAAATGGGGTGTCCACGGAATTGCCCATTGAGTCGCCACGGCTGGAGATAAGTGTGCAGATACCTGTCATTCTGGCACCAGAACCTGCAGCCTCCCTGCCCGAGATTCAGCAGCCTGAGCTGACACAACAACCCTCGCTGGCAGCCAGCAATGCAGAAGAGTTACCCGAGATCGTGACGGAAACGAATCAGCCAGATCCTCGCCAGAATACCGAGCGTGTGCAGCGCCCGGAACTTCCGCCATTTCAGCGCATGCGGCCCGCTGTAGACCGCGCATCCATCGCGCCAGCACGGCCGCAACCGATGAGAATCTGACACCAGATCAAATCTGGTGTCACCATCGACGCGTCAACTGCACCCCGATTGCTTTGTCGGCGCTATCTTGCGTTGAGCCCTCTACCATGTACATCATCAGGCTCCAGTTAGTCTGAATCGTCCAGGAAATATAGGGTATGAGTTCATGTGTATCGCCGCTGAAAGCTGACGCAGCCTCACGGTAATCATAAATCAGCCCGGCCTGAACATTTTCTGACAATGAGCGACTCGCGCCCACTGAAATATTTACCGAGTCATTCAGTTGCTCGTATACCGGGGAGCGATGGCGGTATCGGTAACCCACAGAAGCAAATACATTGACCTGACCCAGCACATAATAGGCGTCCACTTGAATACCTAAATCGGGCCGACCTGTGCCCAGCCCCTTGCGCTCATCTGCCAGTGGCAGCTTCAAATCTACAGTGACATCAAAAAAAGGCAAACCGGCTGACAATGCGGGCCATTCATAAGTCGCACTGATTGTGGCGTCACCCACACCCCGTTCAGAGACGGTGGCCGCACTGCGCCCACCTACGTTTCCAACATCAATCAGCACATTGCCAGGTCCATCAATCTCCAGTACGGGGATACTGCCTTTCAAACGCCAGCCACTGAAAGAGAGTTCATGCGTATAGGGCAAATAGCGCACCCTGGTGGCAGCATCCTGGCCATAAAGACCCCGACTGTAATACATGCCGATGGTAGAACTCTGAGTGATACCAGCAGCCGTATCCACCGCACTCTGGGCCTGCAGAGCGGCACTGTATGACACACTTGCCGCCACCAGGATCAGCGCCTTGACAGACCCGCCCACACATTTCATCAGCTTGGTTTCAACTCCAATGCCGCAGAATTTATGCAGTAACGCAGTCCGGTTGGCGGAGGACCGTCATTAAAAACATGGCCCAAATGAGCTTCACATTGCGCGCAGACCACCTCGGTTCTGATCATGCCGTGGGCATTATCAATACGCTCCTTTAAAGCGCCGTCTGAGACCGGCGTGTAATAGCTGGGCCAGCCCGAACCTGAGTCATATTTGGTTTCTGAATCAAACAAGGCACTTTCACACACCACGCAGTGATAGATGCCCGGTGTTTTACAATCCCAATACTTGCCGGTAAACGCAGGCTCGGTGCCACACTCGCACACAATCCGATAAGTTTGAGGATCAAGTTTTTCACGCAAACTTTCTTTAATATCATTGACCTGCTTCGACATAGCTACAACACTCCACGCTGATGTTTCGGATACAGTAACAAGCCCGTTTTCGGGCCAGGCACTCCACTATCATTTTTCCACCGGCAGTTTACAATATCGGCCCTCAGCGCACATCCCGGAATCAGCACCATGAAAAAGATCAGACAGTCGGACAAACTGGCAAAAGTCTGTTACGACATCCGCGGCCCTGTCCTCGAAGAAGCCAAACGGCTGGAGGAAGAAGGCAACCGAATTCTCAAGTTGAATATAGGCAACCCGGCCGCTTTCGGGTTTGAAGCACCGGATGAGATTATCCAGGATGTTATCCGCAACCTGTCCAATGCCCAAGGTTACAGCGATTCCAAAGGTCTGTTTTCGGCACGCAAAGCGATTATGCAAGAATGCCAACAACTTGGCATTGATGGCGTGGATATCGATGATATTTATCTCGGCAACGGCGTCAGCGAGTTAATCGTGATGGCGATGCAGGCGCTGCTGAATAACGGTGACGAAGTGCTGGTGCCCGCGCCAGATTACCCGCTTTGGACGGCAGCTGTCAGCCTGGGCGGCGGCACCCCCGTGCATTATGTGTGCGACGAAGCCGCAGACTGGTTTCCAGATATCAAAGATATCGAAAAGAAGATCACCTCCAAAACGCGCGCTATTGTGATCATCAACCCTAACAATCCGACGGGAGCCGTTTACAGTCAGGACCTGTTGCTGGATATCATCCGGCTGGCCAGAAAACATGGTCTGATCATCTTCTCTGATGAAATTTACAGCAAAATTCTGTACGAAGATGCGGTTCATACCCCGATTGCATCGCTGTGTGACGACCTGTTTATTGTGACTTTTAACGGACTGTCCAAGTCCTATCGACTGGCCGGCTTCCGCTCGGGCTGGATGATTCTGAGTGGTGCCAAAGAAAAGGCCAGCAATTACATTGAGGGACTGGAAATTCTGTCCAACATGCGATTGTGTGCCAATGTCCCAGCTCAGTTTGCGGTGCAAACTGCCTTGGGCGGGTATCAAAGCATTAACGAATTGATCATGCCTGGTGGACGATTACGAGAGCAGCGCGATATTGCCTGGAATATGTTGACCCAGATCCCGGGTGTCAGCTGTGTAAAACCCAAAGGCGCTATTTACATGTTTCCAAAGCTGGATCCGCAAATGTATCCCATTGCCGATGATCAACGCTTTATTCAGGATCTGCTTGAGCGCGAAAAGATATTGCTGGTGCAAGGCAGTGCGTTCAACGTCAGCGACACCCAGCACTTGCGCGTCGTGTTTCTGCCAACGGTTGATGTCTTGCAACAGGCCATTGGCAAAATTGAACGCTTTCTTGGTAAATGGGCACAAACCTATTAGGCATAAAAGATGCGTTTGCGCAATCAAGGACTGCAGGTTTGACTTGTTCAAGCCTGCAAGACAAATCCTGCAGCGTGTAACCACGCAGATAATTGCGGGCTGAAACCGGCCGCATGAACATGTGTTGCCCCAAACTCACGACGCAAAATCATATCCGCGCGAATACTGTCAAACACTTCAACACAGGCTTTTGGGTCATCACTGAGAGAGGCCGCCTGATATATGTCCTTAAAGCGCCGACTGACTGCGCCCGGTGAAAATGCCTTCTTGACGATGCCAGCAAACATTTGTTCGTCCGTTCCTTTTCGCACCAACAAACTACCCGATTCACTTTCATAGCGCTGATCATGAACACGCATGGCACTTGAACTATGCATGGGTAACTTCAATTTATCCAGGTCGAAGTGTTGTATCAAAGCACTGACCACCAAGCGCGTTGCAGCCAGTTTGGCCTCGACACTGTAACCTGCAATATGTGGCGTACCTATAAAAACGCGCTGTAACAACTCAGCAGATGGGCGCGGCTCATGCTCCCAGACATCCAGAATGACACGCTGATCCGGATATTCTCGCAGGTGAGTAAGCAAGGCCTGATTATCGATGACCTCGCCGCGTCCTGCGTTAACAAGAATGGCTGAACGACTGATCCTCTTTAGGCAACTTGCATCGATCATGTGATGAGTCGCATGCTCCCCATGCATGGTCAGTGGAGTATGCAAACAAATGATGTCTGCTTGCAGTGCCTCATCCAATGCCACGTAGGTATGGTCAGGCAGCAAGGTCTGAAAAGGATCACACGCCAGGCATTTGATACCCAGCCCAGCAAACTTTTTGATCAACGCTGAACCCACATGGCCCACGCCAATGACCGATACCCTCATATCCCACAAGGGTATATTGTCTTCCAGGATCAGTTCCGCCAGTGCCGCCAGGACATATTCGGCTACCGCATTGGCGTTGGCGCCGGCAGCATCGGCGACTTTAATACCATTCGCCGCCAGCCATGCTAAATCCAAATGATCGGTGCCACTGGTTGCTGTTGCAACAAAGCTGACAGACGAGCCCTTGAGTAAGGCCTCATCTATCCGGGTGATCGACCTGACCAGCAGCGCATCAGCATCCAACAGATCATCTGCACAAATGCTGCGACCGGGCTTGAGCACCCAATCAATGCCTTTGGGCAACTTTGTTGACAGTGCCATAATGTTTTCGTCTGCCACAATTTTCATACGGCTGGCATTTCCCCCCCGACATTAATTGACTCAAGCTGAGTCATCAGTCGTCGCACTTCTTGCGTTGGAATTTCCATGGTACTCATCAAACTCTCAAATGCCTCAATCACGGGCGGCCGCGGCTGCAGATCACGCGCGGTCACTTGCGCAAAACTCTCATCCATGGGGACCTGCTGAATAATCGTTGCTAATGTGCGACTTAACAAGGCCTGTTGTTGATGCGTCATCAACAAATCAGCACAGCGCTGCGCGCCCCGTATCTTGAGCGCTGGCACTTGATCAATATGCGCAAGTACGGTATCCAGGTTCTTGTATTGTTGCAGCAGCGCACGCGCAGCCACCGGTCCAATGCCCGGTACACCCGGAATGCAATCGATACTGTCGCCCGTTAAACCGATATAACAAGGAAACTGTTCAGGCCAGATGCCCGTGTGATTAAAAATGTCCTCGCGATTTTTGCGGATGCCGCCATAAAAATCCCACAAACGATCACCGGGTTCGTTGAGAAGTTGCGACAAATCTTTATCTCTGCTGACAATTGTTACGGCAGCCGCTTCGTGTGTTGCGAGTGCGCGCCAGCGTGCACTCAATGTGCCAATAATGTCGTCTGCTTCAAATTCCTGGCTTGCAAATGCCGGTACACCCAAGGCAGTGCACAACTCCACACAGGCCTTTAACTGGCGGGCAAGATTATCGTCGGGTAACACACGATTGGATTTGTAGGCCGCATACAGTCTGTGTCGGAAACCGGACTGCAGACTTTCATCAAACGCGACCGCCACGGAGGCAGATTGGCGTAACTGGGTTGTGCGCAGGAATCTCAACAAAAAGCGGGCAAAACCCACAAATGCGCTGCGATCCTCAGACCGTGTTGACCAATCCTGCGTATGCGGAGAAAAATGCGCCTGAAAAATGTAGATGGACGCATCAATCAGATAGAGAGGCGGCACCGA
>JAUYSM010000083.1 GCA_030696315.1 Pseudohongiella sp. | reverse complement strand
CTGCCGCGGGGTTCGCATCCTGAGCAAATACGAATTTGGGAGCCACGAAACTAACAAGCGTCAGTAATATCGCCAAAAAAAGCGCATGGCTGTAGCGCTGCCGCGGCAAAGGCAGTGCGTGTGGCAAGCCCTTACAGGCTTCATATTTCATATTGGTGGAAGTCAATGATCTGCGAAGCTTCTTGTAATGTTTTTTATAGTGGAATGTGCACTGATGTTCTAATTGATCGGTGGAGCCGATTTCTTAAATCCAGTCACACCCTGATTACGAAGACAATTGTGCGACGGATACGTTCCTGAAGAACGTGGTCGCCGTCAAAAACAGCGCCATCATATCAAAGAAAGTTCCCTGATCAAGTATTCAGTCTGCTGTCCTGCGTCGGCCGCCTTGCCGACTCGGTCTTCAATGCCTATGATAACTGCCTTAATCAGTTTATCCCCTTGGAGAAAGCAGCCATGAACGGTGCCAGAGCGCTTATTGAAACACTCGCCAATTGTGGCGTTGAATTATGTCTGGCCAATCCGGGCACCTCAGAAATGCATTTGGTGCAGGCGCTGGATCAAGTACCCCAAATGCGCAGCGTACTGGCACTGTTTGAAGGTGTTTGCACCGGCGCCGCTGATGGATACGGCCGCATGACCGGCAAACCAGCAGCCACCCTGTTGCATCTTGGTCCAGGACTCGCAAACGGTATTGCTAATTTGCACAATGCCCGCAAGGCTGGCACGCCCATTATTAACCTGGTGGGTAATCACCCGCAGTTTCATATGGGATACGATGCGCCGCTGACGTCCGACATTGACACACTGGCTCGTAATTTTTCCTGTTGGATAAAATCCTGCAGCACTGCTGACACCCTCGCACAGGACGGCGCTGAAGCGTATACCGCCACTTTGCGCGCCACACCCGGTTCCCAAGGTCAAGTATCGACTTTGATTCTGGGTGCTGACGCCGCGTGGGGAGACTCGCCCGGCCCGGCAAAGCGCAATGGCATTCCTCAGCGCGCGTTGGTCGATGACCAGAACGTCAGGCAGGTAGCCGAGATCCTGGCATCCGGCGAAAAGTGTGTGATGATTCTGGAGCACGATGGCGTACGCACTGAATCACTGGAACAGGCCGGCAAAATTGCTGCCAAAACTGGCTGCCGCATTATGTCCGGTACCTTCCCCGGTCGTGTTGACGGCGGCGCAGGCATGATTGATGTTGAGCGTATGCCCTATTTCCCCGAGCACATTCTGGCCTCTTTGGCCGGCGTCCAACATTTGATTCTGGTTGGCGCGCAGATCCCCGCCAGCTTTTTTGCGTACCGCACAACGCCCAGCAGACTGGTACCGGAAGGCTGCCAGGTCCATACGCTGGCGCGCATCGAAGAAAATGCGCTGGATGCCCTCCAACATCTCGCAGATCGTGTTGGAGCCAAAGACGTCGTTGCGCGACGCTTTGCCCGCGCTGAGATGGGTTTGCCAAGTGGCGAAATGAACACCCGCAATATGATTCAGGCAATTGCAGCAACCCTGCCAGAGCATGTCATCATCGCGACCGACTCCGGTCTTGGTAACGCTGCCCAACCCGCATGCCAGACCGCTGCCCCTCATAGCTGGCTCAGTCTGACCGGAGGCTCCATTGGTCAGGGCAGTCCGGTATCAACGGGGGCGGCATTGGCATGCCCGCAGCGCAGAGTGCTGGCTTTGTTGGGTGATGGCGGAGCAGCCTACACCATTCAAAGTTTGTGGACGCAGGCTCGTGAACAATTGAATGTCACCACGGTGATATTTGCCAACCGTAAATACAACATCTTGAACATCGAGTACGGCAGACTGGGTGTGACCGACGTTGGCCCGATTGCTGCCAGTCTGTTTGATATTGGCAATCCGGATATCGACTGGGCGATGCTGGCCAATAGCATGGGGGTGCCGTCGGCAACCGCGCGCACGGCAGAAGAGCTGTGCGCACTGTTAACGCGTAGTTACCAGCAACCTGGTCCATTCCTGATCCAGGCGATGTGCTGAGCTATCGGGTTTTAGCTAAAAAATGTGCCAAATGACCAATCTTTGGCACATGCTTAAAAGCATCGGCGCAGATTAAAACAAGCACCAAGACCTTACGCCTTGTTTTTTTTGAATTAATTATGTTGGCACGGTTCTCGCTTAGATAACAATGACAAACCTCAAAACACCTTGTCACTGTACTTTAAAAAACGCCGTTTTCCGGCACGTCAGGCCGGTTGGAGCCTAATGATATGAATATCATCAAAAATATTTGCACACTGATCGTTTTTGTCGCCTTGTTTATATTGGCACTACCCTTGATTGGTGCGGGCCTTGGTTTGATGGTGCTGTTTGGCGCGGTGTTTATCTGGTTACTGCCCATTCTGCTGATCCTGAACTCTGACAAAACAACGGGGGGAGAGAAGGCTGCCTGGATACTCGCGATCATTTTCCTGTCATGGTTTGCGTGGATATTTTACTTCCTGCTGGCCCCGATCAAGCCACGGCGTGACTACTGGTACGAGTAACTCAGGCCTGAGAATCTTACTCTGCAGTCAGTTTATTGATCCTACGCAAAGACACCGCCACTCTTGGATGCAGCACCAGAGTGGCTGGTGTAGCATGGTGATTGATGATCACTGGCAGAGCAGGCAACATGAATCAACACATTGCAACATGTGTTCCGGGTAGTGATGAATGGCTGAATCAGGTCACCGAAAGCATCATTGAACCCGAACGGCGCATTATTGACCCCCACCACCACTTGTGGCGCAAACGTTTTAACCGTGATTACCTGCTGGACGAATATTTTGCCGATACCAACAGCGGCCACAACATCGAACAAACCGTGTTTATTGAGTGTCATGCCTTTTATGACAAAGAGGCACCCGAGCATCTGCAGTCCTTGGGTGAAACGCGCGCCATCACCGAAATAGCCGCCGCCAGTCGCACTTACACTGACCAATCCACCGTCAATGGCATTATTGCCAACGTAAATTTGTGCTTGGGCGAGCAGCCGGATTTATTAAAATCCGTCATACAACAACATCAGGCAGTCGCAGGCACACTGCTCAAAGGCATCCGCCACTCGGGCGCGCGCGACGCCAGACCCGAGGATTTGTTAATACCCGGACGTGCACCACCCTACCTTTATGGCAGAGAAGACTTTCGCAAGGGGCTGCACATCCTGGGAGAACTGGGGCTGGTATATGACACCTGGCATTACCATCACCAGAACGTTGATTTCTGCGACCTCGCAGAAGCGGTCCCTGAAACAACGCTGATTCTTGATCACTTCGGCACACCCTTGGGTGTTGGTGTTTACAAAGGTGCGCGTGATGCGATTTTTGCGCAGTGGAAAGAGGACATTAAGCGCCTGTCCCGTTGCCCCAATGTCTATGCAAAACTGGGTGGACTGGCAATGCCTGATAATGGTTTCGGCTGGGATCGTCGTGACAGGCCAGCTGATTCTGATGAACTGCTGCGCTGGCAGAAAAAATACTACCTGCACACCATTGAGTGTTTTGGGCCACAGCGCTGCATGTTTGAAAGCAACTTCCCGGTGGATCGACTCTCGATCAGTTATCCCGTGTTGTGGAATGCCTTCAAAAAATTAGTGGCTGACTTTAGTGAAAGTGATAAACATGCGCTGTTTTATGCAACTGCAGCCCACGTGTATCAACTTACGACTCCCGGCGTTTGACACGCTTTACCACCGCACTGCTGGTTAATACTGGTTTTCCATCGACTTCAATGATGGCTCTGACAAAAATCAGTGAACCGCCTTTGCGGGTGACTTCACCGCGACCGATCACCAGATCGCCGTCAAAGGCGGGACCAACAAACTCATTGTTGCAGGTTACGGTAACCACGGCTTCGTGGCTGCCACCGATCGCTGCGATACACAATGTGTAGTCGGCAAACATCATCAGAATGCCGCCATGCAGGGTTTTATGTGCATTGCAGTTTTCTGGCCTGACTCTGAATGCAGTAGTAACCGATTCGGTTTGCCCGGCAGCATCAACGGCAAAAAAGAACGGCCCGTTGTGGTCTTCGGCACAATCGCCCTCCCAGTGCTGGAAGTGCTCTGGTATGCCATACGCTTGCGGGGTTATGTTTTTGGTACTCACTCAGTCTTTTTCCTTTTCATCATCATCATCTGTCACCACATCGATTGCAGCGCCAGCCACCTTAAAAGGTACTTTTGCCACTTCCAGAGTGACATCCACCGCCGTGCCAACCACCGTTCCGAGGCAGGCCGTCAGCGACATCAGAAGCGCACCCAGAAAAAAATACCGCACCCATGCTGTTTTCATATCACTACTCAACTTTCACTGCAGATCAGTGAGGATTCAAATATGACCACCACGTCGAGCCGTAAATGGCATCACTTTTTCGATACCTTTGCCATGGTCAACCAAATCACGTAATTCAGTTGCCAGACGTTCACTTTCAGCTAACACGTGTTTCCAATAGTCAACGCGCCGCGATTGTGTCATACGACGGAAATCATTTCGATCCGGAATTTTGCCAAATGGCAAACTTTCAACAAAAGTGCGCGAGGGCGACACCAACACCACGTTATCAAAGTAGGCAGGATGGGCGCGTCGCCAGCTTGCAAACTTGTCAAACCAGCCAGGCACAATACCTGCGTAAAAATGCGGGTAAAGCACCAATCCCGGGCGCGTGTTAAAAGGCAAATCAAGGTGGTAGTCCGTAATGCCACCGTCGCGATAAACAATGTCTTCGCTGCCAGCGATGCCGTGCACCGACTCCATAATCTGTGGAATTGATCCGGTCGCCATCAATACTTCCCGCACATTGTCCGTGCGCAAAGGCAACCACGATGTTGGTATATCTGTCAGCCAGTCCGAATCCGGGCGGTCGAGCGAGTTATAAAAAACGTGACGCTCAAAAAACTGCCGGAGCAACTTGCGACTCACCATATTGGACAGTGCGGCCATCAGCAGTCCGGCATTGAGAGGCAGATTTTTGTCGGAACTTACAAGGCGACGTGCACGGTCGGCGATCACATATAGGCGACGTTGCGGGTTGAAGGCAATATCGCTGGCGCCGCTGTCACCCAGCATGCAATCCAGCATGCCTCTGGCCTCGCGGCTGATCTCATGTTTGTCGGGTGTTTCAGAATATATCTGTCCCGCATACCGAAACGCCAGGCGCTGTAATGCCGACACAGGATCGGAATGCGCGTAACAGGCCAATCGCCAGGCCCCTGCAGACGATCCAATCATGCGTAAAGGCTGTTGCCTGGTTTGCAGCTTTGCGCTGAAAAATTCACCCGCCAGATATTTGTCCATGCCATAGAGCACGAACCATTTTGGACCCCCGGAAGCGCCGGCCAGCCAACTGATGTCATCGGCACGCAAGCCATGTGCCCGGATGTGCCGCAAGGCGCTTGCGCCGGCGATTAGCTGAAGATCAGACATATGGCTAATTCCTGGTAATCCCATTCTCGCTGTAAACTGCGACGGATTATAATTAAAACTTATGGATCATCCAGCTAAGTGTGTCACAAATTATTACACCTTAAACATCCTTACTCGTGGTTTGATAACATCAGACATCGTTAGTATTGTCACACCACTTTTTAAGCAGGTTATTGCGTATGAAAACACAATCCGGATTTACTTTCAGAGTCCTCGGACTGAGTCTGGCAATCTCCATGCTCACCGCTGGCGTCACCGCGACCTCTGCGCTTGCCCAGCAATCGGGTGCTACGCAACAGGAACAGGCACTGGCGACCACCAATGAACTTGCTCAACGTCACTACCGACGTGCAAATACCTACAACAATCTCGAACGTTTTGATGAGGCCATCACAGAGTATCAGCTGGCCATCGCAGCTGACCCCAATCTGGCTGACGCCTATCGTAACCTTGCAAACATTTTTCTGAGCAAAGAACGTTTTAATGAAGCCATCACCATGCTGGCCCGCTTTATTGCCTTACAAAGCGACGAGCAAAGCACGCCGCTGGTAGCGTCTTTAAAAACTATTGGAGAACTGCTGCGCAGAGCGGAACGGTTTGAGGAATCCATTGATTACGACATCCGGGCAATAGCAGCAGATCCACGCGATGAGTCCCAGATACACATCATGGCTAACCGCTATGACAATGCCGGGGATTCTGAGAAAGCAATCCGGATTTATGAACAGGCAACCATTTCTATACCAGACAATGCCTTTATGAATCGCAATCTCGGGCGACTGCTGGAGCGTGAAGGTCGTTTGCAGGACGCGTTGGCACAATATCAACGCGCAGCTGAAACCGATCCGAGTGCACAGTACTATCGGGAACTGGTTCAGAACATCGAAGCCAGACTGGCGCTGGGTGCAACCGTCGCACAGGGTTAATTCGGCAATGATGCCGCTGCCAACTCTGCATTAACACCTTGTTGTCTGACCGATAACAAGGTGCTTAGTCGCTGCTGCCGCTCGCTGTCGGCCATTTTTGACAACGTCTCAGCCTGCCTCAAAAACTCATAAAAATCTTCGTCAGACTCCAGATACAACTGCTCAAATGCAGGCACCCAATCAAAATACGCAGCGACCGTTGCAAGTTTTGCGTTGTTTATCTCGCCTGCAAACCATCCTGAATAGTAGGCGGAATCCTGATGTTGCGCCCAATCACTTCGCATCCGCTCAATGATTTGGTCTTTACCTGCTTGTTGCTGCGTTGCACCCGCGAGGCTTGCGTACAATTCGCGTAGTTCAGCACGATAGCTGCTTACAAACTGCGCAAACCGCTGTTGGACTTCAAGCGCAGCGATGGCTCGTTGGTATTGCTCGGCCTGGTGCGGCTCATTTAGCCAGCGACGCAAGCCTTCACGCTCCACAAAACTCGCAAAACTCTCGTTGAAGCGGGTATCACCGGGAAGGTAAACGCGTTGATGTGCCAATTCATGAAAGATCAGTCCCGCCAATTGTGATTCTGAACGATTCAGCACCGTGGAAGGCAATGGGTCCTCAAACCAACCCAGCGTGGAGTAGGCATCAACACCCCCGACATACACATCCAACCCCCGTTGGACCAGTTTGTCTGCATAACGCTGCGCAGCCTGCTCGGAGAAGTAGCCGCGATATGACACACAACCAGCAATCGGGAAACACCAATTGATCAGATCAACTGAATCTGCCGGCGCCGCAAACACGTTCCATACCAAGTGTTCACGTTGCGCATCAACATAACTGGTAAAACTGCCGCCTGAAGCCAGTTTCAGCTCTTGCTCGGCAAACTGCCGTGCAGACTCTACCAAGGTCAAACGCTGACGTAAGTCGCTGTTGGTATCAGGATTGTCGAGCAGTTCACTGATAGGCTGGCGAGCCAGCAAGATCGCGGCCTGCCCCTGCATCGCCTGCGCATAGAAGTACACACTGTCACACGCAGACATCACACTGAGCAAACCTGCGAGCATCAGCAAGCGGGCAATGCGTAAAGTCACCTGGGCACCAGCTCAATTTCGAACATGTGCGCCCACAGTTTGCCGGTCACGATCAGCTGACGGGTTTCCTCGTTCCAGGCGATGCCATTGAGCACCGCATCGCGACCACCGGTTTGTGTCTGTTCCGCCAGTCCGGTCAGATCAATGATACCCGACACCTGGCCGCTATCAGGATCAATACGGACAATCTGCTGGCTCATCCAGACGTTAGCCCAGATTTCGCCATCAATAAACTCAAGCTCATTGAGTTGAAACACTGGCTGATTATTGAGTCGAACATCAATTTGTTTTTCGGGAACAAAGGTCTCCGGATTGATAAAAAACAACTGATCCGACCCATCACTCAGAATCAGGTGCTCTCCATTCCAGGTAAGCCCCCAGCCTTCCCGCGGCCAATAGTGCGATGTAATCGGGGCCAGTGTGTCAGGTTCATACACAAACACCATATTCTCGCGCCAGGTAAGCTGGAAGATCTGCCCATTGGCAACCGCTATACCCTCTCCAAAATAGCGGGATGCCAGGGGGCGGCTGCTGAGGACCTTGCCTGTTTCAAGATCCAGCTGCATCAAAGCCGACTGGCCGTTTCTGCCCGTGCCTTCATAAAGTACACCGTTATGAAACAGCAGGCCTTGTGTAAAAAACTGAGGATTGTGCGGGTAAGTCTTGATCACCCGGTAATCATAAACGGGCAATTCATCTGCACTTGTCTGGGCCAGGATTGCGGGCGCCGGCAACAGGCAAGCCAAGGTGAGCGATAACGCCAATATTCGCCGATGAATTTGCACAAACAACATGTTATGTTTCTCCGCGGCTGCATGCCGTGTAGCCAGTCTAAGCAGGAGATCAATCGATGACAAGCCAATGTCTGTTCTGCCGCATAGCGGCCGGCGAAATTCCATCCACCGAAGTCTACAGCAACAACAATGTTTACGCCTTCCGTGACATCAATCCAGCGGCACCACAGCATATTCTGGTCATTCCCAGAAAACACTTGCACAGCCTGAATGACGCTTCGCCTGACGATCAAGCCCTACTTGGCGAACTGTTACTGACGGCCAGACACGTCGCTGATCAACAAGGTTTTGCTGACGATGGTTACCGCGTCGTTATCAATACGGGCGAACACGGTGGCCAGACAGTTTTTCATATACACGTGCATGTGCTCAGTGGTCGACACCTGAGCTGGCCGCCGGGCTAAGCGCCCGCAAACTGCTCAAACCGGCTGGCGTGGCTGGAAACACGCCCAGTTCGGTAATGATACCGGTGACAAGTCGGGCGGGCGTAACATCGAACCCAAAATTGCTGACCGGTGTGCCGGGTGCAGACACTTGAACCTGCCTGATGACGCCTTCACGATCGCGCCCTTGAACGTGTGTCACCTCGTCAGCTGAACGCTCTTCGATGGGTATCTCGCTGATACCATCAAAACTCGAAAAATCTACTGTCGACAGGGGTAGCGCTGCATAAAAGGGAATGCCGTTATCGTGCGCGGCAAGTGCTTTAAGGTAAGTACCAATTTTATTACAGACATCACCTGACGCAGTGGTTCGATCGCTGCCCACCAGGCACACATCAACCAGCCCATGCTGCATCAAGTGCCCCCCCGCATTATCCACGACCAGCGTGTGAGCAATCTGGCTGCGCCCAAGCTCCCATGCCGTGAGCGAGGCGCCCTGATTTCGTGGCCGCGTTTCATCTACCCACACATGCACCGGCAGGCCGGCAAGTTTAGCCTTGTAGACCGGTGCCAGGGCTGTGCCCCAAGCGCCGGTAGCCAGCCAGCCGGCGTTGCAGTGTGTCAGCACATTCAGCACTGCTCCGGCGCCTTGTTGGGCCTGCTTTTGCTGAAAAATAACTTGCAGCAACTTCAAACCGTGCTCTCCAATCGCACTGCAGGCTGCACTATCTTCGTCCAGTAACTGCTGCGCATGCAACAAGGCATGCTGCGCGCGCAGCGGCCCAGCCACATGTTCCAACGTGGTGTGCATCCGCATCAGGGCCCAGCGCAAATTGACCGCCGTGGGACGCGTTTTGATCAATTGCTCACAGGCCAATGTCAGCGAATTGGCATCCGCTCGCAATGATAGATACACCCCAAACGCTGCTGTAATTCCAATCAATGGCGCGCCACGCACTTTCATGGAAACAATAGCATCGGCGGCCTCTGCCAGCGTATTCAAGGTCAACACTGAGCACTGAAACGGCAATTGAGTCTGGTCAATAACCTTCAGACTGCCTTGGTCGTAATCAAACCAGAGTGTTCTCTGTTGTTCAGCGACTGCCTGCATGACAAACAATTCCTGTAGTCCCTGAAAAAGTCCCTGAAAAAGCCCCTGAAATGCAAAACGCACCATCAGGTGCGTTTTGGGTGTCGAGCAATGTATCCAGACCTGAATCAGGGCTCTACGATAGAAATCGCGGAGATACCGGCCTGGCGCGCTGCATCCATGATCATGACTAGCGTATTGACGTTTGAGCGCACGTTTGGACGAATGATCACAGACGCTGCGGGGTTTTCGGCTTTCAGGCGGTCAATGTTTGCACGCAGCTGACTTTCGAGAATCGCGCGTGGTTCGCCGTTCAAGGTGATTTCGTTGTTCTGGCTGATCTCAATCAGGATATTTCGCTTTTCATCATCCTGCTCGGGCGGAGGTTGGTCATTGTTCTCGTTGCTGGCCGCATCAATCGCCTGTTCTGACAGGAACGTTGCAGTCACAACAAAGAAGATCAAAAGAATGAATACCACGTCCAGCATTGGGGTCAGGTCAATGTTGCCTTCATCCTTTTTTCTACTGCCACCCAGCTTTTTCATTATTATCTACCACTTGATTGTCAATATTTGATTAGGTATGCAATACACGCCACCTGAACCCAAGTATACCCGAATAATGTTCCATCACAACAGCCGGAATGCAGCTTGATTAAAATTTCCGGGTTGAAGGCTTTATGACACACAAAAAAGCCGGCCACAGTACCCTGCCTGGACCGGCTTTTTTTCAACAGCAGCGTTACCTGCAATTCTGGGGATATCTGAGTGCTTAAGACTGCACTGATTTCAGTGTGAAGGCGACGACTTCAGCCAGCTGTTTACCAGTTTTCCCTTCGCGAGAATGAACACGCAGGCCGCTCAGTAAGTTCAGCAGCAGGTCTGCTGCCAGTTCTGCGCTCAGGCCGTTTGCCAACTCACCTGCCTTTTCGGCATCTTTCAGACGCTTGAGCAAGGCTTTGCGGATAACACTGTAATAATTTTTCAGCAATTTCTGGATTTCTTTGTCGTAGTTGATACTTTCACAGAACGAATTAACAATCAGACAACCCATGCTACGACGTTTGTTACTGGTACCAACAACTGTGATGTCAAAGTACTTACTGATCGCTGCCCAGGTAGACAATTGCTCATTGTTCAAACTGGCTGCCAGCTCACCATCAACCAGTTTGCTGTAGTGTTCAAGGCATGACTTAAAAAATGCATCCTTGTCGCCAAACGAGTTGTATAGCGTACCGCGATTGATACCGGTGACATCCAACAATTTTTGCACTGAGCTGGCTTCGAAACCTTCTCGCCAGAATTGTTCCATGGCATTGGTCAGTACATCTTCGTAAACAAACTCTACGGGTCTTGCCATAATTATTCACACGCTCTTTATTGAATGGATTTAAAACAAAAACGGGTATTCACAGCTGTCTTTTTAAAATTTATATATGCAGCAGTGGGATACATCCGATTCTAGACCATTGAGACAACTTTCAAGGTCAAATGATACAAAATGCCACAAAATCAGGGACCACAACTGCGTTTACCAGCGTTTATGTCAATAAACACGACTTAACGTTCATAAATAACTCAGGGCGGCAAAAACAATGCCCATCAAACCACCGATGACTCCTCCCCAGACCACCAGCCAACCCAAGTGCTGCCGAATCATTTTTTGCACGATGAGACGGACCTGGTCAGGGGTCAGTTCTTGTAAACGTCGCTCAACCAGATCTTCGATCCGGGCAACCACTGCATCACTGTGCGTCGCTTCAGACAAACGCTGAGTGAAGCGCTGCTGGAATTCATCGGATTCCACCATCTCGTACAGGTAACTACGCATGCGCTCGTTAAATGGTTCACGTAATCCTGCTAAAGCTCTCGCGCCGCCAACCATGCCCAGCATGCCGCCCATCGATGACTGCATGATGCCCTCTACCAGGGAATCAAACGCACGATCCAGATCCAGTTCATCCACCAATGAAGGTAACAGCTTGTTTATGCCGCTGTGCATCATGGTTTGGGCATCAAAGAACCGGTCGATGGTTTCTGCGCTGAAAAACTGCTGCATGATCATTTCACGGATGCCACGCTTGAATTCCTCAAAATGCAGCGCAATGACACCAGAACCGTAAAATCCTGGCACCTTCTCAAACAACATGTGAATTGCCAGCGAATTGGTCAACGACCCGGACAAAGCAAATAATCCTGCACTCATCACCCAGGCAGAAGCGGGCTCCGGTAATAACCAGCCAGCCAGCACAAATCCTGCGGCTGAGAGATTGGTCAACAGTCCTTTATCCATATATCAAACTCCCACTTACTCGATTGCTGTGCCAAGACGGCGATGTTCAAAAACAGGCATACGCTGACGAATGGCCGCCAGTGCGTCGTGATCCATGTCAGCGATCACAATGCCTTCGCCGCGTTCAAGCACATCCAATACACGGCCCCAAGGATCAACAATCATGGAATGCCCAAAGGTTTCTCTGCGTTCGTTGTGCACACCGCCCTGCCCGGCGCCAATGACATAACATTGATTTTCGATCGCACGGGCGCGCAGCAATACTTCCCAGTGCGCTTCACCCGTGACACGCGTAAACGCTGACGGCACGGTCACCAAATCCACTCGTTTAGAGAAATAGTAGCGATACAGTTCAGGAAAGCGGATGTCGTAACAAATCGAAAGTCCCAGCCGTCCGGCATCCGTATCAACAATAACCGGGGCATCACCCGCCTCAAAACTGTCAGATTCAGCGTAACGAGCCTGCTTATCACTGACCTGTACATCAAAAAGATGCATTTTGTCGTAACGTGCAACGATGGCACCGTCAGCATTAAACACCAGGGACGCTGGCCGCACTCGGCCATCCGTTAATACAGTCGCAGACAAACCTGCCTGCTGTGGGCGGGTTATCAAGGGAATGGTACCTGCAACAATCCATACAGCATGCTCGCGGGCAACCCGCGATAACATGCCTTGCAGCGGTGCGCTCAGGTCGCCTTCACGTTCAGCAAATCTGGCCTGAGGACCGCCATCAAGCACAGCAAAATTCTCTGGTAATACAATCAGTTTTGCGCCTTTTTCAGCAGCCTCAACCATCAAACGCTCGGCAGTCGCCATGTTGTGATGAATATCCGCACTACTGACCATTTGTACCGCGGCAAGCCTGCAATTTTTTAAAGACACTGCGTTTCCCCCCGTAGTCCGTCACTGAGTGCGATCCGGATCATCATGTTTAATCAGCTACCACTGTCAAAAACCTGATAAAGCACCGGCTGCACGCCATCCCACGGACCTTTCAGGGTGTACTGGGCGCTGGTTAAATTGTCCACTTGCTCACCGAATATCTGATCAAACAAAAAAACCCCGACGGCGAGTTGCCAGTTGATCAGATTATTCAAAACGGCCAGCCCGCTCAGCCAAGGGATATTTTCACTCACCGGCAGCGTTATATACAAATTGGCATCAATAGTCTGCTGCGCCAGATCGAGGGTCCCCGACACCTGAAACAAACTCGCCGGGCCAATGATCTGCAAGCGATCTTTGATGGTGACAATGCCATTGCTCAGATTCACCTGCCCACTAATTTCATCGTAGGACAGACCTGATCTCAAAAAGTCATCACTGAAGCGCAGACGCCTGATAACTGCATCGAAGTTGATAATGCTGATCAAGCGTAATGCACTGTTAGCGACACCGGCTCTTTGCTGGAAACGGCCGGACTTTACATTAATTTCCAAGTCTCCGCTCAAGCCCAGAGCCGAGAAAAACGCCGGGCTGCCATCCCAATGCAAGCGCGAATCAAATACAGCTGAGGTGCTTTGTAAACTGGGTGCGTATCCGTACGCACTTAAAACGGGTGCCAGATCCGTCGCGGTCAACTGACCGTTGAGCACACTGCGATGATTTTGGCCGTCATAAATCCAACGGAACTCAGCAGGTGCCGCCTCGTTTCCTATCGAAAGACCTCGCGCAATCACCTGCAGATCTCTGAACACGGCCCCGCTGCCATCAGATGACAAGCCAAAACGCCACTGACCAAAGTCAGCGCCGTTGAGCGTAAATTGGCCCAAAGTTAGCTGCATGGATGGGAAAGTTCTGGGGTCTAGCGCACGCAATGGGTCTTCTCTTGGCAATTCAAATTCCACACTGGGAAGATCTTCCAGATCTTGTAAAGCTTGCTCACCACTCGTCAGGTCCTCAGCACCGGCCACCAAGGTATCGATTTGCGGGGGCTCCACCAAGGGTTCCTCGATGGGTACTTCTGGCGGAGCTTCACCAAGGTGCAGATAGTCAAGATTAACCTGCCAAGGGGAATTTCCCGCCAAAGGGTAGGCCAGCGTACCGCGCACATCTTCCCCTTGTACCGCTAACACCCAGGCATCCAAATCCCGGCGCAAACTGAGATTGAGCTGATCAAACGCTTCTCCGGCCACTGTCAGCTGACCTACGGCCAGTTCTGCAGTGCCTTGTATCGCCGACAGCCAATCAAGATTTCTGCCACTGTTGCCGGGCGCCAAAGGGTTTGTTACCGATGTTTGCGGGAACATATCAACCAGCGTTTGTTGCCATTGCGAATAATCGATATGCGCAACCGTTCCCAGTAACTCAATGCCCCCGGCAGAGGGATTCAAGCGTCGAACACGCAAGCCATCTCCGACCGGCCCCAGATAGATCAATCCGTTAGCTGGCAATCCCTCTGCAAACTCCAGGTTCACCTGAGTGACATCTTGCCAACGCAGATCCAGAGCGGGTCCTGCAGGTTTGAAATCAAGGTCAATGGTCAGCGCACTGACTTGCTCAGCCGATTTGCTGAAGGGCGCTGGCAGCCTGGACTCAACACCTGCCATATCTGTTTTGATACTTAATGAAGGGAATTTGTTTGAAGGCAAAGAACCGGATATCAGAGGGAGCTTGATGCCTGCCTGATAAGCGAGCTTACCCTCGAATTGCGATAACAATGGCCGCACGGCAGCCGGCAACCCTGGCCATGCCGTCAATGACCCGATTTCGGTAGAGCCCGACCATGTCAACTCTGTCGCGCGTTCAGTCTGACTGAGTGATTGGTCAGCCATCAGCAAACCGGCCGAGCGTAGCTGGGCTTCAATGGGCTCCCCCATGACCGTCGCTTGCAAGCCATCACCGTGTATTCCATTTTCATTTGTATACGACAATGTTCCGGATATTGCCTCCAACTGCAGCTGGTAATCCGGTATGTATAGCCGGTTGTCCTTGAATGAAAAATCCAGCGCTATATCAGTGCGTGCGCCGGCCACATTCAAAGGGATATTCAAGGCAAGCGCAATATCGGTATCACCCTCAGCCTGCCATTGTGAAAATGTTTGCCCGATATCTGCTGTAACCGGTGTTTGCTGAAGATACTGCAAGCCCTGAGCGGCGCTGCCTCTGCCTTTACCTGTGACACTGAGCCAACTACCACCGCTCGGATTCGGACGCAGGATCCCCTGGCTGGAATCAAGTTTGATACCCAGTGTGCTGCCCGCCTTCGCGGAAATATCCACGTTGTTTTCACTGATCAATACAAACCCGTCCAGCTCTTCCAGCGGGGGCCAGGCGGGATCAAACTTCAACGTGCCATCCACAACGTTAAAAAACATTTGCAGCGAGCGTTCAACGGGCAACGCCCCGCGTTGGACTCTGCCCCTGAAAATCAAACCACTGCCCGCACCTTCGCCTTGCTGCACGGCTTGCTCCACCCAATTCAGTGCCGGTTGTGCGGATCTGGGCGCGGTTGCCGCCATGGGCAGGTAAGGTGTCTTGCGACTGACGTCAGCTTTTAATGCGCCCAGTTTAAGTTCGAGATCGATAAACCGGTTCTCGCCCAACTGAATATGGGTTGCGAACTGGCCGTGCGCCGTCACAATATCCGACTCAGCAACCACGATGCCGCTGACCAGTTTTATGCTGGCATCAGGGCCGGTCTGCATTCTGAAACCAACCCTGCCGTTGACATGTCCGTAGTCCCAGATCTGATCAAAAAGTCTTGGGATATGCATAGATACATCGGAGCTGTCGACTTCCAAAAAGCCTTCACCCAGTCCTGTAGAGGCATCAAACCCGATTTCGGCATAACCACCTACGCCCCAAAAAGAAGGAGCACCCCGATACGCACTGAGCGCGCCTTCTTCGATATTGGTCGCAAGACTGGCCTTCGACAATCCCCCTTCGTTGTAGTCAGCTTGCATGGTGAGGTTGAGCAAACGACCACGCGGGTTGAACCCTGTGACTTCGTTGTTCACTCGTTCATCGAGTGGCAAGTTCTGCACAATTCTGGAAACCATGCCCAGCTCAACAGCATCTGCATGCAATTGAAGTCGGGCACCTTGTTGATACGTGAAGGAAATATCGCCGGTCGGCCATTGCAGACCATCCAGCTCAAAATACACATCATCCGCATAAACTTGCCAATGATCTGAATCCAGCGTGTGTGACAGGTAAATCCCGGGTACTTTAAGGGTATTCAATTGTAATGTCTGTTCGACCTGAGCGGATGCCAGCACCATGTCTCCCTGGGCACTGAGCACCAGATTGGTCAGCTGCCCCTGCGAAATGTCTGCCCATACCTGCCCCTGCAGCTCAGCGGACTGCAGATCCAAACCGTCAAGGTTGCTTGCCTCATTGCTGATGATGCTGGAAAGTGGCGGCACAAAAAATCCATAGTCGGCCAGCGGCAGGTTCAGATAGAGCTGCCCTTGCAATTGTGCAAGACTGCTGCCACTCAAGGACGCTGCCAGGTTGAGCGTGTCCTCAGAATCCGCCACATGCGCGCGTGCGCTCAACAGGTGAGCACCGAGTTGACTCTGGAAATCCAGCTGCAACAGATCCAGCCTGCTGCTTACGCCGGCAAGATCCGTAAAATCGAGGGTGGTTTCGCTCAGAGAAAAACGCGACAGCCGGGTAAGCAACTGGAAAACCAGCTCCATATCGGGTGCTTGTGCGCCGCCTTCAAAGCCGGAGAGCTGCCAAGCGCCATTTGTGTGTTGCTGGAAACTTAATACCAGGGAGTCGATGGAGGTGTTGGCTATTACCAGCCGGCGTTGTTGCACACTCTCCTGAATAGCAGGCGAAAGCGATACGCGCTGCAATGACAACGCAGCTGGCTCACCAAGACGAACATCTTCCAGAATAAAGCGTGGCGCAAACTGCAACCATTCACCACTGACGCTGCCGATGCTGACCGGCATCCCCATTTCAGCACTGAGTCGTTGCTCAATCCAGTTTTTGTATTCTGCCACTTGCGGCGTCATTTGGCGGCCGATACTGACATACAGCGCAAGGCACACCAGCGATATCATCAGCAGTGTGATCGATGCACGCAGCAGCAGTGCAAACAACGCCCGCAATTTCCGCAGAATCATAAGTGCCTGTTAAAACAGAACAACATCATATTGCTCTTGAGTATACATAGGTTCTACTTGAAACCGGATAGTTTTGCCCGTCAGCACTTCCAGATCCGCCAGAGTGCTTGATTCCTCGTCCAACAGACGGTCTACAACCACCTGCGAGGCCAATACCATCAACTCATCATTTTCATACACACGTGCAACGCGGACGATCTCCCGAAATATTTCATAACAAATTGTTTCTGGCGTCTTTAGACGGGCCCGACCTTCACACACAGGGCAGGTACTGCACAAAATCTGCCCAAGACTTTCACGGGTGCGCTTGCGGGTCATTTCCACCAGGCCTAACTCGGAAATCGCGGTGACCATGGTACGGGCATGATCCTTTTCAAGCGCTTTAGTCAGGGTACGCAGCACTTGTCGCTGATGTTCCGGATCCTCCATATCAATAAAGTCCAGAATGATAATGCCGCCGAGATTTCGAATGCGCAATTGACGGGCAATCGCAGTGGCCGCTTCCAGATTGGTTTTAAGGACCGTTTCGGCATGACTTTTAGTGCCGAGAAAGGCACCTGTATTCACATCAATAGTGGTCATGGCTTCGGTCTGGTCAATGATCAGATCACCGCCTGACTTCAACTTCACCTGACGTCCCAGCGCTTTGTCGATCTCATCATCAATGCCGTACAGGTCAAATATGGGGCGTTCACCAGCATACAACTCGAGTCGGTCGCGAAAATCGGGGATAAAGTCCTGGATAAAACCGGAGATTTCTTCGAAGGCTTCTTGCGTATCCACCCGGATTTTTTCAATGCCTGGAGTGATCAGATCCCGCACTGCCCGCAGATACAGTGGCAGATCCCGGTACAACACCCGGATCTCTTTGCTCTTGCCAATTCTGCGCTCCACGGCCGCCCATAACTTGCGTAAAAACCGGATATCTTCAAGTAACTCGGTCTCGCTGGCGCCTTCTGCTGCCGTACGGATGATAAATCCGCCGCGATCCTGCATGGATTCTGCGATCAGGCACTGTTCCAATAAGGTTTGCAAGCGATTGCGCTCGTCCTCATTTTCCAGACGCTGCGAAATACCAATATGCAGATTGCGCGGCAGATACACCAGATGCCGCGAGGGCAGGGTTAAATGGGTGGTGAGTCGAGCGCCTTTGGAGCCTATGGGATCTTTAGCGACCTGAACAACAATCAGCTGACCTTCTCGTAATAAGGTTGTGATATCAATCGCTTCTGTTTCGCGCACCTCAAGGCCGTCGGCACCAATTGGCGCAATATCAGCGCTGTGTAAAAAAGCCGCACGCTCAAGCCCGATATCGACAAAGGCGGCTTCCATGCCTGGCATGACGCGGACAACTTTGCCCAGATAAATGTCGCCGACATAGCCGCTGCGACTGCGCCGTTCCAGATAAATCTCTTGCAGCAGGCCGTTCTCGATGAGCGCCAGCCTGGTTTCGCGAGGTGTCACATTGATCAGGATTTCTTCACTCAATCAATCCACTCCTGTCCAATGCGGTTGTTATTCCAAATGACTGCAGTAGTCGGGCTGTTTCGAAAATGGGTAAACCCACCACACCACTGTAACTACCCTGCAAAGACTCAATAAATAAAGCGCCCAAACCTTGTACCGCATAGGCCCCGGCCTTTCCGGTGGGTTCGCCGCTGAGCCAGTAGCTGCGGATCTCGGCAGATGACAAAGTTTTGAAGTCTACTTTGGTGCGAGACAGCTCAAGGGCTGACTTTTCACCCTGGCATATACAAACGGCTGACATGACTTCGTGCTGACGTCCAGACAGCAGACTCAACATGCGGTGGGCATCCTGCTCATCGCGTGGTTTCCCAAGCACCTGATCATCAATCACTACAATCGTATCGGCACCCAACACCGGACGACCGTTGATGCCGGTCTGGTTTTGCGCCACTGCCATGGCCTTGGCTCTGGCCAGTCGACAGACATAGTCCAAGGGCAATTCGCCCGGCAGCACACTCTCATCGATGTCATGAACAATCAGCTCAAAACTGACACCGATTTGTGTCAACAATTCACGTCTGCGGGGAGAAGCCGAAGCGAGGATCAACGAAGCGGGTGTTACAGTCATGAAGGTCACCTGCAAGGATCAATGCACATCAAAACCACGCCGCAATTGACGGAGCAACAGGAAAAGCCAGGGCCACACAAACGCACTGGATAATGCTCCCAGCAAGAACAGCATGCTGCCCTGGGCGGTTTCGCCTGTCATGACTTTGATCCAATAAGTACCGGTCATCACCAAACCAACCAGCGCCAGAATAATCCCGCTTTGCTGCCAGGACGAAAACAGGCGCACCCGCTGGTGCAGACTCAAGGTAATGTAGGCCAATACTGCAAAGGTGAATGCGTGGATACCAAGCATGGAGCCTTCAAGAATATCGGTAAATATGCCTGCCATCCATGCCGAGCCGATGCCCACGCGATAAGGCAGGGCCATCACCCAATAGATAAGCACTAACATGACCCATTGTGGCCGATAATGCATGGCCCAGTCTGGAAAAGGCACAATCGCCAGCAGATAAGCCACCAGGAAACTCAACAGGATGACCCAGATACCATTTGATTTTGGGGTCATTCAATCACTCCCGGGGCTGTTGGTGGCGACGTTACAGGCTCAGACACCACTTCTTCGGTTATCGCCGCAGCAGGCAACTCCGGAACCACAACAGTATCCACGTCAAACATCATCGGCGGGCCTACAATAGCTTCATCATCTGGCACAACCAGCATGACATGACGGGTCCTGTCCATTTGCGCCAAGGGCCGCGCTCTGATCAACGCAAATGGCTGGCCCGGATCATGAACAACACTGGTCACTTCAGCAACCGGATAGTCTTTAGGGAAGCGCTGCCCTAAACCAGAACTGACCAACAGATCGCCCACTACTATATCCGCCGTATCAGGTACAAATTCCAACTCTAATCCCGGCGCATCACCTCGACTGCCGCGCGCAATGGTCCTTTCCCCATTGCGATTAACCTGAACCGGCGTGCCGTGCCGAGAATCCGTAATCAACAGAACCCAGCTGGTAAACGGCAACACTTCGACCACCTGCCCCATCAAACCATGGGCATCCAATAAAGCCTGTCCATCAACCACACCATCGTGCGCGCCGCGGTTAATCAGCACCCGTCGGGAACCTGGGTCATTGGAAACGTTGATAATTTCCGCAGTCATGACACGGCCCTGAACGGCCTGGGATGCTTCCTGTAATTCACGCAGACGACTGTTTTCGCTGGCAAGACCAGCCAGCAGCTGCAATTCACGTTGTGCAAAGAGCAACTGCTGTCGAAGCTGCGTGTTCTCCTCTATCAGATCACGCTGCGACACAAAAACATCATCAATCCAGAAAGAGATACGCGTAGGAATATCTGCCAGCCAATACACTGGAGTGGTGAGGTAGGCTACGGAGAATCGCACACGATCCAGATACTCATAACGATTATCTGCATACATAAGCGACAGGGCCAGTGCCAGAAAGGCCACCAGCCGGTATTCGAGCGACACCCCTTTGATGAATAAGGTTTTAATATCAGAACCTCAGGCTATCCGGAATTACTCCAGGGTCAGCGCATCCATCTCGTTTAAATCCATTAATTCCATGGCCTTGCCACCACCACGGGCAACACAGGTTAATGGATCATCGGCGACAATGACCGGCAGACCGGTCTCTACGGACAAAAGCTTGTCCAGATCTTTGAGCAAAGCACCGCCACCCGTCAACACCATACCACTTTCGGCAATGTCTGAAGCAAGTTCGGGGGGCGATTGTTCCAGCGCACTTTTAACAGCCTGCACAATGGCCGAAAGAGGCTCTTGCAGCGCTTCCAATATTTCGTCGCTGTTCAGGGTAAAACTTCGCGGTACGCCTTCGGCCAGATTGCGACCGCGCACATCGATCTCGCGCAAAACACCTTCGGATGGGTAGGCGCAACCAATTTCCTTCTTGATGCGTTCTGCTGTGGCATCCCCGATCAGACTGCCATAGTTACGGCGAACGTGCGTAATGATCGCCTCATCAAAACGGTCACCGCCAATACGCACAGATTCCGCGTATACGATGCCGTTCAAGGAGATGATGGCAATTTCTGTTGTGCCACCACCAATATCTACCACCATGGAACCACTGGGTTTCTCAACCGGCAGTCCTGCGCCTATAGCAGCCGCCATTGGCTCTTCGATCAAACGTACTTCGCGTGCACCGGCACTGATCACCGATTCACGAATGGCACGCCGCTCAACCTGAGTTGATTTGCACGGCACACACACCAGCACTCGCGGACTGGGCGGGAAAAAACTGTTTTCGTGCACTTTGCTGATAAAGTGCTGCAACATTTTCTCGGTAACCTGGAAGTCGGCGATTACACCGTCTTTCATGGGCCTGATGGCGGTGATGTTGCCGGGGGTACGACCTAACATGCGTTTGGCGTCGGCCCCGACGGCAGTCACAGTTTTTTGTCCGTTATGGCTGCGGATTGCCACCACAGACGGCTCATTCAATACAATTCCAACACCCCTGACATAGATCAGGGTATTGGCCGTGCCCAAATCGATGGCCAGATCGTTTGAGAACATTCCTCTGATTTTTTTGAACATTGAATTCCTGCTACCTTATCAATCGTAAGCGATCCGACCGGCGGATCACCGCGTCCGCCATGAGATGCAGACAAATAATTCTTGTGACAGTTCCCCCCGGCAGATCGGCGGCTGGCAAATATTTTGCTGACGCCTGATATGCCAGAGTTCGACTGGTCGTTCAGTGACTGACTGTATTTTCGCTGATGTGGCAGGGAACGATCGTAAACCTGGAAGGAAACTGTTGCCTCTAACCAGCCATAATCCCGTATAATCATGGCTTTCGCAGCTATTGGATACGCACTCTAACAACGCTTATCTGTTAGGGCAAGCATCAAAAACAATCCGGCACAGAGCCCAATTTGATCTCTGTCAGGGCCGGCATTATTGCATACTCCGGGAGCCCTTGAATGGCTTTAGATAAGAACGATGTGGAAAAAATTGCGCACCTCGCCAGGTTGCAGATTAATGACACTGACATTACAGAAGTTGCTCAGCGCATTTCGAACATTCTTGGAATGATCGACCAGATGCAGTCGGTGGATACCTCTGCTGTGAGCGCGATGGCACATCCATTTGATGCCGGGCAACGGCTGCGGGCTGATCAGGTTACCGAGCGCAATCAGCGTGACTACTATCAGACCATTGCCCCCGCAACCCAGGATGGCCTGTATCTGGTACCACGGGTAATTGAATAAGTTTTGAACATACCATCGATCCTCAACCCGGATCAGGCAAGGAATCAAGCGCATATGTTGAGCAAAACCGTAGCTGAGTTGGCGGGCGCGCTGACTCGGAAAGAGGTCTCTGCCAGGGAGCTGACACAAGCTTATCTGGACCGCATTCATCAGTTGAATCCCGCACTGAATGCCTATGTCACCATTACAGCCGAGCAGGCACTGGCGCAAGCAGACGCTGCCGATGCCCGGCGTGCACAAGGCAATGCGGGTCCGCTTACCGGCATTCCGATTGCGCACAAGGATATATTCTGCACGCGCGGTGTGTTGACCGCATGTGGCTCACACATGCTGCACAACTTCATTGCGCCATACGATGCCTGTGTTGTTGAGCGTCTGGAGCAAGCCGGCGCCATCATGTTGGGTAAAACCAACATGGATGAATTTGCCATGGGTTCATCCAACGAGACCAGCTGGTTTGGTCCGGTACGCAACCCTTGGGATCAGGCACGGGTTCCTGGCGGGTCCTCAGGCGGTTCAGCAGCCGCAGTTGCTGCCAGCCTGTGCGCGATGGCGACAGGCACGGATACTGGCGGATCGATTCGTCAACCTGCGTCTTTTTGTGGCCTCACTGGTTTGAAGCCAACCTATGGACGCGTGTCGCGCTGGGGAATGATTGCCTTTGCCTCCAGCCTTGATCAGGCTGGCCCGCTGACCCACAGCGCCGAAGATGCCGCGTTGATGATGAATGCCATTGCAGGCACTGATCTGCGCGATTCAACCTGCCTTGAGCTGCCGTTTGAGGATTTCACGGCACAATTGAATCAACCGTTGAGCGGCTTGCGTATCGGTTTACCGCGCGAGCATTTCACCAAAGATCTTAACCCGGCGGTGCAGGCCATTCTTCAGGAGGCCATTCGCCAGCTGGAACTACTCGGTGCCACATTTAAAGAAGTGACGCTGCCGAATAATTACTTGTCCGTCCCCGCCTACTACGTGATTGCGCCGGCTGAAGCCTCAGCCAACCTGTCACGTTTTGACGGTGTCCGCTTTGGTTATCGCTGTGCAAACCCTGCAAACCTTGACGATCTCTACAAACGCAGCCGCGGCGAAGGCTTTGGAGATGAAGTGAAACGTCGCATCATGGTAGGCACCTACGCCTTGTCTGCGGGCTATTACGATGCCTACTACATCAAGGCACAAAAAATTCGCCGCCTGATCAAGCAGGATTTTGATCTGGCATTTAACGAGGTAGACCTGATCCTTGGACCAACATCGCCACACACCGCCTTTAAATTGGGTGAAAAGGTCAGCGACCCGGTGACCATGTATCTGGAAGACATCTACACCATCGCCGTGAACCTGGCGGGTTTGCCGGGTATGTCATTGCCGGCAGGCATGTTAAACGGTCTGCCAATCGGCATGCAGCTGGTTGGCCCTTCACTGTCAGAGTCGCGTCTGCTGAATGTGGCTCACCAGTTCCAGAAAAACACGGACTGGCACACACAGCGACCGGAGGTATAAATCATGAGCTGGGAAACTGTGATAGGACTGGAAGTACACGTCCAGCTGGCGACCAACAGCAAACTGTTCTCGGGCAGCGCAACCGCATTTGGTGCTGAGCCCAATACACAAGCCAGTATTTACGATCTGGCATTACCGGGCACACTACCGGTGATGAACGAAGAAGTACTGCGCATGGCGGTCAGTTTCGGACTGGCAGTCGATGCAGAAATTGGCAAACGCTCCGTGTTTGATCGCAAAAACTATTTTTATCCGGATCTGCCCAAAGGTTATCAGATCACTCAGCTTGAATTTCCGACAGTGGGCCGCGGTTCACTGAAGATTCAACTGGAAAATGGCAGCGAAAAAACCATCGGCATTACGCGTGCGCACATTGAAGAAGACGCGGGCAAATCCTTGCATGAAGATTTTCAGGGCATGTCCGGCATTGACCTCAACCGTGCAGGCACACCCTTGCTGGAAATTGTCTCCGACCCGGATTTGCGTAACGCCAAAGAAGCCGTGGCTTATCTGAAAAAGTTGCACTCCATCATTCTGTATCTTGGCATCTCTGACGGCAACATGTCGCAGGGATCCATGCGCTGTGATGCCAACGTCTCCGTTCGCAAAAAAGGCGCAACCGAGTTTGGCACCCGTACTGAAATCAAAAACGTCAACTCCTTCAAATTTGTTGAAAAAGCGATCAATTACGAAGTACAGCGCCAGATCGAATTGATTGAGGACGGTGGCCGCGTTGTGCAAGAAACGCGTTTGTATGACTCGGATAAAGATGAAACACGCTCGATGCGCAGCAAAGAAGTAGCAAACGATTATCGCTACTTCCCGGAGCCTGATCTTCTGCCCGTCATTATCGACGACGAATACATCGCTGCAGTCCGTGCAACGCTGCCCGAACTGCCGGCAGCACGCTGCGCGCGCTTTGTATCCGGATACGCGTTGAGCGCGTATGACGCTGACGTTCTGACCAGCGACCGCGCCATGGCTGACTATTTTGAAGCCGTAGTCACACTGTGCGGCGATGCCAAGCTGTCTGCCAACTGGGTCACGGTAGATCTGCTGGGCCTGCTGAATAAAAGTGATTTATCGATCAGCGAATCACCGATCAAACCAGAACAACTCGGCACCATGATCGCCCGCATTAAAGACAACACGATTTCCGGCAAACTTGCCAAGACCGTGTTTGAGGCACTCGCCGACGGCGAAACCAATGTCGACCAGATCATCGAGTCACGCGGACTGAAACAGGTTACCGACTCTGGTGCCATCGAGAAACTGGTTGATGACGTAATCGCCGCCAACCCGGATCAGGTTGCACAATATCGTGCAGGCAAAGACGCTGTATTCGGATTTTTTGTTGGCCAGGCCATGAAGATTTCCAAAGGCAAAGCTAACCCGGCACAGCTTAATGAGCTGCTGCGCAACAAATTGAAGGCAGATTAGTCACCATGATTGAAGATAAAAAAGTTGGCAAGGAACGCACACAGCCTGCAGTGCGCAATGAAGAGTGGAGCGATGAGCGCATTAAGGCGTTTTTGACGCTGCTGCCGCCGGAGAGTGTGCCGGCGGATTATCATCTGTTGCAAAAAGCCTATCGGGGGATGTTGCCGGAGCAGTTCGAGCGGTTTGTAGCTTTTTTTGTGGAAGCCGGACATGACATCAATGTGCGCCTGAGCAATGGCAGCACGTTTCTGGATCATGTGAATCAGCACCGCAGTTCTGGTGCTTATCAGGAAATTCTCAGGCAAGCCGGTGCGCTATCCGGTAACAACTGAGCCGTTTTTGCAGTCCACTTTGCAAAGCCTGTCACTGCAGCTCCTTGCCCAAAATGCACCGCAAGTGAGCCCTGACCCGGTCAATATCCACGCCTCCCAGAAGAACCAGACGCTTCATCGGGGATTCCGTTTTATCCAGGTTATCGCGATAAATGAATAGCCCATAGATTCCTGTTGGGGGAATCTATGGCATACTCGGAACTGCATGGCATTGCAAGGCTTGACATATAAATTAACGCCACAGAACGCCCAGTGGTGCAGGGAGACTGAAGTGAATACAACAACCAGAACCGACATCACTACATTCCAGGTTGCTATAGATCCAAAACGATTGATTACATTGCTCAGCCTGATAGCAGGGGTTTTGTTACTCATTCATATTGGACTGACGGTTTATCACTATACAATCTCGGACCTGCCCTGGTTGGTAAGGCAATTATTCGATGTGGATGAAGAGAACAATATCCCTACCTGGTACTCATCCATAGGTTTGTTAATTGCTTCAGGCTTCACACTCCTCTTGGGTTATCAAAAGAAAGCAGAAAAAGACAAGTGGGCACGCTATTGGGTGTTTCTTGGTTACAGCTTCTTATTGCTTTCACTGGATGAAATGGCTGGCCTGCACGAAAGCTTCAATAGTGCTGTAGATTCGTCATGGGCGGTTTACGCCATTATTCCTGTTCTGCTGATGGCAGTCGCTTATCTTCGCTTTCTGTTTACACTGCCAACACCCACCGCGGTGTTGATCATGTTCTCCGGCGCGTTATTTGTTGGCGGTGCAATAGGGGTTGAGCTTTACACAGAACCCTATCTCTACAACGATGAACTCAACACGCTTGCCTATAATCTGTGGACACCCGTTGAAGAGGGCCTGGAAATGTACGGCGTGATTTTGTATTTGCATGCCTTGCTGCATTACATGGCTGCCGGCGGCCACATAACCGACAGCGCATCGACCGATAGCAGAGTCGAGGTTACCATCGATGTAGAGAAGCGCTGAGATAGCTTTTATGCTTCTGTACCTGTAACAGGAGAGAGTGCGATGTCAGTCGTTTCCGGGTGGCTCACCTGGACCGAGCGGCACAGACCTTGCCGAAACGTGTGCGGATACCACTACAACAAAATGCAGCGTGAGCAACGGGAGCGGGGCGCCGCACCGGACCAATCAGGCCGCGCCTATCCTTTTAGGGGGCGCCCGATCAAGCGGGAGCACTGTTCGAATCCGGAGCGGCGCAGCCGCGACGTTGAGTTGCGCACCGCCGGGCGCCCC
>JAUYSM010000080.1 GCA_030696315.1 Pseudohongiella sp. | reverse complement strand
GGGGCGCTGCCCAGTATTTATACATTGATGCCGGTTTTAGCGGGATACGTTTGTACGCGCTGTGTAGCGGGGTGCCGGGATACATTCGCAGTCACTCATTCGGGAACAATGAGTTGGCATGCCTTGATGCCTCGGAGTTTCTGCTCACTTTGCGCAGGGCGCTACAGCAGTATCGGTTGTCTGAAATGCTGGCACAGCCGTCGCGTGTCTTTGTTTATGGCGGCAGATCCGGGACTGCTGGTCTTGGTGATCTGGTCAATCAGTATTGCGGGCGCGACGCGCATATTTTAAACCCGCTCAGTGATTGGCCTATTGAGGATCCCGGCACAGATTTGTCGCAGACCGTAACCGCAGAAATGGCGCCAGCCATCGCGCTCGCCATGCAGGAGCCACGACGATGGTGATCAATTTATTGCCATGGCGGCAGGCGCTCTACAAAAAGCGTCGACGCCAGACCTTGCAGATTCTGGTCTGCATTTTTGTGTGTCAGCTTGTTGTCGCGATCTTGCTCGTCAGTGCACACAATGCGCGCGATGAGCAGGCACAACAGCGTCTGGCGGCGATACAGCGCGAGGTGATCAAAGCCGAATTTGATCGACAGTTTTTACAGCAGCAGTACGAAGTCGAGTTCGCGAAAACAGCGGTGTTGCAAGAGACACTGACGCGCTGGCAACAAAATGCAGATTGGCAAAACGTGATGCGGGAATTGGGAAGTCTTGGAACAACAGTTTATGTCAGACAGGTTGCCTGGACTGACAATCGACTGCAGTTATTTGGAGAAACCAATGATGCGGCAGCGATCAGAGACCTTAAAAACATCTTTGCGGCACAACAGCAAAATCGGCAGATCGAGCTGGCCCCCAATGGTAAATATCAATTTGTCATTTCTAAAGAGCCTGAAGACCCTTCCGTGGAAAGAGGTGACAGCTGATGCAGTTCATCGACATTGGCAGTTTGTTGAGTCGCGTGACCACAAGCAATCTCCGCTACGGGTTTGATGTGTCTGCAATTGGTCAATGGAGCGTCCTGCAGCGTGCAGCGCTGCTTGTCATTTTCGCATTTATCAATGCCCTGTTTCTGCTGGCACTCTGGTATTGGCTGGCTGTCAGTGCAAGGGTTGCCGAACACACCATCTATCTTGAGTCTCACGAAACGCTGCTCAGTATTCAAAGCGAAAATCAGAGGCTGTTGGCGAAAAATCTTATGCTGCAGCAGCCAGCTTTTTATTCAGATGTGATTGCCGAAAACAAAATTGACAAGCCTGAGCTGAGCTACCTGCTGGATCTGTTGCGGGTGCTTGCTCGATCAACACAAGTCCGTTTGCTGCACGTGCGCCCGGGCGTGACGGATATCGGCGGCAGGCTCTCAATTGAGCTGCGTGCGCAGGTATCGCTGTTGACACTCGCCAGCTTCTGGTCTGGTTTGATCCGGGAAGTGCCAGATGTGGAATTGCGCGATCTCGATCTGCAGCGCATAGCCGATTCCCAAAAATACGAGTTGGCAATGAGCCTGGTTGTTGCAACCGGGACGCACATTGATGAGCAGCGTTTGCTGCGTTACCAAACGCTTGCCGATCAGGTTCTTGTCCAGCACACAGAAAAAGGCGCACACAATAAGGGGTTTATTCTTGATAAGGATGGCAAAAACCTTGTGTATCTGCGAGGAGACAATCATGGGCATCTGCACCGTGTCACCTCGAATTAGATACCGACAGAGCTGTTTTGCAGCAGTGTTGTTGTGTTTTATTTTTGCTGCGTCCCCAGGTGCCGCTGACACCTCAGACACACTGCTCACCATGAATTTTGTGGAATTGCCCCTTGCCGATGCTCTGCAGGTAATCGCTGACGAAATGGGCTTGAATCTGGTGTTGGCGGACGGGTTGACAGGTTCAGTCAGTCTTCATATTGAGCGGTTACCGGTTGAGCAGGCGCTTGATATGGTGTTGTTCGGTCGCGAATTGGGCTTTCGATTGCGCGGCAGTGTGCTGGCGGTGGCCGCCACCGAGCATCTAGAGAGGCAAGATGCCGAGCTAAAGAGTCGCGAGCAATTGCTGGACACCTTGGAGACCCGGTTTATGCAGCTTAATTATGCTGACGGGCAGGCCTTGTTGCAGTTGTTGCTGGGTAGCGACACCCACCCGGGTGGCGGTTTGTTGTCTGAACGCGGTTCTGTGCGCGTGGATCAGCGCACCAATACATTGATAGTCAGAGATACCCTGGTCAGTTTGCGCGCTGTTGAGGATCTGCTAACAGTGGTAGACGTACCCGTCAAGCAGGTGCGCATCGAGGCGCGCATTGTCAGCGCAACATTAGACAGTGGTCGCGAACTCGGAGTGCGCTGGGGAGTCACTGCGTCGGCAATGCCGCCCGTGTCGGCCGACCTGCCGGTTTCAAATCTTTTAAGCTTGTCTGCCGATCATCAATTAGCGTCAATTGCCCGGGTTGTCGGGGTCAGAGATCATCGTGTGCTTGACCTGGAAATTGCCGCGCTGGAACGGGCAGGCGAAGCAGAATTGATCGCCCGGCCCCGGGTAACAACGCAGGACAATATGGCTGCGCTCATTCAGTCAGGTGTGCGAATTCCTTATCAAGCTCAGGCAGGAGGTACGGCAGGGGGTTCCACCACAGAGTTTGTTGATGCCGTGCTGGCGCTGGATGTAACGCCTCTGATTACGCCAGATGGACGTATCATCATGCGATTGAACATACGTCAGGACTCGGTAGCATCCGGGAGTGGCGAGGTGCCGGCAATCAATACCAATACCATCAGCACCAGTGTGTTGGTGAACAATGGAGAGACGCTGGTGCTGGGTGGGATTTTTCGCGAGGAATCCACTCGAGCAGAGGCTGTCACCCCCGGGCTTGGGCAACTCCCCTTGCTGGGCGGTTTGTTCCGTCGTCAAACCAGTACTCAACATCGCACAGAATTGCTGATTTTTATTACGCCTGAAATTGTGAGCGAAGTGCTTGCACAGAACGAGTTTATGTCGCCTTAGCCGGGGTCCGAGCGCAGCGGGACTGAGGGTTTAACTTGAGTTTTTGAGCCTATACAGGTTAGATTGCGCGCTTGAATTTGAACAGGCCCGCTCAGGGCGACGGCGGTTTTAGTCATGGCTACGCACAACAATGTATTTCTGATCGGCCCTATGGGGGTTGGTAAAAGTACCATTGGGCGCATGCTTGCGGCGGCCTTGGGTAAGCCATTTTATGACTCGGATCGTGAAATCGAAGCGCTGACAGGTGCGGACATCCCCTGGATTTTTGACGTGGAAGGCGAAGCCGGATTCCGCGTGCGCGAAGAGCGCATGGTTGATGCGCTAAGCCAGCGCGAGGGCATCGTCATGGCAACAGGCGGCGGCGCCATTTTGTCCGCCGTAAGTCGACAGAATCTGCATGAACGTGGCACGGTAGTGTACTTAAAAGCGTCCTTGGCGCAGCAATTTGAGCGTACCAGTAAAGATCGTAATCGTCCGCTTCTGCAAACCGCTGATCCCCAGGCCAGAATTCGCGAATTGATGAAAATCAGAGAGCCGTTTTATATAGAAACAGCCCATATCACAATAGATACCAGCCGCCGCGGCCCTCGCGCTGTGGTCAATGAGATTCTTCAGCACCTGACTGTCATTCCAGAGCCAGGCGCTGAAAGCTGAAACAGTCTACTGACCGGAACCGGACACCATGCAAACGCTGACAGTTGAACTCGGGGATCGTAGTTACCCTATCTATATCGGATCCGGTGTGTTGACGCGCGAGAATCTGTTGCTGCCTTATATCAGCGGCCAGCAGGTGCTGATTGTCAGCAATGACGTGGTTGCTCCCCTGTATCTTGAAAAGCTTCAATCAACCCTGACTGGCAAACACTGTGACATGATTGTGCTGCCGGATGGTGAGCACACCAAAACGCTCGAGACGCTGAATCTGATCTTTGATCAGTTGTTACGTAATCGACATGAGCGCGGCACAACAGTGATAGCCTTGGGTGGAGGTGTCACGGGTGATATGGCCGGATTCGCAGCGGCTGTTTATCAGAGAGGCGTCAACTTTATCCAGATTCCCACTACCTTGTTGTCACAGGTAGACTCCTCCGTTGGTGGCAAAACCGGGGTGAATCATGCGCTGGGCAAAAACATGATTGGTGCGTTTTATCAGCCGCAATGTGTGCTGGCCGACATAGACGTGTTGTCCACCTTGCCTTTGAGAGAATTGCAGGCAGGTTTAGCAGAAGTGATCAAATACGGCTTGCTGGGTAACGCGGCATTTTTTGAGTGGCTCGAATCTAATATGGATGCCTTGCTGGCGCGTGATGCCGATAAACTGGCCTATGCAGTCAGAATTTGTTGCGAAGAAAAAGCGCGCATTGTTGCTGCGGATGAAAAAGAAGGTGGTTTGCGCGCCTTGCTGAATCTCGGTCATACCTTTGGTCATGCCATTGAAGCTGCTATGGGTTATGGCACCTGGTTACATGGTGAAGCGGTTGCCGCTGGTATGGTAATGGCAGCAGATTTGTCCTGTCGCTTGGGCTGGCTGGGTTCTGCCGATGCAGCGCGAGCGCGTGCCCTGATTGAGCGAACCGGATTACCCGTTGCACCCCCAGCCAAGATGACGCCCCATCAGTTTATGGAACTGATGTCTGTGGACAAAAAAGTGCAGTCCGGCAGAATCCGATTTGTGTTGATGAAGAGTATTGGGCATGCCGTTATCGAGTCTGATATCCCGCCAGCGCTGCTTGAGCAGACACTGAGTGCCGGCAACAGCCTGTGTTGTTAAATTTAAACTGTTTGATTATTTCGCACGTGTTAAGGAGCTGCCTGTGGCCGCACTAAAAAATGACAGATTTCTCAGAGCATTAACTGGACAGCCCGTTGATGTGACGCCGATATGGATGATGCGCCAGGCAGGCCGATATTTGCCCGAGTACCGCGCCACCCGACAAAAAGCCGGTGATTTCATGAGCCTGTGTCAATCGCCCGAGCTCGCCTGTGAAGTGACCTTGCAGCCACTGCGGCGGTATGCCATGGATGCGGCCATATTGTTCTCGGATATTTTGACTATTCCGGACGCAATGGGGCTGGGTTTGTATTTTTCCGAGGGAGAAGGCCCGCGCTTTCGCAAGACCATTCGCACGGCAGCCGATGTTGCGCAATTGCCAATACCAGACGTTGCCCGCGATCTGAGTTATGTCACTGACGCAGTGTCGCTAATCCGACGCGAACTGAACGGATCAGTGCCCTTGATAGGTTTTTCCGGAAGTCCCTGGACATTGGCGACTTATATGATTGAAGGCAGTGGCAGCAAGGATTTCCGGCACGCCAAAGCATTTATGTACAACCAGCCCGAACAAATGCATCTGCTGTTGGACAAGCTGGCACAGTCAGTGACCTCGTACCTGAACGCCCAGATTGCAGCCGGTGCGCAGGCTGTACAGATTTTTGATACTTGGGGCGGCATTCTTACCACTCAGGCTTACCGCGAATTCTCCCTAGCCTATATGAAAAAAATTGTGGCTGGCCTGACGCGCGAATCAGAAGGTCGCAAGGTGCCAGTCATTTTGTTCACCAAAAACGGTGGGCTTTGGCTGGATGATATTGCTGACAGTGGCTGTGACTGCGTGGGACTGGATTGGACTATTGAAATTGGTCGTGCGCGCGCGCTGATTGGCAATAAAGTGTCACTGCAAGGCAACATGGATCCTTCCATCCTGTATTCAACGCCCGACAGTATCCGAGCTGAAGTGCGCCGAATTCTGGCATCGTTTGGCCACGGCAATGGTCATGTGTTCAATCTTGGGCACGGGATAACGCCTGATGTTGATCCGGCCAATGTCAGTGCTTTTGTGGATGCGGTGCATGAGTTTTCAGCTGAATACCATCGCTGATCTTTACAGGCACAGTCCTCAATCGAGGGATGTGCCCAAGGCTGTAGTTGCGCTGGGCTCGAATTTGCCTGCCTTCCAGGGACACATAGAGTGCCGTCCTGAAGACAACTTGATGGCGGTGCTGCCGGCTCTGCAATTATTGTCATCGCTGCCCGTGCTGATGTCGGACATCATCATGACCGATCCGGTGGATTGCCCACCGGGTAGTCCTCTATTTGCCAATGCTGTCGCAGTTATTTGCCCTGATGTGAGCGTAACGCCGCTTCAGTTGCTCGCTGAACTGCAGGCGATTGAAACCCGATTCGGTCGGCAACGAAAAGGCGTTCGCAATGAAGCGCGGGTTGTTGATCTGGATATCATCAGCTTCGGCGACTACCGGATTGAATCAGCACAATTGACCTTACCGCATCCGCGCGCGATGCAACGTTTGTTTGTGCTTGAGCCCCTGCTTCAGATTTGGCCGGATTTTTGTTTTCCGGGACAGCGGCAATCAGTTAAGGAACTTGTCAGAATCCTGCGCCAGGGTGCTTGAACGCGTGCTTGAAGCATGTATACTCCTTAGTCCAAATACGAAGTATCCAGATCCAAACTTTTCACGACAGTAGCGTTTTCATGGCATCAAACACAAAAAGGTATACGCTAGGCCGACAGCTGCTGCTTGCAGTGTCTGTTTTTGCTGTGCCTTTTTCTGTATTTGCTGACGAAAACCCTGCGGCCACGCCGGGCAATGCAGCGCCGCAAGTTGTAGAGCGCAGTTTTGCAGATGCTGCCGTCTCTGCCGTGATGCAGTTTGTTCGCCCGGCTCCGGAGCCGCCTGTCACTTTAAGCCCTGCGTTGCGACTGGAAGCATTCCCCGCGCTTCAAGCCAGTGAGGATACGCTCAGGGTGTTGGATATCAGCCTCGAACCCGTGCTGATGAGTCGTGGATTTAATGCCATTCCGGGCAAGCAGAGTTTAGACCTGAGTTCGTCTTATGTCTGGGAATCTCCACGGTTTGGACAGTTTGTGCTCAGCACCAATACCAGTTATTTGTACAATACCGTCAGCCCCGCGGTTGCGCGTGACAACAGTCTCTTGGGGGCGCGCGCTGAAACTGTAGGTTCGGCAATTGCCCTGATGCCTGAGCGTCAGAGCAGTTTGACGTTCAGCTGGCAGATTGGGAATCACACGGCCACGGCTGTGACCAGTTATTCAGATGCGCTCGACCAGCTTGGTTTGTTGAGCCTGGATAATTTGAATGTTGACGATCTCAACGAGCTGGTAGGGCAGATCACAACGCTTGACCTGAGTTATGGTTACAACGTCAGAGCGGGGCGGCAGGGTAACGCGTCAATCTCTCTGGGTGTCAGAAATATGCTGGACAGCCGCTTGCAGGCGCCAGCAGTATCTCGTCAGGTCACTGCGCGTGAGCCTGCTGGCAGCGTTGCTTACGGTACGATCAAGTACCAGTTCTGAAACAATTAACCCATCGTTGATATTTCACCTACAACCGTATTCACGGCTGCCGTGAGTGCTGAAAGCTGTCCAGACGAAATCACAAAGGGCGGCATCAAATAAATCAGACGCCCAAAAGGTCGGATCCAGACACCCAGTTCCACCAGTCGTGGTTGTAAGGTGCGCATATCCACAGGCTTTTTCATTTCAACAACACCAATCGCACCCAATACCCTGACATCAGCGACAGCAGGGGAATTGCGGCATGGCTCAAGTTCCCGCGCCATTTGCTGTTCAATAGCAAGCACACGCTGTTGCCAAGGGCTGTTGACGAGCAATGTCAGACTGGCCGCTGCCACGGCACAAGCCAGCGGATTGGCCATAAAGGTCGGGCCATGCATAAATGCGCCGCCCTTGGACGAAATTGTTTCGGCAAGCTGTGTGGTGGTCAGTGTGGCCGCGAGGGTCATATACCCACCTGTTAGCGCTTTGCCCAGGCACAGAATATCCGGGGCAATATCGGCATGCTCACAAGCAAACATTTTTCCGGTGCGTCCAAATCCGGTCGCAATTTCATCAGCAATCAGCAATACCTTGTATTGGTCACAGAGTTTGCGCAGCTCCCGCAAGAATTGGGGTGAATAAAAAAACATGCCGCCTGCGCCCTGCACAATGGGTTCAATGATCACAGCGGCCAGTTCGTGATGATGAGCGGCCAGCAAGGTTTGCACGCTGGCGATGTCATTGCTGTTCCAGGCATCCCTGAATGCAGTTTGTGGCGCGTCTGCAAACAACTGCCGATTTAACACCCGTTCAAACAAGGTGTGCATGCCGGTCACCGGGTCACACACCGACATCGCAGCAAAGGTGTCGCCGTGATATGCGCGCCGAAAACTCAGCAAACGGCACTTCTCGGTGCGCGCTTGAGCGGCCCAGTATTGAACAGCCATTTTGATGGCTGCTTCCACAGCAACCGAGCCCGAATCGCAGAAAAATACTTTGGTCAATGCGGGTGGCGTGAGCGTGAGTAGTTGCTTCGCCAGCGTGATTGCTGGTTCGTGGGTGAGCCCGCCAAACATCACATGCGCCATTTTGCTCAATTGGGTGTTGATAGCCGCATTGAGTGTCGGATGATTATAACCATGCACCGCTGCCCACCAGGAACTCATCCCATCAACCAGGCGTCTGCCGTCAGCAAGTTCCAGCTCACAGCCTTCTGCGCGCTCAACCAAAAAAACTGACAGTGGATTGGTCATTGATGTGTAGGGGTGGACAAGGTGTGCATGATCAAACTGCAGCAGTGTGTTTATCTCAGTATCTGTCTTCATGGTATGGGTCACATTGAGCTTATCGGTTGGTGCGGGCGACTGACCAGATGTCGATTTTTGCAACGCCTCGCGCGCGCAGAACTTCGGACATGGCATTGACGGTCGCGGTGGTGGTAACAACGTCGTCGATGATTGCCACATGCTTCCCGGATACCAGAGGCATCTGTTTGCCGGCATCAAATACTTTACGCATGTTGCCCCGTCGCTCATTGGCGTTCAGGCCACGTTGGGAATGCAGGCTCGCATGACGCTGACAGACGTGCTGCAAGACAGGAATCCGGCAGCGCCTGGAAATCGTGTTGGCAAGCAAGGCCGACTGATTAAAACCGCGTTTGCGTAACCGGCTGGCATGTAAAGGAACCGGCAACAGGTAGTTTGGCATTGAGGTCGCCTGCTCCAGATAAAACTGCCTGAAACCCGCCTGTAAGTGATAACCGAGGTAACGCGCCTCATTAAAACCGGCGTGTTCTTTGAACTTGTTTATCATCGATGAAACTGGGGCCTCATAAGCAAATACAGACAGGCAGCGGTCAAAAGCGGGTGCGCACTGTTGACAGCTCATACACACATACCCGTTGTCATCCAGCGGGTTCGGTCGCGAAAACGACGCAGACTCGGCCTCCCAGATACCACAGCGACTGCAGGAAGGTGGCTGCCAGGGCAGTTCTGCCTCACAGGCTTCACATAAAGCCAGTTGGCTGCGAGTAGGCATTTGGCAGCACAGGCAATGTTGGGTCAGGGTCGCGGTTATCTGCGTCAGAGTTCGTTTAAATACGCTTCGCCATGTTGTATAAATATTGATCACTTGTAAATCTATATTTTTTATCAGGTTGACAAGTCGCAACTGACTTATAAAATGGCGACCACTTTAAACCCACTATAGACCTTCACTTCGCTGCCTGCCGGGTAATCACACCGCCGGTGTGCTTCGATTGTTACAGGGAAAAATCTGATGTCAGTGATTCGCAATAATTGGACACGAAACGAGATCCAGGCGCTGTTTGATCTGCCGCTGATGGATTTGCTGTTTCAGGCACAAACCATTCATCGCCAGTTTTTTGATCCTAACCGTATTCAAATGAGCACGCTGTTATCAATCAAAACCGGCGCGTGCCCTGAGGATTGCAAATACTGTCCTCAAAGTGGTCACTACAACACCGGGCTTAAAAAGGAAAAGCTGCTGGAGGTCGAGAAAGTAGTCACGCAGGCCAAAGCAGCCCGCGATAGTGGTGCTTCGCGTTTCTGTATGGGCGCGGCATGGAAAAATCCATCTGACAAGGATTTTCCGGTGGTGCTGGAAATGGTTCGGCAGGTGCGTGATCTTGGGATGGAAACCTGCATGACGCTGGGCGCTCTCACCCCTGAGCAAGCCGATGCTCTGGCGCAAGCGGGTCTGGATTATTACAACCATAATCTGGATACATCTCCCGAGTATTACGCTGAAATTATCAGCACTCGCACGTATCAAGGACGTCTGGACACACTCACCTACGTGCGCGATGCTGGGATGAAAGTGTGCAGTGGCGGAATTGTTGGCATGGGTGAAACTGCCGCAGATCGCGTAGGGTTACTGCAACAGTTGGCCAACATGCCCGCACATCCTGACAGTGTGCCTATAAACAATCTGGTTAAAGTCAAAGGGACTCCGTTGGCAGATGTTGACGATCTGGATGCCTTTGACTTCATTAGAACAATTGCTGTTGCGCGGATTACCATGCCGGCATCCTATGTGCGTTTGTCTGCAGGTCGGCAGCAAATGAGTGAGCAGACGCAGGCGCTGTGTTTTTTTGCTGGCGCAAATTCAATCTTCTACGGCGAAAAGCTGCTGACAACCCCACTACCGGAAGAGAGTCAGGATCTCGCCATGTTTAGAAGACTGGGCTTGCAGGCTGAGCGTGCATCGACGCCCTCACAGGTGATGCAGCAGCATGCTCAGGCCAATCATCCGCTCTACTACGCCGCTTCCTGAGCCGTCTCAGTGATCTCAAGTGGTAACGACATCGCGCGCTGGCGCTCTGCCTTGCAGCCAGCGCTGGAGTCGCGGCGCACGCTGGGTTTGATTCGCCAGCGGCAGGTGAGGCAAGGCCCTTGTCAACCTGCCATGTCTCTGAACGAACGCAGTTTGATTTCGTTTTGTACGAACGACTATCTGGGGTTATCCAATCACCCGGATGTGTTGGCCGCGTTTATTGACGGGGCACGCGAATATGGCGTGGGCAGCGGTGCATCCCATATGGTAACGGGGCATTGCCGCGTTCACGACCAGCTTGAAGAAGCGCTTGCAGTGTTTACGGGTCGTGATCGTGCCTTGTTGTTTTCCACCGGATACATGGCCAACCTCGGAGTGATCAATGCGCTGACCAACGCGCAATCCCTTGTGCTGCAGGATGAACTGAATCATGCGTCCTTGTTGGACGGCGGTTGGCTGAGCCGCGCCACATCCCGCCGTTATACACACGCCAGTCTGTCGGCGCTCGAACAAGCCTTGAGAGACGCACACCAGGCGCCGACATTGATAGTCACCGATGGTGTTTTTAGTATGGATGGCGACGTGGCACCGCTGTCAGGCATGATCGCGCTGGCGCGTCACTATGGTGCCGGTCTGATGGTGGATGATGCGCATGGCATGGGTTGTCTCGGGCTGGGTGGACAAGGTGTCATCGCCAACAACAACGATGACACTTTGATCAACCAG
>JAUYSM010000079.1 GCA_030696315.1 Pseudohongiella sp. | reverse complement strand
GAATTTCCGTGGATTGACCGCGCGCTGCTGCGGTCATGGGTAAGGCGCTACGGTACACGTACCAGAGTCTTGTTAGAGGGCGCGCAGCACGTCGCAGACCTTGGGGTCTGTTTTGGGGAAGATCTGTACGAACGTGAAATCCGGTATCTGTACGATCAGGAATGGGCACAAAGCGCTGACGACGTATTATGGCGCCGAACCAAGTTGGGGTTGCGCCTGAATGCGGAGCAAAAGGTCGCCGTTGCAAGTTTCTGCCAGACTTGTTTATCTCATGAACACAGGAATCCAGATGATGAGAAATAATAAAAAATATTTTACCCGGCCTGCGCTTTTGATACTGGCCACCCTGTTGGCTTCGCCGCTGCTTGCTCAGGTCCCTGCCGCCTTGGTGACAGGGCCCGTTCCTGCTGCCGCCCACGGTGACCCCGGCCGAAACAGCCAACTGAATCCCAACGCCATTACGGTGGCCGGCATCGACTACATAGAAGAGGAGTTTTTTATAGAAGGTGTCGCAAACCGCTACAGCACGCCGGAGTTGCAAACAGGTGAAGTGACCGACAGTGGGCACCCCTACAAAACCCGGTTTATTGTGCGTCGCCCTGCAGACGCTTCGCACTTTAACGGCACGCTGGTGGTCGAGTGGAACAATGTTACCGGTAGTCGCGATCTGGATATTGATTGGTGGCAATCCGGCGCACATTTAATGCGTGAAGGTTACGCGTTTATTGCGGTGTCAGCGCAGCGCGTGGGCGTCAATCATATGAGAGAGTGGAGTGCACTGCGATACGGTGATCTGGATGTCACACATGACGGCATGGTCACGGATGATGCGCTGTCCTACGATATCTTCAGTGCCGTTGCGAAATCCGTTGTCAGATCAGGTGAGACTTCGCCCGCAGGTGCGCCTGACGTGTTATCCGGGCTGCGCCCAAGCATGATTCTGGCCACTGGTCATTCTCAGTCGGCCAGCCGACTCGCCACGTACATCAATAATGTTCACGGACTTGATCCGGTGTACGACGGGTTTATGGTTCATGGCGGAGGTGGTCGCATCAGAGACGATCAGCCGGTAAAAATTTTCCGGGTGATGGCAGAAACTGACATGGCAACCCGCGCTGCCACGCCGCAACCCGACTCTAATCATTTCAGACACTGGGAAGTGGCCGGTACATCACATGTGGATGTGCCCTTTGAACTTGAGTACGCGATGATGGTCGCGCTGGAGGAAGGACGCCGCCTGAGTGATCCGCAGCCACGCAATCCGGTGTGTGATAAGCCCACTTACAGCCATGTACCGTTCAGACATGTAATGAACGCGGCATTTGAGCATCTGCGAAACTGGATTGCAGAGGACGTGCCGCCGCCGCGTGCACCTGCCATGGTGTTGGCACAGACAACGGCACCGGTAAGTTTTGCGCGCGATCAGTATGGCAATGTGCTGGGTGGCATACGCCTGGCCGAGCATGCAGTGCCAACTGCGACCAACACCGGCATCAACAGTGGCGACTCATTTTGCCGTTTGTATGGTTCTCACGAGCCGTTTGCGCTGGATACCCTGAAAACCCTGTATCCAAGCCCGGAAAGTTACATCAGTGCAGTCAGGCGGGTGGTAGAGCAAAACCTGGCAGATGGTTTTATTTTGCCAGTGGATGCGCAGCAAACGATTCGCCAGGCGGAAAGTTCAGCAATCGGTCGCTGGTAATTTCCTTAGCAGATGTGTCCTTGGTTGCAGGCGCTTGGCCTACTCCTGCAACCAGACGTCCCGGATCCATTCCGCCAGATTGGCCCACTCTTTATTGCCTTGTGGGTCCTTCCCCAGTTTTAAGCCGTTCCAGAAATGCACATCACCTTCTTCGCCAATACAGTAATAACCCTCGCCGAGTTGGCAAATCGGGATGAGATGGCGTGGCAATCCATCATTCCAGGCTTGCGCGGCCACTTCTGGTAAATACGTGTGTGATCGTGGGTCGGCGACTGTTACGGGTTCCAGAGTCCCGTAAATAACGTCACTGGCCTCCAATAAATATTCACGCAGATCATCAGGCAGGGCCATCAGCAGCTGCTCTTCTATTTCCACCAACAGGTCATCATCTGGCAAATCCAGAGGCACAGACACTGACTCATTTTTTTCGCGTAATAACTCAATAATGTCATCCATATTTATGCGTCCGGTTTGCGTAGTCGTAAAAGAAACTGATCCGTCCCACGATTCAAAGCGGGGTCAAAAATGGATCTGCGAGGGTTATCGTTGGCGTTGGACAGCAGATCACTTTCTGCTTCAAGAATAAATCCAGCGCGGGTAACCGCTTCATAGGCTTGAGACTTCTGCATGCGATGTAAGCGGTTATTGTCATTCTCCGCTGTTCCTGTGTGATCGATAATGCCAACGATTCCACCGGGTTTTACTATCCTGAAGAGTTCGGTCAATAAGTCGTGCGCAGCTCGTGGGCTGCGGTTGTAATAGTCGTGCAGAATCTGCGACACCATAATGAAATCAACGGATGCATCGGCCAAACCTGTCTCACTGATGCGTTTGTCTATCAACACAACATTATCAAGCTTACCGTTGATGATTTTGCCTTCCAGTGCTTCGCCCTGGGTCATATCCGAGCGGTCCTCGTCATAACGTGACGCGGTTGGAGAGTTTTGGGCATAAACAGTTCCGTCACTGCCCACGGCCCGCGACATTACAAACGTGTAGTAACCGCCAGCGGCATACACGTCCAATACCGTCATGCCTTGTTCGAGTCCCAGAAACTGCAAAACCTCAACGGGTTTGCGTGCCGCATCGCGCATGCGATCTGAAATCTCGCGGTCGGTACCGCGCAGACTTGCAGTGAGGGCGGCAGCGTCAAAAGCCTGTGCCAAACCGGTAGACGGTGCTGACAGCATGCTCATAGGCAACAGGCACACCAGGGCCAAGCGCACAAGGATGTTGCTCAAGCAGTAAGGATTAGATGTTGTTTTCATTTTTGTCTGTCCTGTTCATCCGGTTAGCCTTGTTATTATAATCATGAACTGTTTTGTTTATCGCCCAGGAAAATCATGACCTCGTTTCTGCCCGCTATTACCCGCGAAACCCGTTCTGACAAGCCCGTTGACGCAGCTGTGATCTGGCTGCATGGATTGGGAGCTGACGGCAATGATTTTGCGCCGATTGTGCCGGAGTTGCGACTGCCATCATCGATGTCAGTCAGATTTATTTTCCCGCATGCGCCTTCCATCCCTGTAACAATCAATGGTGGTTACATCATGCCAGCCTGGTACGACATTCTGCAGGCGGATGTCAGCCGTCGCGTTGATGAGGTGCAGTTACGCCGTTCGGCAGCCGCAGTGTTTGCTTTTGTAAAACAACAACAGGATGCTGGGATAGATTCGCGTCGAATTGTGCTGGGTGGGTTTTCCCAGGGTGGTGCTGTTGTGCTGGAGGCAGCACTGAGCTGCGCCGCGCCGCTGGCAGGAGTCATGTCTTTATCCAGTTATTTCCCAACGGCAGACAGTGTCACTGTCAGCGACGCCAATCAATCTTTATCCGTGCTGGTTTGTCACGGCACACAGGATACGGTGGTCAGCGAGTCGCTTGGTAAACAAAGTGTCGAGTCCTTGCAAAAACTCGGATTTCAGCCGGAGTACCATCACTACCCAATGCCTCACTCTGTTTGCCCACAGGAGATACACGACATTTCTGCGTGGTTGCAACGCGTATTGGCTTAATAACCAATGCCTCGTGCCATCAGGTAAGCAAGCACAGGTATTGCAATCATCAGGGGGATCAGTGCTTTTTGCAGGCGTCGGTGTACGGTGGTGAGCAGGACTGGCGTATCCGCGGCTGCCGTCGGGTCGACAGTCAGGTGATAAACCCGGTAGGCGTTGTAACTGAATAACGCGCACAGCAACATGAACAAACCCATTTTGGCGTGGAAAACCGGATTGTTGC
>JAUYSM010000077.1 GCA_030696315.1 Pseudohongiella sp. | reverse complement strand
CATCCTTTGATCATTGCCGGGGATCTGAACGATTGGCGTCGCACCACCCATTTAGCGCTCACCAAAGCACTGGGCGTTCAGGAGGCGCACGAAGTCGCCACTGGCCGTTGCGCGAGAACCTTTCCAGCATTTTTACCGATGCTGCCAATGGACCGCATTTACCTGCGAGGTTTTGACATCCATAACTGCCAGATATTGTCGGGTGACAACTGGAGGGAATTCTCGGATCATTGTGCCTTGATGACCGATGTGAGTCTTTTAAAGCCTGTAGGCTGAACGCGCTATCCCACACAAGGCACAAGCCGCAAAGGACAAGGATCATGGAGACATTGTCAGCAGCCGAGTTGCTCCTCTACATTTTGCCGCCGCTGTGGCTGATGATGGGATTGCTGGCGGCTGGTCATATCCTGCTCAATAAGCGCGACCCCAAAGCAGCATTTGGCTGGATTGCGTTGTGCATCATTTTGCCGGTCGCGGGCCCACTGATATATTTAGTGTTTGGAATCAATCGTATACATCAGCGCGCACAGCGTGACTACCACGTCAAAATTCCGCGAGACGATCTGCAGACTATCAGTGAACCAGAAGGCACCCACTTTCGCCCCCTATCCAACATCGGAGAGAACCTGACTCGAAAAGGGCTCAGCGACTGCACAGACCTGCTGATGCTCGAGAATGGAGAAGCTCTGTATCCTGCCATGATTGAGCGCATCAACCAGGCGCGCTCGCGAGTATTGCTGGCCTCTTATATCTTTGATCATAACGGCAGTGGGCTGGCGGTGGCAGATGCGCTAGCTGCCGCAATGAAGCGTGGCGTTGATGTCAAAGTGATTATTGATGGCATGGGCGAATTTATGACGCTGCCCAGAATTGGTAATCACCTGAAACGGCTCGGCATTCCGTTCCACCGTTTTAACCCACTGACGCTGTTTCCCCCGGCACTCAATATCAATATGCGCAATCACCGAAAACTGTTAATTGTTGACGGTGAATGGGCATTTACTGGCGGACAGAATATTGGCGATCGTCATCTTGCGATGCAAGACCAAAATCCAGATCGTGTCTTTGATCTTCACTTCCGTTTAAAAGGCAAAATTGTTGACGAGTTAGAATGGGCTTTCTGGAAGGACTGGTCATACTGTGAAGGTACACACGAGGCGCCCGTCTTTCATGGCAGTAATACCATGCAACCACATGCCGACATCTGGACGCGCCTGATTCTGGATGGCCCAAACAAAGATATCGACAAACTGAACAACTTGATGGTGAGTGTCATCTCGGCCGCACAGCACCAAGTGCTGATCATGACACCTTATTTTTTGCCGATGTACGACATGATTGGCGCCTTGATCGCGGCCCACCTGCGTGGAGTCCGTGTTTGCATCCTGGTCCCCGGCCATAACAATATCAAACCGGTACACTGGGCCATGCACAACACCGTACGACAACTGTTGGAGGCAGGGCTTGATATCCGTCTTCAGCCACCTCCCTTTGTGCATTCCAAACTCTTGCTGGTAGACGACCAGTATGCCTTGATTGGCTCGGCGAATATAGATCAGCGTAGTTTGCGCCTCAACTATGAACTGGGCGTTGAAATTTTTTCTGATAAGGTTAATGCCACATTGCGCGCGTATTTCAGCGCGCGTGAACAAAATTCTACCGCGATGTCCCTGGCGCAGATCAACCAGCGTCCACTGCCGGTCAAACTCAGAGATTCGATAGCGTGGCTTTTTTCACCGTATCTGTGAAACCTTCAGGTTTGATGACCAGCACGTCCTGATCAACCAGATCCAGTATCTTTTCCGCCGTACTGCCGACCAGAAAGCGGTCAAGTGCGGAACGCGACACTGCACCCATCACCAGCACACTGGCATCAAGTTCAGCGAGGAATGCTGGTAAGGATTCAATGACTTCTTGCTCGTCAATACGCAGGTTTGCCGGCGCAATGCCAAATTTCCCCAACAAAGCAGCGGTTTTTTCTCGATACGCATCTACGTCCGGGCGCAGCGCATACAGTCCTGAGACGGGCGGTTGATAACAGGAATGGAATAAATACACCTGCCCCTGGGTAGAGCCCGCCAGCAGTTGACCTGCAGCTGTGAGTTGCTGATCAAGATCGGCGGGTTTGTCATTGGCATGATCAGGGTCGACAGCAACAACAAACGCGGGATGATTTGGCCAGGGTTTATCTTTAACCAACATCACAGGACATGGGCAAAAGCGCAGTAATTGCCAGTCTTGGTGCGACAACAGAAGTCGTGAAATTTTTTCGTGATGACGCGTGCTTTGCACTAGCAGATCTGGTTTGCTCTGCAAAACTTTATGAATAATTTGGCGATAGGGTGGATTGCCCCACAAAGCATCAACCGACACTGTAAACCCTTGCTGACGAATGACGGTTGCCATGTCTTCAAGTAGCTGGCGATTCCGGTTCAAATGCTCTTGCCTGAGGATGGCTGCCTGCGGAGGATCGAAGTAAAATCCGTCTTCAAGGTAGCTACTATGATCACAAATCATTAGCTCCAATGCAGCATGGGTGGCGCGTGCCAGGCGAAGGGATTTATCAAGCGCCAACTGGGAATCCTGTCCCGGCTCAATAATCACCAGAATCTTTTTGACCGACAACATGCAGCTCTCCTCTGTTCCTGTTTGATGGATATTATTGTCATCTGGAACACTGTTTCCATTGCAGATTAAGCCAATCGGACAGCCTTGGCAATCCATGTCAGAGTCACAACCCGGCTCACGGCTTCTCATTTAACGGGCACTCGGTTAAACTCTGGGTCATCAATAACAATTATTGCTTATATACCCCCAAATAATGTCATGAGGCGGAGAATGTCATGAGCTACAAAAATTTGTTAGTGGCCGTCGATCTTTCCAATGAATCTGACAAGATCATCGAGCGCGCCATAGAGCTTTCCGGTAACCAGGTTGATCGTTTGACGCTGGTCCACGTTGTAGAACCCGTTGCAGCAGCCTACCCAATTGATGCTTATGCGATCAATATGACCAAGCTTCAGGAAGAGGCCATGGCGATTGCTGCCCAGCGTCTGGCGAGTTTTGGTGAAAAACACGGCATTGCCTCTGATCGACAACTCGTGTTGGCCGGCGCAGCAGCAACAGAAGTCCGCAGCAAGGCAGAAGAAATGAATGCAGACCTGATTGTGATCGGCAGTCATGGCACGACCGGATGGAAACTGCTGCTTGGCTCTACGGCCAATAAGGTGTTGCATGGAGCCTCGTGCGATATCATGACCGTACGCGTAGGCAAACTGCATTAAGTAAACCAGTATTCACACAAGAACACGAGCCACTATGTCTCAGCAACCCATGAATGGTTTTATTGGCATCACCAACAAACAGCCTGCGTCAGTGCCACTGGCCAGCACCGGCACTGTGAGCAGTGTTCGACCTTGCCCACACAATCCTACTGTCAGCTGCAGTAACTGCCGACTGAGCGACCTGTGCCTGCCGATTGCGTTGAATAAGAGCGAGATAGTGCAGCTTGACGAAATCATTGAACGCAATCGACCTTTGCGAAAAGGTGAACATCTGTACCGTCAACGCGACGAGTTCCGATCAGTATTTGCAGTTCGCAGTGGTAGTTTCAAATCCTACGTTTTAGGCCCCGATGGCCAGAGTCGCGTCACCAGCTTTTTTATGCCTGGCGAGATTATCGGCATGGATGGCATTGGCAGCCGGATACACGGTGTGTCTACGATGGCGCTGGAACACTCTTCTATCTGTGAAATTCCATTTTCCCAGCTTGAGCGCTTAAGCCATCAACTGCCTAATTTGCAGAGCCGTTTTTTTGCCATCATGGGCAATGAGATTGTTAAGGATCAGCAGATACATACCTTGCTGAGCAGTTATACCGCAGAACAACGTTTGGCGTCTTTCCTGCTCAGCCTGTCAGCCCGTTATGCACGCTGCCAGCTCTCGCCTGAGCGATTTATTTTGCACATGACGCGCAGCGATATTGGTGAATACCTCGGATTGACTCTGGAAACGGTCAGCCGTGTATTCTCGTCACTGCAAAAGAAAGAAGTGATTCTGGTAAAGAACCGGGAAATCGACATAAAAGACATGACCAGGTTAAAAGCCATCCTTGGCGAGTAAGCTCAACATTGTTTAACTGAATGTCGTTTACAGACGGTCAACCGGAATTTTGAAATAAACCGTGCCATTGTCTTCCGCCGGTGGTTTCTGGCCTGCCCTGATGTTCAACTGAATTGAGGGCAGAATCAGCCTCGGCATCTCAAGTGTCTTATCGCGCGCCTCACGCATACTGACAAACTGCTTTTCAGTGACTCCCTCGTGCACATGAATGTTGTGCTGTTTCTGTTCCGCAACCGTGGTCAGATACGCATGCTCGCGTTGTTCGCCGGGATAGTCGTGGCACATAAACAAGCGTGTATCATCAGGCATACTCAGCAAAGTCTGAATTGATTGATACAAGGTGTGTGCGTTGCCACCCGGAAAGTCGCAGCGTGCCGTGCCAACATCGGGCATAAACAGCGTATCACCCACAAATACCGCGTCACCTATTCGCCAGGACATGTCCGCAGGTGTATGCCCCGGGGTGTAGATGACTTCAGCATCAATGTCACCAATCTGGAATTTTTCACCCGCTGCAAACAATTTATCAAACTGGCTGCCATCCACCAGAAACTGTTTTTCGAGATTGAACACGTCGCGGAATATTGCTTGTACGGCCACAATTTGCTCACCAATGGCAATTTTTCCGCCAACCTGATCGCGCACAAAAGGTGCTGCAGATAAATGGTCAGCGTGGGCATGGGTTTCCAGAACCCAGTCTACCGTCAAATTTTGATCGCGGACAAAATCCACCAGGCGCTGGGCTCCGTGTGTGCGGGTGCGCCCGGATTTGGGGTCATAATCCAGCACGGGATCAATGACGGCAGCATGACCGCCTTTTTTGTCGTACACAACGTAGCTGAAGGTCTCGGAGTCCCGATCAAGAAACGCTTCTACCAATGGTCTGTTCATTTTGCTTCTCCTGTTTAATGGGTCTTGAACATTGTGTGCCTGAAACTATTTTTGCACCTTGGTAACAAAATACTTGAAAACATTATATCTGTAAATATATTATTTGCATCGTAATCATAACCCAGGCTCAAGGAGCACCTATGGACATGATAAAGATGCGCAACAATGCAGGCGATGCGGTCAACCTGCTGCGCACATTGGCACATGAGGACCGCTTGCTGCTGCTGTGCCAACTGAGCCAGCAGGAAATGTGTGTCAGCGAGCTGGAATCCGGGCTGGACATTCATCAGCCCAGCCTTTCACAACAACTGGGCGTTTTGCGTCGCGAAGGACTTGTGGAAACGCGGCGTGACGGCAAACATATTTTTTACCGTGTGAGCCCTGGGCCTGCACTTAATATTCTCCACCAACTTCATGACATTTTTTGCAATCAGGAGATCAGAGCATGACTATCGATTTGAGCAGTTTTACTCCGTGGGCGTCACTATCCGGCGGCGTTTTGATCGGCATTGCTGCCGCAATGTTTATTTTGTTGAACGGGCGCATCGCGGGTATTTCCGGGATTCTGGGGGGCTTATTGACTCCGCAGAAGGGCGACATTCTGTGGCGCGCACTGTTTATCGCTGGCATGGTGCTGGCACCCACTGCGTGGTTACTGATGGCGCCATTGCCCGACATGCAAATTGATGCGAGTTACCCCTTGCTGATAGTTGCAGGACTGATCGTAGGTATCAGCACGCGTTATGGCTCAGGTTGCACCAGTGGGCACGGCGTCTGTGGCATATCACGGCTGTCGCCCCGTTCAATTGTTGCCACGCTGGCATTTATGTTCAGTGGTTTTGTTACCGTTTACATCATTCGCCATCTGGTCGGAATGTGAGGAGCACTTATATGAACAAACACTTTGTATCGGCTTTTGTAACTGGCTTGATTTTTGGTATCGGGCTGCTGGTGTCAGGCATGGCTAACCCGGATAAAGTTCTGTCTTTTCTGGACATCGCAGGCGCCTGGGATCCGTCACTGGCGTTTGTGATGGGCGGTGCTATAGCGGTGGGAGCGATCGCGTTCACCTTTGTAAAGGGGCGTACACATTCATTGTGGGGTGAACCTTTGCGCCTGCCGGGCAAAAAAGACCTCGATAAACGCCTGATCATGGGCAGCCTGGGGTTTGGTATTGGCTGGGGCCTGGCTGGTTTTTGCCCAGGCCCGGCTTTGGTTGCATTCGGGACCGGTGCGCCCAAAGCCATCGTGTTTGTTGCGGCCATGGTTGCAGGCATGGCCATTTACGAGGTGATCGAAAAGTCCCGAACCAAAGCGGTCAATTAAGCAGGTTGGCGGGAGAGTATTGATCCGTCAAAATCCGGGTATTCACATCCCAGTCTGGCCGCGTACTGAGCTGGGCTGGGAACTCGAGCAAATTGATGCCGTATGGGCGCAAGCGTTCATAAAGTTGTCGTGCCGGGGCGTTTAACTCGGCTGCTGAGGGCAACGCCTGCTTTTTAGCGAGAATAATACGGTTACCACTGCCTGCCGTTTTAAAGTTAAAAAACTCCCCAAACACCGCCTGATAGGTCACTGATTCATAATCATACAAACCGCTGGAGGCAAAGGTATTGGCCACCAGCACTCCATCCGGGGTCAAAATCTGGCTGACTTCCTCTAAAAACTCGCGGGTCAACAAATGTTCAGGAATATATTCCCCCGAAAACGCATCCAGCACGATGTAATCATATTGTTCACCACGTAAGCCGGCACGTTTGATAAACACCCGGGCATCAACGACATGGTTCACCAGTTGCTCGTCTTCCACAAAATCAAAATACTGCTTCGCTACGGTAACCACCGCCTGATCTACTTCCAGCACATCAATTCGTGCCTCAGGAAACAGTTCACGCATGACCGTTGGAATTGTCCCGCCGCCCAATCCCGCCACCAGAATGCGTTTTGGCTCAGGATTAAGCAGTAAACCCGCAAAACTCATACGGGTGTAATTAAACACCAGCCGGCGCGGGTCGCGCAGATCAATACAGGTCTGATTCATATCGCCGCGATGCACGTTAAACAGCATACAACGCTGATTATTAAACTCGGTGACCACAACGTCACGGTATTGAGAACGCTCCTCATGAATGATGGTGCGTTGTGCTACTGCCCGATTATCCAGTCCAAACCAGACAAGCAGCGCCAATACCAACACAAAACCTGACCCTCTCATCACGACACACCTCTTTCCGACGTGTTTTGCGCGGCGACCACATTAATACGTTGATGCGTCCACATAACCGCAGCGCCACAACACAACAGCGCAACCACACATCCCCACATGACCTGATCCAGATTAAACCAGAGTACAAAATAAAATGAGGTGCCCAGCGTGCCTAGTGCACTACCCAGCGTAGATACAAAATACAACATGCCGGCCACGCCACCGCTGCCTTCTTGCGAGAGCACTAACAAACGCACCGAATAAGGAGACACCATGCCCATCACACAAATGGGTAGAAAATACAGAAGTCCCGCAGTTATCAGCGACCCGTAACGCGGATCTTCGACAGCTACAAATATGCGGGTCATCACCGGTTCGGCAAAAAAGATAATCGGCAGGCACAGCAATGCGGCTGCCAGAAAAAACCCGGCAAACAATCGTACATCAGGAAGACGTGTTGATAAGCGGCCGCCCCACAGGTACCCGAGCGACAAGGACAACATAAACACAGTAATAATACTGCCCCAGACGTATACACTGCTGCCAAAATACGGCGCCATCACGCGACCACCCAACAGTTCGATCGACATGATCACAAAACCGTTGGTGAAGGCAACCGCCAGTACTATCCAGCGTCCCATGGCCGAATCAGCCAGTCCGATTGCCTGTTGTGTGCCTTTTTTAAATGCGCTGTGTTTTACCGCGTCGGGTTTTGCCGTATTTTTTTTCAAGTTTCTTCCGCCTTTACCTCCAATTTTCAGGCAGCAAGCGTATCACAGACAACTCTGCGAAATAAGCGCGCATGATTGCCAAAGCCATGGCAGGGGCGTATCCTCAGCGCCCTGAAAAACCCTCCTGCACCGGACCCCATATGTCCACTCAACAGTCCAATCCGGACACACCGGATAAGCATGCGCAAGCCGTGGCTGCTGCGCCATTAAAACTCAGCCTGTTCAAACTTGCCGGCCCTACCATTATCGGTAATTTGTTGCTGTCTATGGTGCACCTGGCCGCCATCAAAATTGTTGCTGAACTGGGCGCTGAAGCGGTTGCGGCCGTGATTGCTGCCGATCGTATTTACATGGCGGTACAGTTAATCATATTTTCAATCACCGCCGGCACCACGGCGATGGTCGCCTTTGCATGGGGAAGCCGTAACTACGCGGAGGCTGATCGCGTTGTCAAAATGTCTTCCGTGCTGACATTGGCCGCCTCCTTATTGTTGTGTGTGGCGATTCAATGGCTGGCGACGCCTTTGGTGGCCATCTTTGGATTGACCGGCGCAATACTGGAAGAAGCGGCTTTTTATCTCAAACTGCTGATCTACTTTAATGTGTTCTTCTCATTTCTTGCGGTGATCAGCGCGGCACTGCGCGCTGCGGGTGACGCACTGACACCGGTATGGATCGCGGCTATTGGTAATGTCGTGAACATAGTGCTGGCCTATGTGCTGGTGTATGGCATCGGACCATTCCCGGCCATGGGCATCCAAGGTGCCGCCGTTGCTGCCGGCACGTCTTATGCCATTGTCAGCGTGATCTTTTTCTGGATGTGGCGCAGCCAGCGTTTGCTGCTCAAGCCGGAAAGGCAAGTGTATATGCAGAAAGATCGCGCACGCCGACTGGTGCGCATTGCCGTCCCTGCGGGCATCGAACAGTCCATTTTTAATGTCTCGATCATCGCGTTTATGTGGGTAGTTTCCCTGTATGGCACCGAGGCGTTTACAGCATACGGCATTGGCGTCAACATCCTGTCTATCTCAATCGTGATCGGAATGGGTTTTGCCATCGCCACCGCTACCATGACCGGTCAGAATCTGGGCGCAGGTTTACCCGAGGAAGCCGAACGAGCGGCCTGGCGCAATCTGAAGATTTCTTTTTGCACAATGGCAGTGCTTGGATTGGTCATTGGTGTTAATGCGCGTTTGATTGGCAGCTTTTTTATTACTGACCCTCTGGTTCTGGACTACCTGGTAGCACTCACTGTGATGGTCGCCATTGTGCAACCCATGATGTCAATCGAGTTCACGTTGGGCGGCGCCCTGAGAGGCGCAGGCGACACCAAATCACCAGCGCGCATCACAATGGCAGGATTTTTGTTTGGGCGAGTGCTGCTGACCGCAGCTTTTTATTATCTCGAACTGGGCATTTACTGGGTGTACGGCGCCCTGATAGCCGACTACATCATCAAATCCGCGATGTATTTTTACATCTTCCGTAAAGGGCGTTGGAAAACCGCATTTGCAGGTGGTCGCTGAGTGAGTTTGCTGGAAGGTATATTCCCGGTTTTAGCACTGGCGCTGGCCGGGTATGCCGCAGCCCGCAGCGCCTATCTGAAACTACCAGAAACACTGGCACTGTCCCGGTTCACCTTTAACCTGATTATCCCCTGCCTGTTGTTTGTGAACATGGTACACGCCGATATTCCCACAAACTTTGGTGTCAAATTCTTGCTGGCGTTTTATCTGCCAGTGCTATTTGTGTATCTGATTGCCGTTTTGATTGCACGTTATTGGCTATCTGCAGATGCCACCCTGCAATCGGTATTTGCCATGGCCACCACCTATTCAAACACCACGGTGGTCGGCATCCCTTTAGTGTTGCAGATGCTCGGCAACGACGCTCTGCTGCCACTTTTCCTGATCATTGCAACTCAGAATCTGGTGCTGTTCAGCCTGGGCACCATCGTTGCCGAGCGGGAGCACTTTGATATCAAAGCCATCTTGCAAAGCATCGCACGCCTGCTCAAACAACTGCTGGGAAGCCCTCTGACGGCCAGTCTGATTGCGGGATTGACATTCAACCTGTTGGAAATCCCCTTGTATCAGCCACTGGATGCCAGTTTAACGCTGATGTCGCAGGCGGCTATTCCCTGCGCATTGTTTGTGCTTGGCACAAGCCTGCATCAATACAAGGTGGGCCATCAGATAAAACCGGCACTGATGATCACTGGATTAAAACTTCTGATTCTGCCCTTGTTGGTGGCGCTGTCGATGCTGGTGGTGTTTGATATTGATCCGCTGTGGGCCAAGACCGCCATTCTGGGTGCCACAATGCCGGTTGGCATCAGTGCGTATGTGTTTTCAATTCGATATCACACGGGTGAAGCCACTGTGGCAGCAGCCTCTGTGATTTCCACACTGGCTAGTCTGCTGCCTCTGACCTTGGTGTTGCTGCTGGTTCCATAAGGCGCTGGGGGTCATATGTTGCCCGCTCTAGCCATCGCTGTTACTTAAGTTCGCCTAGCTGTTGTGTATCAAAGCGTTGACTGTTTGATCACCAGCTCACACATCTGACGCAGACTGTGCACTTTATCAATCAACCTGGCGAAACGCGGGTCTTTGGTTAAACCTTGTGCGTAGCGGTAATAAATCTGCTGCCCAATACCCGCCAGCCGGAACAGACCAAAACAGAAATAAAAATCGATATTGTCTACAGCAATACCGGTACGCTCACTGAAGCGCGCCACAATTTCTGCGCGGGTCGGCGCACCTGGCGCGTCACTGGGCATAGCCCGGTATTGCCGGAAAAACTCAGGGTCGCCTGCCTCAGCCCAATATCCCAGGGTACAGCCCAGATCCATCAACGGGTCACCAACCGTCGCCATTTCCCAATCCAGCACACCAATCACTTTCATAGGATCATCCAGCGACCAGATGACGTTATCCAGTTTGTAGTCATTGTGGATGATGCCAACCACACCACTTTCTACCGGCATCTTGTCGCGCAACCATGCCATCACCGGTTCAAAATCCGGTGCATCCTGGGTCAGCGCAGCCACGTAACGTTTGCTCCAACCATCCACCTGCCGTGTGACATAACCTTCCGGTTTACCAAAATCTGTCAGACCAGCCTTTTTAAGATCAACCGAGTGCAGTTCACCCAGCACATCAAACAGCGCAAAAAACTGCTGCCGCACCTGTGCCGGCGACAGATTCAACCCAAGCGGATACTCACGACGGATCACCAGACCTTCGATGTAAGACATCAAGTAAAAATCGCAGCCCAGGACCTGATGATCATCACAAAAATGAATGGGTTTAGGTGCATAGGGGAACACCTTTTCAAGCGCGCTCAGTATTCTGAACTCCCGTCCCATGTCGTGCGCAGATTTGACTTTGCTGCCAAACGGCGGACGACGCAACACCCACTTCTGATCGCCACTGTTCAGCAGATACGTCAGATTGGAATACCCGCCCGGAAACTGTTTAACCTGCAGATTGTCGACCAGCGCACCCAGCACGGGTCGTAAATGTTCGCGCAGTACACCCAGATCCAGTTCTTCGCCTTCACGAACTGTTTGCGCCTGATCGACCAGTTGATCGAGTAGTGACATGTTTAATCCCTTATTTGTACTCAACGAAACGTAATCAAGTCCTTCAGATGTGGCGTCTCAAGGTGAGGCACTGCATTAAAACAGCCAAGTGACACCTTGCCACGACCATAGACCAGTCGCGTTATTGAGCTGTTATTAACCATCCAGTTTGTTGCAAGGGCCTGATTATCAGGCAAGTTCAAGGCACGCTGCAATGCTAACGCGATAACGCCACCAGAAGTTGAGATCAACACACGTGCGCCACCACTGTGCGCTTGCATCAGCTCATCAAGCGCGCCATGCACACGCGATTGAAAGTCCTTCCAGGACTCAAAGTCCAGGTCATCCTGGGCTGCGTTTAAACTACCATTGATCCAGTGTTGTGTTGCGGCTTCGAGGACCAATTGAAAGATTTTCCGGTCTTTGATGGGCAATTTGAGACCCTCGGAAAAACCCTCCCTGGTTGCATGGTCTCGCAGATAAATGCGCAGCAGCGGCTCGCCGTTATATTCATTCAGGCCTTCATGCACGTGAAGATCGGGTTGTTTGACCAGCGACAATAAAGCTGAGGCGGTCTGCTGTTGTCTGAGTAAGGTGCCGCTGTACGCCACTTCAAACTGTTCACCCAGATTTTGCCAGTGCTGCGCCAATAACAGAGCCTGTTGTTCCCCAAGCGGGCTCAGTTTGTCGTAGGAATCCGCACCAAACGACGCCTGACCGTGTCTTACCAAAATCAACTCACTCACGGGTGTCTCTCCTTGCACCTGCCGGCAAAAAAAAGGAGCTGCGCTGCAACAGCAGCCAGCCCCTCGGTATTACAACACCGTCTTGATCATCCCGCACTGACAAACCGACTGTCACGCTTACAGGGATGCAAAGCGTGCCAGTTGATAGTCAGTATTGCCAAACAGGTTTTCTATGGTAGTAACCCGCTTGAAGTAGTGTCCAACATCCAACTCGTCGGTGACCGCAATTCCGCCATGCAACTGCACAGATTCCTGGCCGACTTTGCGCATGGCTCTGCCCACGCGCGCTTTGGCGGCAGCAACGGCTTTGGCTTTTTCAGCACTTGATGCATCAGTATCCAGTTTCATGGCGGCCATGATCACAATAGACCGGGCCAGCTGGCATTCAATAAACATCTCTGACATGCGATGCTGCAAAGCCTGGAAAGTACCAATCGCCACACCAAACTGCTTTCTGGTTTTGGCGTATTCAACGGTCTTCTTGAGCAGACAATCCATGGACCCCACTGCTTCGGCACTGACTGCCAGTGCAGCACGATCAACAACCGTTTCCAGAGCAATCAATGCGTTGCCTTCTTCGCCCAGCAGATCCTGAGCCGACACAACAACATTACTAAAATGAACTTCAGCCGCGCGATGCCCATCTACAGCTGTATATGCCAGGCTGGACACACCGTCAGCCTTGGCATCAACTACAAATACCGAAAGACCTGATCGATCAAATTTGTCTCCCGAGGTTCTGGCCACCACCAGCAATTTGTCAGCACAAGGGCCATTCAGTACGAGTACTTTGCTGCCGTTGATAACATAGGTGTCACCCTGTTTTTGCGCACTGCTGCCAACACTGGCAAGGTTATACCGGCTATCTGCCTCGGCATACGCAGTCGCCAATTGCAAAGAACCGTCCATGATTGCTGCGAGCATTGTTTCCTTTTGCTCAGCATTGCCCAATTCACTGATCAATCCCCCGCTGATGACCGCCGTGGCCAGGAAAGGCTCAATCACCATACCTTTGCCAAACTCTTCCATCACCACCATCAAATCAACTGCCGAGCCGCCAAACCCGCCATCTTCTTCTTTGAATGGCACCGTCAACCAACCCAGCTCTGCAAACAACGACCAATATTCCGTGCTGTAACCCTGTTCACTCTTGATAATCTTGCGTCGCGTATCGAAGTCATATTGGCTGTAAACAAACTTCTGCACACTGTCCTGCAGCATTTGCTGCTCATCACTGTAAGAAAAATCCACGATGTTTCCTCTTGTATAACCCGGTCTATTTGAATTAACCGGTCAATTTGATTGACCCGGTTGCTGGCCAGTGTGCGTTTACAGGCCTAACACAGCTTTGCTGATAATGTTCTTCTGGATCTCGTTTGAACCACCGTAAATCGACTTCTTACGATTGTTGAAATACACGTTAGCGCTGTTTGCCAGTGATCCTTGACCAACACGTTCACCATCAAAGCCTTCAGTGAATTGAGCAGGTACGTGCGCCAGACTGTGATAGGCCGCGACTTCCATGTACAACTCGTCGATAAACTGAGTCGCTTCGGTGCCGACCACTTTCAAAATTGACGACTCCGGGCCAGGCGCTTTGCCCACACTCACCGCAGCCAGCGTTCGAAGTTCTGCATATTCCAGCGCAAGTACCTGTATCTCTACTTCGGCCAATTTGCGCGCAAACACTGGGTTGTTCAGCAGGCTGCCCCCGAAACCATCTGATGTTCTGGCAGCAAGATCACGCAACTTGCGCAGTTTCAGTTTTGAGTTTGGTACTTGAGCAATGTTGGTACGCTCGTGCGTCAACAATACCTTGGCATAGGTCCAACCCTGGTTTTCTTCGCCAATCAGGTTTTCAACAGGTACGCGCACATTGTCAAAATGCACTTCATTGACTTCTGGCTCATCGTCCAGCAGATAAATGGGCGACACTTTGATACCCGGCGTTTTCATATCGATCAACAAAAAGCTGATACCTTCCTGCTTTTTGGCCGTGCTGTCGGTGCGTACGAGACAGAAAATCCAGTCAGCGTATTGCCCCAGCGTTGTCCAGGTTTTAGTGCCATTCACAACATAGTGGTCACCATCGCGCACAGCGGTCGTCTTCAGAGATGCCAGATCAGAGCCAGCGTTAGGCTCGGAGTAACCCTGACACCACCAGACATTGCTCTCGAGAATATCCGGCAGGAAACGTTTTTTCTGTTCTTCGTTGCCGTAGCTGTAAATCACTGGCGCTACCATCTTGACACCAAATGCCACCGGCTCCATGGCGCCATACAGCCCCATTTCCATGGCAAAGATGTATTTCTGAGTGGGCGTCCAGCCTGTGCCGCCGTATTCTTCCGGCCAATTGGGTGCTACCCAGCCACGTTTATTCAGAATTTTCTGCCAGCGTACAAAGTCGTCCTTTTCCAGACGAATGCCGTTGTCAACTTTGTGTTTGATATCCTGCGGAAACTCCGCCTTCAAGAAGTCCTGAACTTCTTTCTGAAACTTCAACTCTTCAGCAGTGAAATCAGCATTCACAGAGACTCTCCCAGAATCAATTTTAAAATCAAGTAGTTGTAAAACCTGTTGGTATTCGTCAAACGCCAATCTATATAAAATTTACGCTCTAACATTGCCGATAGATCTAAACATCTGCAATTGGGTAATTTGCGTGGAGCCCAACTTTACCACTTTTCCCAGACATTGAAAATGGAAAAGCCGAACAGTTGTTCTATGATAAATATCAGGTCTGAAACACACATGGACTGGCTAGGCGCGCATGCACACCGTTATGATCCGGTGTCGGTGACTTTGCCGGCGCTTTGTGACAATTTTATACTCGACTCAACCGCCTCCAATTTTTAAAAAAGGACTGTTTATGCCATCACTTTCACCCTTGGATACGTTTGCACCAGGGCTTTTCAAGGGGAAAACTGCGCTGATCACGGGCGGAGGACGCGGTATAGGACAGGCCGTGGCTGAGGCCTTTGCCCGCTTGGGTGCCAACGTGGTGATTGCCAGTCGGCGAGAGGAAAATCTGCTGCCTGCCGCCGAAAAAATCCGGTCTTATGGGGTGCAATGTCTTGCCGTGCCGATGAACATACGAGAACCCGGGGATGTGGAGAATCTGCTTGAAAAAACATGTGAAACCTTTGGGCAAATCGACTTTCTGATCAATAACGCAGGCGGTCAGTTTCCTGCACGCCCGTCAGAAATCAGTGATAACGGTTGGCGCGCGGTCGTTGATCTTAATCTGAATGGCACCTGGAACATGTGCAGCCGGGTGTCACCTTTAATGGTCAAACAAGGCAGCGGCGCTATTGTGAATATTGTGCATGTCTATTCATTTAATCGCGGCGCGCCACCGTTTGTGCATTCAGGTGCAGCGCGCGCAGGTGTGGTGAGCATGACGCAATCACTGTCTTATTATCTGGCGAGACACGGTGTCACCATCAATGCGCTGGCGCCCGGCACGATTGATACCCGTGGCGTGCACGAAGAGGAGTTTGCCTCAGCGGAGTACGGTGATCTGGCAGAAAGCACCCTGCGCGATGTGCCTGCGCATCGCATGGGTACCGCAGAGGAGATGGCGGCGATCACTTTGTTCCTGTGTTCACCCGCGGCGCGTTACATAAACGGTGCCAGTATCGTGGCTGATGGTGCGCAATTTATGGGCAACTGGGCCCCGATGGTTGACCCGGAAAAGTATTAGTTGATAATGGCGCGGCATCTAGATCCGGGAGAAAAATAAATGGAATGGCTTCAGATCATTGTGCTGGCAGTTGTGCAGGGAGTGACTGAGTTTCTGCCTATTTCCAGCTCTGCACACCTGATTCTGGTGCCAGTGTTCACATCCTGGGATGATCAAGGCCTGGCGTTTGATGTGGCGTTACATCTTGGCAGTTTGTCTGCGGTACTGGTGTTTTTCAGGCACGACATACTGGCTATGACTCAAAGCTGGACCCGGTCATTGTTCACACGTCAACTGGATGCAGACGCCAAACTGGCCTGGGCTGTATTGTTTGGCACCATTCCAGTTGGCTTGGCCGGCGTGGCCTTTGAAGACATCATCGAGGATATATTGCGCTCGCCACTGTATCTGGCAGCCGGCATGATTGTGTTTGGTCTGGCGCTGGGATGGGCAGACTGGAGGCATCGCGGCAGCAGAACGGAGCGCGAATTAAACTGGAAGGACGTTCTGTTTATCGGTATTGCGCAGGCGATTGCACTATTCCCCGGCACTTCACGCTCTGGCATCACCATTACCGCGGCGTTACTGCTTGGACTCAGCCGGGATGCAGCTGCCCGTTTTTCGTTTCTGCTGTCTATTCCGGTCATCCTGATTGCCTGCGCTCTGCAGAGCATCGAACTGATCACGAGTGAATCTGCAGTGGACTGGACAGCCATGGCGGCTGGTGTATTGATATCCGGGGTCAGCGCATATTTATGTATCTATTACTTTCTTGCCTTTATCCAGCGCATTGGTATGCAGCCGTTTGTCATTTACCGGCTGGCGTTAGGTGTACTGTTAATCGTGATGTTTAGAGACGCCGTGGTTTAAAGAATCCCTGGTTTAAAGAAGCCCTGGTTTAACAACGCTTTCAGGTAAAGCGCAGGGACCTGACCGGTCGCAGCCCGGCAATCGACACAATCAACGCAAACACAATAAGTACGGGCACAACAAATACTTTCAGCGACGTGGTGTCTTGCTCAGACAAACCGATCAGCCCCATCAGCACGTAAACGATGGCTGATACAACATGCAACGCCATGTACAGCATGATTAATTGGTTGCGGCCACGACTGACTGCCGGTGCTCTACCCATCAATGTCCAGCGCATCGCCATGACCAAGCCCAACAAATCGGTGGGCCAGAACAACATCAAGTTGATATTGGCGTGCATATCCAGATGTGCCGAGAATAACCAGCCCAGCACCATGATGCTGCCGTAGACACCACTGAACAGACAAATGGCGACCGCAATCAGCCCTAGCACGCGATAACTCAATCCCGGCGCGCGCAAAGTAAAACCTGGCTGACTGGAAAACGAGGCAATGGATGCCTTGCGTACACTCAAGAACAACAAGATCAGCGGAATCAACAAGGCAATTACCGCAAGATACGGATTTGGCCCATCGGCGGGTGGCGTGAACTGCGCCAATATCTCACCATCAGCTAGCAAGCCCAGTCGGTTGAGATGTTGTCTCAAACTGGCAGGTAAAAACATTTGTTCCCATTGCGTCATTTGCCGGTCGATGCGACTGTTCATCAGCACATCTAATGACATGGCAATCAGAGGCAGATTGGCATAATGCGATTGCACTTCGTCACGGAAGGAGTTTTGGACTAGCGTCTGACTGCGTGCTGCCAGCGTTCCGTCCATGGCCTCGTCAAGATAATCACGGACACGTGTTGTGCAGTTATCAAAAAAATAGTCGTAGCTGTAAACGATATTTTCCGGGCGCAGATTCCACGACAGGCGCTGATAAAGCTGAAGCTTTTGCGGATTGGTCAGAATCAACCGGTCTTGCCAGACTGTGCGGGCCTCGCCCTGGTACCGAGAAAGCTCCCAATGGGGCGGTGACACACCCAGCTGGTATTCCATGATGCCGCGCACAAAATTGGCACCAAAGCGCATAACCCCAACACTGGTGTCAAAAAGTCCCCAGTTAAAAACAATATCGGTACCAGAGTTTTCATCCACCATACGCAAGGCCGTGTGCCCAAAGTTATCCCAGAGATGATTACCAACATCCACGGTAATCAGGAAAAACTGTAAACGATTCAGATCCGCAGGCACCCGAATGCTGGCAGCGTTGTCGATCAGCGGTAAACCTTGATCATTCAAACTTATTGATGCTTCCTGCGCAGACACTGCCGCGGGGTTCGCATCCTGAGCAAATACGAATTTGGGAGCCACGAAACTAACAAGCGTCAGTAATATCGCCAAAAAAAGCGCATGGCTGTAGCGCTGCCGCGGCAAAGGCAGTGCGTGTGGCAAGCCCTTACAGGCTT
>JAUYSM010000068.1 GCA_030696315.1 Pseudohongiella sp. | reverse complement strand
CAGGCAGTACCACAAGCCGGTGCCATGGCCTCGGTAAAAGCGGATGTTGATACGGTGCGCAGTCTGCTGCTGGGAGCGGGCATCGATTGTGAGATCGCCGGGTGCAACTCGCCGCTGGATACCACTATAACCGGTGACACTGACACCATTTCACATGCCTGTGCTTACCTGCAGCAACAGGATATTCGTGTGACAAGGTTAACGGTTTCGCACGCATTTCACTCTCGGCATATGGAGAAGGTGCAGCGCGAGTTTTCACAGAGCATCAAGGCGCTCGACTTCAAAAAGACGAACATACCGGTATTTTGTAATCTGGACGCTACTGTGCTCGAGCACGATAGGAGCGGGGCAGATTACTGGATCGCGCAGTTGCGTGCACCCGTGATGTTTATGCAGGGGCTGCAACAGGCATTGGCAGCAGGCGCCAATTGTTTTGTTGAAATGGGGCCATCTGGCATCCTTTGTGGACTTGGCCGCGCGCTGGATCATGCTGAGACTGCAACATGGATCCCCTCATTGCGCAAAGGCCAGCACGATGTGCGGGTATTTGCCCAAGCAATCGCCACACTCTTTACACTGGGGCACTTGATTGATTGGACCTTCTCGGGAGAACGTGATGGCCATAGAATTCATCTGCCAACCTACCCGTGGCAGCGTCAGCGTTGCTGGATAGATCCTGATCCGATACTGACAGACTCATCTGTGCAAAGTGCACGTATCGATCCACTGGAGGCCCCGCCCTTGGTGTTGCCAAGGCTTGGTCAACAACTGTATGTCCTCGACTTTTCGTCCTCTAACATTCCAGTGCTCGAGCAGCATCGGGTCTTTGATGTTGTTGTGCCGCCGGCAGCATTGTATGTGTCGCAATTGCTACACACGGCTGCTGACTATATGGGTCATTCACCTGCTGTGGTGCTGAACGACGTCAATTTTGTTGCGCCCATGCAACTGGGTGCTGGTGATGAAAGCAGAACAGTTCAGATTCTCTACAGCGAGAACAATACAGGCACTAGTATCGAGATCAGCAGTCAGGCAGCGACGCTTCGACTGAGCGAAGCAACAGCCAGAAACAAAAGTGCTGTACAGGTTCACGTGTCCGCAGAGTTACTGCCCGACGCGTCCAACACTGCTGCCGTAGTTGATATGGATTCACTGAGACAACGCTGCTTCAGCGCACTGGACCCGCAAGTGATTGAGGCGCATATGACTGCCATGCAGGTGGCGCTCGGCGAGTCCTTCCTCTGCTTTAAACGTATCTATCGCGGCCAGAATGAGGCGCTGGCACTGCTTGATGTGCCGACAACAGCAGCCGCCAGAATCGCTCAAGGCATTCCGGCAGGACTGATCGATTGTCACTGGCAAACAATGCTGGCAGCATTACCTTCGCTGCCACTGGCGACTGTTGTGCCAGCGCGTATTGATACACTGATAAGCCACACAATCAATTTACCTGATCAGGTGTGGGCGCATGCGCTAATACATCAGCAGTCCCCGACACTGATCGTGGCGACGGTTACGCTGCTGTCGGCAGAAGGGCAGCCGCTGCTTGAAAGCCGTGGCATCGAGTTTCGTGTGGTTGCCGCAAGTACGTTCCAGAAAGCGGCAGCAAGGCACGACCTCACTTCCGGCCCGATCATGTTCTCTCGGCATTGGGAGATGTTCTCGGTCAATCAACCAGCGCCAGTGAGACAAGGTGTTTGGCTGGCAGGCAATGCCGACGATGTGACGCTGTTTTCCGCTCAACTCCGCAGTGCTGGTGTTGAGCCTTTGCTGATGTCGGCAACAGCTGCTGAGCTCAAAAACGGCACCCGATTACCGCTTGTGTACATTGACCGCGTTGCTGATCGGCCGACGCAGGCTGCAGGCAGTGCTGAATCTGGCGCTGCGTTGAACCGTTTTCTGGCATCACTCGAAGGCGGAGTATCTCAGATCAGCCAGATACTTGTCGTGACTGCACTGCCGGGGCATTCTGAAGCCGTACATGTTGATGACTCCTCTATTGCGATGATGTCAGCAAGTCGTTCAGCGCTTGCGATGCAGGCTGTTTCAGCAGCCCATGAGATGCAGGATTGGGCTATTTGCGCCGTGGAAATGGATCAGGAACCGAGCAGTATTCTCTCGTTGCTGGGTTTGTTGGGAACAGTTCAGGAATCGGGACACAGGTTCCGCATCGAGGCTGGTGTTGTTCAAACGCCCAGAGCCGACTTGCTGCCCACGGGCCAGGAAGAGATCAGTTTTACCCCTGACAAGCTTCAAGTCATCACGGGTGGTATGGGAGGTCTTGGTCTGCTGACAGTTCAGTGGATGTTCCGGCGCGGTGCGCGTAACTTTCTATTGGCTGGACGCTCAGCGCCATCAAAAGACGCTGAGTTTTTGCTCGCATCACTGCGAGAACACGGCGCGCGTATTGACACAGTTCGCTGCGACGTTAGTGAGTATGAGCAGGGTAAAACCTTCGCGGCCAAGGCCGGACAACTGGCGCCGGTGGAAACCATCATTCATGCTGCCGGTGTTCGTCGCGATGGACTTATTGGCTCGTTAAAGGACGATGATTTTGCCAAGCTGGCACAGTCAAAGGCCGTGGCTGCCATCAATTTGCAGAAAGCGTTTGCAAGGCTCAAGCCTCGACATACAGTGTATTATTCTTCGATTGCCGGATGGCTGGGCGCCGCAGGCCAGAGCAACTACTGTGCTGCCAACGCAGCGCTGGACACTCTGGCGACCCAATATTCTGCTGCCGGTCAGCACACAATCAGTGTCGCCTGGGGGCCATGGAAACAGACAGGCATGACTGCCGCGCTCACAGAAAACCACGTGGCGCGAATCAATAGCACCGGGTATGGTTTTCTGGATGCCGACACCGGCTTTAATACACTTGGTCGCTTTCTGGCAGCGCCCGTTGCAAGTGAAATTGCGATACTGGCAGCAGACATCAACAAACTGGCGAAGTTGCCGGGCGCGGCACGATTCCTCGGGGCCATACCGCGTCGTGCTGAGAATGCCGCTGTTGTGACAGCGCCTAACACCCTGGCATCCTCGCCATCAGCTCGTGTCAAGCAGCCAGTCTTTGTTGGACAGCTGCTGGCTCTGAGTCAAAAGGCGGCGATTGAGTTGTTGCAGAATTATCTTGCGGAACTTGTTGCTGACATGACTAACCCGGGCAGCAAAGACCGCATCGACTTCGACACGGGTTTCCTTGATATGGGAATCGATTCGCTGGCTTCCCTCGAATTGCGCAAAAAACTCGAGTCCGTGCTGGGTTTAAAACTAAAGTCTACGCTGATCCTGGATTATCCAACGATTACCGTGATGGCGCGTGAACTGCTTGGTCAGTTGATGCCATTACAGGTGGGCCACGAGTCACGTAGTGCAATTGATACCGCCAAGCTGGACAGGGCTGAATTGCTCAGGCAACTTGCCAATGAAATTGATTTTAAGGAGCAATCATGATTCACACACTGGGCGTTGTTGGCGCTGGCGTTATGGGCCGAGGTGTTGCCCAGGCTGCCGCGCAGAAAGGTATGCGAGTGGTGCTGGTGGACATCTCTGATGACATTCTGGCTGCGGCTGACAATGACATTCGTCAGGCCATCCGTTTTGCCGCCATGCTGGATAAAAAGTCCCCTTCAGAATCCGCCGACGACGTCTGTGCGCGCATCACATTCACAACTGATTTAAACCAACTCGCGCTTGTGGATTTTCTGGTTGAGAACGTCAGTGAGAAAGTGTCAATCAAACGAGCGCTGTACCCGCAACTGGATCGCATATGCAAAGACGACTGTGTGTTTGCAGTCAACACGTCGGCCATCTCGATTACCCGTGTTGGCAGCTGGACTCAGCGCGCAAGCAAAGTTGTAGGTATGCACTTTATGAACCCAGTGCCAATGAAGCCACTGGTGGAAGTAATCCGTGCTCACCATACCAGTGAGGCAAGCATCAACACCGCGAAACAGTTTCTGGCCCAGCTAGGCAAAGAAGCTATTGTTGTGAACGATATGCCAGGTTTTGTTTCCAATCGTATCCTGATGCTGACAGTCAACGAAGCAGTGTTTGTGGTGCAGGATCAGGTCTCGACACCGCGTGACGTGGACCGCATTTTTAAAGGGTGTTTCGGGCACAAGATGGGGCCACTGGAAACAGCTGATCTGATTGGGCTGGATACCATTCTGTTTTCCCTTGATGTGTTATATGAAAGTTACAATGACCCTAAATTCAGGCCGGCACCTCTGCTACGCAAAATGGTTGACGCTGGGTTGTTTGGGCGTAAATCCGGCGAAGGTTTTTTTAAATATCCAACATTGCATCAGGCAGTACTTAGTAAGCCTACATCAACGACAGTGGTAGAAAAAAAGTGACAAACGCAAACTACAGACATGACATACGCAGTTTTCTTGAGAACTTCATCGGCGAGGAGGATTTCTCTGACGAAGACGATATTTTTGCGTTGGGCCTGGTAAGTTCTTTGATGGCTATGCAATTGGTATTGTTTGTGGAGAAGACTCTGGCTATCCGGGTTGAAAGCGAGGATCTTGATCTGGACAACTTTCGCAGCATCGCCAGAATGGATGTATTTATGCGCAGCAAAACGGTGTCTGCTCATGGATAAGTCCGGGCAAGCGCTGCTTCCGCAAATGAATCGCTTGGAAGCAGCCCGAGTGCTGGCAGGTTTTGCATCTGCAGATATTACCGCTTGGGATCAGGCTGAGAAATTGCCTGCCGCGGTGCCTGCAGTGCTGGCACACGCTGGATTGCTCGGCACTTTTATCAGTACTGAGCATGCAGGCAGAGCTTGGGATGCCGTGTCGTTTGGGTGGTTGTGCGCAGAACTTGGGCAGTGCAGCCTGTCTTTACTCAGTATCGTCACTGTGCACAGCATGGTGATGGAAGCCATCCGTTTGTCCGGTACCGAGCAGCAGCGTGCCGAGTGGCTACCCGTGCTGGCACAAGGCAAAAAAATGGGTGCTTTTGCCCTCACCGAACCTGATTTCGGCAGCGACGC
>JAUYSM010000066.1 GCA_030696315.1 Pseudohongiella sp. | reverse complement strand
AACAAACCAGGCGCTGCAGCGTCTGTCATCGGGTCTTCGTATCAACAGCGCAAAAGATGATGCAGCAGGCCTGGCAATTTCCACCCGCTTTGATTCCCAGATCAAAGGTATCGCCGTTGCAATCCGCAACTCAGGCGATGGTGTGTCTCTCGCTCAGACGGCAGAAGGCGCGCTGGGTTCGATGACAGAGTCCTTGCAACGTGTGCGCGAACTGGCGCTGCAAGCCGCCAACGGTACCAACAGCGCCTCTGATCGTGAAGCACTTCAAGCTGAAGCCAAGCAATTGATCGAGGAAATAGCTCGTACCGCAGAGGGCACTAACTTTAACGGTGTAAAACTGTTGGATGGCAGTTTTGCTACCTCTATTCAAGTCGGATCTAACGCTGGAGACACTGTTGACATCAGTATTGCCAAGCTGACAGCTGACACTCTGGGTGTTGCGGCCAAGAATGGTGTATCTTCCGTGGGTACCGATAATGCTCTGGCTGCCGGTGAGTTGGTTATCAATGGTGTGTCGGTTGGTGCGACACGTGCTGCAGATGATACTGCTTCCACGTCAGAGGCCAATACCAGTGCGATAGCAAAAGCCGCTGCCATTAACCGAATATCTGATCAAACCGGTGTGACGGCTGTTGTTGATGCAAATACCGTTGCTGGTAGCGTGATGACCGCGTCTGATGCTACTGGATCCGTGACAATCAATGGCACATCCATTTCAATTCAGACCACTGGCAATGCGACGTCTTCACGCTCTGCAGTTGTTACTGCCATCAATGCACAGTCTGAGTTGACGGGTGTGACCGCGGTTGATACCGGTGACGATGATCTTGGAGTGACACTGGTCGCTGCAGATGGCCGTAACATCGAGTTGGCATTGACGACCGTAACAACAGCTAACACTGGACTTGCTGCTGCAGAAACTTATGCGGGCGGCTTTACACTGGTTGCCAACGCGGATGTCAGCTCAATTGAGATTACTGGCACAAATGTGGCGAATGCCGGGTTGACGGCAGGCAGTTATACTTCAGGTGTGTCGAATGTCGCCACTGTATCTCGCACTGCAGCGGATGCGACGGCCGATGCAACCATCAGTCTGGATGCGGGCGATCTGGTGATCAACGGTGTGAATATCTCAGCAGCAAGCGCCGCAGATGATACAGCGTCTTATACAGTGCCAGGCGATGCTGATTTCAGTAGCTTGAAGGAAGGTTCTGCGATAGCCATTGCTGCTGCTATTAATAAGGCATCAGAAGCTACGGGCGTCACAGCGACTGCGAATGCAAACGTGATTGAAGGCGCACAGACAACAACTGCTGCGGCTGGTGAATCAATGGTATTGAGCCTGAATGGTGTCGATATAACGTTGACGTCTGCTGGGGATCAGGATGCAGATCGTGCCTCTGCTGTCGCAGCGATTAATGCTGTGTCAGGTCAGACCGGTGTAATGGCAGAAGACAATGGTGAGGGTCTGACCCTGACCGCTGCTGACGGTCGTAACATCGTGATGGGCGTTGACGCTACCTTGCTTGCAACTGCGGCTGATTTTGGTATTGCCAATACGGCTGCTGCCGCAACACCATTGACTACGTACAGTACAGTCACATTGAGCTCAGGTGGGCAATTCACTGTATCAGGTGGCACCAATGGAAATGCTGCGCTTGAACAATTGGGCTTTACAGCCGGCACATTCGGTGGCGCCGAGTCTGGCCAATTTCTTAACGAAGTAGATATCTCGACCCAGGCAGGCGCAAACGCTGCGCTGGCTGCGGTAGACAACGCATTAAATAGCATCAACAGCGCCCGTGCGGATCTCGGTGCGGTTCAAAACCGGTTTGAATCCACCATTTCCAACCTGGCGGTGACTTCAGAGAACCTGTCAACGGCAAACTCACGTATTAAAGACGCTGACTTTGCAGCTGAAGCTGCGGCATTGTCTCGTAGCCAGGTTCTGCAACAAGCAGGTATTTCAATCCTTTCTCAGGCAAATGCTGGTCCTGAGCAGGTATTGTCTCTGCTGCAGTAACAGTTTGAACCTGGTTTTAGCCCCCTTCCGCTGCAAGCAGTGGCAAGGGGGTAAACCTTTAAAAAAAATAGCCTAAAGTTTTTCACCGCCTGCCGATAAGTAGCTGTTGATGCGTTTCTTCATGGCGAGTAATTGCTGTGACTCGTCGCCCAATTGTTGTTGATTATTTTTTACCAATCGAACAATTTCTTCATCGCGCTCTTTTATAATCAGGATATCTTCCTTTATCTTGTCAATAAGCCCTTCCGCGATGGCATTTCTAAAAAAAGTATCCAGCAAATCATCCCGTTGTTTATGAAGTTCAATTAGCGCTGGCCAGTTTTTTTGGTACGCAAGTTGTAAAAGCTGTTCTGAACAGGTGAGAATGGCTTGCCACTTAACTTTATGATCAGAAAGAATATTTTTGTAGGTATCAGAACTGATACCGTCTGTCGTTTCTGTGCTGTCTGAACACATCTGATTATTCCTTAAAAAAAGTTCTAAAGAAAAATATTTTCTGCCGAACCCGAAAAAATCCTTAAATTTCAATTAAAGGTTTAAATTTTCGTGTCGTTAAATGGGGTAACGCATAACAGTGAGCTGTTTAAAGTCTCTTCGGTATGCGCTCAGTTTAATGTGTAAACTCAGGAGTAAACAAGCATGGCTCAAGTCATAAATACCAATATCGCTTCACTTAACGCGCAGCGCAATCTGACCAGCTCACAAGCTGAAACCAATCAGGCCCTGCAGCGTCTGTCTTCTGGTCTGCGTATTAACAGCGCCAAAGACGATGCCGCCGGTCTTGCGATTTCTACCCGTTTTGACTCGCAGATCAAAGGTATCGCGGTAGCGATCCGTAACTCAGGCGACGGCGTGTCTCTGGCTCAGACAGCAGAAGGCGCACTCGGCTCCATGACCGAATCACTGCAACGTGTTCGTGAACTGGCACTGCAAGCAGCCAACGGTACAAACAGTGCTTCAGACCGTGAAGCTCTGCAAGCGGAAGCCAGTCAACTGTTGGAAGAGCTCGGTCGTACTGCCGAAACAACCAACTTCAACGGTGTAAAACTGTTGGATGGTACGTTTGCTACTTCAATCCAGGTGGGTGCTAATGCTGGTGACGCAGTTAATGTGTCAATCGGCAAATTGACAGCTGACACCTTGGGTGTGGCTTCAAAGAACGGTGTATCTTCAGTTCGCACTGATGATGCATTGGCAGCAGGCGAGTTGATTATCAATGGCGTATCTGTAGGTGCTACCCGTGCAGCAGACGACAACGCTTCAACTGCAGAGGTCAGCACCAGCGCTATTTCCAAGGCTGCAGCCATTAATCGTGTGTCTGATCAGACTGGTGTAACCGCTGTTGTTGACGCTAATAGCGTTGCCGGTAGCGTCATGACTGCTGGTGATGCAACCGGTTCGGTCACTATCAACGGGACTGCAATTTCAATTCAGACAACTGCTAATGCTGCTACCACCAGAGCATCTGTTGTGACTGCGATTAACGCACAATCTGACCTGACCGGTGTTACTGCTGTTGATACGGGTGACGACGATCTGGGCGTAACACTGGTCGCTGCTGATGGACGCAACATCGAGGTTGCATTCACTACCTTGACTGCTGCCAACACTGGTCTTGCGGCCGCGGACACCTATGCAGGTGGATTTACGCTGGTAGCAAACGCTGATGTCAGCTCAATCGAAATTAGTGGTACGGATCCAGCCAATGCTGGTTTAACAGCAGGCAGCTACACGTCAGGCGTATCCAATGTCAGCACAAACACACGTCAGGCAGCTGATGCTGCTGCTGATGCGACAATTAGCCTGGACGCCGGCGACCTGGTGATCAATGGTGTTGCCATTGCAGCTGCCAGCGCGGCGGATGATTCAGCCTCATACACGCTGTCTTCAGACGCTGACTTCAGTAGCTTGAAGGAAGGTTCGGCCATTGCTATCGCAGCTGCCATCAACAAGTCTTCAGATGCAACGGGTGTAACGGCTACAGCCAATGCCAACGTGATCGAAGGCGCTCAGACCACAACGGCAGCAGCCGGTGAATCACTGGTATTGAGCTTGAATGGTGTCGATATTACGTTGACCTCTGTTGCCGATCAGGATGCTGACCGTGCCTCTGCAGCAGCAGCAATCAATGCTGTTGCCGGTCAAACTGGTGTTACTGCAGAGGATAACGGTGAAGGCCTGACACTGACTGCGGCTGATGGCCGTAACATTGTGATGGGTGTTGATTCCACATTGTTGGCAACTGCTGATGATTTTGGTATCGCGAATACCTCAGCTGTTGCAACCCCACAGACAACTTACAGCTCTGTAACGTTGAGCTCTGGCGGTAAGTTCACCGTTTCAGGAGGCACTAATGGCAACGCTGCGTTGGAACAGCTTGGTTTCACTGCCGGCACCTACGGTGGCGCAGAATCCGGTCAGTTCCTGAGCGATGTGGATATCTCTACCCAAGAAGGCGCAAATGCTGCATTGGCTGCCGTAGATAACGCTCTGAACAGCATCAACAGTGCTCGTGCGGATCTCGGTGCGATTCAAAACCGTTTTGAATCTACCATTTCCAACCTCGCAGTGACGTCAGAAAACCTGTCAACTGCAAACTCACGTATCAAAGACGCTGACTTCGCTTCTGAAGCAGCGGCTCTGTCACGTAGTCAGGTTCTGCAGCAGGCTGGTATTTCCATCCTGTCGCAGGCGAATTCTGGTCCTGAGCAAGTATTGTCACTGCTGCGTTAATAAAAGACTAAAGTCCGCCCGGTATTCACCGATAACAAGGTTTCACCGGGCGGATTTTGTTTTGCTGGTCCGGGCCGGACGTAGTTTCCGGAATTTGTGAATGTCCACCCGGAATCATTAACCCTGAGCTTGTTGGGGGAGGCGCGTTGTGAGTGAAATCAGTATCACCCGATTCCAGCCTGCGTTAGTTGCCAGGGAAAAAATCAATTCTGTGCAGGCCATTGATACCGAAAATGGTCTTGAGCAAGCGGAAAACCCGCTCGAACACAAACAAGATCAGCAGCAGTCGGCAAAGCACAAAACGCAATCAGAGTCCGAGTCACGTGGTGGGTTAAAGAAACTCACTGATGTTGATAAAGATAATGAGGTTTCGGCGGCAAAAAACAGTTCTACCGAGCATGCCGTGTCACGTTTGAATGAGTACGTACAGTCAGTCAAACGCGATATTATTTTTGATTTTGACCCGGACAGTGGTGAGCCATCGGTGACAGTTGTCGATCGCGAATCGCGCAAAGTGCTAAGACAGTTTGACAGTGTTGAAGCTCAGGAGCTGGCTCGCAAGCTTGAATCTCAGGAGCCGATATCGCTGTTTAAAGCGCAAGTCTAGAGGCATCACACGATCAATTGTGATTATGTGGACACAAAAAAAAGGGATGATCTAAATGATCATCCCTTTTTTTTGTCCCTGATTTACTGTTGGGCTTCAGATGCCTTACGAGCTTCTTCTTCGGCTAACCGCGCTCCCGCAAGCGTGCCGGCCAGCGCGTAGTTACCTTCATGACAGGCGTACTCGTAAATAGGTTCATCAAACGATGTCAGAGCCAGTTCTCCCGTAAAACTGGATTCGAACACGCTGGGGTCTTGTACGGTAAAACTGTAGATAATTTTGTGCTCGTGATCGCGCCTGAATTTTTCGATTACGGTCAGATTCTCTGACGCACCCCGAAAATTCTGGTCAGGATTAAAATGCCTTGTCTCTACAACCAGCGTGTCGCCTTCCCATCGGCCAATCGAATCGCCCATCCATTTTTCCATGACGTCCGCCGTTGGTGCATGATCATCCATGATTTTAATGATGCGAGCGTCATGCACCATCTCGGCCAGAATCACCACGTAACCGGGAGATTGAAAAATTTCATAATGGCTGTTGTACATCACGGGCAACATGGGCGGGCCTGAGTGAGAGCCAAACGACAGCAAGCATCGCTCGCCTGCTCCTCGACCCTCGGGGCCATCAAAAGGTCCCGGGCCGCTGGCCCGTTGTGCAGCACGAGCAGCCAGAAACTCAGGTTTGTAACCTGGAATCTGGCCATTTTCAGGCTCGATAATAATAGAGGTGCGGTATTCACCATTGATTGTTGGCATAAACATGCCGCGATCAGTCCAGAACAGGTCGTAGTTGCCTACCGGCGGCAATGCCGTTGCGGGTGGTGGCGGACGGTTGGGATCCAGTGGTTCGTTATCCTCTTCTACTTCTTGCTGAGCTGCCTGCTCCAGCGCAAAGGCTTCTTCGCGTGTGTAGGCGCGCTTGTTGCCCAGCTCTGCCGGACGCTCCAGCGGCGTGACAGTTGCATTGCGCCAGACACCTTGTAAATCGGGCGCACCGTCCCAGGTACGCGGCACGGTATAGTCGTCCTGCGCCCATGCGCTGAGGGACAAAAACGTGAGTGTGGCAATGCTTGCGCCCAGCAAAGTGAGTCTGCAGGTGCCGATGGGTCTATTGTTCATAGCTTCTTCTCCTTTTACGTTTGAGATGATTCTAGCCAAGCCTGTGCCGACTCACAATCTTTTGAGATGTTATTCCTGCCATCTGCGTCAAAACGAGACCTTTTGTTGCCATCCAGGCATTCGGCTGGCAAAGGAGTGCGGCAAACCCTTGCCGCTAGTCGCGTCAAGTTAATGAGAGAACAGTCGATAACCTGAGTAACACAAGGGATTGAGATGATTTGCGAGTGCTGGCGCGTTTCTTGCTAATTTCAAGATGAAATCTGGCGCGCAGTCGCAGTCCGGGGCAAAAAGTGCAGCCGGAAAGCATAAAGAGTTTGAGAACGAGGCAGATATGGCAACAATTCAATCACTGGGTATCGGTTCAGGGCTGCTGACCAGTGAACTACTCGAGAACCTGGTTAACGCCGAACGTGCGCCAGCAGAGCTGCGTCTTGACTCTCAAAAAGCCCTTGTTGATGCCAAAATTTCTGCCTTTGGTGAGGTAAGCAGTGCTATCAGCCAGCTGAATTCATCGATGAAAGCGCTCAACAGCGTGTCTGCATTTAACGCCAGTACTGCAACATCGAGCAATCAGGATGCACTGACTGCTACGGCGACTACTATCGCAGGCAATGGTACTTATTCAGTCAATATCCAACAATTGGCTCAGCAACATACCATCGCAACCCAAAGTTACAGTTCGATCAATGAAGCCATTGGCACGGGTGTGCTGACATTCCGGTTTGGTACAACGGATATTGATGAGTTCGATGTATATCAGGGGTTTGCAGTCAATACAGACAAACCATCTCGCAACGTCATTATTTCCAGCAGTAACAATACACTGGCTGGCATGCGAGATGCGATCAATGACGCTGATATCGGTGTTCAGGCGACTATTGTTGATGATGGTAGTGGGTTCAGATTATTGCTGACCAGCGACGAGGCGGGTGCCGACAACAGTATTCAGCTGACTGGTTCCGGCACAGCTGGCATGACAGCGTTCAACTTCAATGAAATATCGCAAGCAGCAACACAAACCCAGGCTGCACAGGATGCACAATTTACCGTGAATGGCCTGTCAGTGACTCGGGAAAACAATCTGGTAGTGGGTGTAATTCCGGGTGTGACACTCAATCTAAAAGAAACCACCAATGGCCCAGTCAGTTTGTCTGTCAGTAAAGATCCCGCTGCACTACTCGAAAAAATGCAGGGTTTTGTAGACAGTTACAATCAACTTAAAACGCTTGGTGATACGTTGACTGCGTTTAACGCCGAAGCGGGGGAGAGCGGGCAGGGCAGTTTATTGACGGGTGACGCTGCACTGCGTCGCATGATGTCTGAAATTAACTCCACATTACGCTCGTTTAACACGACATTGGATGTCAGATCGCTGGCGGAAGTTGGCATCTCTACCGATCAGTTCAGCGACTATCAACTCAAGCTTGATTCGGCAAAATTCCGCACGGCATTTACTGCGGACCCGTCAGCGGTGACTTCCTTGTTTGCGGCTAACGGTGTGTCGTCTGATAACGAAGTTGAATTCATACGAGCGGGGTCTCAAACAAAGGCAGGGCAGTTTGCAGTTGAAATAACCAGGATGGCGACAACGGGCAGCTACGAAGGGGTGTCGGTGTCAGCGCTGGGAGCAGGCAATATCGCCATAGACAGCAGCAATAAAACCTTAACTGTCAGGCTGAACAGTTCAGAAGCCAGTATTACTCTGACGGAAGGGACTTATGCTACTGCGGATGACCTGGCAGAAGAGATTCAACGACAGATAAACAGTAACAGTGAAGTTCTAGATGCCGAAGACACCATTACGGTGAGTTTTAACGCCACGGATAATCGGTTTGAAATGAGCTCAAATCGATATGGATCCGAATCGGTAGTCCGTATTGTGAGTATTTCAACTGCGGCCGCTAATACTCTGGGTCTGGTTGAAGATGGGTATGGGCCCTTTCTGGGAAACCAACTCGCTAGTCTGGCAAATACCACCGGCGTGAGCTCGGACCCATTTGATACCGCGCTGGTGGTTGACAGTGATACTGAATTTGAATTCTCCGTAAATGGTATCAGCAGCGGTTTGTTAAGCTTGCCACAAACAACGTACACCACACCGGATGAATTGACGACGGCATTAAAATCCATGCTGGATACAGCTTTTTCCGGTGATGGTATCGAAGTATTTGTCGACTACGTCTACAACGCAGACGATGACTACGGTCGCTTGGTGTTTTCTACAGCGGACGCGGGTGATCTGTTTACATTCAGTCAGGTGAATGTGGCATCCGCTCAAAAACTAGGGCTTCATGAAGGTGCGGGAGCAGCAGCCGTCGCCACGCGAGGGGTCGATGTAGCGGGCACAATCAATGGAATTGAGGCAACAGGAAAAGGACAAATTCTGTCGGCTTCCAGTAGCAAAGATCCAGCAGTGCCAGGTTTCTATCTGAATGCAGCATATGGCGATTTGTCCGCCAGTTCTGTGCTGGACAGCTTTAAAGTCGAAGTTGATGGCATTCTTTCCGGCAATATCACCTTGGGGGTACTGGCTGACACTGATCCCGATGCAGTGGCGACTGTCATGCAGACTGCGATCAACAATGATGCTGCTTTGATGGCAGCGGGGGTATCTGTCCGGGTTGAATACGACGCTTCTTCTGGTGGTTTTGGCATTATTTCCAATACGGTTGGTCCATCTTCCAGTGTTTCGGTCAGCGCTCTGCAAGGTGATGCGAGCAGTATTTTTGGATTTGCAACGGGCAAGGGCTCACTAGGGGCTATCGGTAAATCGGCAAGCGGTGAAGCAGATGCGTCAGCTGGGCTGATATTAAAGATCAGCGGCGGCAGCACGGGCAGTCGGGGAACTATCAACTACAGCCGTGGAGTGGCGGATCAGCTCAATCGCTTGCTAGACGCCTATCTGAAACCTGGAGGAATTCTGGGCGGACGACAGGCAGCTCTCAATCAAGAATTAGTCAAAATTGCCGATGACAGAGTCTCGCTCAACGAACGCTTGGCGCGAACAGAAAGTAAATTGGCAGCCTCGTTTACTGCCAACGACATCATCATTAACAAATTTAACACCACCGCAGACTTCCTGACATCACAGCTGTCGATGTTGGAAGCGATCGCAAAACCCAAATCAAAGAACTAAGCCTGTAATCTGGCAATGGAGACGTAAGCAGATGTATTCGACAAACAGCGCTGCCGCGCAGTACAAGCGCATAAACACTGAAAGTGCGCTAGAGCAGGCAAATCCGCATCAACTGATTCAAATGTTGATGAACGGTGCCATTGAACGCTTGATTCAGGCCAAAGCCGCCATGCAAAACGGTGATATTCCGTTGAAAGGTCTGCTACTTGGTAAGGCGACAATGATTATTGCTGGTCTGCAGAGCAGTCTTGATCCCAAACATTCCCGCGATTTGGTCGACAATCTGGACGCTTTGTACGATTATATGCAGCGACGTTTACTTGAAGCGAACATCAAGAATGACCCGGTAATGATCGATGAAGTCAGTAATCTCATGCGAACCGTAAAATCTGCATGGGACGCAATCGCTCCTGCTGCATAAAATGATGGTTACAGGTATTGAAAGTAGACGCCCGGTAATGGTCTTATAAGGATCAAAATAGACTGACAACAAGGCACGCGTGCATCGAAAGACTCGCATAAAATGCGCTTTTTTGCACCGGAACTGGGCATGGCTGATATTTTATTGATAGAAGACAGCAAGAAGCTCAGCCACGATCTTGGTATCGTGCTCGAATTTCTTGGGGAGCGGCCAATCATATTGGCACGCTCGAACTGGCGCGATGACGCATCGAGTCAGGGGGTATCGCCGGAAAAACTCCGTATGGTACTCGTCGGACATTACAAAGATTCCTTGATGGCAAATCTGCTGCAAGATCTGGTCGCCTGGGATCCAGGTCTGCCCATTGTTTTGTTGGGCGGGCAAAATCTGCCTGAACTTGCCGAATCCATCAAAAATCGTGTTGTAGCCACCTTACCGTTACCATTGAGTTACCAGCCAATGCTGGATGCTCTGCACAAAGCACAAGTTCACGGCGCACACTACGCGCGGTTGAGCGAATCTGGCAATGTGCGCGATTACAATATGTTTCGGAGCCTGGTCGGCGCAAGTCCGGCTGTGCAGCGTATCCGTCAGTTAATGTCGCAGGTGGCGGATACCGAAGTCACCGTGTTGATTACGGGTGAATCAGGAACGGGTAAAGAAGTTGTTGCGCGTAATCTGCACGCAAACTCTCGTCGAGCCACTAAGCCGTTTGTGCCCATCAACTGTGGTGCCATACCTCCCGACTTGCTTGAAAGCGAATTATTCGGTCATGAAAAAGGTGCGTTTACGGGCGCGATTTCAACCCGGATAGGGCGATTTGAGCTGGCGCAGGGCGGTACGCTTTTCCTGGATGAAATAGGGGATATGCCACCTAACATGCAGGTAAAACTCCTGCGTGTTTTGCAGGAACAATGTTTTGAACGCGTAGGTGGTACTAAGACGATGCACACCGACGTGCGAATTCTTGCCGCCACCCATCGTCACCTTGAAGACATGATAGCGACGGGTACTTTCCGGCAGGACTTGTACTATCGATTGAATGTGTTTCCGATTGAGATGCCATCTTTGCGTGATCGCGCCTCGGATATTCCCAACCTGCTAAATGAGCTGATCACTCGGCTTGAATACAGTAAACGAGGCTCCGTGCGATTCAACTCTGCCGCGATCCGGGCGCTGAGTCTGTACAGTTGGCCGGGAAACGTACGCGAATTGGCCAATCTGGTAGAACGTATGGCCATCATGCACCCCCACGCAGTTGTGGGTGTTCAGGATTTGCCTCGTCAGTTCCAGTTACCGGACGATGAGCTGCCGCCAATAACGTTGCCGGATTCACTTTCCGAAAAGCCTGTTTCACTGGTGTCGTTTGATCAGTGCCCGGATAAGTCAGATGAGGATGCTGATGACACCGTTACAGTCGAGATAAGCCGTGTGGTGGGCGAACGCCTTGCTCAAGACCCGCATCTTCTGCCGCTGAATGGCTTGGACCTTAAGGAATATCTTGCCAATCTGGAAAGGAATTTGATTGAACAGGCACTTGATGATTGCGGTGGGGTTGTGGCACGTGCTGCTGATCGCCTGAATATCCGCCGCACGACGCTAGTAGAAAAAATGCGCAAATATGACATGACGCGCTAATCGGATCCGGCGACCAAAGCCGGTAATCAGGGCCAGGTTACACTTTCAAGTGTCAATGCCATCTCAGAACCACCGCTTTCTATCTGCAACAGCTTTGCAAGTATGTACTGATGCTGTGCTGACAACCAGATAACGGTTGATCTGCCACTGTCGCTATCTCGAATCCTTTCCAACTTGACGGTATCCAGCTCTCCTGCCGGGGTGCTGATGCGTTCTGCTCCGATTACTTTGTAATCCTGAGTCTCCAGACGACGTGCGTCCAGAATCTGGTATGAAAGTACGGTTTCAGGCGCGCGTAATTCAGGCTTGTTCAGTAAATCCGCACTCATTTGTGCTGAAAAACTGAGATTATCCTGATATCCAGCTTCAAGTGTTTGTGTCTGCTCTCGCCCGTCACGGTTCATCGCGGCTGAATTTTGTGGCCAATCAAACGCTACACGCTCATCGCGTCTGCGCACACCGCTTTGTTTATAGTGATACTGTAACGGCACGGCGTGTTGTTCCTGCCAACGAAACTCGGTGCGCTCATTTACGGTGATCAAATTAGCCCCCAGCACCGAAACAGCCAAACCATGATTGAGTTGATACACATCATTGTTCAAGGTAAGCGTGCGATAGGCAGAGGTTTTCATGCCCATAGCCCGTGCTTCATAACGGGCTTCGTAGGGGACAGGTGCTATCGGCTGAGCCGCAGCCAGCGGTATTGCTGTGAAAAACAAAAGGTTAGCCAGTAGAGTGGCCCAGCCATTGCGGATTTGCTGATACTTCATTTGCACTGTGTTTGTGTGTGAGCGCATGTCAGTGAATCCCGATTGGATGTTGGTGTGTTTAACGGATCTTCGTTTTACTCAACTGTTTTTACTTGCGTTTGTTCAGTGTTGAATTGCATACCTTGTGGTGGCAGAACATGTTGGTCGAGACGTGCGCTACCGTCGTTATGTATCTTGAGTCGGCCGGCTGCAAACCATGAGACTACCTCAGGGTATAGTCTGTGCTCCTGAGTAGCAACCCGCTGAGCAAGCGTCTCTTTGGTATCGCCCTCGTTAACTGGAATTATTGCCTGCGCAACCACCGGTCCTCCATCCAGCTCTTCCGTGACAAAATGCACACTTACACCGTGGAAACGATCCCCCGCATCAAGCACCCGTTGATGCGTGTTTGTGCCTTTATAAGCAGGCAGCAGGGACGGATGAATATTGAGTAGTCTGCCTGCGAAATGCTGAACAAAACCTGAACTGAGGATGCGCATAAACCCGGCAAGAACAACAAGGTCTGGCTGGTGTGAGTCAATCAGTCTGATCAATTCCCCATCAAAGCCTTCTCGCGACGAAAACTGCTTGTGATCGAGCACCGCTGTGCCGATGCCTGCGCGTTGCGCCCGTTGCAGACCAAAGGCATCAGCACGGTTGCTGATGACCTGGCTGATCACATACTGTTTTTGGGGGTAGTCGATCAGAGCCTGTAAATTGCTGCCGTTGCCTGAAATCAGCACCACAACCCTGCAAGAGGGTTGTGCAATTGCGCCTGACTTCATGCCAGTTTGCCTTTGACAATCACTTTAGGTGCTTGCTCTGCGCTGGATTCGACGCTGCCAATAACCAAGGCACCACGGGTCATGGGTTGCAGAATTTCCAAGGCGCGTGCGGCATTTTCAGGGGCGATGCAGACAATCATGCCAATTCCACTGTTAAACGTGCGCAGCATTTCTTTAGGCGCAATATTGCCTTTGAGTTGCAGCCAGTCAAATATAGCCGGTCTGACCCAGGCATCGGAGTCGATAATGGCCTGTGTAAAATCAGGCATCACGCGAGGCAAGTTTTCGACAATGCCGCCACCTGTGATGTGCGCCATGCCATGAACCGGCACCTCAGCCATTAATGCGTGCATGGCTTTGACATATATTTCAGTGGGGCTTAACAACGTTGCCCCCAGAGTGCTGTTTCCGAACGCGTCGTGTAATTCCGCCCCGCTGACTTCGATAACTTTCCTGATCAGTGAGTACCCGTTTGAGTGAGGACCCGATGAGGCCAGGCCAATCAGCACATCGCCCGGTTTGACCAGATCGTTTTCGATGATTCTATCTTTTTCGACAACACCCACGGCGAATCCTGCCAGGTCATAATCGCCTTTCTGGTACATGCCCGGCATTTCGGCAGTTTCACCACCAATCAACGAGCAGCCTGCTTGACGACATCCTTCTCCGATGCCGCTTACCACCTCGGTGGCAACATCAACATTCAGCCCGCCTGTTGCGTAATAATCGAGAAAAAACAGGGGTTCAGCGCCACATACAATGAGGTCGTTAACACACATGGCAACCAGATCAATACCTATCGTGTCATGTTTGCCCATGTCGATAGCCAATTTGAGTTTGGTGCCAACACCATCGGTGGCCGATACCAGAACGGGTTTTTTATATCCTTCCGGAATCTCACACAGCGCACCAAATCCGCCAAGGCCGGACAAAACTTCTTTGCGTCGAGTCGACTGGGTAACCGATTTGATTTTTTCTACCAGCGCATCGCCGGCATCAATATCCACACCGGCATCTTTGTAACTGAGGCCGGTAGTTTGCAGTTGGGTATCGTCTGAAGAGTGAGCGTTACTGGTCATGGACGTGATCATCTGGTCTGCTGAGTAAGTTGAGAACGGCATTTTAACAGCTGCAGACCTCTTCGTCAGGCAATAATGTAAAACAATAGGGTGATCGGTTATGATTGAGCCCATGAAAAACCTCAATCAAATTATTTTTTTTAACGTGCTCTGCCGTTTATTGACGGGCGCCGGGCTTTACCCTGCGTTTTTAAGCATCATGCTAGTTGGCTTAGTTAGTCTTCCGGTTCAGGCTTTGCCCGTGCAAGGGCTTTATCAAGAGGAAATTGCCGTTGCCAATCAATCTGAGCAGGAACGGCGGCGGGCCTATCGTGAGGCTTTTGCGCAAGTCATTACCAAAGTGACCGGTGAGAGACGGTGGTTGGAGCATCCGCAGATTGTGTCAGCCTTAAATGGCGCCGATCGATATGTCGCTCAGGTCAGCTTCAGATCGGGTGGTGGATCGTCTCAGCAAGCTGGACAGTTGGACGTCAGATTTGATCAGGCGCTGATAGATACTTTATTGGAGGGAGCCAATATTCCTGTCTGGGATGTCAATCGTGCCAGCGTGTTGGTTTGGATTACCGTGCAAGATATTGATGGGCGTCGCACGATGTTGGGTTCAAGTGCAGAGCACCAGTTATTGGACCAGGTAAGAACGTTTTCTGATCAGCGTGCCGTACCGGTTTTAATCCCGTTACTTGATCTGGAAGACCGGTTATTAGTGAATGTCGACAGGGCTTGGGCGCTCGATGCAGAAGCCTTGCGCAAGGCGGCCGATCGTTATGCGGCAGACAGTGTGCTTGCCGGGCGAATCCTGGTGACACCTGCCGGTGATCTGGTAGGCTTCTGGCAGTTGATTTTCCGCAATGATGTTCAGGTTTTTGACCACATAAACAGTGATGTCACAAGCTATATGGAAGCTCCTCTAGACCGCGCTGCCGTGACCCTGGCGAGTTATTTTGGTCTGGTCGCAAGCGAGTTTGAGCGGGAAGACCAAGTAGTGCTGCGTGTTGATGGTATAAACGATTTGCAAAGCCACTCGCGATTGGTGCAATACCTTGAGAGTTTGTCTGTTGTCCGCGAAATCAAATTAAATGCCTTGCGAACAGATAGTCTGGAGTTAGATCTGCAGCTGCTGGGTACACGTCAGATACTGACTGAGTTCATCAGTCTGGGTCGTGATCTGCAGCCGGTTGATTTTGTCCCAGGCCAGCCAGTGGGTGAGGTATTGCATTACCGCTGGACGCGTCAATGATTGATCCGCAACCACAAACATTTCCTCAGCAATTGACCTTCAGGCTTAGCCTGGATGACGACGCTACATTTAAGAATTTTTTTTGTGGTAGTGAAGGTGCACCCAATAATCAAATTGTGCACGTGTTGGAAAATGCATTGCAGCGCTGGGTATTCCAGTCGCGGGCAAAAACACGCAGCGGCACCTTGCTTGAGGAATTTTTCTGGTTATGGGGTGTGCGCGGCGTTGGTTGCTCCCACCTGTTGCAGGCGATTTGCCATGAAGCAGAATTAATGGGCGTCAGGGCTTTTTATCTGGATTTTTCACGACACACGGCACTGCACCCGGACGTTTTACTGGGGCTTGAGTCGATGGCTCTGGTGTGCCTTGATGCGATCGACGAGCTGGCTGGTCAGCCCGAATGGGAGATGGCTCTGTTTAATCTCTACAACAGAATGGCAGAATCGCAAACACCGCTTTTGATAGGCGCACATTCAACGCCGCAGCAGCTTCAATTCAAGTTGCCGGATTTAACCTCAAGAATGCAGTCTGCGGTGCCATTTCACCTGCAAATGCTAAATGATGAAGAAAAAGCAGTGGCGCTGAAACTGCGAGCAGATTGCCGTGGTTTTGAGTTGTCTGATGAAGTCGCAAGGTTTCTGGTGGCACGCAGTGAGCGCAGCATGACTCAGTTATTGGCGGTGCTTGCTTTGCTCGATAAACATTCACTTTCAACGCAGCGCAAGGTCACCATTCCGCTGCTTAAATCTGTAATGGGCTGGTAGCCATAACTCTCACCTCAGTAGCGACATTCCCAAATATTTTTTTGCCAGCCTGATGTAGACAACCAATGCGCAGAACAACGCAACGCACAATACGCTGTAGACCATGCCGTAAAAGAGTGTTCCTGTAGTAAAGGCTATGGTCACAGCGTGCAAAAAATACATCAAAATCAAAAAACATAACCATGCGTAGGTTCGCAGACTATTGTTTCGGCGCAGGCCAGGCAAAAATATACTTAATGGCATAACAGCAACCAGCCACAAAAAAACCACAACCGTTGCCGGCACGCCGCTCAGCAGATTAACAATCGCTTTACCGGTAAAAAGGCCAAAGAGTCCAAAGTAGCAGATGAGCGATGCTAGTCTGGCACGCTGGACGGAGGCAGGTATCGGTGCCCAGGTTTGTGTCATGTTCTTTATCCCTTTTTTTCAGCTGGTTTAAATGCGTTTTAATGCTGGCACGGCAAGTCACGCGCCTAATTTGAGCGCCAGGTATCCCAGTCGTTTGCCAAGCGCCAGACACAGTTGTTGCTCGTCAGTACTTAAAGGCAAATCACTGTTGATGCCCGCCAGATGACTGGCTCCATAAGGGGTTCCACCCGTCTGCGTTCTCATCAAGGCCTGTTCACTGTAAGGCAGGCCACAAATGAGCATGCCATGATGTAAGAGCGGTAGACTCATGCTTAACAGCGTGCTCTCCTGACCACCATGCATGCTGGAGGTGGATGTAAACAGCGCAGCCGGCTTGTTGATCAGCGCGCCACTGGCCCACAGTGCACCGGTATTATCCAGAAAATACTTCATGGCAGACGCCATGTTGCCAAACCGGGTCGGGCTGCCCATGGCCAATCCAGCGCAATCGCGCAGATCAGCTTCTGAGCAGTAAATAGCGCCTGTGTCGGGCACCTGAGGTATTGAGGGCAGGTGATCAGGCGATACCGATGGCACGGTTCTGAGTCGCGCTTCGATATTGCCAGCCTGCTCTATACCACGCGCAATCAATTTTGCCATGGCCTCGGTAGCGCCTTGTCGACTGAAATACAGCACAAGGACGTAGGGGGTTGTGTTAGCCATCAATCGCTTCCTGAAAAACAGTTTTCAAACCTGGTGGTCATTTCTGAGTATTGTTTGTACTTTCTTGCTCAAGTAGCTTGCGGAAACTGACTGCGCCTGAGGTGCCCGCCCAATGCGAATCGATATCTTCCATAAACTGGCGGATTTGCCGCTGCTCAGACGTCAGTAACTTCAGTTCTTGTGCGTTGCCGCTGCGCTGTCGAAGTAAAACACGCAGGTCATTTAACGGGATATCCTCAACCGAGTGATGTGGCAGATACCGACGAGGCTGTTCATCGATGGCGCTGATGAAACCGGTAGACATCAACGCATTTATTGCGCTTTCAAGCAGAGGCGTGTTGAGGCGAGTGTAACTTTGTAATTCATCCAGTGACCAAGGGTTTTCCCGTCGAATAAAGCGCTTTACGATCAGGTAAGCAACACTCAGACTGACCTCTTCCTGCATTTGCAAACTGATTTCCAGTGGTTTTCGACCGGAACGCGTTTTAGAAGGGTACTGGTGATAATAGGATATGCTTGACCCTATCAACAGCATCAACCAACCCATGTACAAAAACAGCATCATGAGAATGATGGCAAAAAAGGCTGCATAGATAATCGCGTTAGTGGAGTCAACCGCTATAAAGTTTTTGAAAATCCACCCCATCGATTTCCAGGCAATCATGGTGACGACACCACCCAAAAAAGCGGATTGGAAACGGACTTTTGTGTTGGGAATAAAGATGAAAGCCAATGCAAATGCCAGTGACATAAAGATCGCCGGCATCAACATGGCGATGGCTTGCAGAATCCAGGCACCAAATCGGAGTTCTGCAAGAAAGCTTACAAAAAAAGCGGCGTTTACCGATGTTGCAATGCCCACCGAGATGAGTATCAACAAGGGGCTCACGATCACAGCAAACAGATATTCACTGACCCTGTTCGACATGGAACGTGGTTGGCTGATATTCCAGATGTAATTAAAAGTCAGTTCTATCTGCTGCATCATGGTCAGCACGCTGTACAGCAATACTCCAAGACTGACTGCGCTGAGTACATCTACCCGAACGTTGTCAACAAAACTGACAATATTGCTTGTGATCTGGATGCTGTATTCACCCAGAAACGGCTGCAGCAATCCCAGCAATGCAGGCTCCATCGCATTGTGCACACCCAGCCCTTTGATGACAGCAAACGTCAGGGCGAGCAAAGGTACGATTGCGATGACGGTGTAATACACCAGACTCATGGCGCGAAGACTCAATTGGCCTTCCGCCATATCCCTTAGAACAGCAAAGGCAATCTGTAAGCCGCGAAAGCCCATTTGCTGCCAACGCGGAAGATTGCCTTCGTTTTCACGCCACAGCCTGTTTTCAATGGCACTGACAAGATCATGTGCTGATCGTATAGACATAATGTCCCCATGTGACACTTCACTGGCTGTGTGACCCAATACCTGGGTTCAGGACGCTATTCTGGCGCTCAAAAAAGCCATGATTGAATCAACAGGTACGTTTTCTGCCTGCTCTGCGCGTCGGAACTTATACTCTAGTTCATTGTTTTCCAGCCCTCGATCAGACACCACAATACGATGTGGGATTCCCATCAATTCCATGTCGGCAAATTTGACGCCCGGGCTGGTCTTTTTATCTCTATCATCGAGCAGTACTTCGATGCCGGCCTTCTCAAGTTCCGCCATTAGATGTTCACTGACTTCGGTCACGCGCGGTGATTTGTGAGCGTTAAGCGGCACAATCGCCACTTGGAAAGGCGCAATCGCCTCAGGCCAGATGATGCCGTTGGTATCATGATTTTGCTCAATGGCTGCAGCAACAATTCGACTCACACCAATGCCGTAACAACCCATTGTCATCAGGACGGAGCGGCCGTTTTCATCAAGAACGGCCGCTTTCATGGCTTCACTGTACTTTGTCCCAAGCTGGAAAATATGTCCCACTTCGATGCCGCGTTTGATCAGCAGTTCACCTTGACCATCCGGGCTCAGATCACCTTCTTTTACTTTGCGTATATCAGCAACCTGATCGAAGTGGCAGTCCCGCCCCCAGTTTGCGTCCATCAGATGTGTTTCAGCTTTGTTGGCGCCACAGACAAAATTACGCATATTTTCGGCGCTGCGATCAACAACAACCGGGATATCCAACTTGTTTGGCCCAAGACATCCGGGTTTGCAGCCAAGCACAGTTTCGATTTCTGCATCGCTGGCAAAGCTTATTGGGCAGACTATGCCGGCTATCTTTTCTGCTTTGATGTCATTTAAAGCCTGGTCGCCGCGTAGCACCAATGCCATCAGGCCATGGGGATTGGTATCCGTGACCTCTGCTTTGACAATCAGCGTTTTAATCAGGCGGGTAGCAGGCAGATCCAGCAGTGCACATAATTCTTCGATGGAATGAGCATTGCCTGTGTTAATTTCGCGCGATTCCAGCATGGCTGCGCTGCCATCATCCAGATCTTTGATGACACCATCGGCAAGTTCGATATTCGCGGCATAGCTGCCGGTCGAATTGAAGACAATGTCATCCTCACCTGAGTCGGCCAGCACATGGAACTCATGCGAGGTGCTGCCGCCGATGTTACCGGTATCCGCCAACACAGCCCGAAAATTCAGTCCCAGCCGGGTGAAGATGTTGCTATAAGTCTGGTACATCAACTGATATGTCTGTTCCAGCGATGCCTGGTTGATGTGGAAGGAGTAAGCGTCTTTCATCAGAAATTCGCGCGCCCGCATTACACCAAAGCGGGGGCGACGCTCATCCCGAAATTTCATCTGTATCTGATAAAAATTGGCAGGCAGTTGTTTGTAACTGTTGAACTCGTTGCGGATCAGATCCGTGATAACTTCTTCGTGAGTTGGCCCAAGGCAGAAAGGCCTGTCATGTCGGTCTACAAATCTGAGTAATTCCGGACCCATTTTGTCCCAACGGCCTGACTCTTGCCAAAGTTCGGCTGACTGTACAACGGGCATGGATATTTCCATGGCGCCAGAGCGGTTCATTTCTTCGCGCACAATTGCAGTCACTTTGTGCAATACCCGCAACCCTGCCGGTAACCAGGTGTACATGCCACTTGCCAGTTTACGGATCAATCCGGCACGTAACATCAACTGGTGGCTGATGACTTCAGCATCGGCAGGGGTTTCTCTGAGGGTTGCAATAAGATATTGACTGGTACGCATGCGGTTTCCGGTTCGTTTGAGGTTTGTATTGGTGAAATCGGTGTCAACCTGGACTAAAGCGCCGGTTTCCACAAGAGGGTCTTGCTGGTTGCGGTCTCAGAGCAGGGGCGGCGCTGTTAACTGACGCCCCGTTTATCCGGGTTCGAATTATTGTGCAAATTCTTTGAGCTTCTTTAACGGCAGTATTTTTACGCGGGTACTGGCTGGTTTTTTAGCTATATCCATCAGTTCGCCTGGTTTAAAGGGATTCGGCACATTTTTTCGTGCGGGCTGGGCAGGTTTTTTAACTGCCTTGATTTTGAGTAAGCCAGGCAAGGTAAACTCGCCGACGCCGCGCTTTTTGATATGACGCTCAATTATGCTGCCCAGTTCATTTAATACTGAGTCGACCTGCTTTCTCGTGAGATCGGTGTTTGCCGCAATTTCCGCGAGGATCGCGGTTTTTGTATACTTTTCTGCAATTGCTGTTGTTTTTTTGACTATTGGTTTGGTCGCTGCCATGCCGGATCCTGTTACAAGTAGAGTGAGAAATGGGGAGCTGAGGCTAAATCGCGCTATAAAACGCCGCACTAGACGCTATTTATAATGGATTGAGCATGGCGTCGCAAGTGTTCAAATGAGCTAGAGCAAAACCCGCAATTCAGGTGCTGCCGCGGGGGTTCTTGAGTTATAATCCGCGCCCTTGATTTGGCAGCCTGTGCTGCAGTACGTGTTATTCGGAGCTTGGGATTCACTATGCCGATTTATGAGTATCAATGCAAAGAGTGTGGCCACCGTATGGAAGCAATCCAACGTTTCAGCGATGCACCATTAACACAGTGTCCAGTCTGTCAGAAGCAAGCATTATCCAAACAGATTTCAGCCCCCAGTTTCAGGTTAAAAGGTGGTGGTTGGTACGAGACGGATTTTAAGACGACGAACAAACGTCACGGAACTCAGGATGGGGATGGCAGTGCTGCCAGCAGTAAGCCTGAGAGCACCAAAACAGAAAGCTCAAAGTCAGACACCAGCTCTGTTACAGTTTGATCCAGGCCCCCCAGTCGCCTGATACTAACCACTTGATTATTCAGAGAGAGAAAATAGGATAGCGTATGCGCAGCCACTATTGCGGAGAATTGAACGAACAGCTCAAGGGCGAAACAGTCAGCTTGTGTGGCTGGGTCCATCGTCGACGGGATCATGGCGGTGTCATATTTGTTGATCTGCGTGACCGCGAAGGTTTGTGCCAGATTGTATTTGACCCGGATCGTGCTGAAAGTTTTAATCTGGCGGAATCCCTGCGCAGCGAGTTTGTTGTGCGAGTCACCGGTTTGGTGCGTGCGCGCCCGGAAGGCACCGTCAATCCCGACATGGGAAGCGGCGCCATTGAAGTATTGGCGCACACGCTCGAAGTGTTGGCGCATGCCAAGACCCCTCCATTCCAGCTGGACGAGCATGCCAACGTGGGCGAAGACATTCGTCTGCGTCATCGCTACATCGATCTGCGTCGTCCGGAGATGATAGATCGTCTGCGCTTTCGCTCCAAAGTCAGTAACTCAATCCGCAACTTTCTGGACGATAACGGCTTCCTGGATATTGAAACCCCAATTCTGACCCGTGCTACACCGGAAGGTGCGCGTGACTATCTGGTGCCTAGCCGCACACACCCTGGTCAGTTCTTTGCACTGCCTCAATCTCCTCAGCTGTTCAAGCAGATTCTGATGGTGGCTGGCATTGATCGTTATTACCAGATTGCCAAGTGCTTCCGTGATGAAGACCTCAGGGCAGATCGTCAGCCTGAGTTCACCCAGATCGACATTGAAACCTCGTTCATGGATGAAGAGGGCATCATGAGTGTGATGGAAAAAATGATCCGTGGCATATTCCTGAAACATCTGGATGTAGACCTCGGCGACTTCCCGCGCATGACCTGGACTGAAGCCATGCGTCGCTTTGGCTCGGACAAGCCAGATTTGCGCAATGATCTGGAGTTCACCGACATCGCTGACCTGATGAAAGACGTGGACTTTAAAGTCTTCTCGGGTCCTGCCAATGATCCGGCCAGCCGTGTTATCGCCTTGCGTGTGCCGGGCGGTGCATCGTTGACGCGTAAAGAGATTGATGACTACACCAAATTTGTTGGTATCTATGGTGCCAAAGGTCTGGCTTGGATCAAGGTTAATGACCTGGGTGCCGGGCTGGAAGGTCTACAATCACCCATCATCAAATTCATGCCGGAAGAGGTTGTGAATGCGGTGCTGGCGCGTATCAAGGCCGCCACTGGAGATATTATCTTCTTTGGCGCAGACAAGTTTGGTCCTGTGTGTGAAGCCATCGGTGCGCTGCGATTAAAAGTGGGAGCCGATCTGGGTATTACCCGTTCTGGCTGGGCGCCGCTATGGGTTGTCGACTTCCCGATGTTCGAGCGTGACAAAGAGGGCAATCTCAACTCCTTACACCACCCGTTCACTGCACCGTCCTGCTCTCCAGAGGATCTGCGCAACACTCCGGATAAAGCGCTGTCCCGAGCGTATGACATGGTCTTAAACGGCACTGAGCTGGGTGGCGGTTCCATCCGTATCAACCGGCCCGACATGCAGCAGGCGGTCTTTGATCTGCTGGGAATTGGCGCGGAAGAGGCGCAGGAGAAATTTGGCTTCTTGCTTAACGCATTGGCTTCCGGTGCGCCGCCGCACGGTGGTCTGGCTTTTGGGCTGGATCGTCTGATCATGTTGATGACGGGTGCGACGTCAATACGCGATGTCATGGCCTTCCCAAAAACCCAGTCTGCTGCCTGTCCATTGACGGATGCGCCGGGTCCGGTGTCTGCCAAACAATTGCGCGAGCTGAATATTCGTCTGCGTGAGCAGGTGGCGGCGCCTGCCAGTCCTGCGGTGCAACAGCCGGAGTAAATTCACGTCAACCGGCGGCGTTATTGCCGTCGGTTTTTGCACGCGAGGTATTGGGTGACACTGATTCTTGGGATTGATCCTGGCTCTCGTGCAACCGGCTACGGCATCGTCGAGTCAGTAGGCAACAAATTAAAGTATATCGATTGTGGATGTATCCGCCCTACACCGGGGGAGCACCCACAGCGTCTGCGTGATATCTTTTTTGCTTTGACCAGCATCATTAAGCAGTATAGCCCCCAGGAATGTGCTATCGAGGAAGTGTTTCTCGGCAAAAGTGTGTCGTCTGCGCTCAAACTAGGGCAGGCACGTGGCGCGGCGATGGTGGCCTGTCTGCAATTTGATCTGCCGGTAGCTGAATATACGCCGCGCACGGTCAAGCAGGCGGTCACAGGCACCGGCGCAGCGGACAAGCTGCAGGTGCAGCACATGATAAAAGTGCTTTTAGGGTTGCAGGGCAAGCTGCAGGCAGATGCTGCTGATGCGTTGGCGATTGCCGTGTGTCACGCCAATAGCAGGCAGAGCATGGAGCGTATCGCCGCTGCGCGCAGTTTTGGTGGACGGCGCTATAAGACTTAACCGCATACTGGTTACCAAATTTAATCTTGTGCTAGCCTCTGGAGCAAACCTTGATTGGTCGATTGAAGGGAATATTGCTGGAAAAAAAGGCGCCAGACCTGTTGTTGGATGTAAACGGTGTGGGGTACGAATTGCTTGCCCCGATGAGCACTTTTTATCAGCTGCCACCTCTGGGTCAGGGAGTTGTGCTTTTTACCCATCTGGTGGTGCGCGAAGACGCACATCAATTGTTTGCATTCCTTGAAGAACAGGAAAGAGCACTGTTTCGTGCGCTGATCAAGGTGACTGGCATTGGTCCGAAGGTCGCTTTGGCTATTTTGTCCGGTGTGCCCGCAGAGGAGTTTGTGCGTCTGGTGCAGACAAATGACGTTACCGCGCTGACAAAAATCCCGGGCATCGGGAAGAAAACCGCTGAACGTCTGGTGCTTGATATGCGCGATCGGTTGGCAGCCTGGCAATCAGCGCCTTCACCGGGTGTGCCAGTCGTGCAGAAAATTGCCGGTAGCCATCATTTGAGCGAAGATGCGGAAACGGCCCTGATTTCGCTGGGTTATAAGCCTCAAGAGGCAGCAAAGATGGTGATGCGGGTTTTAAAGGATAAGCCGGGACTTGAGCGCAGCGAAGAGATTATCCGCTTGGCACTCAGAGCCATGGTCTAATTAGAGGCAAAACGGCAGGTATGTCTGACTTTAACAGTGCTGAAAATGAACGACTGATTTCGCCCGGCCTTGCCCCTATGGAGCAGTCTGTCGATCGTGCTATCCGTCCGCTCAGTCTGAAAGACTACATTGGTCAGACGGATGTTAAAAACCAGATGGATATATTTATCAGCGCAGCCCGCCAGCGTTCGGAACCGCTGGATCATACCCTGATTTTTGGTCCGCCAGGGTTAGGTAAAACTACACTCGCCAATATCATTGCCAATGAGTTGAATGTGGCGATCAAAACCACGTCTGGCCCTGTGCTCGAAAAAGCAGGGGATCTGGCAGCATTGCTGACCAACCTTGAGCATGGAGACGTGCTTTTTATTGATGAGATTCACCGTCTTAGCCCGGCAATAGAGGAAATTTTATACCCGGCTATGGAGGATTATCAGCTTGATATCATGATCGGTGAGGGACCGGGTGCGCGCTCAATCAAGCTGGAGTTGCCTCCGTTTACGCTGGTCGGAGCCACCACGCGTGCAGGTTTATTAACCTCTCCATTGCGTGATCGCTTTGGCATCATTCAGCGCCTGGAGTTCTATACGTCTGAGCAGTTGTGCGAGATTGTAATGCGTTCTGCCAGGATATTGGGGTGTGCCATTGACCAGCAAGGTGCGTTTGAAATAGCCCGGCGCTCACGCGGTACACCTCGCATTGCCAATCGCCTGCTGCGCCGTGTGCGCGATTTCAGCGAAGTGAAGCATGATGGGTCAATCACGCTGGAAACCGCCGACAAAGCGCTGGATATGCTGAGCATTGATAACAACGGCTTTGATCACATGGATCGTCGACTGTTGCTGACCATGATTGAAAAATTTGGTGGTGGCCCTGTGGGCGTAGACAGCCTGGCGGCCGCGATCAGTGAGGAAAGGGATACCATTGAAGACGTGCTCGAGCCTTATCTGATTCAACAGGGATTCATTATGCGCACCCCTCGTGGACGTATGGTGACGCCTCATGCCTACCTGCAGTTTGGGCTGATTGCCCCCGTCTCGGTCTGATTGCATCAAAATCAGTTCAAATATCATGTTTTCGCCATATTTTGTCAGCCTTAAGACATCGGCCAGAGTGTTATAAGTATTTAATTAAGCTTATAATGCTGCCTGTTTTGAGACGTGTAACCGGTTAAAGGAATACTCTAGTGCACAGCAGTTCTATAAACGTCTGGTCGTTAATTCTTGAAGCAACCATTGTTGTTCAGCTTGTCATGCTGACTCTGTTGCTTGCCTCCATCATTTCCTGGGTCATGATTGTGCAGCGCTGGTTAGTACTAAGCAGTGCCGAACAGGGTATGAGCGGGTTTGAAAAACGTTTTTGGTCCGGCATGGATTTGAGCCAGCTTTACAGAGAGGGCAGTGATCAGCAGAAGGCAAATAAACCCACCGGCGGCATGGAAAATATTTTCAGGGCTGGTTTTAAAGAGTTCATGCGTTTGCGCCAACAAGGCGGCGTCAACTCTGAAGGTGTCATGGCGGGCGCACAGCGCGCTATGAGGGTTGCGTATTCACGTGAAGAAGAAAAGTTGGAAAAACATTTGCCCTTTCTGGCAACCGTAGGCTCTGTAACACCGTATATAGGTCTGTTCGGAACCGTTATCGGGATCATGAATTCATTTATCAGTCTGGCGGAACAGAGCCAGGCGTCTTTGCAAGTTGTTGCGCCTGGTATTGCTGAGGCATTGATCGCAACAGCCATGGGCTTGTTTGCAGCGATCCCGGCAGTGGTGGCCTATAACCGTTATTCGTCCAAAGTTGACGTGATAGCAGGTAACTACATTACGTTTACAGAGGAGTTTGCCGGTATCCTGCACAGGCAGGTTGTCAGTGCTCCTGCTACAAAAGTTTGACTGTGATCGCTGACGGAAACAGCCAGTTAAATTCAAGCAACGATCAAGGTTACAAGTGCCATGGAAATAGTCAGAAAAAAGCGTAAACCGGTAGCAGAGATCAATGTGGTTCCGTACATTGACGTCATGCTGGTATTGCTGATTGTTTTTATGGTGACTGCGCCATTATTGACACAAGGGTTGCGTGTGGATTTGCCTCAAGCAAGCTCAGAGCCCTTGGAGATGGATGAGAACGCGGAAACGCTGGTTATAGAAATTACAGCAGATAATGAGTATTTCATAAGTCTGGGCGTAACTTCTCAAGAAGAGCAGACGCCGGTGGCGCTCGAGTTGATCGGTCAGCAAGTGACCAGTATCGTCTCAGCTAACCCGACAATCCAGATTTTTGTGGAAGGTGATGCCAATGCCAGCTACGGTCCTTTTATCAGCTTGATGGAGGCATTGCGTGTAGCAGGTGTAAACAGTCCGAATCTGGTTACCAAACCACTGGAATAAATGGCGTGACGGCATTTAATGGTTATCCGTTTTCAGTAATGCTGGCCTTGTTGATTCACGGGCTGATCTTGGGCTCACTGCTGATTTTGCAGCGTGCTGATTCCGAAGTACTGGATGTAATCAGGCCGCCGGCAGTCAAGGCTTTGTTAGTGCAGGAAAATCCGCAGGCGCGCAACGAACAGGTGCAACAGCAGCGCACCGAACAGCAGCGGCAGGAACGGCAGCGGCAGGAGCAGGTTCGACAAGAACAGGCCAGGCAGGAGCAAGCCCGACAGGAACAGGCCCGGCAGGAACAGGCAAGGCAAGAGCAGGCCGCGCGTGAAACGGCCGCGCAGCAGGAGCAGCAGCGACAGGCTGTCATACGGCAGCAACGCGAACAGCAAGAGGCTGATCAGCGGCGCCAGCAAGAAGTGGCACGAGAGCAAGAACAGGCGCGACAGCAGGAAGTAGCGCGCCAGCAAGAGGCACAACGACAAGAACAACAGCGTCAGGCTGATGCTGCAGCGCAGGCTGAAGCCGAGGCAACTGCACGTGAGCAGGCAGAGACTGAGTCAGAGATTGTGATGGCGTATACCGCTGTTATTCATGATCTGGTGCAGCGCAATTGGTCCCGCCCGCCGAGTGCCAGAAATAATATGACCGCCGTGTTGCGAATTCGATTGGTTCCAACAGGTGATGTCGTGGATGTAGAAATTGTCAGGTCAAGCGGCGACGCAGCATTTGACAGGGCCGCAGAATCAGCTGTGCGTGCGGTGGGACGCTTTTCGGAGCTACAGGGTATGCCGCCGCGGATGTTTGAACGGAATTTCCGTTCTTTGTTGTTAACGTTCAGACCAGAGGACTTACTTAATTGAAACAAAGCAGCCTGATTTTTTTTGTACTGGCGCTGGTATTTTCTCTCAGGTTATCAGCCGCTGAGTTGAATATTGAGATCACCAGAGGCGTAGACAATCCGATCCCGGTCGCTGTTGTTCCGTTCGCATGGGACGGCATCAATCTGCTGGACGAAGATATCGCCCAGATTATTTCAAGCAATCTGGAGCAGGTTGGTGAGTTCAGAGCGTTGTCACGCGCCAATATGTTGAGTTTGCCTTCTGAAGAGCGCGAGGTGCACTACCGGGATTGGCGTATTCTGGCACAGCAGTACCTGGTTATCGGCAAAATCAGCCAAGTGCCTGGCGGACAGATGGTACAAGTACAGTGGGAATTTTTTGACATCAACCGTGAGCGCAAAGTGCTGGGTGAAGTATTGACCGGCAGTATGTCGCAACTGCGTGATATCGCTCACGAAATCAGTGATGTGATTTATCAGGAAATAACGGGCAAACGCGGGGCGTTTTCCACAAAGATAATGTATATATCCGCGGAAGGCGCCATTGGCAGTACTGTTTTCAAGTTGCATTACGCAGATTATGACGGTCGCCGAGCGCAGATTTTGCTTGAGTCCAGAGAGCCCATCATGTCACCGGCGTGGTCTCCCGATGGAAGCCAAATTGCATACGTTTCGTTTGAGACTGATTTGCCACGAATTTATATTCAGGATCTGGCGAGCGGACAGCGCCGGCAAGTGACCAATTTCCCTGGAATTAATAGTTCACCGGTCTGGTCACCAGACGGCAGTAAGCTTGCGATGGTGCTTTCTAAGGATGGCAGTCCAGATATCTATGTGCTCGACCTGGCTAATGATCAGCTTCGGCAATTGACGGATCATCCGCGAGCAGAGACAGAGCCGGCGTGGACACTTGATAGTCGCAGCGTGATATTCACCTCCGACAGAACCGGACAACCACAGATATACAAAGTTGATGCGGCGGGTGGCTTGCCTGAGCGTCTGACTTTTGATTGTTTTTATTGTGCAAAAGCCCAGTTTCTCCCTGATGGAGTAAACTTGGTGCATGTGAGAAGAGAGACCCGTCAGGACAACAGTTATGGTATTGCCATTCTGAATGTTCAGACCTCCAGGGTCATAAAACTCACAGAGACTGCACTTGACGAATCTCCCAGCGTGGCACCAAACGGAAGCATGATCATGTTCGGAACAACCGCAGGTGGAAAGGGCGTATTAGATGCCGTTTCCATTGACGGCCGCATCAAGTTCCGTTTACCATCTTTGCAGGGCGATGTACGTGAACCTTCCTGGTCTCCGTACTTAAATTAGGGCATAGTTTTTAAATAGTTTGTCTTTCGGAGGACGCTAAAAGTGGGAATGCAATTTAATAACGTATTTAAATCAGCTGTATTGGCTTTGACTATTATTGGTCTGGCAGCTTGCAGCTCTACCAGTGATACAGAAGAAATGGCACCGGTTGCACAAACTGCTGGCGAGTCTGATGCAGCACGTGCTGCTCGTCTGGAGCAAGAGCGACTGGAGCGTGAGCGTCAAGAGCAGCAGCGTCGTGAACAGGCTGCACTGAACACAACTGTGTTCTATTTTGACTTTGACGTGGCTGAATTCCAGCCTGCTGACCGTGAAACCCTGATTGTTCACGCTCGCAATCTGGCAGCTAACCCAAACCGTCGTGTACGTCTGGAAGGTCACGCTGATGAGCGCGGCACTCGTGAGTACAACCTGGCACTGGGTGAGCGTCGTGCTAACAACATTCGCGATTTCCTGATTGTGAATGGCGCATCACGTAACCAGCTGGAAACAGTGAGCTACGGTGAAGAGCGTCCTGCTGCAAACGGTCAGACCGAAGCAGCATACCGTCAGAATCGTCGTGTAGAAGTTCAACCTGCGGGTTAATTGCATGAATCGATTCCAGGCGAAGTTTGCTGGAGTAGTATCGGCAGTCGTGCTTAGCACGACTGCCTTTGCTTCTTCTGAAGGGTCAGTTTCAGTCATGGGCCAGGCCGGCATTGGACCTATTGTTTTTGCTGCACAAGTGGGTGCATCAAATAACGATGCCTTGCTTTTACTGCTCGATCAGTTCACGGCTCTGCGTGGGGAAATGGAAACCTTGCGAGGCATGGTCGAAGAGCAGGCTTACGAAATTCGACGGCTACAACAAGACTCGCTGGATCGCTACACGGATCTCGATTCACGACTCAGCTCCATTTATCAAGAAATGGACGCTACACCAGTCACATCTGGTACAACAGCAACTGCTCCTCAAGTTGCGAGTACCGCACCGACAACTGCAGGTGTCGCTGCAGGGTCAATCACAACCGCAACACCGGTTAATACACCCGCAGGCGCTGTAGCATCACAAAATTCTCCTGCAACAACACCCATGTCAACCACAGTAGGTGCTGGAGTATCAAGTGTTCCTGCAATACAGACAGGTATTTTGACAGAACAACAGCTCTATGAACTGGCGTTGGATTCTCTGCTGCAAGAGCAACAATTCCAGACATCTATCAGTCAATTCGGTCAGTATCTTTCACAATATCCTGATGGTCGTTTTGTAACAAACGCCTACTATTGGCAAGGCCAGGCTTACGTCAATTTGTCCATGTTCAATGAAGCCAGACAGGCTTTTGAGACAATTATTACGCAATATCCTGATGGTCGAAAAATTGAAGATGCTATGTATTCCCTGGGCGCTGTATATCACAGGCTGGGTGATAACACCAAAGCCAGACAGATGCTTCAGGATGTTATGACTCGATTCCCGAACACATCAGCAGCTAATTTGGCTGATATCTATCTGCGATCGATCAATTGATTGTTTAAATCGGGATCTGACGACGTCGGGATTCACAGCTCGCCCGACGTTATCGAGTTTCCATGTTTTTCTGGAAATCCTTTTTAAAACCCCTATTCAAAACTATTTGTGTAAAACCTTGCAGAAAATTCTGTGAATCTAACTTTTATGGATACAGATCTGAGTCTTAGGATAAATGAAATATTCCACTCCCTTCAGGGTGAGAGTAGTACGGTTGGATTGCCTACAACTTTTATTCGGCTGACTGGATGTCCTCTCCGCTGCGGGTACTGCGATACGGAGTATGCTTTTCATGAAGGAAGCCAGATCCATCTTCAGGACATTCTTGCGGAAGTTAAACGAGCCGGCGCCCGGCGAGTGTGTGTTACCGGCGGTGAACCACTCGCACAGCCTGGCTGCCTTGTCCTGTTGACAGCCTTGTGTGACGCGGGAATGCATGTATCACTTGAAACCAGTGGCGCTTTGAATATTTCAGCCGTGGATGAGCGAGTCAAGATTGTCATGGATCTGAAAACGCCGGGATCTGGCGAGTGCGACCGTAATCTGGAATCCAATATCAGCAAGTTACAAAAAAAAGACGAAGTCAAATTTGTCATTTGTGATCACAATGATTTTGAATGGTCAAAGGCTAAAGTCGATCAATATGACTTGCAAAACAGGGTAGGAGAGATTTTATTTTCACCCTCTTTTTCTCAAGTGGATTATCAGCAATTGGCAGAGTGGATACTCAGAGATCGACTACAAGTTCGTATGCAAGTTCAGCTGCATAAGATCATCTGGGGCAATAAACCAGGTCATTAATGGTCGGAGATCAGTTTGTGAGCGCTTCATCAAAAAAGGCAGTAGTACTTGTTTCAGGTGGTCTGGATTCTGCGACGTGTCTTGCTATAGCGCGGTCTGAAGGGTATCAGTGTTATGCGCTCAGTTTTAATTATGGACAGCGCTCCGCCAGCGAGTTAACGGCTGCTGAAAAGTTGGCGAAATTTTTTAACGTAGCAGCGCATCAAGTGATTCCTCTTGGAATCGGTCAGTTGGGCGGCTCTGCTTTGACGGATCACAGCGTTGATGTGCCTGTTAACGGGCTTGTGGCTGATCAAATACCGATTACCTATGTGCCAGCAAGAAATACCGTGTTCTTATCTTACGCACTGGCATGGGCAGAGGTGCTGGGTGCCGAAGCAATCTTTATTGGGGTAAATGCGCTGGATTATTCGGGCTATCCAGATTGTCGCCCGGAGTTTATCAACGCGTTTGAAAAGATGGCTAATCTGGCCACCAAAGCCAGCGTGGAAGGGCACCCTATCCGTATCCGAACCCCGCTTATAAGTTTGACCAAAGCTCAAATCATTTCTACAGGAATTACCTTAGGCGTTGATTACGGGCTGACAATTTCCTGTTATCAAGCGAGCGCGGCAGGACAGGCATGTGGTCGCTGTGACAGCTGCAGGTTAAGGCATAAAGGGTTTAAGGATGCAGGAGTCGATGATCCAACAGTCTATTTTTCGGCCCCAATGTAAGGTTGATGTTAAATAAGGTTGTCAGAAAAATAGTCGATTACAAACAAAATACTTGAGTTTTTTTGGTCTCATAGTATGATGCGCACTCTCTTTTACGGGGCTCTCGTCTCGAAAAGATCTCGTTACATGGGGCGTTAGCTCAGCGGTAGAGCAGTTGGCTTTTAACCAATTGGTCGATGGTTCGAATCCATCACGCCCCACCATCATATGCTTTCAATGCGACCTTACAGGCTTGATGCAAGCATTAGTCTTCCGCAAACAGTCCATAAAGCATTACTGCAAAAAAAGTGCATGCAGCCGCCACCACAAGAATCGATTGATTCAAGTTTAATTGTTGAGCAAGATCTGACTGCAGACCTTCTGCCACTGGCGCAAGTTGTTTAAGCGATTGCACGAACCTTGTTTCTACAAACTGTTGAAAACCACTTGCCGCTGTTTGCCATGGCACAATGATAAAAGTCGACAGGCTGAAACAAACCCATGCCAAAACAAGCATCGCATCGTATCGCCATTTAATGAGTCGAGTCCTGACTAATACGCTATCAGTAAATCCTTCATCGGCTACAGGCAGCAATGGCGGGATAAAGGGCGTTACTTCAGATTGTTGATCTTTGATCTGATTCATCAGTTTATCTCGCTGTAGGAGTCGTTCATATGTGCTCTCAAGCGGTCCAAGCCTCGATTTATGTGGGATTTGGCAGTGCCTAGCGGTAAACCTAAAATTTTTGATACCTCTGTATGTGAGTATCCAAGACTTAAGTTTAATGTAATGGCAGCAGCTTGTATCGGATCGAGTTTAGCCATTGCGCGTTCCATATCCAAATTGTCTGCGGGTCGATCAGGGTGTGAATATGACTCTGAATCAGGATCGCTACTAAAGCGGTCGTAAACCTGCTTAAGCCTGCTGTGCTGACGACAGTCTTGCAAGAAGCATCGGTAAGCTATGCTCATCAACCAACCGCCAAAACTGCCACTGCCATTAAATTGCGCCAACTGGCGAAATGCGATGACAAACGTATCTTGTGCCAAATCATCTGCATTTGCATTATTTTTACACAGGCGACGCAGGAAGCCCCTGACGTGACTCTGGTGCATTGATACCAGTTTGCCAAAGGCCCCATTGTCTTTTCTAAACAGAACTTTTTGAATCAACTCAGATTCAATGTTTATGTTCTGTTGATCATCCTTATCTGTATGCAGAACGTGCCCTCAGGCTGACGAGCGACTGTAGTTTATTCGCGATTTTCATATTGCTGGCGACCAAACTTGATTGCCAAAAGAAATGCAATACCGATACACAGAGGGATTCCGCCAAGCAACACAGCCAGTTCATACCTGGCTGCGATCAGAAGGCTTAAGATGATCGGCAGACTGATAGCAATAAAAACTGCGCCGCGCCGAAAGTCAGTGACTGGGCCGGCTTCGCGACTAAGCAAGTTAAGGGTATCAGCCTTGAATTCGGTGCCGCTTTCAGCCAATTTAACCAGGGTCTCCATTTTTTTTATCCCAGAAAGATAACGAAGATAAAAAGGAATCAAGACACAGCTTCCCAATACAATCAATGCAACAATCGGAACCAGATCATCACTCATATTTCTTCCCTCTGTTATTCATTTAAATTTGCGCGTTAATATTCGTCTTTCGAATATAGCTACCAGATGCCTGGCGACACACATTTGGATGCAGTCAATTGTAGATTTTGTTTTGTCCGACATGAATGGGGTGCTGTGTTATGATCTTGCACCTGATGATTGCTGATGAGCAAGTTCCAAGATGAATCAAAAAGACCCATCAAACATGATTAGCAACAATGAAAAACTGGCAGCGGATACTTTACTGGTTCGAAATTATCTGGCCTGCATTCCTGAAAAAAATATGCTTCAGGACGCTGAGCGCCAGCAATATCGTCACGATATCAAAGCCTTGTTAAAAGAAAAAAATGCTGTGTTGGTCGCGCACTACTACACTGACCCGGAGTTGCAGTCGCTGGCAGAGGAAACCGGTGGCCTTGTGGCGGATTCACTGGAAATGGCGCGGTTTGGTCGAGATTGTGCCGGTGATATGTTGGTTGTTGCCGGCGTACGGTTTATGGGCGAAACCGCCTGTATTCTGAGTCCTGAAAAAACAGTACTCATGCCTAATCTTGAGGCTACCTGTTCCTTGGATATTGCTTGCCCCATCGACAAGTTCTCAGCATTTTGTGACCAGCATCCCGATCGTACGGTGGTGGTTTATGCCAATACATCAGCTGCAGTAAAGGCACGCGCGGATTGGGTTGTGACCTCCAGTATTGCTTTGGAAATAGTGGAACATCTTAAATCCAACGGCGAAAAAATTCTTTGGGCGCCGGATAAACACTTGGGCCGATACATCCAGGAAAAAACCGGTGCAGACATGTTGCTGTGGGATTCTGCCTGTATTGTGCACGAAGAGTTCAAGGCCAAAGGCCTGATGGATATGAAAGCCGTTTATCCTGAGGCCAAAGTGTTGGCGCATCCAGAGTCACCCGCTTCTGTGCTGGCCATTGCTGATGTTGTAGGCTCCACCAGTCAGTTGATCAAAGCAGCATGTGAGTTGCCGAATCAGACGTTTATTGTGGCCACTGACCAAGGCATTTTCTATAAAATGCAGCAACTTGCGCCAGAAAAAACATTTATCGTGGCACCTACAGCGGGCAACGATGCCTCATGTCGAAGTTGTGCGAGTTGCCCGTGGATGGGCATGAATTCCCTACAGGCCATGTATGAATCCTTACGCGACGGTAGCAACAGAATCAAGGTTGAGCCAGAACTGGCTAAAAAGGCGATGATTCCATTGCAGCGTATGCTGGATTTTGCAGCGCAACATCGTATGCGGGTGACCGGCAAAGCCTAACAGCCGGATTGTCAGGAGCCAGCGTTTTGTTGCTGCTGTAGGCTTTCGACATCATTGACTCGTTGGCGCAGTCGGCTCACTAAAGGTACGTTGTTTTCGCGACCCGTTTCGATACGCAAGGCGTAATTCAACTGCTCGCGCGCGCTTCTGAAGTCGCCTACAAGAATAAAATACTCTGCACGCGCCTGGTGAACTTTGCTGATATCGCCCGCCTGCCCTTGGGTTTCGGCAATCAGATACCACAAGTCATGATCTTCTGGTCGGGCCACGGCATGACGCTCCAGAATTGCAACAGCGGCCGAATAATTCTTGAGCGCAATATGCGCTTTTGCACTTGCCATCGTTAATGGATGATTGCCGGGATTTATTGTTAAGTGCCGCTGCAGATAGTCCAAAGCCGCTTGCGGTTCGCCAGCATCAATCATGATGTCAGCACGTGTTGCAACGTATGTAATTCGATTCGGATCATGAGCAAGCAGTTTGTCGAGCTCTTCCTGAGCAAGCGCATGCTGTTTATTAGCCAGATAAGCCAAAGCCAGTCCATAGCGGCTGGAATTCTGCTCTAAATCTGTGCGGCCATTTGCAATTGCCCGGCTAAAATTTTCTATCGCACTGGATTTGTTGGCCTCGTAATGCACTTGCAGGCGCGCGCGCATCAGGTGGTACTCAATACCAATATCAATTTGTCGGGCCGGGTAACGATTGGCCCGGCTGCGCGCATCTGATACGCGAGACTCAGTCACGGGGTGACTTAACAGGAACTCTGGCGGGCGGCTGGTAAAACGACTGATATCCATAAGTCGTTCAAACAACTTTGCCATGTCAGCCGGGTCATAACCGGCATTAACCATGGTGCGCAAACCGATGCGATCAGCCTCTGCTTCATTCTGGCGAGAGAAGCGGAGTTGGTTTTCGATAGATCGGCCCTGTGCGGCCATTACGGCCGCAGGCCCAGCGCTACTACCAGCGCCCATCAGTACGACACTGGCCAGCAGTGTGGCAAGTTCAGGGATTCGACGACGCTCCGCATCTTCAACACTTCTGGCGAAGTGTCGTTGACTGACGTGAGCCAGTTCGTGCGCCATGACAGAGGCAAATTCACCTTCTGTCTCTGCATTCAGAAACAGGCCTCCGTTCACACCAATGATGCCGCCAGGTGCGGCAAAAGCATTGAGTACCGGGCTGTCGATCAGTATAAAAGCCAGCCTGTAGTCCTGTAGATCACTGTGGACTGCAAGATTGTGGGTGAAGTTCACCACGTAATCGTTAAGTAGCGCGTCGTTGATGGTGGGTGTGCTTCGTCGAACAGATCGCAGGAAATCGCGGCCAAGGCGATACTCCTCCTCTAAAGAGAAGATGCCAGAAATCCGATCCCCCAGCGTGGGCAGCTGGGGTTGGGCAAGGGCGACCGGAAGCTGAGCAAGTATCAATACCCCGGCCACGATCCTGCTGAACTGTTTGATTTTGCGCATACTCATCAGGCAACAACAACGCTACTGGAAAGTTAGACCGATATTATCACAAATAATTCCGGACGATTTTTTAAGCGGCACAAAGGTTTTGTGCCAGTATTATCAATGCTAGGCTATTCCTTGTTTTGCTTGTTAAAATGCCTTCATGCACATATCAGTAGATCAAGAACTAGATGTCAGCGGGCTGCAATGTCCGATGCCATTACTCAAAGCCAAGCTGGCTCTTAATGCACTTGCGCCCGCTCAGGTGCTTAAGGTCATAGCAACGGATCCTGCATCTGAGCGGGATTTCCAGTCTTTTGTCAGCCAGAGTCGGCATCAGATTCTGGCATTTGAGAAAAATGCCGATACTTTCTGCTATTGGATCAAAAAAGGCTGAGCATCAGTATGAGAAAGTTTTTTCGTGGATTCATGGATCGATATTTCCATGATGAAGAATCTATTATTCTGACTTTGCTGCTGGTATCGGCACTGGTGCTGCTATTAACCATTGGTGACATTATCGCGCCACTGATTGTGGCGATCATTCTCGCTTATTTGTTGCAGGGTTTAGTTGGGACATTGCAGCGATTTGGGTGCAGTTATTTATTGGCTGTGGTGTTGGTTTACAGTTTGTTTATCAGTGGATTTCTGGCACTGATTTTGTTGGTTCTTCCCCAGGCGTGGGGGCAGTTTGCCCGGTTGATAAATGAGTTTCCTCGCCTGTTAAGTGAAGGCCAGGCCTTGCTGATGCTGTTGCCAGAGCATTACCCAGGGTTGATTACCGAACAGCAGATTCAGGATTTTATTCGAGGGCTGCGCGGTGAGATTGCCGTCTTTGGTCAGACCTTGCTGACCTACTCGATTGCAAGTATTCCGAATATTATGTCTTGGTTAATTTTTGTGATTCTGGTGCCAGTCCTGGTGTTTTTTATCATGAAGGACAAGGTGGTTCTTATTAACTGGATGGCAGCCATGCTGCCCAGTCATCGACCATTGATGCGCAGAATCTGGCAAGAAATGGATGTGCAAGTGGCCAACTACGTCCGTGGCAAAGCGCTGGAGATCATGATACTGGGGTCGGTGAGTTACATCGCGTTTATTGTCATGGGAATCAACTACTCATTGTTGCTGTCGGTGTTGATGGGTCTGTCCGTGATTGTTCCCTTTATTGGTGTCACCGTGGTGGTGTTTCCTGTAGCAGCAGTGGCTTATGCGCAATGGGGGATTGGCAGCGAGTTTTACACAGTGCTGACCGTCTATGCCGTAATTCAATTATTGGATGCTAACTTGCTGGTTCCATTGATATTTTCTGAAACCGTTAATTTACATCCAGTGGCGATTATTGCAGCAGTGCTGGTTTTTGGGGGCTTATGGGGTCTGGCAGGTGTATTTTTTGCGATCCCACTGGCGACGCTGATCAAAGCCATCATCAATGCCTGGCCAACTTATTACAAAGTGCCTGAGGCCGCGCCACCGCCGCAGCTTTCCTCAGACGTCTGAATCGTTGTTCAAACTTTCTCTTCATGAGGTTTTTCCATGCAGCCTGCTCTGTGGTAGAGTCTGCAACCTGAAGGTTCCCTGGGATAGATGAGGTCTGGAATGATACAGGGCAGTATAGTAGCCATAGTTACCCCGATGTTGCCCAACGGCGATATTGATTATCCGGCATTTGACAAGCTGCTGGAGTGGCATGTCAAAAGCGGTACTGATGCAGTTGTTGTTGTAGGGACAACGGGCGAGTCGCCCACGTTGACGATGGAAGAGCATTGTGCCGTCATTGAACGCTGCATAAAGGTCATCAATGGACGTATACCCGTTATAGCGGGCACCGGCTCAAACTCCACGGCCGAGGCTATCTACTATACCAATGCAGCCCGCGATTTAGGGGCTGATGCCTGTCTTCTGGTAACGCCTTACTACAACAAACCCAGTCAAGAGGGCTTGTATCAGCATTTCAAAAAAATTGCTGAAGAAGTTGATATTCCACAGATTTTATACAATGTACCGGGGCGCACAGGTGTCGATCTGTTGCCGGAGACGGTGTCTCGTTTGGCCAACATAAAGAATATTGTTGGGATCAAAGAAGCCACTGGTGACCTGGATCGTGGCCAGCATGTCATTAATTTATGTGGTGACCGCATCGCAGTGTATAGCGGTGATGATGCAACGGCGCTGGACTTGATTCTGGCTGGCGCCAAAGGCAATATTTCGGTCACTGCCAATGTGGCGCCTGCTCAAATGCACGAAGTGTGTCGACTGGCTTTGTCTGGTGAAAAGGAAAAAGCGAGTTTGCTTAATGCCAGGCTGGCAGGTTTGCACCATGCTTTGTTTCTCGAATCCAATCCTGTGCCAGTCAAGTGGGCATTAAATGAGCTTGGGTTTATAGAATCGGGCATCCGTCTGCCGCTGGTCCCTCTGAATGAGGCTTATAAAATCCCCGTGCGTGAAGCTATCCGACACGCCGGCCTGGAATGATCTGACGTTTGCACTCAACAGGTTGCACAATTGATGCTAGTTAATTCTCGTAATACCCTGCGGTTCTCGGTACTGATGTTGGTGGCAGGTTGGATGTCGGCCTGTTCATGGCTGGGAATAGGTGGTGAGGATGGTTGGCTTCGCGATCGCGAAGGTGAATATCTGGAAGCACGCATATCGCCTCCCATGCAGATCCCGCCAGAGCTGGATAGTTTTACCATCGATGAGCTTTACCATATTCCAGAACTTTCGCCGGGTGATCGTGCAATTTATGTGACGCCGCCAGCGCCTAAACCCATAGACACGCGTATTCGGGAGGGTGTTGTTCTTCAGCGGTTTGGCGACCGGGCCTGGATTGTGATTGGCGCAACCGCGGGGCAGGTGTGGCCGACACTGCGCGACTACTGGTCTGCCGAAAATGTGGCCCTTGCCATGGAGAATCCCGTACTAGGCGCGTTGGAGACAGTGTGGTTACCTCAGTCTGGAACAAATTTGCGTCACAAATATCGGGTTCAACTGGAACCCGGATTGCACGCTGGAAACTCTGAAATCTATGTTCGCCATATCAGTGATACAGGTGAGTCGCCAGAAAGTATGCCGATTTCCTGGCCAGCTGAGTCACAAAATCTGGAAAGGGAAACCGCCATTCTCGCCTCGATCTCATTGTATCTGGCTGATCGTACCGATATTTACCGTGCATCGTCAGTCTCCATGCTGGCTGGCAGTATACAGCTGCAGGGTAAGGCAAGACTTGTTGATGCTGGCGCGGGCAATACCCAAATAGAATTGCGACTGGATTTTGAGCGGGCGTGGAGTCAACTGACGCAGGCCATTAACAATGCCAATATCGAGATTCTCGAATCTGTCAGAGATGAGCGGCGTATTAATGTGGCATTTACTGGCACCGAGAGTCTTGAACAACCAGGTTTTTTTGGGCGTCTTTTTGGGCGCGGCAATGATGAAGAAACCAGAGTCGAGTTTATGATCCGACTGATTGATAGCGGTGACACAATCAGCGTTCAAGCAGAGACTTTGAACGGAGAGGCCGCCCCGTATGAGCAGGATCTGCTGATTCGTACCATCAACGATAACCTTATCTGACATGGCATCCATGTTGTCAGTGCCAACGCTGATGCTGGTGTTGATGCTGACACTGGCGGCCGTCACGGGTGCTTTTATCAGCTGGCTGCTTAACCGCAATGCTTTTGTGCAAAAGTCTGACGAATGTCAGGCGCTTCGTGAAAAACTTGTGCAGATAGAAACCTTGCGTGAGCAGGATCAAGTGCATGCGCAGGACAAATTCCAGACGTTGCAAACTGCCCGGGAAGAGTTGAAACAACAGTTCCGGGCATTAGCATCGGATATTCTTGATGAAAAAACTGTCAGGCTTGCCGAAAATAATCGCGTTGGGTTGGGCAATCTTTTGCAGCCACTGCATGAGAAAATTTCCAGTTTTGAAAAGAAGGTTGAAGAAACTTATAGTCGTGAGGCGCGCGAACGCTTTTCTTTGGAAAAAGAACTGCGCAATCTGCAGACATTAAACGCGCGCTTGAGTGAAGATGCTTTAAATCTGACCCGGGCTCTCAAGGGGGACAATAAAGCGCAGGGAAACTGGGGTGAATTTATTCTCAGCTCCATTCTTGATGCCTCAGGCCTCACAGAAGGTCGGGAGTACGAAACCCAGCGGACTTTGTTGGCGTCGCAGCCCCATGCGGCGGACGATGGACGAATGATTCGAAGCCAACCAGACGTTCTTATCTATCTACCTGATAATCGACAGGTTATTGTCGACTCGAAAGTGTCACTGACCGCGTACGAGCGATACTGTTCGTCCGATGTAGAGGAAGAAAGACAAGTCTTTCTTCAGCAACACGTACTGTCACTAAAATCACACATCAAACAGCTCAGCGAAAAACGTTATCAAAATCTTCCGCAATTGAATTCCCTGGATTTTGTTTTGTTGTTTGTGCCTATCGAGCCAGCGTTTTCGTTGGCGTTGCAAAAGGATCCCGGCTTATTCAATTCCGCTTTTGAACATCAGATTGTGCTGGTTGGGCCATCCACCTTGCTGGCGACACTGAGGACCATTCAAAATATCTGGCGCTACGAAAATCAGAGTCGGAACGCTCAGGATATTGCCAACAAAGCCGGTGCGATGTACGACAAGTTTGTTAATTTTGCTGAAGACATGGATGAGCTTGGCAAAAAAATCGACACTACCCGACGCAGTTATGATGCGGCGATGAACAAGCTGCAACTGGGGCGAGGTAATTTGATCAGTCGAGCAGAAACCTTACGAGAGCTCGGTGCCAGAGCCAGCAAAAAACAAATACCTGATCGGCTTGAGCAAGCCCGGCAAAGCGATCCCGATCGAGATGATTGATAAACCCTTCTGAAGATTTACCCGACTATGAGCAGAACTATCAGTGCCAGCGCACTCAAAGAACTTGAGCAGTTTCTCCCGTGTCCAACTCCGCAGGCGTGGCTGGATTGGGCCCTTCAAAACCAGCAGCTATTGCTGGTTGATCACGCCAATTGTGAAAAAAAGGCGGCCTCTAATGCCATGACCTTAATGTATCGTCATGTTGGGCACACTGCATTACTGACCAAAATGTCCAGACTTGCGAGGGAAGAGTTACTGCATTTTGAGCAGGTGGTTGAGCTGATGTCACAACGAGGCATCACCTATGAACGTATTGGCGCCTCTCGTTATGCCGCTGGATTACGCGCGTTAATGCGCACCGATCATCAGGGCGGTCTGATCGACAGTTTGCTGGTGGGGGCGATTGTAGAGGCACGCTCTTGTGAACGCTTCTCAAAGCTTGCGCCTTTGCTGGATGAAGAGCTCAGCAAGTTTTATCAAAGTCTGCTGCGCTCAGAAGCGCGTCATTATCAAGACTATCTGGCGTTGGCGCGCAGTTACAGCAAAGAGGATATTTCAGCAAGACTTCAACAGTTTATGCAGGTCGAGCAGCAGTTGATTGAATCATCCGATACCGAATTTCGTTTTCACAGCGGTGTGCCAAGCAGCAGCGTTCAAGTACAAAATGCCGATTGCTGAATAACAGGGTCAGGGCAGGCAACTCTCTGGTGCCAGCAGACTATTATCCAGTTTGTCCCGCAGTACCGCCAATTGATTACAAGGAATGGACAGGTTCCCTGTCATCACAGCACTGCTCAGCGTCGGAATTTGCAGAATAGCGGAGATATCCTGCAACCGGTTGTCAGGCGCATTGATTGAACTGAGACCTTTGAGATCGGCCACACCGTCCAGATTGACCAGTTGATTGCCCGCCAGATCCAGAAACCGCAAATTGACCAATTGCCCTATCCCGGCGAGCGATTCGATTTCCAGCAACGGGCAAGCCAGTACTTGTATCTGGTCGGCTTCAGTGAGTTCGCGTTGACGCATCAGTACATTAATGCAACTCTGCAGTCCGGCATCTGCGACCACCACCCGGGTATTGCCAGGTCGCGGGTCATACAGCATTTGATCATTCACACTGACTGAGAATTTACGTCCGCAGCCAGTTAGTAGCAGCAAGGTGCCGGCCACCATACAGAGACTGAGCAGGCTGTGCCGCTTAAGCATAAAAGAACTCAACATGTGAAACACTCCTGACTCGAAGCGCGCAGCATACTGCAAGGCCAGTCTTGCAGGAAGCATCCTGCAGGTTTGGTGAACCGAAAACACCTCGTTCTGCGGCTACACTGGAAATACGATTTAACTCGGTTTAGACTGCTTGCCGTTAAAGAACCCATGATCCTTACAGGAAAATATTATGAATAAATTTCGAGCCACAGGCCTTGGCCTGGCGGTATCGCTGCTGATGTTTGGCACGCAGTCACACGCGCAGGACATTGACCTGACAGTTGAGCGTAACCAGATCAGTTATAGCGTTGGTGTCAACATTGGCCAGAATCTGGTGATGCAGGGACTGACAGACCAGATCGACCTGAATGCCTTTATTGCCGGCTTGCGCGACGTTGTACTGGATCAGTCCAAAATGACCGAAGAGCAAATGATGGCTGCATTGACCACATTTCAACAACAGCTGATGGATCAACAGCAGGCAGAAGCGGATGCTGCGCGTGCCGAGAGCGAAGCCTATCTTGTAGAAAACGGCCAGCGTTCAGGCGTGGTCACTACTGCGTCTGGTTTGCAATATGAGGTACTTGAGTCGGGTGCTGCATCAGGCACATCGCCTGCAGCAACAGATTCTGTGCTTGCTCACTATGAAGGTCGTTTTATTGATGGTGAAGTGTTTGACAGCTCCATAGCGCGTGGTGAGCCAGCACAATTTATGCTGAATCAAGTCATCCCCGGCTGGACCGAAGGTTTACAGTTAATGAAAGCAGGTGACAAATGGCGGTTGTTTATCCCGTACAGCCTTGGTTACGGTGAGGGCGGTTCAGGTCCAATTCCACCATTCTCTACCCTGGTGTTTGATGTTGAATTGCTCGAAGTGAATCCTCAGTAAGTGGATAAGGTCGAGTTTAACAAGGGGTTGCTGACATTTTTGCAGCAATCCCCGACACCTTTTCATGCGGTGCAGAGTATGCAGGCCCGGCTCGAAGATGCCGGGTTTGAACTGCTTGATGAAGGCGCTACATGGCATCTTGAATCGGGTCGGTCTTATGTGGTTCAGCGCAACGGTTCCTCTATCATTGCGTTTCGAACCGGACATGGCGATCCGGCGGATAGTGGGTTCTGTATGTCTGGCGCACACACAGACAGCCCTTGTTTGAAACTCAAACCCAATGCAGTGATGCAGTCTGCGTGGGCCGTTCAGTTTGCTGTAGAAGTTTATGGTGGTGCTTTGCTGGCGCCCTGGTTTGATCGCGATTTGTCGCTGGCAGGACGCGTTGAGTACCTGAGCACCGATGGCCAGATGCGCTCGGTATTGCTGGATTGGCGACGGGCAATCGCGATTGTGCCCAGCCTTGCCATTCATCTTGATCGTGAAGTGAATCAGAATCGCAACATCAATCCCCAGAAAGAAATGCCGCCACTGGTAGCACTTGCTCCCACCACGGGTCGATTCGAATTTGACGAATTTGTGCGTCAGGCCGTGTTTGCTCAACACGGCATTACTGATATGCAAAAAGTACTGGGGCACGAACTGTACTTTTACGATACTCAGGCACCCGCGATGGTTGGCCTGAATGAAGAATTTATTGCCTCCGCGCGACTCGATAACCTGCTGAGCTGTTATATCAGTCTGGATGCGATGCTCAGCGCACATCGCGAGCAGTCCACACAGTTTTCGCTGATGGTGTGCAATGATCATGAGGAAGTGGGCAGCTCATCAGCCTGTGGTGCTCAAGGTCCGTTTTTACGCTCCGTGCTGGCGCGCATCAGTGCGCAGTTGGGTGCAGGAGAGCCCTCTGAAGCGATGGAACGTCTGATTCGTCGTTCGCTGTTTTTATCTATCGACAATGCACATGGCATTCACCCGAATTTTCCTGAGAAGCATGATGGCAATCACGGTCCGATTCTGAATCGTGGGCCGGTCATCAAGATTAACGCTAACCAGCGTTATGCCACCAATAGCCGCAGTACCGCCATGTTCCGCGCGTTGTGTGAGCAGTCGGGTATTCCATCACAGGCCTTTGTGGTGCGCAGTGATATGGCATGTGGCAGCACCATTGGTCCTATCACCGCTTCGGGGCTGGGTGTGGAAACCATCGATATTGGTGTGCCGACCTTTGGTATGCACTCCATTCGAGAACTCGCTGGCAGTGATGATGGTTGGTTGATGGCGCGCGCTCTGCGTGCTTTTTTCCAGTCGTTCAGTCCCTCTGGGCAGCCGGGGGCGCAGTCTTAGATTACAGTCTGGTTGATACACGTCAGCGGCGCGCTTGTTGTTGCCGACGCTGACGGCGTATAAATCTGACCGGGTCAATTTCATCTGACAATGCCTTGGGCAAGGGGCTGTGCTCGCCACAAATCAGTGCTGCAAGATGTTCGGCAATGATTGGACAACTGACGCTGCCGTGCGAACCATGTCCTGTGCTCAGGTATAAGCCAGGCAAGCGCGGAAAGTCCTCAGAGTTTTTTTCCCCCTCTGGCTCATGGCGACGCGATAACAGTGCTCCGCCATACACATCAGCGGGTAAACGTGAATCAGGCACGGCGCCAGCGATGGGCATATAGTCTCGCGATGCGCCCCTGAGACCGGCTCTACCTGAGTCAGGCAGCTGATTTTCGAAGCCAAGAATCTCTGCAAGAACGCCAAGCTTTTGGATGTTCTCCTGATGCTCGAGCGTTGTCAGTCCGGTGTCCATGCTCTGTTTTACATAGCTGGCCCCAATGCAGTGATGGCCTTCCAGGTCAGCGGGTGCAATGTAGCGCTGACTGCAAATTACCTGTTTTAAACCACTGCTCAAGCTGTTTTTTGGGAGATGGCTGACCTGACCGCGCAAAGGCGTAACCGGGATATCTGAGGTTTGTTCAAACGTCCGCGCTGCAAAACTGTTGGCAATGACCACAGCATCCGCTTTGATATTTGTTTCGCAATGCACTGTCCACTCGTTGTTGTCATATGTCAGTTGGCTGGCTCTTGTCTGAGTCAGCACAGTGATTAACGGGTGAGTCAGACAGGTCATGCAACACTTTTTGGGATTCATCCAACCGCCACCCGCCTGCCAGAGTCCGTCTTCCTGCAACTCCAGTCCGGTCAAGCTGCTGGCTTGCGTGGCATCGAGCGCTTGTAAAATGGCGTTTGGATAGTGTGCGTAGGTGTGTCGCAAGGTGTTGCTGTCGGCCGCCTCGCGGGTATTTGTGTAGGCGCTGTTCAAGGTCAGCACACCACAAGGGTGCCAGTTAGGCAAAGACTCAGACAGCGCATCAAGGTGGGAATAAAAACGCAATGCATACAGATAACTGTGCACATGGAATTGCCACTGTGAATCGAGCTGCTTATTCAGGCGCAGTTGCACTATCGCCTGTTTGTTGCCGGACGCGCCACTGGCGATCTCAGCCGCCTGCTCGATCACCGTTACCCGAATGCCCCGAACCGCCAGACTGTAAGCGACAGTTGCACCCGCAAGACCTGCGCCAATGACCACGGCAGTTTGTACTCGTGGAGGGTATGGAACGGCTTCCTGTTGCATGTGAGCAAACAACATGTGTCGTTTGGGTCCAAATCCCTTACGCTTTTCGACATTAAATCCCAGCGTTTTTAAGTGTCGCACTACTCTGCCGGTCACACTGTAACTGCTTAAGGTACTGCCGCTGCGACTAAGCCGCGCAACGGTGTTTAAAATCTCTTCGCTCCACAGTGCCGGGTTCTGACTGGGTGTGAAACCATCAAGAAACCAGGCATCAATCTTGGCGCCCTGGTTTGATTGCTGGTTCAACAAGTCCTGGGCATCACCAAAATAGAGCTCAAGCAGAATTGAGGTTTTATCGGGCGTTTGATGTTTATC
>JAUYSM010000058.1 GCA_030696315.1 Pseudohongiella sp. | reverse complement strand
GGCAGCAAGTGCTGCGGCAATGGCCAGGGCCAGTTCACTGGGATTGCGTTTTTCTGAGTAGTTCAGCAGCTGCGGGTGATTGGGCACAAAACTAGTGTTGAATTCCCCGCTGCGAAAATCCGGATCCTGCAAAATTTCCTGGTAATAACGTGCGGTGGTTTTCACACCCTGCAGACGCATATCCGACAAAGCTCTTGCGCCGCGATTCAGTGCTTCTTCCCAGGTCAGCGCCCACACCACCAGTTTCAGACACATAGAGTCGTAATACGGTGGAATGGTGTAACCGGTATAAATCGCGGTATCAGTGCGCACGCCCGGGCCACCGGGCGCGTAATAACGTGTAATACGGCCAAAACTGGGCAGGAAATTATTTTTGGGATCTTCGGCATTGATGCGGAACTGCAAAGCAAAACCACGGAAGCTGATATCTTCCTGGCGATAACTCAGCGGCAAACCGGCCGCGACCCGAATCTGCTCGCGTACAATGTCGACGCCGGTAATCTGTTCGGAAATGGTGTGTTCAACCTGCACACGTGTGTTCATCTCCATAAAATAAATTTCGTGGCCAGTGACCAGAAACTCTACAGTGCCAGCATTTTCGTAGTTCACGGCTTTGGCCGCACGCACCGCCAGCTCACCGACATATTGACGTTGCTCAGGCGTAAGCTGCGGGCTGGGCGCAATTTCAATCAGTTTCTGATTACGACGCTGAATGGAGCAGTCACGCTCAAACAGATGAATCACATTACCCTGACTGTCGGCCAGAATCTGGACTTCAATGTGTTTGGGATCAACAATACATTTTTCCAGAAACACTTCCGCCGAACCAAACGCTTTGGTCGCTTCAGAAATCACACGAGGGTACTGCGAACGCAATTCGTCAGGGTTGTCACAACGGCGGATGCCGCGACCACCACCGCCCGACGTTGCTTTGAGCATAATCGGATAACCTATTTGTTCAGCTACCCGTAGCGCGTCATCCAGATCCGTCAGATTGCCTTCAGAGCCGGGAGTCACCGGCACCCCTGCCGCGATCATGCTGGCTCGGGCTGCGGTTTTATCACCCATACGCGAGATCACATCTGCGTCCGGACCAATAAACCGGATACCACGCTCGGCACAAATGCGCGCAAATTCAGCATTTTCAGACAGAAAGCCATACCCCGGGTGGATAGCATCGCAACCGGTCTGTACGGCCAGATTCACCAGTCCACGGGCATCCAGATAACCAGCCAGCGGGTCATCGCCCAGAAAGTAGGCTTCATCTGCACGTTTCACGTGCAAAGCGTGGCGGTCTGGTTCCGTATAAATGGCGGCTGAGCGAATATTCATTTCTGCGCAGGCACGCACAATTCGCACGGCAATTTCACCGCGATTTGCTATCAATATCTTCTTTAGCATTTTTCACGCTCCCACCACAGTGGCCTTTACCCTATTACAGCACAACCAAAAGCTGAAATAGCTTTTACTTCTGCTATACATAAGGTTTACCTTATAGCTGGCAAACCAAAATTTCCAGCACCTTAACAGCGACCATAAGTCATGCCATTTACCCTGTCACAACTACTCAACAGACTGTCGTTTCGACAACTGCAGGTCTTTTATGCGGTGTATGAACGTAAGAGTTACAGCAGAGCGGCAGAAGAACTTGCACTGACGCAACCGGCAGTCAGCTCGCAAATCCGACAACTTGAACATGCCATCGGGCAACCGGTCTTTGAATACATTGGAAAAAAAATTTATGTGACTGCAGCCGGTGAACAACTGGCCAGCCACGTCAGCACTATTTTTGCAGACCTGGGGCGCTTTCAGATGGAACTGGCCACCCTGCAAGGACAAATTCGGGGCGAACTCCGCCTGTCTGCCGTCAGCACCGCCCAATACGTTGTGCCTTACATGCTGAAGGGCTTCCTGGAACAGTTCCCGCAGGTTCAGGTGCAGCTTCAAGTCGTGAACCGCGCCAAAGCGTTGGAGCGGCTGCACGAAAATCACGACGACCTGGTCATCATGGGTATGGTTCCGGAGGCTTTGGCACTAAATATTCTGCCGTTTTTGGATAATTTATTGGTGCCGGTATTGCGATCAGGAGACCCGTTGTTACAACAAGCTCATTTGGATACACAAACCTTCCTGGATGCTGGCCTATTGATACGCGAACGCGGGTCAGGCACCCGGCATGCGCTGGAGCAATGGTGCGCCCGGCAACATTACCGGCTCACCCCTAAATTGGAACTCGGTTCAAACGCCGCGGTAAAACACGGCGTCCTGGCCGGGCTTGGCGTTGCGGTATTACCCAGACTCAGCATTAATGCCGAGTTGCGACTGGGTGAATTGGCCATTCCGGCGCTGGAGGGGTTCCCGCTGCGCCGCTCATGGAGCGTGGTGTATCCTGCGGGTAAACACCCGACACCCGTGATGAGGGCATTTCTGGACTATGTCAAAGGCTCCATGAATCAACTACAGCAAAATCTGTACGGCGATTAAAAGCGCCTCTCCGCCTTATTGCCCGATCGCGATCGGGCGGTCAGGATGGGTGATCCACTCACTCCATGATCCCGGATAAAGCCTGGGCATCGGCAAACCTGCAACAACGGCAGCCAAAATGTTATGGCAGGCTGTAACGCCTGAACCGCAATAACACACACGCTGCAAACCGTCAGGCAAGACCGGGAAACGCGCCAACAACTGCTCTTTGGGCAACCAGCGCCCGTCGGCACCAAGATTGGCGGTACACGGCAGGCACGTAGCCCCCGGAATATGACCGGCTACCGGGTCAATTGGCTCCATTTCGCCCCGAAAGCGTTCTGGAGCCCGAGCATCCAGCAACTGCAATTTCGCATCACCCGAAAGAATATGATTCGCATCAATCATCAAAGAATGATCTGGCCGCGCCACAAAATCACTGGGCCAGGGTCGCACAGCCAGCGACGAACTCATTCCCAGACCGGCGTTCAACCACGCAGCAAGCCCGCCATCCAGCACGGAAACCTTGTGGTGTCCGACCCAGTGCAGCATCCACCACAAACGTGCGGCATAAGTACCGGGGCCATCATCATAAATCACCACGTGATCCGTGGAGCGCAAACCTGCATCGCGCAGATGCGCCTCAAAAACACCCACCTCAGGCAAGGGATGACGACCTGTCTCTCCGGGAATAATTTCGGCTGACAAATCCTGATCAAGATCCATGTACAGCGCGCCAGGAATATGCGCCACCGAATAGGCGACGCGACCATAACCGGTATCGTCCAGCTTAAACCGGGTATCGATAATCAAAAGGTCTGCATCATTCAGTTTGCCGGCCAACTGTTCAACACTGATCAACGGTGAAACTGACGGGGACTGTAAATTCATAACACTGTTTTCCTGGGCTACATGCTGGAACCGCATATTACCGATAGTTCGCAGCAACATGCCAGTAACTCGACGTCGACTGCTGGCCTGCAACTGGTTTACAAGGTATTCTTAAGCCTCACATTTAATCCATTTGGAGCTTTTTTTCATGAAACCTTTTCTGAAAACCTCGCTGATCTCTTTAGTCGCAGGCATTCTGGCGATTGGTCAGGTTGCCGCGCAGGAAAACACCGCGCTGCGCGCAGCCATCAACGGCGACCATCGCTCTGAAGCGAATAAAGCACGTGATGTTTACCGCAATCCCTACGAAACCTTAAGCTTTTTTGGTGTTGAAGCGGATGATGTCGTCATTGAAGCCTGGCCAGGCGGTGGCTGGTACACCGAAATACTGGCTCCCTATTTGAAAGAAGAAGGCAAACTGATTGGTGCCACCTACGATCGCAGCGCAACACCATTGGCGGGTTGGATGACCGGGTCGAATACTGGTTATGATCGGCTATTAACCAGCAACCCGGCTATTTATGGTGATGTTGTGATAGCGGAACAACTGACACAAGCACAATCTACGCTGGCCGAGCCAGGCACTGTGGACGTAATTGTGGACTTCCGCAACGCGCACAACTGGCTGGGCATGGGCGCTGAAAACGTGGTTAAGGCATGGCACACGGCGCTAAAAGCCGGTGGTGTGGTGGGCATTGTGGATCACCGCTGGCCTGCAGATCAGCCGGCGGTCCCTGGCAACGGCTATATTCATGAGAAACAACTGGTCGACCTGATGACAGCTCACGGCTTCACGTTTGCTGGCAGCTCTGAAATCAACGCCAACCCGAATGACCCTAAAGATCACGCGGGCGGCGTCTGGATGTTGCCACCCAATCTGCGTGGCGTCTCTGATGCGGACAAACCACGCTTCCTGGCGATTGGTGAAAGCGACCGTATGACTCTGAAGTTCATCAAGAACTGATTGTTACCTCAACGGACCGCGGCGGACAAACTGTTCGCCGCGTGCCGGTAGTCCATCCACAGCAAAAATTGCAGCCCGAAAATCAGCGACGCACTCAGTAAATGCGTGGGTTGAACCAACATAGGCATGCCAAGATGCCCCAGTGTTGCACCTGATAGAACCGCCAAGCCCACTACAGTCAGAATTCCTGCTGCCAAGCGCGTCAAGCTGTGCGCAAAACCCAACGACTTCCACAGCATCCATACCAGCCAGACATTGCTGAATAACACCACTGCTGAAAACGACCGGTGCACATAAAACACCCACGACTGCGCAGAAATCCACATCTCGCGATCTGCACCCACCGTATGATTCAGATAGTCCATCAACTCGCGAATCTGAATACCCATGGTGATCTGAATGACGGTCAGCGCTAACACAACATACAACCATTTACGAAAACGCGGATCGATACCTGCCGCTGACTTCGCCGCCAGCTCAGTCCTGCGAGACAAGGCCAATGCGTAAATTAATGTCGCCACAATCACCAAAGCCATCAGCATGTGCACAGTGATCATACCCGGCTGTAAATTCGATGCCACAACACGCGAACCAAGCCAGGCCTGGTAAAGCACCATCAGCAGCGCTGCAACAGACGCAATCATGATTTTATTGTCATGTTTACGCACTGAAAATGACTTCAAGGCCGTTGCCAGGATCAGAAGACCTATCGTGACCCCTACAAGCCGGTTGAGATACTCGGTCCAGGTCTTGACCACATTAAAACGCGTTTCCGCATAACCCCGATCCGCATAGATTTCCTGATAGTTCGCAGGCAACTGCGCCTCGCTGGTGGGTGGAATCAGGCGACCAAAACAGGTTGGCCAATCGGGGCAACCCATGCCCGCGCCGGTCGCCCGCACAGAAGCACCTACCAGAATCAAAAAGTAAACTGCACAAATGGTAATTATCGCCAGGCGACGCCAGGATTTTAAGGCAGGAGTATCTACAGTCATAGTGTCCGTCGGGGCCAGAGGCCGGTCATCTAACTTAAGTCAATGGGTGATGGGTACGCGTGTGGCAACGTGCCCGGGGGACGGTCTTGTTATGCCCGGATTTTACTCCGCCTGCCCCGAGCGGTAAACCGATGGTGTGACCTGATGGGTATCTTTAAATGCTTTATTAAACGATGACAAAGATGCGTACCCAACATCCAGCGCGATGCTGGAGATAGGGATGTGTTGTTCATCAGGATCCAGCAAGCGACGGGCGGCTTCCTCTATACGATACTGGTTGAGAAATTGATTAAAATTCCGGTAATGCAAGGATTGGTTGATCAATTTGCGCAAACGATATTCTTGTACTGACACCTTCACTGCCAGATCGCCTATCGTCAAACCTGGCTCGGCGTACAAGCGCTCCTGCTGCATGGCCTTTAACACCCGGTCGATCAGCAACTGGTCCTGCTTCGAAATCGGTGGCGTACCAGACCGCAATTCTTCTGGCACACTGCCATTTTTGTCCGTTGTCATGCCTGTCAGACTGAGTGCTGGTTGATCACCCGCCATATGGATCAACTGAGGGGTGTCTTTGTGGATCTGAAACATCCCCAGATTGATAAACAGAATCAGCAGGAAAATCACAAAAAAGTACAATGAATCCAGTTGCGGGCTTCCCAGCCAGAAAAAACCCGAGCCAATAATCAGACCTACAATACTGCCCATGCCAATCGCAAAGGGCATACGCAGCTGCCGGCGCAACTCCACCAGATCAGAATCACGTCCACGGCATGCCATATACACCACATGACAGGCCAGCAGTAACATAATCAATTGCGGCACATAGAAGAAAATCAGGAAAAACACGCTGCTGCGTGATTGTGTGCCGTCATAGATCCAGAGCCCAAAGCCGCGCAGCGCCAGGTAAGAAACGATCAAAACCCAGATACCTTTATGAATATCAGGATTATCTTCAAACAAATAACGCGCAATGACCCACAAGACCGCCGGCGCCAAGATGGCCATCATGCTCAATATGGCGCTGATCCCGGGCAGCCCAATATCGGGTTGACGCGAAAGAATATAGGCCGTCAGACACAAACAGAATAAGGCAATCAAATGCGCAAGACGTTTACCCGGAAAATAAACCAGGTAAAGGCATGCAAGAAACAGCAGTTGGGATATAGCCAGATAACTACTGGCAGAGTGCATCCAGGCCATAACAGTGAATCTGATGTTGGTGTGTGCAAAGCAAGATAAATTAGCCGCGTGTGCAAAGCAAGCGTGCGCCCGCCGCGCAATAAAAATGGCCCCGACGCCGGGCTGATCAGCAGATCAGTCTGAGGTCAGGGCCAAAAAACCATACAGCCGGGATGTCTTCCGTACCGCATGATTACCACAACGCTTGTTCTACGTTGTGGCTTATCTCATTGGATCACGGGTTTACGTTAACCGTGATGTACTGATCGTGATACAGACCACCATCGTCCGCTCGTCCCCACAAAATGTAGGTGCCGGGCTGATCAAACGTGACTGTTGTTTCATAGATACCATCTTCCGGGATGGGCGGTGGTGTCCAGTACGCACCCCAAGGTGAGTTGGCGCTGGCACGCGTATCTTCCCAAGGCTTGGACTGTGGCGGGAAAAACTCCGCACTGCCTTCACCACGGTACACATTCCATGACAGGAACAGGCCGTTGGTTTTACCGACGGTAATTCGGGCCGGAGGGCGCTGGAAGCGACGCAATTCTGCTGTCGCTCCAGAACTTGCTGCGGCACCAAACGCCGATGCGGTTGCATCGCCACGCGGCTTAGGCAAACCATCATCTTCCACTTGGGTTCTGATCAACAGAGGCTCGCCGACTCGCACATTACGCACGTTGTCACCCAGAATGGTTACAACTGGCGGGGTGTTTGCACGAGATTCGGGCGTACTGGTACCTGCACCCAGAGAACCGGTTTCAGAGGCTATTACTACACTGTCAACAATGTAGTCTTTTGCCAGTGTTGCGTACGCAACACGTGTCTCACCGTTAGGTGAGCGTATAGTCCAAGCCAGCTCTTTGTCACCCCAGTCAGCCGGCACCTGCACTTTGAAAGTGAAACGGTTACGACGTGGCAGAAAACGAGTGGGCTGTGCACGATCTGCTTCGCCCGGAGAGAAGAAATTATTCTCGCCCACCGGAATGTTCAGCTCTTCTTCCCAGTTCTCGTTGTGGTAACCAAACAGAAAGTTATAGGTACCATCGGGATTTTGCTCCCAGCCTTCGTAGGCTGGCTCGATGTGCTGACCGCTATGGTAAGTCTGGGCCATGACTGACCCCGACCATACCAGCGCGATACTCAGTACAGTTGCCGCGGCAACTGAACAGCTTTCTTTAAAACGGACAAACATTGCTTATTCTCCCTCAGACTGGCTGAGCATCACACGCGTGCGGCCCAGTTTCTGTTTTTCTTCATCCGTGAGCGACAGATAATTGATCTGAGCTTCGGTCATATTTTTCTTGTCTTCTTCAGTCAGCTCAACTGGCGCAACCAGCGGTGCCAGACACAGTGGGCAACCAATCACGTGATCGTTTGGACCCAGATCGAGCTTACGACGGCGATCAGCCATTTCCTGCAGGAACTGATCTTCGGTCATTGCAACACGCATACCCAGATCGATAAACATGTTGGTCACTGAACGGTTGCCAGAACCTTGCCAGTTACGTGAATCAGGCACGTTAGGGTTGGTTGCCGTGTTGTTCATGTAACCAACAATGTGCAGCACTGTGCCAGTTGGCAGCAGTGGTGCAGAATCAGCACCAAAGGTGTAACCACGTACCCAGTTATGGTCGTAACCAACACAGGAAAGCGTTTCTACGGTGTAACCCCAGATGGCTTCAAGACACATACGTTCGCCCGGGGCGTGCAGGTGTGGCTCAAACGTCACGACTTTAGTTGGCTGGGTCATCACCGCGTAGGCATGCAGTTCTTGCTTGTCTTTGTTACCGGTAATAGAAATATCTACGCCATTACCCAATCCAAACACCGCAGGACGATACTTGGGCTCATACCCTTTTGGATGAAAACGGAAACCGATTTCAAGGTGACCCGTTGTATCGACGCCCGTGGAGTGCAAGTGCACCGAGTTGGACACGAGGAAAGAATTGGCACGCAGCAAACGGCCACCATCTTCGTCAAAAATGTCGGGGTTACGCGCGATTTCGTGTACTGGCCAAGGCACCTGCAATCCATCAGAGGTACCGTCTTCGTTGAATACCTGAGTACTCCAGATCATGTGGTGAACAATGTTGCGTCCACCTACAGTGCCACCGGCCGCGCTCATGTCACGGTCATTAACTTCACGGATCTCTACAGATTTGACATAACGGTCTTCAGTCATACCTGTTGGCACGCTGGGGATATCACCCCACCAGTCCGGCGCTCCGCCTTCAACAAATATATCTTGTGTGCGAATGATCAGATCTGGCTCACCAGCTGCCCACGTACCGCTGTTATCAAATACCAGTGGTGTTGGCGCATCAGACGGGTTACCACGAGGAACGCCACCGCGCGCCCACATGGAGATTTTGGCAAGTTCTTCATCACTCAAAGAAGGGTCCTGCTTGTAATCCTGAATCCCTACGTCTTTTTCGGCATACCATGGCGGCATGGCACCGGCACGGTCACGCAAATGCGTGCGGTATTCAACAAGACCTGCGAAGGGAACAACTTCGTCGTAAGTCACCAAAGACATCGGTGCAACACCAGCAGGTCTGTGGCAGCTCTGGCAGGCACGCTGCAGAATGGGCTCGATATCTTTATGGAAGGTTACACCTTCAGTGGATGTCTGTGCAGACACACTAAAAGGCAGGGCAAGAGCCATAGCGGCGATCAGTCGGGTGGAAAGTAGCATCCTCACGGGACACCTCCTAATTGTTGTTGTTACGGTTAACCAGCGCATTGAATCATGAATTGATTCACATCGTCTTGTTGATTTATGCAAATGTCTGACGGATTCTTGAAAAACAACTGATCGACTTCAAAATCCGATAGTAATAGTCCTGCCAGCGCTGAAGCGGCCATGATATAAATGCGCAGAATAAAAAACCTGCTTACTCCTACTTCTGGCCGGATGCATCTACGTTATGACTGGTACGACTTACTTAAAAAACAAGACTGGTTTTCTGGTTTTGCTACTGACAGGCCTGCTCTTCAGTGCAGGCGCATCAGCTCAACACTCAACCCACACCTATCGCTATACCGGCACAGTGGAAGTTGAACATTTGCCAGATCACGATGAGGTTCTGGCGGCGTTGCCAGACAGTATTATTCTGCGCTTCACTGATCATGTTGCGCTGGTCAAACTGGTGGTAAAAACTGCCGAAGACGAACTTGTTAATGTACAGTTCCGTTATGACCCCACACCCAATCGGGTTTTTATCTGGCCATTGCCGCCCTTGCCTGCATCCGCATGGTATTCCGTCGACTGGGGTGTGATTGATCGCGCCAACATACTGATGTCTGGCAAATTCATGTTTTCAGCAGGACCCGATGCCAAAGCGCCTTCCACATTGATCCCTCAGGACAATGAGGCACACATCATGGTACCGGATTACCGATTGATTGATTTGCAGGACTACCAATCAACACCCAACCCAAATTAGCATTTGCGAGCTAACTCAAAGTGGGTAGTGACAGGCAACAAAATGATCCGGGGTCATACTGTCAGCCACCGCTTGCATGACAGGCTCCACTTCAGCACAACGCGCTTGTGCATTGGGACAACGTGTCCTGAATCGGCAGCCTGACGGCGGGTTGGCGGGTGAAGGCAACTCACCCTGCAATAAGGGAATCTTGCCCTGTTGACCGCGCGCATCAGGATCCATGTCCGGAATCGAGGCGAGCAAGGCACGCGTGTAGGGGTGAGCCGGCCGAGCATAAATGGCCTCTGCGTTACCGATTTCGCACAACTTGCCCAGATACATGACCGCCACCCGGTCACTGACGTTTTTAACAACGGCCAGATTATGGGCCACAAACACCATGGTGAGCTGGTAACGCTGTTTCATATCTTCCAGCAGATTCAGAATCTGTGCTTGCACAGACACATCAAGCGCAGAGACTGGTTCGTCGCAGATCAGCACATCAGGATCCAATGCCAGAGAACGGGCGATACAGATACGCTGGCACTGCCCACCAGAGAATTGATGAGGCCGTCTGTCCGCTACCGTGTCTGGATCAAGCCCTACTGCCTCCATCACTTCACGCACTCTGGCGTCCTGGTTCGGGCGACGCCAGATTTGCAGACCTTCAGCAACAATATCCCTGACCTTTCGACGTGGATTTAATGAAGAGATGGGATCCTGAAAAATCATTTGCAGCCCGGTGCGCGTTTGCCGCAACGCTTCGCCGGACATGTTGCTGAGATCCTGGCCTTTAAACAACACACGCCCGGCGCTGGGCGGTGGCAGCTGCATGATGGCGCGACCGACAGTGGATTTGCCGCAACCAGACTCCCCTACCAGCCCCAATGTCTCGCCGAGTGCCACATCCAGGCTGACATCAGACACGGCTTGAACGGTTTGTTTACCGACCTTGAAATTGACAACCAGATGCTCCAATCGCAGCACAATGTCATCACGATTGCGCAACTGCAAAGGCGTTGCCTGCTCAGACGTGTTTGTCATCTGACACCTCCCAGGGCGACGGGTGCCGACACCGGATAAAAGCAGGCATGCAAATGCTCTGCTTGCTCAGCCTGAACAACAGGTGGCGTTTCTCGATGACAACGCTGCTGCGCATAAGGGCAACGGGGCGCAAAGGCGCAACCCGGTGCGGGATTGTGTAATTGTGGAGGCCGCCCGGGAATCGCTTGTAAACGCGTATGACTTGCGTCGTTGATACGTGGAATGGAGTTAAACAAGGCTTCGGTGTAGGGATGTTGCATGGACTTGAATATCGTATTTGCGGGCGCCACTTCGACAAGTCGCCCGGCATACATTACCGCAATAAAATCAGCGCGACTGGCAACCACACCCAGGTCGTGGGTAATCAATAACATGCCCATGTGCCGCTCTTTCTGCAGCCCCGTTAACAGATCCAGAATCTGCCGTTGCACAGTAACATCCAAGGCGGTAGTTGGCTCATCCGCAATCAACAACGACGGGTTACAGGTGAGTGCAATGGCGATCACAACACGCTGACGCATACCACCCGACAACTGGTGGGGATATTGATCGATGCGATTTACGGCATCAGGTATACCGACCGCGTCCAGCAATTCAATGGCGCGTGCGCGTGCCGCCTGTTTGCTCATACCAAGATGCTGCTGCAGAGGCTCTGACACCTGCACACAGATGGTCAACACAGGATTCAAGGCCGTCATCGGATCCTGAAATATCATGGCAATGTCAGGACCACGCAGTCGTTGCAGCTCTCTCTCACTCAAGGTAGAAATTTCGCGACCGGACAACAAGACGCTGCCTTTGCGCTGGGCGACTGCCCTGCGCGGCAACAAATTCATCAGTGAGCGCGCCATCACACTTTTGCCTGACCCTGACTCGCCAACAATACCCAGAGTCTGGCCTGCCTTCAGGGTAAATGAAACGTCTTCCACCGCGTGCACCAAACCTGCTGCACTGTTCAGGCGAATACTCAAATTACTCACCTGCAGCAGACTGGCGTTTGACTCCTTGTGCTCCGACTGCCTCACAGATTGGACTCCTTGACATCAAATCGACTGCGCAGGCGGTCTCCGACAAAATTAAGTGACAGCACGGTCAAAAACATGGTGACCGACGGGATCACCGCCACATGAACTGCCGTTGCCAGATGGCGCTTGCCCTCAGAGATCATCCCCCCCCAGGTGGGCTGTGGCGCTTCCACACTCAACCCCAGAAACGCCAACGCACTTTCTACAATAATCACCAAGCCCATCGCGACCAGGCCATAGGCAAGTACCGGCAGGATGACATTGGGCAATACTTCTTTAATCAGAATTCTGCTTGTACTTGCCCCCATGGCTTTAGCCGCCAACACATACTCGCGCTGCACAACAGACAAGGTATTCGCTCGTGCCACCCGTGCGTAGGCGGGGATCCATAAAAAGCCAATGGCCACCGAGATCGCAAACAGACTCTGCCCGATAAAAGCCACCAGCGCCAGCAACAGAACCAACCAGGGGAACGCCAAAATGACGTCTAGCACGGCCATCAACGCGCGTTCAAAATGCCCGCGGAAATACCCGGCAATAATCCCCAGTGCGCCCCCTATCAGCATCCCGATACTGACGGCTGTCAGACCAATCACCACCGAGACCCGGGCACCATGAATCAACCGGGCAAAAATATCTCTCCCCAAGCCGTCTGCCCCCAATAAATTACTGGTAAACGGTCCGTTCAAGCGATTGGCAATCACAGGATCCAGCGGATCACGTACTGGCAACCAATCAGCAAACAGCGCACAAAACGCCACGATCAGTAACCAGACAACGGCCAGCCAGAAACCAGGACCGAAACCCCGACCAAACACCTGTTGCAAGGCGCGCGCAAAGTTCTGTGCCCTACTTTCAATTTTTGGATGCTTTTTAGCCGGCATAACGCACCCTCGGATCCAGCAACGAATAACACAGGTCTACCAAAAAATTGACCAACACATAAGCTGTCGCAATAAACAGCACTATGCCCTGCACCATCAGCAGATCGCGCTGCAGGATTGACTGGTACAACAGTCGCCCGACACCTGGCAGTGCAAAAATCTCTTCCACAATAATTGCACCACTGATCACGCCGCCCAACTGCAGCCCCACCACTGTCAACAACGAAAACGATGATGGCCGCAAAGCATGACGGGTCAGAATACGCCAAGCCGGCATACCTTTAGCGCGCGCCAGTGTGATGTAGTCCTGCTGAAGGGTATCAATCAAATCCGTGCGTAACAGGCGCATGTAAAGCGCCAGCTCTATCATTGCCAGCGATAAAGCGGGCAACAAGGCGTTGCGCAGATTCGCTAAAGGCGAAACCGAAAACGGTATCCAGCCTGTGGCTGGAAACCAGCCCAAGGTCACGGCAAAAATCAGAATCAGAAAAATTGCCATCATAAAACCAGGCACGGAATTCAGCGCGAATCCAATGCCACTGATGGTCCTATCCAGTTTTGATCCTGCAAATGATGC
>JAUYSM010000055.1 GCA_030696315.1 Pseudohongiella sp. | reverse complement strand
AACAACTGAAGAACAGTAAAAATCCACGACAGAAATAAGTCATGAACAAGCGCATCGGTGGAGATTTATTTGATGATGCAGGCGAGGAGGGGGCAGATGCCTCTTCTTCCAAGCTTGCCGCCGCAGTCGCAGTCGCAGCCGCCGCAACGCCGGAGCAAAAAATCGCGCAATTGCGTAGCGTTGTGCAGTACCACAACGCCCGCTACCACCAGCTGGATGCACCGGAGATTCCCGATGCGGATTACGACAAACTGTTTGATCAACTGGCCGCGCTGGAACAACAATATCCTGAATTCATCACGCCGGATTCGCCAACACAACGTGTAGGTGCTGCGCCGCTCAGCTCGTTTGAACAGGTCACACACAGCGAACCGATGATGTCGCTGGCCAAGGTCTTCAACAACAGCGACCTCGCCGATTTTGAATCCCGCATCCTGAAACGTCTCGACGCGCAGGAAGGCACCGTGCCCAGCTACAGCTGCGAACCCAAAATCGACGGCGTCGCGGTCAGCTTGTTATACGTCGACGGCTTACTGGTGCGCGCCGCCACCCGAGGCGACGGCATCACCGGCGAAGACATCACCCACAACGTACGCACCATCCGCAACATCCCACTCAAACTGAGCGGCGACGATCTGCCCGCGCGCCTTGAAGTGCGCGGCGAAATCTACATGAGCCGCTCCGGCTTCGCCGCCATGAACGAAGCCGCCGCCCGCGCCGAAGACGGCCGCATCTTCGTCAACCCCCGCAACGCCGCCGCCGGCACGCTCCGCCAGCTCGACCCCCGCATCGCCGCCCAACGCCCCCTGCGTTTTTTTTCTTACCTGGGGACGGAGGGATCAAAAAATGACCAGATGTCAACGGATGCTGGCAGTAATGAGTTGACAAATGCCGGCAGCAAAACCCACAGCGGCATGCTTCAACAGCTGGGCAAATGGGGTTTGCCACTCAATCCTGACCGCGCCGTTGTGCAGGGTTACCAGGCATTTCTCGACTACGCTGACCAGCTGTTGCTCAAGCGTCCAACGCTCGACTATGAAATCGATGGCGCGGTGATCAAAGTGGACAGCCTGAAACTGCAGGCTGAACTTGGCAGCAACGCACGCACGCCTCGCTGGGCCATGGCCTACAAATTCCCGGCCGAAGAGGCATCCACGCTGGTGCGTGATGTCGAATTTCAGGTCGGCCGCACCGGCACCATCACACCCGTCGCGCGCCTCGAACCGGTATTTGTTGGCGGCGTCACCGTCAGCAACGCCACGCTGCACAACATGGACGAAATTGCCCGACTCGGCCTGCGCATCGGCGACCGCGTCATCATCCGCCGCGCCGGCGACGTGATCCCCAAAATCGTGGGGGTTATTGGGGAGGGGACGGAGGGATCAAAAAATGATCAGATGTTAACTGGTCAGCAGTCTGATCAGTCTACAAGCGCCGTCGGCAATGATCGCCGATCTATCCAAATGCCGGGAAAATGTCCTGCTTGCCAGTCTCCGGTCGAAAAAGACGGCGATGTCATGTATCGCTGCACTGGTGGCCTGATTTGCCCAGCGCAACGCAAGGAGTCGCTGCGACATTTTTGCTCGCGCGCCGCCATGGATATCGAAGGTCTCGGCGAAAAACTGGTTGAACAGTTGGTGGACGCGAACCTGGTGCGCAACGTCGCGGACGTGTTCACGCTGACCAAAGATCAGCTCATGGCGCTGGAGCGCATGGGCGAGAAGTCGGCCGACAACCTGCTGGCGGCGATCGAAAAATCGCGTCAAACAACTTTGCCGCGCCTTTTGTTCGGGCTTGGTATTCGCGAAGTCGGCGAAGCGACCGCGCTCGCCCTTGCCAGTCATTTTGGCAATCTTGAAAAACTCATGCAGGCCGATGAGGCGACGTTGTTGCAGGTTGATGATGTTGGCCCGGTGATGGCGGCGCATATCGCACACTTTTTCAGTAACAAGGAAAACGACCTTGTGATTGAACAGCTAAAAGCGCGCGGTGTAAGTTGGCCGGAGCATCAGGCGGCCACCGTGTCCGACAAGCTGGCAGGTCAAATTTTTGTGCTCACCGGCACGCTGGAAACCATGACTCGTGATGACGCGCGCGCGCGGCTGCAGGCCATGGGTGCAAAGGTGGCGGGCAGTGTATCCAAAAAAACCAACGTGGTGATCGCCGGCCCGGGCGCCGGGTCAAAGCTCGACAAGGCGGTGGAGCTAGGCGTTACCGTGCTGGATGAACAAGGCTTGATTGAACTGCTGTCCTCTTGAGTAGGGGACGGAGGGATCAAAAAATAACCAGCCAGGGGACGGAGGGATCAAAAAATGATCCCTCCGTCCCCTGCCAGCCCGCCCCTGCCAGCCCAGAGTTAAAACTTATAACCAACCGACAACATGTAAACATACGGGTCGATCTCGACCTTAGCGCGCACTTTGCCTAGCGCGGAGTCGAAGCTGGCGTCGGTATCAATGTCCACGCGCCAGAATGACGCGTTCAGAATCCAGTTGTTGTCCAGATCCCAGTCGATGCCGGCACGCAGAGATAATCCAAATGAATCATCCAGCTTCAGTCGCGAACCGCCCAGTTCTGTGCGCGCGCTGGCTGATAATGACTCGCTGAAGAAAGTCGTGTAATTGACGCCCGCGCCAACATAAGGGCGAATTGGCGAGCTCGAAGGCCCAAAATAATAGAGCGCGCTGACCGTTGGCGGCAGATGTTTGGTGCTGCCCAGATCAGTCGTGGAAAAGCCGTATTGACGGAGACCACTCACCGAAAGGTCATGTTCAAAAGGCGTAGCCGCCAGCAATTCCACGCCGATATTGTCCGAATACATATAAACAAGGTTCAGACCAAGCTGAGTATCATTGCCGACATGAGCCGCGGTGCCAGCCAACGCGCCTGTGGCGGTCGTGCTGATCAGACTACTGCTCTCCTCGGGGGACACGGTTGTGGCGCCGACCCGAACAATCAGATCGCCTTTCTCAATCGCCAACGCCGGCATTGCGGCTGCCAGCAAACCCGCACCAATTAAACCGCTTGTCACAAACCTGGAAAAAGTCTTCATATTCACTCCTGTGTTTAAACATCAATGAGCTGATGTGCAGCCAGCTTAGTGCTTAATCAGAGTGAAACTTTGATTTGACCCGGGTGTCGACGCTACTTGCAGCAGAAATCGACCAATAGTTTTATCTGCATCAAGGTTTTTGGCAGGGTAGGGGACGGAGGGATCAAATTTTGATCCCTCCGTCCCCTCCATAGCCAATGCGCGCCCCATGCCGCGCCACAAGATCATTGATGAAGGCTTTATCCCCAACCGGCGCGCAACTGCGCAGGCTCGATCGGATGAGCTCAAGCTCCTTATCCTCCAGCGGAGTGTTGAACAACTGCCGGTACGCGGCCAACCGCCCCGGTTTGGAAATACCCAGCGCCGTGTACTCTGCGTGCTCCGTCAACCATGACGGTTCACCCTGGGCATTGCACGCATAGCTAGACCAAGGGTAGTCAGCCGGGTGTTTCACCATCAGGGCGCGCACGGGATTCTGCTCTACGTAGAGATAACAATTAAGCAGATGCCGCGAGGACTGGATCACCGAGGCGCGGTGCCGACCCTCCCAGAGCGTACCGGTACGCTGATATTTCTGGTTGATATAGAGCGCATATGTGCTGCCAACAACGCGCATTGTCCGCGAAATGCTGTCAACATCACCACAAGTGGCAATAATATGAACATGATTGCTCATCAGGCAATACGCATGCACTGGCACACCATATCGCTTTGATATGCTGGCCAAGATTTCAAGATACTGACGCTGATCGGCAGGCTCATAAAAACACAGCGAGCGGTTATTGCCGCGCTTAACAATGTGGTAAGTCATTCCGGGGATGTAATGTCGAGGGCGACGAGGCATAGCAAACTCCTTTTGCTGTTGATCGTCATATGGTTATAGATCATGGATAGGGGACGGAGGGATCAAATTTTGATCCCTCCGTCCCCTACCTGTACAAAAAATGATCCCTCCGTCCCCTATCCTAGTCCTACCTAGCTGCTACACTACCTTCATGAGACTGACTACTGCTCAACAGCAAGCAATAAAAACCGAATCGCGGGCTATTTTTGGCGACGATGCACAGGTAATCCTGTTCGGATCACGAACGGATGACGCTGCGCGCGGCGGTGACGTGGACGTGATGATCAAAACATCAAGTCCCGTTGAACAACCCTCTTTGAAGATTGCCCGCCTTTCTGCCAGGGTGAGTCGACTAATGGGAGGGCGCAAAGTCGATGTTATTTTGCAAAGTGAGGGACTTGCGCGACTGCAAGTGCATGAGATTGCTGAGCGCACAGGAGTGCCGCTATGACGGTGACGCCAATTGATGATATGCAGGAGAAGTTGCGGTTTTTGTGCCGTATTACCCGCAAAGAAATTGACCTTTTGCTCGTAACAACAGACCGACTTTTTCCTCACGCGCAGCGTGTGAGTGCGGACACGTTGGTGCAGTGGATAGCTGACCCTACGCTATCAGAACGCTTGGATGCGTTTGTGACGCGGTTCAGTCGTTTGCAGGACACAGTGGGTGACAAATTACTGCCAACCTTGCTGAGTTACCTTGGGGAGGAGAGAGGTCCGGCGATGGATAATCTGGATAAGGCTGAAAGATTTGGCTGGCTGGACTCCACTGACGAATGGTTGGCAATTAGAAAGCTTCGCAATCAGATGGTCCATGAATACATTGAGGACCGAGTTCTCTTGTCCGATGCATTGAACGTTGGCGTGGAATACGTGCCCTCGATGGTGCGTATTGCCATGAATATCGTCAATGAAATTGAACGCAGGCTGAGTAGCTAGGGGGTAGGGGACGGAGGGATCAAATTTTGATCCCTCCGTCCCCTGGCACGCTCCCTGTACAAAAAATGATCCCTCCGTCCCCCACCTAAAAACCAAAAAACCAGCCGCGATCAAGGTCGTTTCGGCAGCTTTCATACTGCGTTTGATACCGGGCGGCATTGCGTTCCACGGAAGCAGCTGCCTCCAGCAGCCAGCCCTTATTCCGATAAGTGCCCCGGTTATATCCGGTATGCCCCTCGTGGTAGGCCAGATACAGATTGCGTGCGTCGGTCAGCGGAATGTTGCTGCGCCGCACACTGTGGTGGTTGTACCAACCCACAAAATCCACCGCATCGCCAAAATTGGCGCGGCTCGCCACGCGATTGCCGGTTTCCTGCTGATAATCATTCCACGTTGAGCTCAAGGCCTGCGCATACCCGCGTGCAGTTGACGGCCGCGTCCACGGAATTACCCACAGCAAGCGCGTGCGATCCGGCCGGGCCCGCGCCCTGAAACCAGACTCCTGATACATAAACGCCATCGTCACATGCACTGGCACACCCCAACGCTCCTGCGTCCGCTCCGCTGCCCGGTACCACGAGCGGCGTTCCTCAAACATGTGGCAAATATCCGACGGATTGGATGGCCGGCTACTAGCGCAGGCGCCCAACAACAGCATCAATAAAAATAGTGAGATTGGTTTCATAATCCGGAGTGTATAGGGTAGGGGACGGAGGGATCAAATTTTGATCCCTCCGTCCCCTACCTGTACAAAAAATGATCCCTCCGTCCCCCCCCCTATCAATCAAAAGGGTTCAGCAATTTCACGCCGGTATTTTCGACATGTCGGACATTACGCGACACCAGGGTGAGGTCATAAACCAGTGCGGTGGCAGCCAATTGTTTGTCGATGACATTTGTATTGTCGGGTACACACAAATGTCCCCACACGCGGGCGCAATTGCTGCAGAAAGGCAGGATGTTTTCATCATAGTTGGACACAACAGTATCAAGCCATTGTTTGAGAAGAATGGCTTGATGCTTGTCGCCGCGGTGCTGACACAGCGAGATGCCGCGCTGCAGCTCGCCGATGGAGATACTACTGAGATACACGGTCTGTCCAGCCCGTTGAAAGTCATCCAATAACGTGCGGACGCCATTGTTCGCTCGCTCCTTTTTTCGAGCCTCGCTGATGACATTTGTGTCAATCAGATACATTACTACCTCGGCCAGACTGGTTCTCGGATCGCATAAAATCCTCATCAAGTCCGGCGTTTGGGATATCCAGCAGCACCTGCATCAAGGTGCGGGCTTTGGGACGGTGGAGAGCCTGTTGCAGTATTCGCCGGTGCTCCGCTTCAACGCTGATGCCATGCTCCCCAGCTTGGGCTTTCAAAGCCATCACAATGTCCTCGTCGACGTTTCTGACCAACAGGTTGGGCATGAGAGTGTTTCCTTGGCAAGTATAGTTAATAAGATTGATAGCAATGATAGCAAATAAAGGTAGGGGACGGAGGGATCAAATTTTGATCCCTCCGTCCCCTAGCAGTACCTAGCAGGATCCCTCCGTCCCCTACCTGTACAAAAAATGATCCCTCCGTCCCCTATCAAGATCTCTATCAATATCCACCAAAAACAGCCCCCTAAAAAGCCCCAAACATACCCGTCAGACTAATTGCCACAAATGGCGAGTGCTTATAACATGCGCCACCTGTGAAGATTTCCCGCAAGCCCATACACTTACAGATAGATTGCCGGGCCGTTTCTATGCTTAAATCCGCTTTACAAAACGTAGCAAAGCGACACCCCGTTCCAATGCAGTTGGTTTAGAGTAAGTAATGATAAAAACTTCAATCAAAACAATCCGTTTGCTTGGCCTGTCAGCAGCGGCAAGCCTGCTGGCAGGGTGTATTCTTGTCCCCGGCAGCAACATCGATCCCGGCGCTCTCGGCGCAACCACCAATGACATCAGCTGGTTTGAAAGCACCGGCGGCGCGGGAAAGTGGTTCCCGGGGCTCAGACGCGAACCGGCGGAGACGCCAGAACAACAGCAAGCAACGGAACAAATTGTCCAGCAGACGGTGGATGTCGTAACCATTACATCCCAGCTGGTCGCAGAACAACAACGCCAATCCCAGCTCAATCAGGCCGTGCCCGCCGCCATGCCGGTGAGCCTGCAGCAAGAACTGGCCAGCTACGAATATCACGTCGACAAGGGTGACATGCTCACCATCACCGTGTACGACCACCCTGAACTCACCAACCCCAGCGGCAGCAACAATAACAACCCGGAAAACTCCGGCATCACCGTTGAAAACGACGGCACTATTTATTACCCCTACATCGGCAAGGTGCAGGTCGCCGGCCTGACGGTAGACGAGATCCGCGAAGCCATCGCCCGCCCGCTAGCCCAGTACATCACCGATCCCCAGGTCTCCGTGCGCGTACAACGCTTCAGCGCCAAACGCATCTACGTCACCGGCCAGGTCACTCGCCCCGGCCAACAGTCCATCACCAATATTCCGCTGACCGTGCTTGACGCCATCGCCGCGGCCGGTGGTCTGGCCGCCGACGCCAACTGGCACGAAGTCATGCTCTCACGCAACGGCACCGAAACCATTCTGTCCGTGTACGAAATGCTTAACAACGGCCGCCTCGGCCAGAACATGCTGCTGCAACACGGCGACGTGCTGCACGTCCCGGTCGCCGGTCAACAACAGGTGTTTGTGCTCGGGGAACTCAACCGCGTCAACACACTGCCCATGGGCAATATCCGCATGTCCCTGACCGAGGCATTAACAAGATCCGGTGGCCTCAACCAGGTGACCTCCAACGCTGAAGGCATTTTTGTGATCCGCCCGAATGCGCCCGACGCCCCCAAGCTGGCCACCATTTATCAACTTGACGTCAAAAATGCCATCGCGTTTGCCGTCGGTGCCCAATTTATGTTGCAGCCTGCCGACATTGTGTACGTCACCACCGCACCGGTGACACGCTGGAACCGCGTGATCAGCCAGATTGTCCCCAGCATCAACGCGCTGATCACGGCCAACCAGTTGAACTCGTTATGAGCAACAGCCCCTACCAGCACATACTGGTGGTGTGTCTCGGCAATATCTGCCGAAGCCCGGTCGCGGAAGCCATGTTAAAAAGAGCCTTGCCACAACGCCAGATCAAGTCCGCCGGCCTCACCGCCATGGTCGGGCAGGGCGCCGACCCCAGCGCAGCAGAACTGGCACACGCCGACGGCCTGGATTTAAGCGGCCACATGGCACAACAACTCAGCAGTGAATTAATCCAATGGGCTGACCTGATTCTGGTGATGAGCCAGAACCAACGTAGCGCCATCGGCGAAAAGAACCCTGCCGCACTCGGCAAAACCATGTTGCTCGGACATTGGCTTGCGCTGCCAGGACAAGCGCCAGGGCAAACGCCCGGACAACGCGCCGGAGCAGCATCCAGCCAACATAAAGACATCCCCGACCCCTATAAAAAGAGCCGGGAAGTGTTTGAGCACGTACATAAACTCATACACCAGTCCGTGACGGAATGGTCAAAGAAGATCTAACAGCACCCCATGACTCAAGTGACACAGACTAACGAACACAAACGCCCACAACCCGCCGACGACGAGATCGATCTGGGTTATCTGCTGGCCGTTTGTCTAGACAATAAATGGCTGATCATCATCATCACGCTGGTAGTCGCGCTGGCCGGTTACGCTTACGCCTGGCTGGAAACGCCTGAATACCGCGCCGATGCCCTGTTACAAGTTGAACAGCGTCAAAACAATCTCGGCGCGCTGGATCTGGCCATGCTGGGCCAAGAACAGACGGCCTCCAGCACACAAACCGAAATACTGCGTTCACGCATGATTATGGGGCAGGCCGCACAACAGGCTGGCTTGGATCTTGTGGTGCGCCCGCATTATTTCCCGTTGATCGGCGAGTCTATGGTGCGGCGTGGGCAAGCGCGCCCGGCATGGTCAGAGGGCAGTGAATACGTGTGGGCGGGTGATAGCATTAATGTCGACGAACTGCGCGTCGAAGACTTGCTGCTCGGCCAGCCGCTGACCCTGAAAGTCACAGGAACCGATTCGTATCAGCTCACCGATCGCAACGACCAACTGATTGGCGGTGGCGTGGTCAACGAACTGTTCCGCAACGACAACCCGTTTGTCGAAGTGCTGGTTTCCAGAATTAATGCGCCTGTGAATGCTGAGTTCATGCTGACCAAACGTAGCGACAGCCAGATGACAAGTTATCTGCAAGGTCGTTTTGCTGTCGCTTCGCGCGGGCGTGACACGGGTATTCTAGAACTGTCTCTGACGGGGCCAGACCGTGACGAGCTGCAGCGTTCGCTGAATGCCGTTTCAGAGGTGTACCTGATACAAAACATCAACCGCCAGGCCGCAGAAGCCGAAAGCCGTCTGGAGTTTCTCGAACAACAAACGCCCATTATTCAGAATGACCTGAACAGCGCAGAGAACACTCTGAACGAATACCGCGCCACCCAGGACAGCGTCGATTTGACCTTCGAAACCCGCACCATGTTGGAACGCCTGGTGTCGCTGGAAACTGAACTCAACGCCCTGCAAATACAAGAGAGTGACCTCGCTCAACGTTTTACCCCCAGCCACCCCAGCTACCGATCGCTGCTCGAAAAACGCAGCCAACTGCAAGGTGAACAAGCGCGCCTCGAAGCGCAGGTTAACAACCTGCCAGAAACCCAGCGCCAGGTGCTGCGCCTGAACCGCGATGTGGAAGTCAGCCAACAGATTTACATGCAGATGCTCAATGCCACGCAAGAGCTGCGTATCGCACGCGCCGGTACCGTGGGCAACGTGCGCATCCTCGATCGCGCGCTGGTGGGCGTGAACCCGATTGCACCGCGCACTAACCTGATTCTGGTGATCTCGCTGATGGCGGGTGTCATGCTCGGCCTGATGGTGGTGCTGATTCGCCACATGCTGCACCGCGGGGTCAGCTCGGTGGAAGAGTTACAGGCGCTGGGTCTGCAGGTGTATGCCACCATCCCGCTGTCTGAACGTCAGCTCAAAATTTTTGACCGTTTCAGCAACAAAAAAACCAAACGGCGATTACGAACTGCACTCGGCAAATCACTGGGCGACCGAGTCAACAAGGTACTCGGCAAGCCCGGCAACCGACGCATAAATGATGACGACAATGGCGTTCTGGCACTGATCGCCCCCGCCGATCTGGCCATCGAGGCATTACGAAGCCTGCGTACCAGCTTACATTTCGCCATGTTGGAAGCCCCCAATAACCGCCTGATGCTCACCGGCCCCAGCCCGGCCGTGGGTAAAAGTTTTATCTCCACCAACCTGGCGGCCATCTGCGCCCAAGCCGGGCAAAAAGTCCTGCTGATCGACGCCGACTTGCGCAAAGGTCATATCCACCGCTCATTTGCCGGACAAAGTGAAGGTGGCTTGAGTGACTACTTGGTAGGCGACATCACCCTGCGTCAACTGATCCGTCAGACCGAGCAAGATGGCCTGGATTACGTAGCGCGCGGTACCGCACCGCCCAACCCCTCAGAACTGCTGATGACCCAACGGTTTAACCAGTTTCTGGAGCAGGTGGGTGAGCAATATGATCTGGTGATCATCGACACCCCGCCAGCGCTGGCCGTGACTGACGCTGCAATTGTCGGCAAACACGTGGGCGCGACCCTGATGATTACGCGCTTCCGCGAGAATAATCCCAAAGAAATTGAACGCGCCTTGCAGCAGCTTGAAAGCGCTGGCGTGGTCGTGAAGGGCTGTATCCTGAATGCGATCGAGCGCAGCGCGTCGTCGTATTATGGCTATGGATATGGGTATGGTTATTATCATTATGCGTATAAGTCGGATGACAAATGACTTTCCGACGGGGACGTGCTACGACGGGGACGGAGGTACAGCTCCGTCCCCTTTAAATCTGGCGGGATCGGGGACGGAGGTATAGCTCCGTCCCCTTTTGCAGTTGAATCGTAGGAAATGACATCAGCAGCCAGGCGGATGTTCCTCACAACGACGCTGCGCGTCTTTATTGTTGTTCGCTCTCATCCCCCTGGCCGCTGACGCCATTTCTTGGCGGCTGGTGGATAACCGGGGACAGGCTACGCCGGGGACGGAGGTACAGCTCCGTCCCCACCCCCAAATCTAAACTAGAGTTTCACCGTCTTCTGATATACAAACTCCGGATCAAGATCCACGCCGCATGGCCACTCGAGCGTGTTGAAAGCTACCTTGACCTGATTGAAGTTATCTCTGTTTTTCAGTCGGCTAAAGACGCCGAAATTCAGAAAAGGTGACATATCGAGTTCCTAACGCTTGCGTGCAGCCGCCAACACCGACCAGACGTTATCTACAACCCTGCCGTAATCGCTCGCTGCAAGGTCTCCTGAGCCCAGGCGTTGAGGCTTTTGCCCTCGGCTTCTGCTTGCATGGCGGCTTGGGCATGAACGCCGGGGTCAATGCGCAGCATAATTTTTCCGGAGTAGGGGCGCTGCGGTGTCTTCTGCAGACGCTCGCAGGTTGCGAGGTAATCATCAACAGCGAGCTGGAAGGCAAGTTTCAGTTCCGCAACCGATTCGCCATGAAAGCCGACAATATCGCGTATGCCGGCAATGTGGCCAACAAAGCAGGCATCCTGGTCGCTGTATTCAAGTCGGGCGGAATAACCTTTGTAATTCATCACATTCACTTGGATCCTATTGAGTGATTTTATGCTGGCAGTATTTGATATCATGGGTCAATTCAGATTAGTGACGGTGAAAGTGATACAGAGATCGTGCAGCTTCAGCGTGTCTTCCACACAGGAGCAGATCCCATGGAGCGTTTACGATTAAGACCCTCGTTTGAGGGGGTCGTCCAGCCAGATCGGGCTTACTTTCTTGTGGATGACGTATCGAGCATGGGTACAACCTTGGCTGAGCTCGCAAATTATTTGCAGGTGAACGGTGGCAAGGTTGCTGGTACACTCCTGCTTGTCAACGCTGGCCGTTCTAAAGAATTCAAGCCCGCTGCGAAATATATTCGGTTACTGGAGGAGCGTTTCGGTGATGAAATCAGACAAATCTTTGGAGTACACACCCGCGCACTCACAGCAAACGAAGCAGGATACCTTGTCGGCTTTCGAACCATTGACGAGATCAGAAATAGACTTGCTAAGGCAGAAAAAGAGACAAGTCTCCGCCTCTTATCGAAAGGTTATTGAGGCGCAGATCAAGAAACGCCTACTTTCTCTCCCCAATCCATAGCATACATCGTTATTTGGGGGCTGGAAGGCAAGCCGTGTGAGCAGAGTGCTGAATGGCAGCACCAACCTGACAATAAAAACGATTCACCAAATTTGTCAGGCTGTTGACCGAGATTTTGATTTGGTACCGCGCTGGAGCTTGGGGACGGAGCCATGGCTCCGTCCCCTAATACCAGTGTTGATTGAGGAGCTGGCTACAGACTATAGTACCTCCAACACGATTAAGTGTTTGGTCCGAGAGTTTAATGTGAGTCTCCTCGATGCAAACTGTCAGTTTTGAAGATAAAAAAGCATATTTTGCCAAGGTGCGTCTGACCAATTATGAGGCTAGTTTAAAACTTGAGGGCATACTTCCTGCCAATCAGGCCGCTGCTCAAAGTAAGGCTTCTGCAGGCACAGATCAAAAAAAGGTGACCACTGATTCGAGATAAATATGGTGTAGGCCAAGACCCGTATTGTTATCCGGGCACTCAGGTCCTTCGTAACCGTCTTGACCTGAAAGACAATCAGAGCCTGGAACTTGCTGAGCGACGATTGAGTTCGGAGCGGGCCTCCACGATCGAATTTCATTTGCCGCCCTACGACTTCGCCTATCTTTTATCCATCCACAAACATTTGTTTCAGGATGTCTACGCATGGGCCGGTAAGGTACGTACTGTGGATATATCCAAGGACTCTACGCGGTTTTGTGCCGTGAATCGGATTGAACCAGAGGCTCGAAAGCTGTTTATAGCGCTGGAGGCCAAAGCCTGGTTGACTGGCGGCCCATTTCTCAACAGGAGTGGATTTCTGCCAATATCCATTCGGTCATGTGTGATTACACTTCGCTTGAAAAGATTTTCGAGCGCGCCGTTGGTAGCAGAATTCCCGCACATTAACCCATTCGGGTAGTTGTAAAGATTTGTAATCCGGCATAGCAAGTTCACCAATTGAACATAGAGGCTTAGGGGACGGTGCCATGGCTCCGTCCCCTAAGGCCTAGAAGAAGAAAACATGCCAACCGACGACGCCCGCTACAAGATCCTCAAAAAACTGGAGAACAATCCAGACATCAGCCAGAGTCAAAAGAAAACACCTTACCTGTACGTGCTGACCCCGCCGGTATCGAAAACAAAGCGGCACTCACCAAACGCTTTCTCAAGCGCCACAGGGGTCGGAGGTATACCTCCGACCCCGATCCGAAATAGCCAAAGCAACCTTGGGGTAGAACCCCTGCCTTGGTACCAGGCAGGGCGGTAGCGTTCCAGAGCTCTCTGAATTACACTCTTGTCTAAGGAGAGTTACTATGAACAATCATTATCGCAACAGGCTTACGTTACGTGCACAGGCCATGAGTTCATTGGAAATTAGGCCTGCGGGCGACTACTCAGAGCACCTGCCGACGGGCAGCAGCGCCCAACGCCTTGGCCAATATTGGAGCAATACGGGCCGCTACTTGGTTAAGGCTGTTTCAACTATCAAGGAAGATAGAACCTATGACAGGCAAGGGACGAAAATCGAAGCCAGAGAATAAAACTCAAGTTATTGCCGACACACAAGAGAATGATCTGACTTCTGAGTTAGCATTAAAACTTGAGCAAAGCTGCTCAATCAATATTCTCCCCAGGCCCAGAAAATAATTCTTGAGATGGCTCAACAAGAGCAATCCCACGCTCATGAAATGCGCAAAACCGGCCTTGAGGGTGCGATTCGAAAGGACAGGCGCGGGCAATACCTCGGTGGTCTTGAAGCATTGGCTGGATTAACCCAATAGTGAAAAAACGAAAAGTGTCTTGTTATGTCCATCTTGTCTACTGCCAAGGGGTCGAAAACCAATGCACGTGATAGACTCCGCTCATCACCAATCGTTGCCAAAACGGTATGACAACCTATGCTAAACAAATTCTATGTGCATCAATACCGCTGTCTGCAGAATTTTGAGATCAGTCTGAAGGATCAACACTCCGCTCTGCTTCTTGGTAGGAACGGTGCTGGAAAGTCCAGTTTTTTTGACGCGGTAGAGGTCCTACAGAGAATAGGGCGTGGTGAGACCCAAATGAACACGTTGATTTGTGAAACTGATTTCGCGTTTGGCGAAACTCATAAACCGATCCATCTGGAAGTCAGCGTAACACTCCAAAACAGGACATATGAATATGTCCTTGAGGTAGAGCTGCCAGAAAAATTTAAACAGCCCAGGGTCAAACGTGAATCATTGGCAGTGGATGGACAAAGTAATTTTCACAGAGAAGAAGGCAAGGTACAGCTGGGGAAGAACACTGAGTTTACATTGGATTGGCACCACGTTGGCTTGCCGCTTATTTCTACGTCGAACAATGATGCTCCAATTGCCCACTTTCGTGCATGGTTGTCTCGAATAATAGTGCTAGCGCCGTCCCCACGAGGTTTTCAGCGAGCAAGCAAGCAAGAGACCCCCTTTTTGAATCGCGCAGCTGGTAATACGCTGGACTGGGTACGACATCAGCTGGCAGCGTATCCGGCGCTGTATACCCGCATTGCTGAGTTTATGGCATTGCGCATGCCAGATTTCGCAAATTTCAAATTCGAAAGTACCGGAAAAGATGAAAAAGAGTTGATTTTCAAGTTCCGTGATGAAGGGTTCAATAGTTTGGAGCTCAATTTCTCTCAGCTTTCAGATGGCGAAAAGATCTATTTTTTGACCGCGGCAGTGCTGTCTGCTATCACTAATGAGGAGTCAGTACTGTGCTTGTGGGATGAGCCAGATAATTTCGTATCCTTGCCTGAGTTGAGTCATTTTATTATTGCTTGTCGAAAAGCCTTCGAAAACAATACGGTACAATCGCAACTGTTTATGTCCAGCCACAACCCGAGAACAATAAACGAGTTTTCCGAGCATAATACTTTTCTAGTGACCAGGCTTTCGCATCTTTCCCCCTCTCGCCTGGAACGCGTAGCGGATAAGCTGTATCTCAGCCCCACCTTTGTCGAGGCTTACGAGAATGGGGAGCTCGACTAATGGCAGTCAACCGCTACAAAAATCATCTGGTTATTTATCAGGAAGACAAACCCTATCGCGGTATCGTAAACGGTGTTAAGTCTCTGCCGACTGTAAACGATCAAGTGATTGATGCCCGGCCGCCCAGTGGCGGTTGGCTCAAAGTATTTGCTGAATTGGAGGCCAACCTGAATCTGCTGAATCAGCGGCAATGCATGCATGCTGTGCTGTTGATGGATTTCGACAATGATTTTCAGGAGCGAAAAGCACGTTTTGATTCAATCATTGCTGGTCAATCGTGCAGTGACAGGGTCTTTTTGCTGGGTATTGACGAAAGAGAAAGTGAAGACCTAAAAAAGACAATGAACCTAAGTAACAATGAAGCATTGGGTAAAGTCCTTCTAGAGGGATGTCCTGATGCAACTACCCCTACTTGGCAGAATATACATTTGCGGTGCAATGTTGGTGAGATAGAGCGAATGAAAGAAGTGGGCGTATTCGGTTGGCTTTTTTTGAACTCTTATTAGAGACCACATTAACCCATTCGGGTAGTTGTAAAGATTTGTAATCCGGCATAGCATGTTCATCAATTGAACAACGGGGACGGAGCCATGGCTCCGTCCCCTAAGCCCTACAAGAAGAAGACATGCTAACCGACGACGCCCGCTACAAGATCCTCAAAAAACTGGAGAACAATCCAGACATCAGCCAGCGCCAGCTGGCTGAGGAACTGGGCATCAGTTTGGGCAAGATCAACTTCTGCCTGCAGGCCCTGATCGAAAAAGGCCTGATCAAAGCCAAAAACTTCAGCCAGAGCCAAAAGAAAACACGTTACCTGTACGTGCTGACCCCCGCCGGTATCGAAAACAAAGCGGTACTCACCAAACGCTTTCTCAAGCGCAAAATCGCAGAATATGAAGCGCTGCACGCCGAGATCGAAGAGATTCGTCGTGAACTGGGGAGCGCTGCCGAGTGAGCGCATCAAGCCTGATGAACTGGTACCTGCTGCAATGCAAACCCAACCAGCAAAAGCGCGCGGAAGAGCACCTTATCAACCAGGGTTTTGAGATTTACTCGCCCGAGATTCGTGCCGAACGCATCATTCGCCGACAACGCATTGTGCGCACCGAAGCCGTGTTCCCCGGCTATGTGTTTATTCAATTAAATCCCAACAGCAACTGGCGCGCATTACACGCGACGCGCGGTGTTAGCCGCCTGGTGAGTTTTAATGGCAGCCCACACATTGTGCCGGATGATCTGGTGATGGGCCTGCAACAGCAATACAGCGTCGAGCAAGCGCCGATGGCCTTATTTAAAGCCGGCGATTGTGTGCAGATTACAGAAGGTTGTTTCAAGAATATCGATACCATTGTTAAAGCGGTGACATCGGATGAGCGCATTATTGTGCTGCTGAACATATTGCACAGCGAGCAGATGATTGCGTTCCCCGCGGGGCAGTTGTCGAAAGCGGGTTAACAAGGGGACCGAGGTGCCAAAGGCAGTTCCGACCTCAAGTTAAGAAGTAGTACACACTTAGATGCTGCAGTAATGCACGGGCAGGGCGGTAGCGTGTTTTGGTGAGACCATATTGAAGGCATTACTTAATAAAGTTAAAAGTAGTTCACTGGTAACTGGTGCTGGAATCTACTTCGGCACTAGTGTGATCAACGCATTGATTCCTTTTTTACTTTTACCCGTACTTACTCGTTACTTAGAGCCACAGGAGTACGGGGAAGTCGCGATATTTTTTGTTTGGGTCTCCTTGATCGGAGCCGTTTGTGGTCTTAGTGTGCATGGCGCAGCAGGAAGAAAGTTTTATGATCTGGATAATGCCGATGAACAAATGGGCGAGTTCATAACTTCTTGTTTAGTGTTGTTAATTGGTTCTACGTTAGTGCTTCTTGTGATCGTAGTCCCAATATCTTCTAGCATTTCTGTCTGGCTTGGATTATCTGAAAAATGGATTTTGGTAGGCATATTATTCGCATTTTGTAATTTTTTGATAAACCTCAGAATGGGGCAATGGCAGGTTAGAAAACAACCTTTTCACTATGGTGCATTGCAGATATCACGCAGTTTGTTAGATTTTTCCATTTCGATAGTCTTAGTAGTTGTACTTACACTTGGAGTTACAGGTCGCATAGGTGGTATGACATTAACGGCTGTCCTAACTAGTATTCTAGCTATTTTCTTGCTCTATCGTGATCGCTTGATAAAAAAAACATGGCGTACTGAATATATTAGAGAGGCAGCATCGTTTGGCATACCTTTAATACCGCATATTTTAGGTAGCTTTTTACTGTTGACTTTTGATAGGGCAATTATCGGTTCAGTATTGGGTCTTGATGCAGCTGGGTATTATGTGGTGGCAGTACAGATAGCCGGTATCATGACAGTTATGGTAGATAGCGTGAATAGGGCGTATGTTCCATGGTTGTTTGAAAGATTAAAAAGGAATAACTTAGTAGAGAAAATAATGGTTGTTAAAATTACCTATGTGTATTTCTTTTTGTTGCTTCTAATAGCTGTGATTGGATTTATAGTCTCAGGCCCCTTTTTGATACTAGTAGCGGGTAGTGAATATTCGCCTGCTGCGGACATCGTCCCTTGGCTTGTATTAGGTCAATCCTTTAATGGCTTTTACTTAATGGTTACAAACTACGTATTTTATTCGAAAAAAACTAAGTACTTGGCGCTCATAACGATACTGACAGGAGTTTTAAATGTGATCTTAGTGCTAACTTTAATAGGCTCATTTGGTGCAGTAGGGGCAGCATACGCCATCTGTATTAGTATGCTAGTGCAGTTTGCAGTAACATTTTTTGTCGCAAATAAATTTGTACCTATGCCTTGGGCTGTCAGCGCAAAGGATCTTTTGAAACTCAGAATATAGTCTCTAAGTGTTACTCTCAATACATAAGTGGATCGGCCTTCAAGATGTCTCTAAATAGCTACTTTAGCCAAAAAAAAGGAATGATGAATGACTAAATCTAGTGAGATTTTAATCGTCATTCCTGCGCGCGGTGGCAGTAAACGATTGCCGAGGAAGAACGTTTTACCTCTTATGGGGAAACCCTTGATTTGCTGGACAATTGAGCAAGCACTTGATGCTAACTTAGGTGCAAAAATTATTGTTAGCAGCGACGATGATGAAATACTTGAAATAGCGAGAAAATATGATTTTCATGGTGTTTGTGTTCATCGGCGTAATGCCAGATTGGCCACTGATGAAGCGAGCACTGCAGATGTTTTAATTGACGTAGTCAACAGTGAATTCGCCGTCGGAAATTGCCCTAAGGTTTTAGTTCTTTTACAACCCACATCTCCGCTTCGGTCTTCCGAAGATATTTGTGTTGCACTGCAGGTTTTTAAGGATAATGGATCGCTAAATAGTGTGGTCTCCGTGTGTAAGGTGGACCATCCTACTGCTTGGGTAGGATATGTTGATGAGCACTCAGTATTTACAGGTGCGCAAATTACTAATAAGAGATCTCAAGATTACAAGCAAGAGTTTAGGTTGAATGGTGCGGTTTATGTTGTATTAGTCAGTAATCTGATTTCAAATAGATCACACTTCACTCAAAAACTGCTTGCCTCTGTCATGCCACGTGAAAGGTCAGTCGATATTGACGAGGATCTGGATTTCAACATATGCGAGAGGCTGAAGGAAATATTTTCAAACTCATAGGATTTCTTGATGACTAGTTTTTTCTCAAGTTTGCCGGTTGATAATTTCACTCACGGTATTTTCTGATGACTTCAATACGTTCAATCATATGGTCATTAAAAAATAAATTAACTAGTATTCTTACTTTGAATCTAAAAGATACCACATCGTTGTTACATAAATGTGATGTATTATTTTTTTGCCACGATGTTGACCGCGGTGTGGATTTGAATGGCAAAGCCTACTCGCCATTGATAGACAGCGTGCGTGATGATTTCGAAAGTAGAGGATTTGCTTGTATAACTATTGCACATCCTTGGTCTGTCATGGTTGGGGTTAAAGCCCACGGTTCACCCATTGCTATAAATGGTGGATATTTCATCGATCGACTTATTACAAAGATTTTTAGAGTAAATAGTAAACGAATCGCAAATCGGTATAGAAATGTTTTCCATAAAGTATTTAGCATAACAGAAGCTAAATTAATCATAACAGTTGGTTGCTCTGATACCCTGTGTGAAGAAGCGCGCTTAGCTAATTGTTTTCATGTCGAATTGCTGCATGGTATTGGTTACACATTTATTCCGTGGGGTTGGGGTGAAAAGGCAACCAAACATTTACCACAAGCAATAGCGACGCTAGATGATATTTCCGCGGGTTCGTTTTCTCCCCTCAACAAACTTGGTGTGGAAGTTAAAACAGTGCCACATCCGTTTTGGAGAAGATTCAATTTAAGGAATTCTAACAATTTACCAATGGAATGGAGTTTGGCTAATTTAGAGTCCTCAAAATTCAAGAAACAGATACTTGTTTCCCTGCAGTGGGCATATGCTGGTGATCATGGTGAACATACTCAATTTAGCAACATCTTAAATAACGGATTATTTTATGAAGAGATTGCAGAGGTTATTGAGTATACAAAGGATATATTCTGGCGATTTAGATTGCACCCGGTGCAATTGCGACAAAAGAAGTATGTAAAATTGAGAGCTTTTCTGGACGAATTTGTAAAAAAAAATCCGAATACAGAGTGGAGGCAATCTTCAGTTCTTCCGTTCCCAAGTTTAATTGCGCAATGTTCCGGAAACATTTCTATGAGCTCTATGTCTTGCTATGATTCTGCAGCAATGGGAGTGCCTTCAATTATGTTGTGTCCAACAGTTCAACCAGGCTCTATTTATGAAAATCGGTTTGCAGATCTTGTCCGTGAGGGGTATGTCCTTAAGTCCCCTGTTAGTGTTGAGGGATTAAAATCTTGGGTATGTTCAACTGAAAAGAGAAGCCCCAGAATGGCAGGTTTGTATGAAGAGGATAATTGGACGGACGCGGTGGTTTGGATGCTTTCTAAAATGAGCAGCTCAAAATATATTGCATAGAAACAAAAGTGGTAGCGAGGTAATTTTGAAGTGAACAAGCGCTAACAAAAATTTATAATTAAGCATGTTGTTGCGCACTCTTCTTAAGCTACCCTAAAAACTTATTATGTTTTGGATTTGGAGTTGCTTTTATTAAGATCGTGAAGTTGACTTCCGCAATATTGGAGCTAATTTACAGATGGTTATTATGACAGATAGAAGCAAATGCCATTCGAATTTTTTTTCAAACCTGAATAAGTGTTACCTAATTGCGGAGATTGGAGTTAACCACAATGGTGATATCACATTGGCCAAGGAGATGATTAGGGCAGCTAAGACCTCTGGTGCTGATGCAGTAAAGTTTCAAACGTTCAAAGCAGAGCGACTTGTGTCAGAGGGGACTCCCAAAGTAAATTATCAAAAGAGTACAACTTCACCAGATGAGTCACACTATGAAATGATTCGAAAACTGGAGCTTAGCGAACAAGATCATATAATTCTAAAAGAATTCTGTGATGAAGTTGGTATTGAGTTCATGTCAACGCCATACGATATTGAAAGCGCTCGATTTTTACACGAGATTATTGGTGTCAAATTATTCAAGACTGCATCTGCTGATGTCGTTGACTTGCCTTTACAACGATATATAGCCTCAACGGGAAAGCCATCAGTGGTATCAGTTGGAATGGCTACGTTGGCCGAGGTCGAATCGGTTTGTGAGATATATAAACATGAACAGAATTCAAATCTTGTCTTATTACATTGTGTGTCTAACTATCCCTGTGCGGATGAGAGCCTAAATCTGAGAGTGATGGATACACTCCGCCAAGCCTTCCAAGTGTCAGTTGGGTATTCTGATCACAGCAATGGATGTGTTGCCGCTGTGCTGTCTATTGCCTACGGAGCATGTGTTATCGAAAAGCATTTTACACTTGATAAGAGTCTTGCCGGGCCTGATCATTTGGCATCATCAACACCTGAAGAGTTTGCTTTTCTAGCTGAATCCATCCGTAGAGCAGAGGTAATGTTAGGTAGTTCGGTTAAGGCGTGCCAGCCAGAAGAGCAGCAAATGGCCCTTGTTTCACGCAAGAGTATTGTCCTTGGCAAAAGTGTGAACTCGGGTGAGACGATAGAAGAAGGTGATTTGGTTTTAAAAAGACCAGGCTCAGGATTGCTTTCGAGTGAATTGACCAAAGTGATAGGTAGGAAAGCTACAAAAAATTTGTCTAAAAATCATCGCTTAATGCTAGGTGACTTTGAGTGAGGCGATTATTGGTAATTGGCGCTGGTGGACATGCGAGACCTGTTATTTCAAGCGCCTTAAACTCAAGAATGTGGGAGGTAGTTGGTGTCATAGACATCAATTATAGTGGCCAAGAGGAATTTATACTTGGTGTCCCTGTTATTGGTTCCATTGAAAAAATTAAGGAATTTAATGCGCGAGATGTCAAACTATTCATAGCTGTAGGTGATAATAAAAAACGTGAGGCGTTATTTGATAGCCTAATATTGAATCGTTTTGAATACGCCAACATTATTCATCCAAAGGCACATTTGGATCCAACAGTTGTCCTAGGTACCGCAAATTTTATTGCTGCATTTTCTCACATTGGTCCAAATGTACGTCTGGGCAATGGTAATATAATCAATACATACGCAAATTTGGAACATGAGGTGGTTTTAGAAAATTTTGGCCAAGTCGCTCCTGCCGCTATTGTATGTGGTCGGTGTAATATCGGTAATCGTGTTTTCCTCGGCGCAAATGCTACGATAATTGATGGGTTAACAATCGCAGAGGATACTACGGTTGGGGCTGGAGCTGTGATTACCAAGAACATTACTATTGCTGGGCAGACTTTTGTGGGTATACCAGGTAAACCGCTATGATTTATATTTCGACAGGTGGTGTAGGTAGTCAGCCAGCTTGGCAAACGAGTAGTCGTTGGTTCGAAGATGGTATAAAAAATATTGAGCTCTCTGGGGGAGCGTATGATCCTGATCAGTTATCTCAACTGAAGCGACTCAAGTGTAAAATTAATTTTCAACTTCACAATTACTTTCCACCTCAGAGTATACCCTTTGTATTCAATCTAGCGTCACTGGACTATGAGGTTGGAAAAAAAAGTTTTCAGCATGTTGAGAAAGCAATGGAGTGGTCTATAGAGCTTGATCAGCCAAGATTCGGGTTCCACGCGGGGTTTCTAATTGACCCAAAAGTTAATGAATTAGGACAGAGGATAAAAAGCAGGGATCTATTTGACCGTCATGAAGCTTTGAGTCTATTTTTGGAAAGAGTAAATAGACTTTCCGAAATTGCTTCTAAATTAGGTGTCCAATTACTGATTGAGAATAATGTTTTGTCTGCAAATAATTACAGGGAATTTAACGCAAACCCATTTCTTATGGCTACCCCTGAAGAATGTGTCGAGGTGATGCAGCAAACTCCTGATAATGTGGGACTTTTAATTGATGTTGCTCATTTGAAAGTATCTGCGCAGTCCATTAATTTTGACCCTATCTTGATGTTGAGTATGTGTAGCGGATGGATAGGTGGTTATCATTTAAGTGATAACGACGGCTTAAGCGATAGTAATGATCCCATTACACACGAGTCGTGGTTCTGGCCACATATCAAACGAGATATTGATTACTACACTGTTGAAGTTTATGGACTAACTCCATCGCAACTCTGTCAGCAACAATTGATTGTCCAACATCAGATTGAGAAGTCATATGGAAATATTTGAAGATTTGGTTATTGAATCAAATAGGAGTATTCGCGAGACTATGGTGGTTGTTGATCAAAATGGTCGCGGGATTTGCTTTGTATTGGACAACGGAATTTTAGTTGGTATCGCTACCGATGGGGATTTGCGACGTGCATTATTGCGAGGTCTCACGTTAGATAATCCAGTATCTGACGCAATGAATCGAAACTTTACGGCATTGCCAGTCACTAGTGAAGATAAATTAATTCGACAGACATTTTCCACTCGACTTAAAATAATCCCACTAACTGATGAGTCTGGAAAACTCGTTGATATAGCCGACGTTCAGAGAAGTCATCGAATTCCTGTGTTAGAGCCGCAATTAGCAGGACGTGAGTTGGAGTATGTTACTGATTGCATTTTAACAAATTGGATCTCGTCGCAAGGTAGTTATGTTCAGAAATTCGAATTTATGTTCGAAAAGATGCACCCTGAAATGCACGCGGTTTGTGTATCAAACGGAACCGTTGCGTTACATCTGGCATTGCTTGCATTAGGTATTGGCGAAGGTGACGAAGTAATTGTGCCAGATCTTACTTTTGCAGCCTCGATAAACGCAGTATTGTATTGTAAAGCGACACCTGTGCTTTGTGAAATTGATCCAAACACTTGGTGTATTGATGTTTTAGAGATTAAAAAACTTATAACATCTCGAACAAAGGCGGTCATGCCTGTCCATCTTTACGGTCAAATATGTGAGATGGAAGCACTGCGACAAGTCTGTGAAGAGTCCAAGCTATTTCTCATCGAGGATTGCGCGGAAGCATTAGGAAGCTCTTGGAATAAAAAAATAGCGGGTACATTCGGAGATTCTTCTACTTTCAGTTTTTTTGGTAATAAGACTATTTCAACAGGTGAAGGCGGGATGGTTTTATTTCGCGATCCTGAAGCAGCCAAGCAGGCGAGAATACTGCGGGACCACGGAATGTCGCCCGGAAAACGTTATTGGCATGAGTGTATTGGGTTCAATTATCGTTTAACCAATCTTCAAGCTGCTATAGGCGTTGCTCAGATGGAGCGATTTCCTGAGATATTATCAAAAAAGTTAGAAATAGCTGAAAGGTATAACGCATTATTGGCTGGTGTACCCGGTATTTCACGACTCCCTTTTACTCAACCAAACACAGTCCATTCTAATTGGCTCTATACAGTTACTTTAGTACCTAATATTTCGCGCGACGAGTTAATGCGGCGTCTTTTGATGCATGGTATTGATACTCGCCCTGTGTTTTACCCACTGCATGAAATGCCACCTTACGTTAATTTTAAAAGATCTGACAAGTTACTAAATAGCAAAGAAATTTCGATTTGTGGTTTGTCTTTGCCGTCATCCGTGACATTACAGGCAGAAGAAATTAGCTATATTGCTACGTCGCTGGTGCAAGAGTTGTCAAATTGCTGACCGGAAATGTTCAAAAATTCACAGTAAGTAATTCTATAAGAATCAATAACCAAATAATTTTATTGGATTTTTTAGAATAGAGATGTCCCTTATGAGCTTTTTTAAAAGATGTATTTTAACAATTCATTTAATGGTGGAAGGATAGCACATGCTTAACTTTGCATTGGTGGGGTGTGGCAGAATCGCAAAAAGACATTCGGAGCTTCTAGGTCTTGGAAAAATAAATGGGGCAAGACTGGCATCAGTTTGTGACATTGACGCAGTCAAGGCGCGAGATTTAGGTGAATTGTTTTCGGTGCCCTATTTTACAGATATGCATGCCATGATGTCTCAAGAAAATATAGACGTTGTCGTTGTGCTCACAGAGAGCGGCAATCATGCCCGTAATGTGGTCGAGCTTGCGGGGTACGGGAAACATATAGTTGTTGAAAAACCGATGGCCCTCACGCTTGATGATGCTGACAACATGATCAAAGCATGCGATATAGCTGGTATTAAATTATTTGTTGTAAAGCAGAATCGATTCAATGTACCTGTGGTTAAGTTGCGCGAAGCTCTCGATGAGGGAAGATTCGGTAAGCTTATACTTGGAACTGTCCGCGTACGTTGGTGCAGAACCCAAGAATACTACGATCAGGCGTCCTGGAGAGGGACATGGGCTATGGATGGTGGAGTTCTAACAAATCAGGCGAGTCATCATGTGGATCTGTTGGAGTGGATGTTTGGCGAAGTTGAAAGTGTATTCGCAAAAAGCATTACTGCATTGGCCAAAATAGAAGCTGAGGATACAGCTGTAGTTACACTAAAGTTTCGTAGTGGTGCTTTGGGAATAATAGAAGCTACTACGGCGGTACGGCCAAAAGATCTCGAGGGATCGATCTCAGTATTGGGGGAATTTGGCAGTGTTGAAATAGGAGGGTTTGCAGTAAATAAGATGAACTTGTGGAGTTTCATAGAAACAACGAAATCAGACAGTGAAGTTTTAGAGAAATACTCCGTAAATCCACCCAATGTATATGGTTTTGGGCATCAAGCTTACTATGAGCATGTTGTTGATTGTATAAAGAATAACCGAAGACATCTTGTGGATGGTTTGGAAGGCAGGAAGAGCCTGGAGTTAATAAACGCTATTTATGAGTCGATAGAAACCGGGAAAGAAGTCAATATGAGGTTCCGCCCAAGATATTGTAAACTTGGAGGTGTTCATTGACACAACCGAAAATTAAGGAGTCAGGCATTGTAGATGTTGTTTTTGGCGAGAATGTAACTGTTGTAAAACCTGCGAATCTGTACGGTTGCGAAATTGGTGACAATGTTTTTATTGGCCCTTTTGTTGAAGTGCAACGTGATGTGACGATTGGTGATCGCACGAAAGTGCAGTCACATAGCTTTATATGTGAGCTGGTAGAGATAGGGCATGATTGCTTCGTTGGTCACGGTGTGGTGTTTATTAACGATCTTTTCTCGGCAGGCGGGCCGGCCAGAGGCGATAAAAGCCTTTGGAAGAGAACGAGGGTCGGTAATCATGTGTCGATAGGTAGCAATGTCACAGTCTTGCCGATTAGCATTTGTGATCACGTAGTAATTGGAGCTGGTTCTGTTGTTACAAAAGATATTGAGGTGCCAGGTGTCTATGTCGGAAATCCAGCTCGCCTCATAAGAAAATTAACCCCTAATTGAGTCAAATGATGAGTAGCACGATCCCCTTTGTTGATCTTCACGCCCAATATCTAAGCATTAAAAGTGAAATAGATTCAGTCATCGCTGATGTAATTAGTAAATCGTCTTTTATCCGTGGGCCTTATGTAGATAAGTTTGAACAGATGTTCGCTGATATTATGGAGCGTAAATATTGTGTTTCATGTGCGAATGGTACTGACTCACTTTACATAGCTATGGTTGCTCTGGGCATTCAACCGGGCGATGAAGTTATCGCTCCAGCTCATTCATGGATTTCGACATCGGAAACTATTACACAAGCTGGTGGAAAAGTAGTCTTTTGCGACACTAGTCCTGATACTTTCACAATTGATCCCAGAGATATTGAATCAAAGGTTACCTCCAGGACGGTGGGAATAATTCCGGTACACCTATTTGGTCAGCCTGCGGACATGGATCCGATTATGGCGGTAGCAAGTAAGTATAATCTCTGGGTCCTCGAAGATTGCGCACAATCCCACCTTGCACGCTATAAAGGGAAGTTGGTTGGTACTTTTGGGAATGCAGCTTCGTTCTCTTTTTATCCGGGGAAAAACCTTGGGGCAATGGGGGATGCCGGTGCTGTTATCACCAACGATAAAATTTTGGCAGATAAGATGACCATGTTTGCTCGGCATGGTGGGTTGAAAAAAGGGGATCACCAAATCGAGGGTATCAATAGCCGGATGGATGGGTTACAGGCGGCAATTCTCTCTGTAAAGTTGCCATACTTATTGACTTGGACACGTTTGCGTCAAGATCGAGCTGCACGCTATAGCGAGTTGCTTTCCTCAGTACACAATGTAACCCCACCTGTAGTTGCTGCGGAAAGTGAACATGTTTGGCACTTGTATGTTATTAAGCATGACAAGCGCGATGAACTAGCAATTTACCTCAGTAAGAATGGCGTTCAGACGGTCATTAACTACCCTACGGCATTGCCATTTCTTCCAGCATATAAACGCCTTGGTCATAAAGCACAGGATTTTCCCAATGCTTATGCCAATCAATCTCAAATATTATCTTTGCCAATTTATCCAGAGTTGTCCGACATTCAAATGGCAAGCGTTGTAGAGACTATAGGGGAATTTAAAATTTAATTTTTCGCAATGATAAAATTGCTATTTTCTGAATTTGCTCCTTATATTTATTAGTATTAGTTTGCATCCCGGAACAAGTTATTCCAAATCAAATCAAATCAAATCAAATTAAATCTGAATCGAATTTTCTCATTCTGTGAGTTAACTGGTACATATATGACGATTTCAATTGTCGACTATGGTGTGGGTAATCTTGGCTCGATTCAAAACATGTTAAAAAAATTGGGTGCGGAGTCCGTGATAGCTCATGATGAAGCTAGTATAAATGCGGCAACTAAACTAATTCTTCCTGGTGTAGGTGCCTTTGATTACGGCATGAGGCGTTTAGAAGAATCAGGGCTTCGTTATGCATTGGATCATGCTGTTTTAGTCCGCAAAGTGCCAGTGGCCGGAATTTGTCTAGGTATGCAAATGATGACTCTAGGTAGCGAAGAAGGTACCTTGCCTGGCTTGAATTGGATTAATGCAAAAACTGTTCGTTTCTCTTCTGTCGGTGAGGTCCCGCTCAAAGTACCACATATGGGCTGGAGAATAGTACACAAGAGTAAGGAGAGTCGCATTTTGGAAAACTTAGAGCCTGTGTCAAGATTTTATTTCGTTCATTCATTTTACGTGAATTGTCTAGATCCAACTGATACTCTTCTTACTGCCAGTTATGGTAACGTCAGTTTTGATGCTGCGTTTGAGCGCGATAATATTTTTGGATTTCAGTTTCATCCTGAGAAGAGTCACCGCTTTGGCATGTCTTTGTTAAAAGCATTCGTTGAGTTCTATTAGTATGTTAAATCATAGAGTTATTCCTTGCCTCTTGCTAAGTAACGGTGGATTGGTCAAAACGACGAAATTTAAAAATGGGGTCTACGTTGGCGATCCAATAAATGCAATCCGTATTTTCAACGATAAAGAAGTTGATGAGCTAGTCTTGTTGGATATTCGAGCAAGTCTTGATAATCGTGAGCCTTGTTTCGAACTAATTAGTGAAATTGCTAGTGAGTGCTTTATGCCGCTGTCTTATGGTGGTGGTATTTCAAACATGAATCATATCCAGCGACTTTTTCGTTTAGGTATAGAGAAAGTAATCTTCAATACAGCATTGTATAAGAATCCTGAATTGATACGTGAAACTGTTAGATCCTTTGGTAGCCAATCTGTAACCGCTTCTATTGACGTTAAACGGAAACTCTTCCGTGCTGATGAGGTTATGACATTAGCAGCCACAAAGGGTACAGGAATGCGGCCAGTAGAGGCTGCTCGATACGCAGAAGACCTCGGTGTTGGGGAGATCCTGTTAACATCTATCGATCAGGAGGGGTCAATGAGCGGGTATGATCTTGATTTGTTGGCAACGGTAAGTCGTTCAGTGACTATACCAATAATTGCATCAGGGGGGGCCGGATCGCTGAATCACTTCCGTTCAGCGATTATTGAAAGCCACGCATCCGCTGTCGCGGCTGGGAGTATGTTTGTGTTTTATGGTCCGCATCGTGCAGTGCTGATTTCTTATCCAAAATATCAAGAATTATGCGAACTCTTTCGCTGAGGCCCAGTTGATTATGCAAGTTTGTAACCTATGCGTAATGGATTCACAGATTCCTGGTATCATTTTTAGCTCTGATGGTCAATGTAATTATTGCAAAGAGTTTGTTGAAATGATCAGCAAAACTATATTACATGATCCTTTACAGCGCGAGTTGGATTTGAAACGTTTTATAACCCGTGTCAAAGATGATGGAGTTGGTAAGCCATATGATTGCATCATTGGTCTCTCCGGTGGAGTCGATAGTGCATGGGTGTTGTATGTCGCCAAGCAACTTGGGCTACGCCCGCTGGCAGTACACATGGACAACGGATGGAATTCAGAGTTGGCTCAAAGCAATATAGAAGGCTTGGTTCGTAAGCTTGGTATTGATCTTCATACGCACGTTATCGATTGGCAAGAATATCGTGGACTTATGCAAGCATTCTTTGATGCGGACGTTGTCGATGTAGAGTTGCTCTACGACAATGCAATGCTGGGCGCAAACTATCGGCTGGCATCTAAACACGGAATTAAGTGGATATTGTCGGGGACAAATAAATCTACTGAAGGTATGAGTATGCCTCCAGGTTGGAATTGGTTTAAGTTGGATGCGCGGAACATCCGACGCATTGCTTCCCAAAAAGGTGGTGTACGACTAAAAACTTTTCCTGCCATAGGTGTTATAGAACATATTTGGCTGGAGCGCTTTCGTAAAGTCAAATGGGTCTCTTTTCTAGACTATATGGACTATCGTAAAGAAGAAGCCTTGCTTGTATTAGAAAAAGAATGTGGTTTTAGGCGTTATCCATACAAGCATTACGAATCTATTTTTACTCGCTTTTACCAAGGATTCATATTGCCTGAAAAGTTTGGCATAGATAAGCGTAAGCTTCACCTTTCTACGCTAGTAGCTTCCCAGCAAATGAATCGAGAGGATGCGATCCAAATGTTGAGAGAAATCCCTTATCCTTCGTTTGCTGATTTGCAAGCAGACAAGCAATACTTTCTGAAAAAAATGAATTGGACAAATGAATTGCTGGAAAATTACCTAAGTAGACCCAGAGTTGATCATTCTGTATATGGGTCGGAGCTTGGATTTTGGAATGCAAGCTCAAAGTTTTACAAGTTCTGCAAAAAGATAGTTTCGGCTCGACAAGTAAAATCCTGAGTTCTAGTTGGTGTTATCGAGTGTAAAGATGACATGTTTATATTAAAAATTACTAGACCTTGCATGGAAAATTAGGAGCTATTTTAAGTTGAACATACTAATAATCGTTGAAAGCTACCCACCGGATCCCACGATTGGGAGCAAAAGATGGTTTTATATTTCAAACGAGTTAACCCAAAAATTCAATTGTAATATAGAGATTGTAGCAGCTACAAATTTAGATTCATCGTCTATTGTTGTAAACCCTAAACTTTGCTTGCATCGAGTTAAATTGCCCAATTCTTTGTATGGGAGAGCAAAGAGTATATTTTCCTATAAGACGAAGGTAGATAATGCTACGAGCATGGTTCAATCTGTGATGATAAAGAAACCTATTTCAGAATTTAGGAAGGGTTTTCAGGGGCTGCTAAAAAGTATTTTAAGGAAGGTGATTTTTAATTTTGATTGGCCTGATCGATCGTGGGATTGGTCATCCAATATAATTCAGTATCTAAAACTGAAAGATAAAATGATAGCCGGTAAGTTTGATCTTGTGATTGGGAGTACTCCTTGCATCGGTGCTGTTGTTGCTGCTGAGCGATTGGCACAATTATACTCAGTGCCATGGATAGCAGATTTTAGAGATCCTTTTGCTTGGTTTTATGACTTACCAATCAAAGAGAATGGGTATCTACATAGAAAATTGATTTCAGTGGAAAGTAAATTGTTAGATAGCGCAGCAAGAGTTTTGTGCGTAAACGAAGAGCTCGGGGAGTATATTAAAGTTAATAAAGAAAAGTTAGAGATAGTTCCAAATTGCGCACCAATGGATGAATCGGTTGTTCTTGCAGAAAGAAAGAGAAAGTCCTCAGTATCAGATGCTTTGAGAATTGCTTATGCTGGTAGTTACAATGAAACCTATTTGCTCAGCCCTATTTTGGAAGCCATTTCAGTTCTCCGAAGTAAAGGAATAAAAATTGAATTCAATTACCTCGGTTTACATGGGCAGAGGATTGCCAGTGACTGCGCCAAGCACGGCATTAATGATCTTCTTGTTGACCATGGTTACAAGTCGCAAGCAATTGTCAGTGATTTCCTAAACAAAGTAGATGTTGTAATTGTGTGCTCCACAACTGGGAGAGCTAGTGATTGCGTTGTTACAGGAAAGATCTTTGAATGTATGACTTATAACACGGCCATAGTAATTGTTGGGCATCAAGGTAGTGTTTCACTAAAAAAATTGGTTGACGTGACTGGTTTGGGTGAGTTTGTATCAAATTCAGAGGCTGGGGTAATAGCGCTTTCTCGAATAATTAATGGTGACGGATCAAATTGTAAAATGGAAGCACTTGGATTTTCATCTGTGGCTATTTCTGAAAAGGTGTTTCATATCCTTGAGGAAGTGCGTTTTAGTGAGTCTAGATCTTCATAATACTGCTGTAGCATATCGTCGAGCGATGATCGGGTGGTCTACAAATAATTTACATACAGGTCACTCTTGCCCTATTTGTGAACCACTGAAATTTCAAAAGTCTAAGTTTTTGTGGCTGAAAAAATTCGGAGGAAATTGGTCTCGTGCGTAGAGGAGTTTTAGAATTTTTCAGGCAAATCAAATGTTACTGACTTTTACACTTCAAAAACTTACGTTTATTCCAATTATTTTCTTGTCTATTGGATACTATCTGTTAATCGATTTTCCAAAATTTTTAATACTGGTTGTCATCGCAATGACATTTGCTTTGTTTGCAGTTAGTCCCAATCGACTTATTTTAAGGCTGAGCTCGTTATGGTACTTATATATTCTTGTTTTTTTGGTTTTAATTGGTGCGATTTCCCTGCTTGATTCTCAATATTTTTCCACAGCATCGTTTGTTCTTGGGGTGCAGTATTTCCTGTTTAGTATATTTTTTATACTTGTTTATTCGTCAGTTGCTATAGACTTAGAATATTCGGCTAAATTGTTTCAAAAAGTTATTGTATGGTCTTTCGTGGTTTTTATTCTTGATACCATTGTGAAATATTTAAATTCCGACGTGTTCATTTTTGATGGAATTTTACCAAGATTCTCTCCTTCTCTGGGGGCCTCTGCTGGTTCTATTTATCTGCTGTCTATTCTAATTCCTCTTCTAAATTTGCCCGCAGTATATGGAAAAAAATTTCATATGGTTTTAAACGCACTGGTTATTAGTTTGATTTTGCTGACGCTTACTAGGATAAGTTTATTGGCATTAATGCTGATATTTTTTTATAAGACTTTGGGAGTATTAGGCGATAGATCAAAGAGGGTTGCAAAAAAAACTGCACTAATCGTTTTTTCCATATCAATGGCTGTTGTAGGATTTTGGTTGATTCTTAATAGACTTTACTTTGAGGGTGCCGAAGCCAGTATTGAAGCAATCAATACAAATGGCAGACTTTTTATTTGGGAAAACTTCATTAGGGAGGGTTTCAGCAAGCCGCTAATCGGCCATGGTTGGGGGGCATCCAGTGTATTTATCATGGATTCTGACTTGAACATAGGGTTTGGCATACAGCCGCACAACGATTACCTTAGAATATTATTTGAAACAGGTTTTGTAGGCTTTTTTCTATTTCTAGTGAGTTTGCTAATGCTTTGGCGCATGATCAATAATTCATATGCGATACATCGGAATAAAAGCTTTAGGGCTACATCTCATATGTATTTAATTGTGTTTGGCGTATTAATGTTGACTGACAATGTCATCTTATATCATTTTTATACCTATACAGCACTCTCATTCATTTGTATGTCAATTTGTGCCACAACTGACCTGAAACGAAATGACTTGAGGACAATTCCATAAGATTTTGTAGAGAGTAGAGCTTGTAGTAGCATTAATTTGGTTTTTTGGTAATCCCAAGTTGAGTGTTAGAATAAATTGTAAATAATCGAGCGTGAAACTTACTCAGTGCTGGACGTGTTAAGGTTAAGTTTCTGGGGTTTTTATTAAAAACAAGTTTTTATCTTTTCTATAAAGCAATGCATAAATCTGTTAAGGGGTTGCTGAAAAGTAGATGATGAATTTTTCAAAAAGTATAGCAATTGTTACAAATAGTCCTGCACCCTATAGGAATAAAGTGTTTGAGTTGCTGGATTCGCGATTCATTATAATTTTTTGTGCAAAAAAGGAAAGTAACAGAAAGTGGGAGCTTAAGGCATTGAATTTCAGGCATTTATTCTTGGAGCAAAATTATGCAAGATTGAAGGATGGTTATAATTTTGTTCACAATAACTGCGATGTATGGGGGAAACTTAAGTCTATTAATCCTGCAGTTGTAATAATCAGTGGATTTAATCCTACCCATATTTATGCTTGTATCTGGGCTTTAGTAAATGGGGCAAAGATTCTATACATGACAGATGGGTCTAGATACTCAGAGTCGATTTTGGGTTTTAAACACAAGTTAATAAGGCTCTCATTTTTTAGATTTTTCAAAGCTTTTATAGTGGCTAGCAATAGTGGTAAAGAATTGATAGAAAGCTATGGGATTGCTCGAGAAAAGATATTTGTAAGTATGTTGTGTGCAGATCTGAAAATATATAACTCTAGAGCAATAAATAGTTTTGATGATAGAGAATTTGATGTGATGTTTTGCGGGCAATTACATGAGCTAAAATTACCATTCTACTTTTTGGACGTATGCAAAATAATAAAAGAGAGAAGTGGCAGATGCAGGATATTAATCTGTGGGGATGGTCCCCTGAGAGATGAGGTCTTGTTACGAGCGGAACAATATTCTTTAGATTACAAGTATATGGGTTTTGTTGAAAATGAGTTATTAGTTGATATGTATAGGCAAGTAAAGTTACTGTTGTTCACAACTAGGCTTGACGCATGGGGAGTTGTCGTGAATGAATCTATGGCTTCGGGCACTCCAGTGATTACAACTCCTTTTGCTGGTGTAGCAAATGAGCTCGTCATAAATGGTAAAACTGGATTTGTGTTGGAGCTTGACTCTTTGCTTTGGGCTGAGAAGGTTCTAGAAATACTTGCCGAGAAGGAGTTATGGGGTTCACTTTCACGTTCCTGCACATTTCTTTCGCAAAAGTATAATTTTAAAGATGCCGCTAGAGGTATAGAGGACGCGGTAAGTTTTGCTGGCTATTGTGATTTATGAGTATTGTAGAAGTTTGGCGCTTCTTTTGCGTTGATCATTTTTTAATTAATATTGGATTTCGTTAAATAGGGCGTTAAAAATACGAGAAAAATGTATGTATATGAAAAAAGCTTTGATCACCGGGGTTACAGGTCAAGATGGTTCATATCTTGCTGAGTTTTTATTAGATAAGGGTTATGAGGTACATGGTATAAAACGAAGAGCCTCGTCATTTAATACACAACGAGTTGACCACATATATCAAGATCCACATGTAGATAATAAGAACTTTATCTTGCATTACGGTGATCTTTCAGACTCATCTAACCTGATCCGAATTGTCAAAGAGGTTGAACCAGATGAGATTTATAATTTAGGGGCTCAATCTCATGTAGCTGTTAGTTTCGAGTCTCCAGAATATACTGCTGATGTTGATGCTTTGGGTGCCCTGAGGTTGCTTGAGGCGATTAAACTATTGGGGCTGGAAAAGAAGACTAGATATTATCAAGCATCAACGTCGGAGTTATATGGTCTGGTTCAGGAGATCCCACAGCGGGAATCAACGCCATTTTACCCACGGTCTCCATATGCGGTGGCAAAACTATACGCTTATTGGATAACAGTAAATTATCGCGAAGCTTATGGAATCTATGCCTGTAACGGGATTTTGTTCAATCATGAGTCGCCCAGGCGTGGCGAGACATTTGTAACACGTAAAATTACTCGTGGTCTTTCTAATATTGCCCAAGGGCTAGATTCTTGTTTATACATGGGGAATCTAGATGCACTCCGTGATTGGGGACATGCGAAAGACTATGTTCGGATGCAATGGCTTATGCTTCAGCAGCAGGTGCCACGTGATTTTGTTATTGCAACAGGAGTGCAATTTTCTGTTCGTGATTTCATTGTTTGGTCTGCAGAAGAACTCGGAGTTTCTCTTGTTTTTCAAGGTACCGGTGTGGATGAGATAGCTGTAGTAAATGCTGTGGTAGGAACAGATGCGCCCTTTGTGAAGCCTGGTGATGTAATTGTAAAAGTTGATAAACGATATTTTCGGCCAGCTGAAGTCGAGACTTTGTTAGGTGATCCATCACTAGCGAAAGAAATTCTGGGATGGGAGCCGGAAATAACAGTGAAGGAGATGTGTGCGGAGATGATGCTAGAAGATCTGAAAGCAGCGAAACGTCACGCATTTCTTAGACAAAATGGGCATGACTTGCCAGTAACCTTGGAGAACTAGTTTGTCGAGGCGTAAAGTTAAAATAAGGATATTTGTGGCTGGTCACAGAGGAATGGTCGGGTCAGCTATTGTAAGAGCTTTGGAAAAACTCGCTGATGTGGAGTTGCTTACAGCGGATCGCGATGAATTGGACTTGTGTAATCAGCATAAAGTGCTTGATTGGATCACTAGAAATCGGCCTCATCAAATATATCTGGCTGCTGCTAAAGTTGGAGGTATATATGCAAATAATACGTTTCCGGCTCAGTTCATCTACGAAAACTTGATGATTGAAGCTAACTTAATACATGCAGCATACTTGAATCATATTGATAGATTGTTGTTTCTGGGCTCTTCTTGCATTTATCCTAAGAATGCTACACAACCTATGTCTGAGTCTGCTCTGTTAACTGGGCCTCTTGAGCCAACAAATGAGCCATATGCAATAGCAAAGATTGCAGGTATAAAGCTTTGTGAGAGCTACAACAGGCAGTATGGATGTGATTTTCGCAGCATAATGCCTACCAACCTATATGGGCCAGGCGATAACTTTCATCCTGAGAACAGTCATGTGATACCGGCATTGATACGTAGATTTCATGAGGCGGTTGTAGAAAAGAGTGACGAGGTCATAATTTGGGGTAGCGGTAAACCTATGCGAGAGTTCCTGCATGTGGATGACATGGCGTCAGCTTGTATGCATGTAATGAATCTAGATAAAGAGTTATTCAAAAATCATACGGACGTTATGCTATCACACATAAATGTTGGATACGGAATAGATTACTCGATTAGGGAGGTTGCAGAAATCATCGCTAACATAACCGGATATGGTGGGAGCTTGGTATTTGATGATTCAAAACCTGACGGTACACCAAGAAAATTAATGTGTTCCTCAAAGATAAAATCTTTTGGTTGGGTGCCAACTATTGATCTTGAAGAAGGTTTACATACTACTTACCAATGGTTTCTAAAAAATTATGCCATTTCTAGAGGCCTTTAAGTCTCTTCATCATGAAAGTCCTTATGGTTCATAATTTTTATGGTTCTGGCTCACCGTCGGGTGAGAATATAGTTTTTGAAGTAGAGCGAAATTTATTGGAGCAAAATGGTCATGAAATTCGAATTTTTGCACGATACAGCGATGATATTATTTGCAAAGGTATGTTGGGAAAAATTGAAGGAGCAATTTCCGTTCCTTGGAATCCATTTACCGTTCGCGATATAAAAAAAGTAATTGATGATTTTAAACCTGATGTTGTTCATGTTCACAATACTTTTCCGTTGATCTCTCCATCAGTTTTTCATGCTGTTGGAAAAAAAGCTGCGAAAGTATTAACTCTCCATAATTACAGGCTTTTTTGTCCTGCAGCAATACCTATGAGAGAAGGTCGAGTTTGCACGGAGTGCATTGACAAACGATCAGTTATGCCAGCTATTGAACATGGGTGTTACAGGAAAAGCAGAATAGCGACAGCCCCCTTGGCTACAAGTGTTGCTCTCCATCGCATGCTAGGAACTTGGAGAACTAAAGTTGATGCGTTTATTGCTTTAACCAAATTTCAACGTGATTTGATGACTTCGGGAGGATTGGTTTCAGAAAAAATTCACATAAAGCCTAATTTTTATCCAGGTAATCCAGAGATAGTGCCATTTATCTCAAGATCTATTTATGTGGTTTACGTTGGACGATTGAGTGAAGAAAAAGGCGTGCTCAGCTTAATAAAAGCTTGGCAGATGTGGGGTAGCACAGCGCCAAAACTGAAGATTATCGGGGACGGCCCTTTAAGAAATGAACTTCAAAGTTTGGTGGGTAAATGTAATATAGAATTCTTGGGGCAAATACCATATGAAGAGACTCAAGCACAAATCGCTAATGCGCAACTACTAGTACTGCCATCTGAATGTTTCGAAGGTTTTCCAATGGTTGTGCGTGAAGCTTTTGCTCTTGGAACCCCTGTTGCGGTTTCCAATTTGGGTCCGCTACCCAGTATTGTTAACGATGGATTTAATGGGGTCCTGTTTGAAGCTGGTAATCCCCATTCTATGATCTCTAAGGTCCGAAATTTAATGGACAATTGTGAATTGCTGGCTAACTTGGCAAGCGGAGCGAGGAATTCTTTTGAAACTTTATATAATGAGAAAGCTAACCACCGGATCTTGATTGAAATCTATGAAAAGGCAATAGCAGCTAATCTAAGGAGTCAGAATTGAGTCATAAAATCAACTTAAGATGAGCTCCTTTTCTTCTCTATAAATCCTTTCATTGGTACCCGGAATTTTTACTGTAATGAAGTTTTCGAAAAATATTTTATATATTTAACAGGTTGTATATCCAAACTATGAATAGCTCAAATACAAATTACGAGTTTTATCGTGTGCTTGATAAAGCTGGCGTTGATGATTACGTCAAATTGTTTAGAGCTGTCTATGGATATGATAAAAAGCTTTCTTACTTGTATCTGAGGTGGCTGTATGAGGGTAATCCCTGTGGCAGGGCCGTTGGTTTTGATGCATTTTTTGACGGTGAGTTGATTGCTCACTATGTACTTGTGCCTAGAACTTATCAACTAAATGAAGTAAAACTAAGTGCACTTCTGTCTGTAAATACAGCCACACATTTGGCTCATCAAAGGAAAGGCTTGTTTATCAAACTGGCTAACCTTGCATATGAGAGTGCAGCAAATGCTGGTTTTGAATTTGTATTGGGAGTTGCGAATCAGAACTCTATCCATGGATTTACGACTAAGCTAGGTTTTGCAAATTTAGGGCAGGTACGACTTGCAATCTGTAAAGATTTTGAGTTGGCACATAATAACGTTATCAGCATGGCAATTACTGAAGATTGGCTCCGATGGCGCATATCAAACCCCTCTGTTGTCTACAGCAAGCGAGACTTAGTATGCGGAAGAGCTCAAATCTTTGCTAAACGCAAGGGAGTAAATTTCTTATTGGGTAATTTTTCCTCTGAACTACTTAAAAAAATAGATAAGGATCTGCTGTCACAAAAGTTGCCTTTCACCCCCTATTTACGCCCGTATTTTCCTGTCGAGAGAAAAATATCTCTGAATTTGCCAGCTAGGCTACAGTCGTCACCTTGGCATGTAATCGCTAAGCCGCTGAGTACCAAGATAGATATTTATACACTCTCGACAATACAAATCCGAGGATTGGATATGGATACATTTTAGAAACTTAATTATTAATGTTAACAGTCGAGTATTTGGGCGATGAAACATATTCTAACATTCGATATTGAAGACTGGTTTCATATTATTGATATTCCGGGGCTGGAGGACGTGAGTACTTGGGATAAAAGACCATCAATAGTAGAAGACAGAACAAATTTGATATTAACAATTTTGGAGGAATTTGAAGTTAAAGCAACTTTCTTTATTCTGGGTTGGATCGCTGAGAAGTATCCTACTCTTTCGAGGAAGATAGCAGAGAGTGGACATGAGGTTGCTTCACACTCATATTGGCATCGTAGGGTATATAATCAGAGCCGAAAGGAATTCTATCAAGATCTCAAACGCTCTATAGACGTAATACAAAATCAAACTGGTATTAAAGTTAAGGGCTTCAGGGCGCCATCTTTCTCGATAGTCCCAGGCACCGAGTGGGCTTTCGATATCATCAAAGAAATAGGATTGGAGTACGATGCCAGCCTTTTTCCTGCAAAGCGAGCACATGGTGGATATCCATGCGCTGCTGGTATTCATATGCTAGAAACTTCAAAAGGAAGCCTTCCGGAACTGCCAATGAGCATATCAACGTTTGGCTCTATGGGATTTCCATTCAGTGGCGGTGGTTACTTGAGATTATTACCTTTATGGGTTATCAAAAATAGATTTAAAACCTTTGAAAGGCAAGGATTGCCAGTTGTTGTTTATCTTCATCCAAGAGATTTTGCACCAGATCAGCCCCGTGTAAGGATGCCAATTCATCGCATGTTTAAGTCATATGTTGGTTTAACAACGACAGAAAGTAAGCTTAAATCTTTGCTTGCGGACTTTCAGTTCACAACTTGCGAAGATGCTCTGTCGAGTTACCTTGAAACAATGATTGAAAAAAAGAAAAATTAGGTAGACCAATAAAATGAAGGAAACTTTGATTGATTTTGATATTACAAATTTGGCGGCTAAAGAATGTTGCTGCGAAATTGTAGATAAGCTGACTTCGCCCAAGAAAAACTGGTTAGCATGTTTAAACCCTCACTCTTATGCAGTTGCCCTTAAGGATCAACAATTCAAAATTGCACTTGATAAAGCTGACTGGCTAATACCCGATGGCATTGGAATAGTTTATGCCTCCCGGTTTTTGGGTGGTCAACTACGAAAACGTGTGACAGGTGCAGATGTTTTTTTTGGAGTTCTTGATTTACTTAATCAATTAGGCGGGGCTAAAGTCTTTTTTATTGGGTCAACGGAAAGTACTCTATCAAAAATAAAAGATGGAATGTTGCGAGATTTTCCAAATGTTAATGTTGTTGGGGTCTACTCACCTCCATTTAAGGCCGACTATAATCAAGTCGAATTGAGTGAAATGATAGATGCTATAAACGCGGCAAAGCCAGATGTACTTTGGGTTGGGATGACAGCACCAAAACAGGAGAAGTGGATTTTTGAGAATTTACCTTTGCTGGATATCAAATTCGCTGCAGCAATCGGTGCTGTGTTTGATTTTTATGCTGGGAATATACAACGAGCAAACCCGCTAGTTCAAAAACTGGGTTTAGAATGGCTTATTAGATTTCTACGGGAGCCAGTTCGATTATGGCGACGTTACTTTATATCAATTCCAACTTTCTTATGGAGCGTTGCCAAGTATCGCTTTAGGAACTAAATCTATAAATTTAGTAGACGATTTATGTTAACTGGCCGATCCGAGCGGCTCATTTAAAAACTGGAATAGTTTTCCTTCAGCTTAATTAGTTTTTAGAATGTAAAATTACTTGCATAGCCAAATTTTAATTTAAAAAATAGAGGGAGCGATGATAGAGCGAAAGGTGGTGTTGATAACTGGTGGGGCGGGATATATTGGTTCTCATACTACACTTGTTCTACTACGTGCGGGATACAAAGTTTTAGTCCTCGATAATCTAAGTAATAGCTCGTATTTAAGTCTAAAGCGAGTTTCAAAAATGACAGGGACTGCTCCAAGTTTTGTGCACGGAGATGTGCGAGACAGGAGGCTACTGGACAATTTGTTTCGACTCAATAAAGTCGACTCTGTGATACATTTCGCCGGTTTGAAAGCGGTTGGAGAAAGTGTAAATGATCCTTTGAGTTACTACTCAAATAACACGGCTGGCACAGTTACATTGTGCCAAGCTATGGCAGCAGCAGGTGTATGTTCATTGATATTTAGTTCATCAGCAACAGTTTATGGAAATGGTGCAACAGTGCCCATCAATGAAGAGCAAATGGCTGATTACCCAACAAACCCGTACGGCCGGAGCAAGCGTATGATTGAACAAATTTTGTTCGATTTGGCTAGGTCTAATGATAAATGGAGCATAGGTGTGCTGCGGTATTTTAATCCGGTCGGTGCTCATGAGAGTGGATTGATAGGTGAAGACCCGTTAGGTGTACCCAACAACCTTCTTCCCTATCTAGCTCAAGTAGCACTGGGTAAAATGCCCGAGTTACCAATATTTGGTGACGACTACGAAACACATGATGGGACTGGTGTTAGGGACTATATTCATGTAATGGATCTAGCAGAAGGGCATTTAAGCGCCCTTACTGCTTTGGAAACACGCAGCGGTGTTAATATTTGGAACCTTGGTACTGGAAAGGGTTATAGCGTACTTGAGGTAGTGCAAGCGTTTGAGGCGGCGAATGGTTGCAATGTGCCTTATCGAATAGTCGGCCGTAGACCAGGTGATATTGCGGTTTGCTACGCCGATCCATCAAAGGCTGCGCGAGAGCTTGGCTGGCATGCCAAGCTTGATCTAACCACGATGATGAGAGACACGTGGCGCTGGCAAACATTGAATCCCAATGGATATCGAGATTAATTTTGTTACACTCGTCCAAACGTGTCCTCAAATCTCACAATATCATCCTCTCCCAAATAACTCCCGCTTTGAACTTCAATCAATTCCAATCGTACCTTCCCTGGGTTCCGTAATCTGTGGGTTTCTCCTATGGGTATGTATACCGACTGGTTTTCTGTCAATAAGGTTTCCTTGGTCCCCACCTGCACAACTGCAGTACCAGATACCACCACCCAGTGCTCAGCACGGTGATGATGCATTTGCAGTGACAGCGAGGCGCCCGGTTTAACCGTAATACGCTTGACCTGGTAGCGGGTGCCATTGTCGATGGAATCATAACTACCCCATGGCCGATGCACTTCTCTGTGGAAAAGATGCTCTTCGCGTTCGCAGTTTGCCATTTCTTCAACGGCTTGTTTGACCAGCTGGACTTGATCTTTATGTGCAACCAACAGAGCGTTTTTGGTATCGACTACGATTAGATCATCCAATCCTATTGTCACCACCAGTTTATTTTTATTGTCGTTGTGTACCAGCGTGTTATGCGTGTTGATATTGATGACATCACCAATGCTGGCGGTGTTATTGGCATCTTTATCCAGAATCTCCCAAATGGCTCGCCATCCACCGATATCACTCCAGCCTGCGTCAAGCGGTACTACACGCACATTGTTGGCTTTTTCCATCACCGCATAGTCGATGGAGTCGCTTGGGCATGCAGCAAAAATATCAGCATTCACGCGCACAAAGTCCAGATCATTTCTGGCAGCTTTTAACGCGAGTTCGCAATATTCAACAATAGCGGGTTGGGCTTTCTTTAATGCAGCCAAATAGGCGGTTGCCTTGAACACAAACATACCGCTATTCCACAAGTAGTGGCCGCTTTTTAAATAGTGTTCGGCAGTGGTGACATCAGGTTTTTCAACAAAACTTGTTACGGGTAAACAGGGCCCGTCTCGATGCGGCACCTGAATATAACCATAACCGGTTTCCGCATGGCTGGGAATGATCCCGAACGTCACTAGATATTCGCCATCGTGTGCAGCAGCGACGGCCACTTGTAATGCTTTGTTAAATGCTTGTTGGTTACTGATCACATGATCAGCCGGAAAAACCGCAATCACGGCGTCCGGGTTGATACCGATCGCATGTAGTGCCGCCAACGCAATCGCGGGCGCTGTATTTTTCGCTTGTGGCTCTAACAGAATAGTGGCAGGTTTGACGTGGATGCTGTGTAATTGTTCTGCCAGCATAAAGCGGTGATCTTCGTTACACACCACAATCGGCGGCGCCAGATGTTTTACGCGCAGTGCGGTTTCTTGCAGCAGCGTATGTTGACTGCCCGTGAGCGCATGAAATTGTTTGGGATAATGTTTGCGCGACAGTGGCCATAATCGTGTGCCTGAGCCGCCGGAGAGAATTACGGGAATAACGGTGTTCATGTGTTCTGTGTAACCCGCTGGATATTTTTAATGGCAGGGATTCTAGCACACAGATTTTTATCAGCTACTGCCCAATTGGGTGATATGTGGTATTTTTAGTGGTGCTTACTAATTAAGGAAAATTAACGATGAGCAAATACGAAGAAATCCGCTCCAAAATAAATGAGCTTCAAAAACAAGCCGACGAGTTGTTTGCCGCAGAGAAAAAAGCGGCCATTGCCGACATTAAAGACAAGATCAAACTGTATGGTCTGTCTGCGGCTGATGTGGGCTTGGCACCCAAAGTTGCTAAAGAGCCTAAAGTGGCTAAACCAGCTCGTGCTGCCAAGACCTCAGTGGCTAAATCCACCAAAACGGCAAAAGCGGCTAAAGCAGCCCCGGCAGCACCGAAATACCGAGGGCCTAACGGCGAAACCTGGGGTGGTGGGCGTGGCAAGCGGCCGCATTGGGTGAATGAGGCGCTGGCGGCGGGTGTTGATCTGGAAACTTATCGCGTTATGTGATCTGACACACAGAACTTTGTGGAAATCCTGTTAAAAGTTAAATATATTGTGGGCTCAGCCGTTATTTGATTTACCAGCACTGGATCAGCAGTTCCAGTGTGTGTACGCAAAGATGTTTGGGGGGAATCACATGCAGTCAGGGGTTAAACAGCCGCTCGCCAAAGCAGACGAAATTGCCTTGGTGCGTCGTAACTATGTTGTGGTGATGCTGCTGTTTATTGTGGCTGCTGGCCTTGTGGATGTGTTTGGTTTTGTTTTTTAGTGGATATCCACGGCGCAAAACCTGCGTTAAGAATTGTAAGAAAGTGTTAAGAAACACCCATTCCTGCTGTTGATCCGCACATAATCATGCCCAAGTCGCCATTGATCAACAGCGAGATATCTCAATGCAAAATGAAAGTATTTTGTCAGAGTCCAAACTTGATGAGATTGCCCGTGCGCGGCAGGGTTTTGTGTTGGTGATGCTGGTGCTGAGCGTCTGCTCGCTGGCGATTGATCTGTTGTTTATTTAACTACGCCAAATCACCTACCGATAGGGGACGGAGGGATCAAAAAATGATCCCTCCGTCCCCTATTTTTTCAACTGCGCCAATTTCGTCAGCTAGAACCCTAGTAGTGGACAGTTTACAAACAGAATTAAGTCGTTTCTACTTGTCGGCTTGTAACTCCAGGGTTATGATTTCCATGGCCGCCAAGGAAGGCGTGAATGAACAGCAGCCGATTGATCAAAGAACTTCTGGCCGCGGGGTGGCAACTTAAGAGGGTCCGCGGGAGTCATCATATTTTTAAGCACCGGACTCTGCCCCAGACGGTGGTTGTTCCCCACCCTAAAAAGGATCTGCCTCCTGGCACCGTGCTTGCTATTAAGCGTCATGCCGGGCTGGCCTGATAGAGTGCGTCATTGGAGAATCTACTATGCAATTTCCCGTTGCAATTGAGTGGGGTGATGAAGACACCGCCACCGGCATCATGTTTCCAGATATTCCCGGAGCAATCACTGCTGCTGATTCTCTGGAGCAGGCCTATGCGCAGGCAGTGGAAGTGGCTCATATTCAGCTGGCTGAGCGGGCAAAGGCTGGCCATCCGATTCCACGCCCTGGCAAGGTGGTTGACTACCGCAAGCAGTTAGAATTCGAGCATTGTGGCTGGGGTTTTGTGGAAATTGACATAACGCCGTATCTGGGGCGCACGGAGAAGATCAATGTGACCTTGCCGGGCATCATGATACGCAAAATTGATGCGTATGTTGCGCTGCACGGCATCAAAAGCCGCTCGGCATTTCTGGCGAGTGTGGCGGCCGAGAAACTGGATGGTTTGTAGGGTTTTATTGTTTTTATGGGGGACGGAGAGATCAAAAAATGATCTCTCCGTCCCCCATTTGTTTTTTTGCCATTACCGGCGCCCGAGCAGTTCGGAGCGACCAATGACGGTACGTTGATTGGCAACAGTCTCTGGGTCGGAGAAGCCTGCTGACTTGATTGCAGCATCGTAAGCGATCATTTAACCACAGGTCACTGTAGTTTCAGTCGATCAATCCGCCAAGGCAATAACTTCTCAACATCAGCCGCGCAGTTTGCTTTGGGCAGTTCAGTAAATAAGTGCCGCAGGTACTGATACGGTTCCAGTCCG
>JAUYSM010000047.1 GCA_030696315.1 Pseudohongiella sp. | reverse complement strand
CGGACTTTGCGGCGTACCCTGACTCAGTTCTATTCCCGACGCACCGGTAATGTTGAGCAGTGCCAATCGCGCGCTGGTGTCAACTTTGACCGGGGTATCGCCCGCGACGCGTACCCGTGCCCAGACCAGTCTTGGATCCTGGGGATCCAGTGTCAATCGTTCTACATCGCCCACCCGGATACCACTGTACTGGACAAGGCTGCCAACGCTGAGGCCCGACACTGCTTCACGAAAAAGAATGTCGTAATGTTTCATTTCACTATCAGCTACAGATTGGGACTTCCACATCACAAACAGCATCAGGCCGGCGCCCGCCAATGCTGTGAATAATCCAATCAGAATATGATGAGCTCTGGTTTCCATTATTTCAGTGTCCGTTATAAACCGGGAATATTCAGGTTAAAGATGCATTCGCTGATGCCACTGCAGCGCGTCCTCGCGGGCCGTGGAAGTAAGATTGAATCCATGGATCAGGATCCGCGGCAACAGTCTCGAGTGTATCGACAATCAATACTTTTTTTTGCGATAACACCGCTACCCGATCGCAGGCAGCATATAGCGTGTCCAGATCATGCGTGACCAGAAACACGGTCAGTTTAAACGCATCTCTTAATGTCAGCAGAAGCTGGTCAAACGCTGCTGCGCCAATCGGGTCCAATCCAGCGGTAGGTTCATCAAGAAACAGAATTTCCGGATCCAGCGCTAAAGCTCTGGCCAGCGCTGCACGTTTTATCATGCCGCCTGACAGCTTGGACGGATACAAATGTCCTGCGTTTGCCGGCAGCCCGGTCAGGGCGAGCTTAACGCGCGCGATATCGTTGGCTTGCGCTCTGCTTAATCCCACGTGCTCTATGAGCGGTAACGCAATATTTTCAAGCACGGTCAGTGAGGAAAACAGTGCGCCTTGCTGAAACAGTACACCAAAGCGGCGCTCCATGGCAGACCGATCCCGGCTATTGAGTGACAGCATATTTTTTCCGAACACCTGTACTTCGCCGGATGTTGGGCGCAGTAAACCCACAATTGACCGCAGTAACACAGATTTTCCGGTACCCGAGCCTCCCACAACACCCAGAATTTCTCCATGCAGCACGTCCAGATCAAGATCTTTGTGAACAGTGTTGCTTCCGAAGGTGTTACACAGATCGCGAACCTGAATGATGGCGGGGTCAACTGACATTACCAGTCCATCTCCATATAAAAAAGTGCGGCGACAGCGTCGAGCAGAATCACAACAAAAATACATTGAACCACACTGGCCGTAGTCCGCTCGCCCACGGATTGTGCGCTGCCGCTGACCTTGAAGCCTTCGAGGCAGCCAATCAGCGCGATCAATACCGCAAATACCGGTGCTTTGCCTAAACCCAACCATAAGTGCAGCAGCGGCACTTGCTGAACGATGCCGATAAATTGCGTCAGGCTGATGTTCAGCGACAATACCGCCACCATCGCGCCGCCGGCAATTCCGGAAAGGATGGCGATAAAACCGAGAATAGGCAGGGTAATCACCAATGCCAGTATTCTCGGGATAACAAGCAATTCGATTGCGCTGAGTCCCTGTACTTTTAAGGCGTCCAGTTCCTCATTGACTTTCATGGAGCCGATTTGAGCGGTAAATGCACTGGCAGTGCGGCCGGCCAACAAAATTGCAGCAAGCAACACGCCCAGTTCACGCATAAATGCGTAAGCAACCAGATCAACGGTATAAATGGTCGCACCAAACTGTGCCAATACCGTGGCACCGAGAAACGCAACCACGGCACCGACCAGAAAATTCAATAGTGCAACGATGGGGACTGCGTTGAGCCCTGCTTGCTGCATCTGCGCAACCAGAGCCGTCCAGCGCCATCGCCAAGGGCGCACCACAAGCGACAACAGTGTTGTGATGGTCAGGCCAGTGAATGCAAAAAATTGGCTCAGTTGCCGCCAGCCGCTAACCGTCAGCGTGCCCAGCGCTTCCAGCCCATCTCCCCAGCGTTGTTTTGGTGCGTTCGGGGGTTCCTGGCCGCGCATGGACGTTGCGACTGCCAGCAGCAAAGCTTTCCACTCGGGTGACAATCCTGTTGCGCGCTCAACAATATCGGCCAAGGTGTCTGGCCCCAGCAAATCCACCAGCAAGGTTGCGCCGGCGGTATCAATCGCAACGAGCCCACTGGCATCCAGAGATCGGGGCTTTTGCGAGGGAACGGAGACCTGTTTCAATAAGCGCTGGTACTTTTGCAGCGTCCACTCACCATTCAGCAATAGACGTGGCCACAGGCTGTGGTCGTCCGCAGTCTCTGCGGCATCCGACGGGACAGATTGCAAAACGAGAGCATTGCTCATGGGCAGACAACTTGCTCCCACATCAGAGTGCTATGAGTAAAAAAGAGACTTGATTGACGCACACGATACTACTTTGATGTTGAGCGGGGGATCAAGAAGAGCCGTTGACCACGATAACAATTGTTATACGCTGGTTTGTGGTGATCAGCTATGCTTGCCTGCTATGGAAACAGATCTTTTTCAAAGTGACAAGGTACGGCAAGAAGACGTGCTGGCGATAGGGCCCGGCTCAAGTTACCTGGGCGGGTTTCTCGTGCAGGATGCCATCGCCGTGTTGTCTGCAGTCGCGCAGGTGACCGCGCTGGCACCGTTCCGACATCTGACGACACCTGGCGGTCAAAAAATGTCGGTTGCGATGAGCAATTGCGGTCGGCTGGGTTGGGTCTCTGACCACGCAGGTTATCGTTATCAGGCAGAAGACCCGCTCTCCGGAAAGCCTTGGCCGTCCATGCCAGCGCTCTTGCTTGACCGTGCTCAACAGGCCGCAGAACTGGCCGGATACAGTGACTTTCAGCCAACGGTTTGCTTGATCAATCGATACGAGGTTGGTGCCAGGATGGGGCTGCATCAGGATCGTGATGAGCGGAACCTTACCGCGCCTATTGTGTCGTTTTCTCTGGGGATTCCGGCAACGTTTATTTGGGGTGGTTTACAGCGTACGGACAAACCAAGGCGGTTTTTGTTAAAGCACGGAGACGCCGTGGTGTGGGGTGGGCAGGATCGTTTGCGATTTCATGGGGTAGCGCCGATCAAAGCAGACAGCCATGCCTTGACGGGGCCTGTACGTATCAATATCACCTTCAGGCAGACGGGGCTGTAAAAGTTCTCAGTCGTAATGCATTGCCAAGCACAAAAATGCTGGACATCGCCATAGCACCTGCTGCCAGCATGGGTGACAGCAGGGTGCCGTTCAAAGGGTATAAAACACCCGCTGCAACCGGAATCAGGGCGACATTGTAGGCAAACGCCCAGAACAAATTTTGCCGGATATTGCGGATGGTGGCTTTACTGATGGCCAGCGCGTTGACCACGCCATTCAGATCACCTCCCATCAGCACAACATCGGCAGACTCAATGGCGATATCGGTGCCAGTTCCCACAGCTATCCCCGTATCGGCTTCAGCCAATGCGGGTGCATCATTGATGCCGTCGCCTACAAACGCGACATTTCCAAAGCGTTTTCGCAAAGTGCGGACCGCCTCGACTTTGCCTTGTGGCAATACTTCACCAACAACTTCATCAATGCCGAGCTGTTTGGCAATTGCGCGCGCAGTTTTATGATTGTCACCCGTAATCATGGCAACTTTTAAACCCAGCGCATGAAACGCCTGGATAGCAGCGGGAGTGCCTTCTTTGATGGTATCCGCGACGGCAATAACAGCGGCCAGTTGCCCGTCGATCATGGCATACAGAGGTGTTTTGCCAAGCTCTGCCAGCGCGGCACTCAATGTTTCAACACCGTTCAGGGACGCGCCTTGTTGCAGCATATAGCGGTCAGCGCCAACAAAAATAGTGTGACCGCGGACGCTGGCCCTGACGCCCATGCCAGCAACGGCTGAGAATTTTTCGATAGGGTACAGTGGCAACTGCCGGCTTTGAGCCGCACGTACAATCGCCTCTGCAATTGGATGCTCTGAGGACTGCTCAACGGAGGCCAGCAAGGACAATGTGTCATCTGCGTCAAAACCATTCTGGAGCACAAAATCGGTCAGTTCAGGTTTTCCGTTGGTGAGAGTGCCAGTTTTATCCAGCGCAATAACACACGCATCACGCAGTGTCTGCAGTGCTTGTCCCTTGCGGAACAGAACGCCCAGTTCGGCAGCGCGTCCCGTGCCGACCATGATCGATGTGGGTGTTGCCAGACCCATGGCGCAGGGACATGCAATGATCAGTACGGCAACGCCATTCACCAACGCAAAACTCAGTGCAGGCTGTGGACCAAAAACCAACCAGACCAGTACAGTGATCAATGCCAGCGTCATCACAATCGGTACAAATACGGACGTAACCTTGTCGACTAAGGCTTGAATGGGTAACTTGGCACTTTGTGCCTGTTCTACCATTTGAATGATGCGGGCAAGAACGGTGTCTTTGCCAATCTTGTTGACACAAATAGTCAATGCACCCTGTTTGTTCAAAGTGCCGCCTACGACCATGTCATCCGGTTTGCGCTCAACAGGTAAGGCTTCTCCGGTCAGCATGGATTCATCAACAAAACTGCTGCCCGCGATCACCCGGCCATCAACTGCAATCCGCTCTCCCGGCCGAACATGCAGAATGTCACCGATCTGCAGCGTATCGATCGCGACCTCAATGATTTCACCATTTCTCTCCAGACGTGCTGTCTTGGCCTGCATTCCCAGCAGTTTCTGAATGGCATCACCGGTATGGCCTTTGGCGCGTGCTTCCAGAAAGCGACCCAGCAAAATCAGTGTCACAATCACCGCCGCGGCTTCGTAGTACACATACTGATTCCCTGCCGGTAACCAGCTGCCCGCAAAGGTGGCAACCACAGAGTAGCCCCACGCAGACAACGCGCCAATAGCGACCAGAGAATTCATATCCGGTGCGCGTCGCCACAATGCTGGCAAGCCTTTGCTGATAAACCTGCGGCCCGGGCCAAACAACACCGCTGAACTCAACACAAACTGTATGATCCAGCTTTGTGTCTGCCCGATATTTGCCATGATCCAGTGATGGAACTCCAGAATGAGATGCGCACCCATTTCCAATACAAAGACCGGCAGTGTCAGTACGGCAGCGAGCAGCAGGGAACTTTGTAAGTCCTTTAGTTCGCGGGCCTTCCGTGTGTGCTCTTCTTCGTGATTTTCGGTCAACAAGGTGGCGTCATAACCCGCTTGCTGAATTGTTTTGATCAGTTGGGCTGGTGTGACCGTGCCAGCAATAAAATTGGCATGCACGTGTTCACTGGCAAGATTGACCTGAGCGCTGACCATGCCGGGAATGGTCAGCATGGCTTTCTCAATACGAGCAATACAGGACGCGCAACTCATACCCGACACGGACAGTTCAATTTGTTCAGTGCGAGCCGGATAACCGGCTTTGTCCAGAGCCTGCACCAGGTCTGAAGCGGTCACCTCGGCAGATAGAATGAGGTCTGCTTTTTCATTGGCAAGGTTAACAGCTGCGCCTTCAACACCGGGCACTTTTAACAAAGCCTGCTCCACCCGCCTGACGCAGGAAGCACAACTCATGGCAGTAACCGGAACCTGTAAAGTCTGTTTTTTGTCCATAAGAGTCAATCAAGAAGCCGGCGGATATCCGGCCTCTGTCAATGCGTCGATGACTGCCGCATCTGACGCCGAGGAGCTTACGCTGACTTGCTTGCTGTCAGTGTTTGCCTCAACAACGGCATTGGCATCAAGTTGTTGAACCGTTTCAGTGATGGACTTTACACAGTGGCCGCAACTCATGGATGGTATGGTCATTTTTAACATCATTTCACTCCTGATCCTGAAAACATCAGTCTTGAGTTTGCACTCGCAGCCCCCGGTTAGGTCAAGTGGAGAATGCCTATTTGTTGTTGACCGTCAATGAATTGAGTTTAAACTGAGCTTCGACTGTCAAAACACGGTCCAAGCCAAGAGGATTGTACACGCCATGAAAGGACAACGCCGTTGAGCAGCCCTGTTAAGCAGACGTATCAGGCAAACAACGCCCATCGAGGGCATTCATCCAGGTCATTTGCGATGGCCATTGTGTGCTCTATATTGCTCATGAGCGCGTGTTCAAGTGCCTATTACGGCACGATGGAGCAGTTTGGCGTTCACAAACGCGACATTCTTGTCGATCGCATTGAAGACGCACAGCTTGCTCAGCAGGATGGCCAGCAGCAATTCAAGGATGCGCTTGAACAATTCAGGAGCGTCGTCAATTTTGATGGCGCAGAGCTGCAGCAGATCTACGATCGGCTGAACCGCGAATTTGAAGACAGTGAAACTGCCGCTGAGACCATTCGCAATCGGATTCGCGCGGTAGAAAGTGTCGCGGATGACCTGTTCGACGAATGGGATGGTGAGCTGGCGCTGTATACCAATCAGACTTTGCGACGGGACAGCGAGCAACAACTGACTGCAACCCGGCAGCGTTATGCGCGTTTGATTCAATCCATGCGGCGCGCCGAAAGTACGTTGGATCCCGTGCTCAACAATCTGCGTGACAATGTGTTGTACCTCAAGCACAACCTGAACGCCCGCGCGATTGCGTCACTGCGTGGCGAGTTGGACACCATCAACGCAGATGTCGGGCGTTTGCTGGACGCCATGCAGGAAGCGATTGCTGAATCCGAGCGCTTTATTGCTGCTATGCGCACTGCCTAGCAGCGCTGTTTCTTAAGGGGCTGCCAGTGCAAGTCATGGCGTGTTATGCCAGCAGTTCCAACAAGGCCTCTTTCTCCATTGGCAATCCGACTGCGCCGGTATCACTGAACAATGAGTCAGCCAGTGCCTGCTTTTGTTTTTGCATTTGCTGAATGCGCTCCTCGATGGTATTCGCCGCCACCAGCTTGTACACAAACACGGGCTTATCCTGACCAATTCGGTAGGCGCGGTCAGTCGCTTGATTTTCCACGGCCGGATTCCACCAAGGGTCAACATGGATAACAACATCAGCCGCGGTCAGATTGAGTCCGCTGCCACCCGCTTTTAAGCTGACCAGAAACACTTTTACCTCACCACTCTGAAACTGTTCGATAACTTGCTGCCGGTTCCGGGTTTGCCCGGTGAGTTTGACGTATGTGATGCGCTGTTCTTCAAGTAGCTGTTCTATCAGTCCAAGCACTTCAGTGAATTGGGAAAATAATAAAATATGACGGCCTTCTTCCAGTAACAAGGGAATATTTTCAGACAGCCAGTTGAGTTTGGCGCTCTCAACAATATCAGCGGCCTTTTCCAGTTTTACAAGGCGCGGATCAATACACGCCTGTCTGAGTTTCAACAAGGCATCCAGAAATTCGATGTGACTGCGCGCCATGCCCTTTTGCGCAATCAGATCGCGAATGCGTTTCTCCATGCTGATGCGGATGCTTTCGTACAGTGTGCGCTGCTTTCCTTCCAGCTCTACGTATTGCACGATCTCCGTTTTGGGTGGCAGATCCTGCACTACATCAGCTTTGGTGCGGCGCAGCATAAACGGAGCGATGCGTCGGGCAAGTTCGCGCTGGCGATCATGATCGCGCTGATCTTCGATGGCGGTTCGATAGTGCTTGTTGAATGTCTTGCGGCCACCGAGCAGACCAGGCAATGCAAAATCCATCAAGGCCCACAACTCACCCAAATGGTTCTCAAGGGGTGTTCCGCTCAAACAAAGCCGGGTGTCACACTTAATGGTGCGCACATCGCTTGCAATGCGCGTATTTGGATTTTTGATCAACTGCGCTTCGTCCAGGATCAGCATGCTGAAGCTATGATCCGCATAACTTTTGATGTCTCTTGGCAGCAGCGGGTATGTGGTGATAACCAGATCGCTGTCTTTTATCTGTCCAAAAATATGCTTACGTTTTGAGCCTTGAATCAGGCAGGTGCGCAATTGTGGCGTAAAACGCATCGCCTCATGCAACCAGTTGCTGGTCAAACTGGTAGGGCACACAACCAGCACCGGTTTGTTGAGTTGACCTTTGTTTTTCAGATGCAGCAGCAACGCCAGGGTTTGCAGTGTTTTGCCCAAACCCATGTCATCTGCCAGGATTCCTCCAAAACCAAAGCGTTGAAGAAATGCCAGCCAGTTTAAACCATCCTGTTGATAAGGCCTCAATTCCGCCAGCAGACCTACAGGCGGCTCGATGCTGATCAAGCCTTTGAAGTCTTGCAGCTGTTTCATCAAGGCACGCGTCAGCGGGGCCTTGCGATCATCAAGTGTCGGCATATCCTGCAAAAGCGCTGCCTGAAATGCAGGTAAGCGCACAGGTTTGTCGAGTTGTTTACGGCTGAACAGTTCCAGAATAAGGCCGCGTAAGGTGTGGAGAGGGCGGGTGTCTACACGCAACCACTTGCCGTCAATTGCCATCAGCAATTCATCAGGCGTGTCTGCTTCAAGCCATGCTTCTACGGCATCCACTGTTGGCAGATTTTCTCCGCCGGCATGCAGGGAGAGGGCAAAGTCGAACCATTGTCCACCATTGTCGTCTGCGTTATCCGATGCGCTGTCACTGACATTGACATCAAAGACAGCCTCGTCAATGGCAAGCGAGTATTCAGAATCTATCTCTAACTTCCAACCTTGTTGCTGCAGCAATGGCAAATGCTCATCCACGATTTTCTGCCAGATTGCCAGCAAGTGTTTGTCTGTGTTGTGAGCAGGCACCCAGACATCCTGCCATTTGCCCAATTCATAACGCTGCACCAGTTGCAGGCTATGCAAGGTGGCGCAGAATTCTTCTTCCAACCGTAAGTTGCGCTGAATCCGATAGTGTCGCCCTTTGTGTTCCCGGAGTATTTCGCCCTGGGCGTCAGCGGGGTCTCTCAGATAGACAGGCAATCCGCCGTAATCAAAATGTAGCTGAAGCGCCGGTAAACGAAGACCCTCTGGGGCGATCGCACTGAGCATATATAAACATGCAGTGGGGGTATTGCTGGTAATCACTTCCGGTTCCACGGGCAAAGGCAGTTGCTCGCGGCTCAGGCGCTGGCGCAGCAGTATGGCCGCCTGTTTCATGTCAGCAGTCAGCACCGGCGGCATATTCATCAAATAGGCAATCTGAGCGCCGCTCAGTGGGTTCTGGATTTCGCCAAGTTTGCTGGCACTTTCATCAAGAAAGCAGGGAGGATCAACAGCGATCAGGCGCCAGTGCGTGACGCCTGGCAATTGAGCCGTCAGTTGATGTTGGCCGGGCGTTTGTTGCCAGCGCCATTCGACCGTCGCCGGTGGTGCTGCACTGACCGTTTTTCCAGTGCTGGCCAGTCGCAAACGGTGGGTAGCCAACATATGTTGTAATGCCAGAGCACCAGGCTCTCCAACCAAGTGGAAACTTTTTTGTGTTTGCAGGCCGCGCAGCAGATTCAGAATCGCTTTGTCTTCGTCTTTCAAAAATGCGGGTGCATTCCAGCTCAGGCTGTAAAAATCTGGTAGAAAGTTATGAAACTGACTCCAGTCTCCGTTCGCTTTCAGGTAGGCCTTTTGCAGAGTGACACGAACCTCCTGCGACTGCGCATCAACGCCGGAAAGCTCTGAAACGTCAGTGTCGAGGGTGTAAAGCAGGTAGTGCGTGCCGGTGGCCAAGGTATTTTGACGTAAGCGATTTGTGGGAATGCGTGCCAGCCAGTTCTTAAGTTTGAGAGACCGGTCATCCTGAACATCGGGCGGTTTTACTGAGCGGCGGTCATTCTCTAGAAACGACTGCCACTTGAGCGCGGTCGCGACGCCATGTTTACAGTCAAACCCAACCGGGCAGCTGCAATCTGCGGACAACATGTTATTGGCCGCATAAATGACTACTTGATACGGTACGCGCTCAGTACCCTGTACTTCCGCGTTTACCCGATCAGCGGTGGGGTCGGGACTGATCAGGCGCACGCGGTTTTGCTGAAAGTACGCTTCACCACGCTTAAAGGTGGCAGGGCCTGCCATGTAAATAATGTCTTTTATGGAGAATTTGATCACTGGCGCTTGTGGATTCCGGAAACTCGTCGAACCCGCGAGCATAGATGGCTGGCGAGTATGCGGCAAGTCGAGCATCAAAATATTTACATGCTCAAGAATCCAATACCGCGTTGCGCCATCATTATTCCCATAGCAATCACCAAGATGCCAGACACTCTTACCATTTCACCAACGGCTTTGGCGGACAACACATTTGCGAAAAACCCATACCCGAGCAAAGGCGGTAAGGTACCAAGACCAAAAAAGAACAGCAGAAAACCACCTTGCACAGGGTCGCCTGTGCCTGCGGCCATGATGTACATCGCCTGCAAAGGACCACAACCAAGCAACAGGCCATTGAGCAGTCCAATAACAAACGGGTGTTTTCGCTGATGGATTTCGCTGGCCACTTCTCGCGTAAATGCAGCAGGCAAACGAATATTCAGGCGACGCAGCGCGGGCCACACGTTCAGCATTTTTAGTCCAAACAGCAACAGGAAAACACCGGCGAGCAATGCCGCGATGCCGCGCATCTGCGGTGTGATGGTGATCAGCGCGCCCAATAAACCAAACCCTGCTCCTATCATGACGTAGGAGAGCGTTTTACCGCTGCCATAAGCAAAATGCGCTCGAACAGCCTGTGCCCGTGTTTCGCAAGCCCTCGCGTAATTCACTACAAAACTACCGCACATGCCAATGCAGTGGAATCCGGTCAGCACCCCAATTGTAAACAACAGCGCATAACTCATCTGCGCATTCAGTTGTTGCATGACACCCGGCATTTGACTTCTGCCCCAGAAAACTACACTGCCTATAACAATCAATAGTGCCGCAAAGATTAACCACGCAGGTAACGTGCTTTTTGGTGCCGGGGTTTTTGTTACGGTATATCCTGCTGCGGTGATAGCCGATGAAATTGCGCTTTCGTCAACCCTATTGGAATCAAATGTCACCGTGACTTCTGACTTTGGATAGCTTGCAGTAACTGTCTGTACGCCAGGCAACTCAGAGATGGCTCGCGCAATGGTAGTCTCACAGCCAGTGCAGTGCATGCCACTGACATTAATCAACGCGGTTTTTGCTGACATAGGGTTTTCCTTGAGCGTTTATTGATTTATATCATTAAATATTTGAAGAGCCTCGCTTAGTCTAAAGTTGTGTAACGTATTTGTATGAGCTTAGGTAGCACTGAATATGAGCACAGGAAAAACAGGTAAACAATCGCGTCAATGATGATTTTTTCGGGAATTAGCTATTTGTTTGACGTAGATTGAAAATAATTCTGATAAAGAAAAACGAGGTTAGTAATCATGTCACGAGAAGTTGGCGAACGTTATGTATGTGAATCCTGCAAAGCAGAGCTTGTTTACACTAAGGGTTGCCCTTGCGGAGACAAGATGGCGCATTCGGAAATTTGCTGCGGCAAACAAATGACCAAAGTGACTGACAAGTAAGAGGCATGCCTGGCTATTCACCCGCTGGCCGGGTGACTAGCAATGCATTATTCCTCGCCCAGTTTTCTGTAAAGTGAACGAGCACTGATGCCTGCAATTGCGGCAGCTTTGTTTTTGTCACCGTTGCAGCGGGCCAACAGTTTTTGAAGGTAAAGTGTTTCATTGGTCTTAAGGTCGACCGGCTCAGAGTCAGCGGGCGGCAGATTATGTGGATCGATTGAAAGACATTGCCTGATCACTTTGCCATCAATGACGTGGGTATTCGTCAAGACTAAGGCGCGCGCGAGTATATTGCGCAACTCTCGAATGTTCCCCGCGAAGGATAGCTTTTTTAATTCACGTATGGCTGAGTCGGTCAGTATGTGCCTGCCGCTACGATCAAGCTTTTGTACGATCGAGTTTGCCAGCAGGGGAATGTCGGAGATACGTTCAAGCAGTGAAGGCATGTGGATTGGGAATACATTGATACGGTAGTACAGATCCTGTCGAAACAGTCCATTATTCACCATATCCAGAATATTTTTGTGTGTCGCACAAACAAGACGAAAATCAGCGCGTTTGCTTTCGCGACTGCCAACTGGTCGATAGGTGCCGGTTTCGATCAGGCGCAAGAGTTTGACTTGCATTTGCATGGGCACATCACCAATTTCATCCAGGAATAAGGTGCCGCCATCTGCAGCCTCGATCAAGCCAGGCGAATTGAACACGGCGCCGGTAAATGCGCCTTTGACATGACCGAACAACTCACTTTCGAACAGGGTATCAGTCAGACCGGAGCACTCGAGTGTCACCATGGCTGCCTGACTGCGCTTGCTTGCCTGGTGGATGGCAAGCGCCGCCAATTCTTTACCGGTGCCAGATTCACCCAGCAACAAGACAGACGCATCGGTCGGACCAACCCGCGTGATGTTTTCCAGCATGGCATTAAAGGCGGGGCTGCTGCCCACCATGTCGACATCACTGATCTCGGCGCTGGCGACCGGTACGTGTTTCAACAGCTCAACAAAGTACTTCAGCGTGCCATCTGCTGCTTTAATCGGCAGCATCTCAACATCAACGTGTTCCCGGCCACGTGGGGTCTGGTGAATGTGGAGGACTCGTTCTTTATTGCCAGATTCGCGCGCGGCACTTAAAGGACAGCTTTCGCCTGCTTGGTCGCAGGGCACATCAAAGCCATGAGAGACACCGTAACAACGAGGTGACGTCAGGTGTTCGATGTCCCCAAACGCTTCACGGTAGTTGCGATTGGTTGCCAGTATCAAGTAATCAGCGCTGACCAGAATTGCTGGCACATCAAAGCCGTCCAGGATAGCGGCAAGATCTGCGTGTTTGTCCGAGGCAATCAGTTGCATGGTTCTTACTCCTAAAGATTGCCATATATGACAATCATTTTGTCGAACATGTCAATTCTAGGTCAGGAAAAAGTCTTTCTGGACTTAGCTTAGCTCACGCTATACCGAATTTATTATTAAATATCATTTGCTTGCAAATAATGTGCTGTCCAGACCTATGTGTGGCACGGTATCTGCAAAACACATACTGTGATTTGTATTAATAAACTGATTTTAAGAGGATAAATCTATGAGCACAATCGGATTGCCCAGATTGAACGAAGCAGCACCAGACTTTACTGCGCCTACAACACATGGTGTCAAGTCGCTCAGCGACTACCGTGGCAAGTGGTTAGTGCTGTTTTCTCACCCGGCGGATTTTACCCCGGTGTGCACGACGGAGTTCATGGCATTTGCCAAAGCCGCACCTGATTTTGCAAAACTGGATGCAGAGTTGCTGGGGTTGTCCATTGACAGTACTCACTCTCACATTGCCTGGGTGCTCAACATCAAAGAAAAATTTGGTGTGGATATTCCGTTCCCAATCATCGATGACTTGAAAATGGATGTAGCAAGAGCGTATGGCATGATCCATGAGGGTGCCTCTGATACATCAGCGGTACGAGCAACGTTTCTGATCGATCCCGAAGGCAAGCTGCGGGCAATGGTGTATTACCCGATGACCAACGGCAGGTCGATCGCAGAGTTCCTGCGTTTGTTGGCAGCCCTGCAAACCAGCGACAAACATAGTGTGGCAACCCCGGAAGGTTGGCAGCCTGGCGACAAGGTGATCGTGCCTCCCGCCAAAACTGTTGCCGAGGCTACCCGCAGGATGACGTCAGGTGAGTACGAATGTACTGACTATTACTTCTGCAAGAAGTCCCTGTAAGGAAGGTTTTGAGGAAGTCTCGTCAATTGTCGGGACTTCCATTTTTTTCGCGTCTTCAGGCCAATGATCATGATGGATTTCGACCCGTTTGTTCTTGCGCGTGCACAGTTCGCCGCAAACATAAGTTTTCATATCCTTTTCCCGTCAATTACCATCGGCCTGGGCTGGATTCTGCTGTTCTTCCGCATGCGCTACACACTCACCAAAGATACACACTGGGAAAACGCCTACCATTTCTGGGTAAAAATATTTGCTCTAAGCTTTGCAATTGGTGTGGTATCAGGCATAACAATGAGCTTTCAGTTTGGCACCAATTGGCCAGGTTTTATGGAACGAACCGGAAATATTTCCGGGCCTTTGCTGGGTTATGAAGTGCTAACCGCCTTTTTCCTGGAAGCGACTTTCCTGGGGGTCATGCTGTTTGGGAAAAATCGTGTTTCCAACGCCACCCACTTGCTCGCGTGCGCTCTGGTCGCTTTTGGTACTACCCTGTCAGCGTTCTGGATTCTGAGTCTGAACTCCTGGATGCAAACACCGACTGGTTACGTCATCAGAGATGGCGTATTTTTTGTGGATAGCTGGATGGCAGTCATCTTCAATCCGTCATTTCCATATCGGCTTGCCCACATGTTGATTGCTTCCATGTTGACCGCCGCATTCCTGGTTATGGGAATAAGCGCCTGGCGCATGAAACAAAAGGTCGACGGCCCCGCAACAACAAAAGTTTTTAAATCGGTGGCTGTTATCGCAGCGCTCCTTGCCCCCTTGCAAGTCTTTGTTGGTGACCTGCACGGATTAAACACCATGGAACATCAGCCGGCCAAGATTGCGGCAATCGAAGGCATCTGGCACACAGAAACACATGTGCCATTCACGCTGTTTGGTTTTCCCGATGAGGAGACCCGCACTACTAAATACGCAGTGCAGATTCCTTATGCTGCCAGCCTGGTGCTTACCCATACACTGGACGGCGAGATCCGGGGACTCAATGAGTTCGAAGGCGAACACCCTCCTGTGGCCATTGTGTTCTGGTCGTTCCGTATTATGGTAGCGATTGGCATGCTGATGATACTGATCAGTTGGTGGGCTGTATGGCAGCTATTCAAGTTAAAACAAAAACCTGGCCCATGGTTGCTGAATGCAGCATCGTGGATGACATTTTCAGGTTGGGTTGCGGTGCTTGCAGGCTGGTACGTTACTGAAATTGGACGACAGCCATGGATAGTTCAAGGGCTGCTCAAAGCCGAAGACGTTGTTGCCGATCATAGTACAGGAGTGATGCTGGGTTCATTTACGGGCTACATGGCGCTGTACATTTTTGTACTGGTGTCTTACATCGCCACTCTACGGTATCTCTCTACAAAGCCGGCAGCCTCTCTGGTTGCAGGGCTAAAGCAATTTACAGTCGCTGGTGACAATAACCCTCAACAGCGAGGAGCGTAACATGTTGGAATTCTGGCTACCCTTGTTTTTTGCAAGTGCAATGGGACTGGCGCTGCTGATCTACGTGATTCTGGACGGCTACGATCTTGGCATCGGCCTATTACTGCCGTTTGCGTCTGAGCCAGAGAAAGACCAGATGATCGCGTCTATCGGGCCGTTCTGGGACGCCAATGAAACGTGGATAGTACTCGGCGTGGGCATACTGCTGATTGCCTTTCCGAAAGCTCATGGTGACATCCTGACTGCTATGTATATCCCCGTGACAGTGATGTTGATGGGCTTGATGATGCGCGGGATTGCGTTTGACTTCAGAGCTAAAGCAGTTGCCGACCATAAACAAATGTGGAATGCCATATTCTCAGGTGGATCGCTGGTCATGGCGTCGGCACAAGGTTGGATGCTGGGCACCTACATCACCGGGCTGGGCAACTCAGCAATCAGTAACCTGTTTTCAATTCTGATCGCAATTACGCTACCTGCGTTGTACATACTTCTGGGAGCCGCCTGGCTACTGATCAAGACCGAAGGCGAGTTGTTTTCAAAGGCTTTAGGCTGGGCCAAAAAAGCCATTTTACCGATGGGATTTGCTTTGTTGCTGGTGTCAATTGCTACTCCTTTGGTCAGTCAGACAATTGCTGACAAGTGGTTCAGTTTTCCTGACGGTCTGAAGCTGATCCCTATTCCCTTGCTGAGCGCTGCAATCTATGCAGGACTTTTATGGCTTTTGTCTGATCAGAAAGTGTTGCGAAATGGTCGCGAATGGTTGTTGTTCGCAGGCCTGATCGCGCTGTGTGTGCTGGCAGCACTTGGTCTTGCGTACAGCATTCTTCCGGACATCATTATTGGCCGAATGACCATATGGGAATCCGCCTCAAGCACGGACTCATTGCTGTTCACTTTCTGGGGAACAGCCGTCGTTCTACCTGCAATTATTATATATACGTTTTTTGTGTACAGAATTTTCCGCGGCAAGATCACCACACTGAGTTATGAATAATCACACTGAGATACAGAGGAGCAATGACATTATGAGCAATACTCAAAAACCACAAGTTTCAACCTTTTACGACAAGCAGACCAGCACGTTCTCCTATGTTGTCAAAGATCCGCAGTCAAATGCCTGCGCCATCATTGATTCGGTCCTGAATCTTGATTACAACTCTGGTCGTACGAGTTACACCAGTGCGGATGAGATAATCGAGTTCATCAAACGTAATCATCTGGATCTTCAATGGATCATTGAAACCCATGTGCATGCAGATCACCTTTCCGCAGCACCCTACCTCAAAGAAAAGCTGGGTGGGAAAGTAGGAATAGGAGCCCATATCACAACCGTACAGACTGTTTTCGGGCAAGTGTTTAATGCTGGTCCAGAGTTCCAGCGTGATGGATCACAGTTTGACCAATTGTTCAATGATGGTGACACTTATAAGATAGGAAGTCTGACGGCTACTGCCATTCATACACCCGGGCATACACCAGCTTGCATGACTCACCTCATCGGCGATGCCGCATTTGTAGGTGACACCTTGTTTATGCCTGATGGTGGCACAGCGCGGGCGGACTTTCCCGGAGGGAACACACGGGTTCTTTATCAGTCGATCAAGAAAGTGCTGAGCCTTCCTGGTGAAACAAGACTGTTCATGTGCCACGACTACCAACCGAATGGTCGGGAGGTAGAGTATGAGACAACTGTTGCTGCCGAACGCAACGAAAACATTCATGTTCGCGATGGTATTTCAGAAGACGAATTTGTTGCGATGCGTGAAGCGCGTGACGCTACGCTCGATATGCCGGTACTGATACTGCCTTCGTTGCAGGTGAATATGCGCGCTGGCCACTTTCCGCCCTCAGATGACAATGGCATGGTTTACCTGAAGGTGCCAATTAACGCACTTTAAGAGACATTAACTATTAAGCTGCGGGAGAAAGTAATGAATATCAAAAAAATTAATAGTTCTTTTTCTGTGTCTGACCAGCTGTGCGCAGCGGATGTGCACAGTCTGGTAGCCAGTGGTTTCACAACAATCATCTGCAACCGCCCCGACGGAGAAGACAAGCAACCCGTATTCTCTGAAATTCTGGAAAGCGCGAGTGATCAAGGTATAAAACTGCACTACCTGCCTGTTACCCAGGAGTCCTTGTCTGTCTCTGATGTGCGTGCGTTTAAAGATATCTGTGATAACGCGCCAGGCCCGGTATTGGCTTATTGCCGATCGGGTCAACGCTCGATGACATTGTGGTCATTAGCGCGTATCGCAGAAGGCATTTCTGTGGATGACTGTGTGGCTGCAGCAACAGTTGCAGGCTTTGATTTCAACGAGTTCAAGACCAAAAATGCGGCAAATATCAAGTTGCTAACTGCGCCGTCGCCAATGCAACCTGGTATGTCCAAGGGCATTGATGCGGGCGCTCATGAAACGTCATTTCAAGTTGTGATTGTGGGTGCTGGTGCATCAGGTGTTTCGGTAGCATCCAGTTTGCTGGCAAGGGACAAATACCTGCGTATAGCGCTGATTGATCCTGCGGAGACGCACTACTACCAGCCCGGTTTTACCATGGTAGGCGGCGGTATCTTCAAGTCTGAGCAGAATAAGCGCAGCATGGCAACATTGATTCCGCAAGGTGTGACCTGGATACAAGCGGCTGCGGAGCGTTTTGAGCCTGACAACAATGCGTTGGTACTGAGTGACGGCAGCCGAATTCATTACAAAAGAATGATTGTCTGTCCCGGCATCAAGTTGAACTGGTCCGCGATAGAGGGTTTGACGGAGTCGCTCGGGAAAAACGGCGTTACGTCCAACTACCGTGCGGATCTCGCTCCTTACACGTGGGAGCTGGTCCAGAATCTCAAGCAAGGTGTGGCTGTATTCACTCAGCCACCTATGCCCATCAAATGTGCCGGTGCTCCTCAGAAAGCGTTGTATCTGTCTGCGGATCACTGGTTGCAGCAACATGTGTTGCAAGACATTCAGATCAAATTTTTTAACGCAGGTGCAGTACTTTTTGGTGTTAAGGACTACGTGCCGGCCTTGCAATCCTATATGGATAAATACAAGGCTGAGCTCAACTTTATGCACCGATTGGTAAAGGTGGACGGCGATAAAAAGACTGCCTGGTTTGAAAAAACTGACGCAAATGGCATGACGACTCAGATCAAACAAGCGTTTGATATGATACATGTCTGCCCACCGCAGTCAGCACCTGACTTTATCCGGAACAGCCCGTTGGCGGATGCTGCTGGTTGGGTTGATGTAGACCCAGTGACGCTGCAACACAAGCGCTATAGCAATATCTGGGGGCTGGGCGATGCGACCAATACGCCCAATGCCAAAACGGCGGCCGCTGTACGTAAGCAGGTGCCAGTGGTAGCTGCTAATATCATCAACGATATTAAAGGCCTACCCCAAGAGTACCAATATGACGGTTATGGGTCATGTCCTTTGACCGTTGAACGCGGCAAAATTGTGCTCGCTGAATTTGCTTATGGTGGAAAGCTGGCACCCAGTCTGCCGAATTGGGTATTGAATGGTACACATGCTACGTCTTTGGCGTGGCATATGAAAAAGAGCATGCTGCCGCCGCTGTATTGGCACGGTATGCTCAAAGGGCATGAGTTGCTGGTGAAACCAGTCCGTAAGATTGCCTAGTCAGGTAACCTTGGACGTCTGGCTGAATTTTTTATTCTGCCAGCGTCCGGTTTCCATGATAGTTGCCAGCACCTTGACGCTGTGCCAGACGTCTTCATAACGCAGGTACAGTGGGCTGAAACCTAGTCGTAGGATGTCGGGTGCTCTGAAGTCACCAATCACACCTTCGGCAATCAGCGCCTGACAAATTGCATACGCGTTGGCATGGCGCCATGCCAACTGTGCACCGCGCTGGTCTGCGTCTGTGGGGGATGCCAAAGACAGAACGTCGAGCGCGGGAGTCTGCGCGGCCAACGTGATAAACAAGTCAGTCAGGCGTTTGGTTTTGTGGCGGACCTCCAGCAAATCTACCTTGTCAAACACATCGAGTGCGGCATCCAATGCACTCATAGAGATAACTGGGGGTGTGCCGGTCAGAAACTTTTCAATGCCTGGAGCACCTTCGTATTCAGATGAAAACTGGAAGGGGGACTGGTGACCCATCCAGCCGCACAGTGCTTGATTTACATGGGATAAATGCCGCTTGGCCACGTATAAAAATGCCGGTGCCCCAGGCCCCGCATTCAGATACTTATAGGTGCAACCGACCGCAAAATCCACCTGGCATTGATCCAGCTGCAAGGGCAGTACCCCGGCGCTGTGTGCGAGATCCCAGATCACCAGTATGCCTTTGCTGTGAGCGAGTTCTGTTATGCGCTGCATATCGTGAATGTAGCCGCTTCGAAAATTCACATGGGTCAGCATCAGCACCGCGACGTCGCTGCTCAGCTGACGTTCAAGATCTTCGGCACAAACGGTCAACAGCCGGCAGCGATGTGAGCCCAGCAGATCAGACAAACCCTGCACCATATAAAGATCGGTCGGGAAGTTGTCGTCTTGAGACAACACCACGGTGCGTCCAGGCTGCAAACCCAAGGCGGCACTCAGCAGCTTGAACAGATTCACCGAGATAGAATCGCAACAGATTACCTGACCAGGGGCCGCACCAATGAGTCGGGCAATCTTTTCACCGGTGACAACGGGTAGATCGATCCAGCCATGAGTATTCCAGCTTTTGATCAGATCAGTTCCCCATTGCTGATCAATAACTTCAGTGACTCGTGTCCGGACAGCGCTGGGCAAGCAACCCAGCGAATTGCCATCCAGATAAATGATGTGCTCAGGCAGATCAAACTCTGCGCGTTTGCGCGCCAACGGATCAGCTAAGTCGAGGGCCTGAACATCTGTCAGTGTGACGGGATTCATGGCTGTAGCATGTCTTCCAGTGTTTGCAGCAGCACCTGAAACGCTTCAGAGCCGGGGTGTGTCCAGTCAAAATGTCCTGCACCTTCCACAATCACGGTTTTGGCACCTGCAATGGCTGATTGCTCGATAGGGACAATTTCGTCTGCGCTGCCGTGCAACAGCACGGTGTTTGGGTGGGGCGTTTTTCCTACCGGGTTGGCGGCATGATAGTCGTTAGTCCGGTTCTCAAAAGTCCCCCCCATAAACTGTTGGGCGGCGCTTTGGCAGCTGCCTTCGCCTTGAGAGTATTTAACGATATCGGTAATTGCGCCTAATCCGACCACACCTTTAAGTTGTGAATCCAGCGCGCCCGCCAGCAATGCGAGGTGTCCTCCGGCGGAATGACCCATCACAATGGTTGGCATTTCCACAAAATTCTCAGTCGGATGTACGTGCGCTATGCCAGCTTTAATGTCTTCAAAAGTCCATGGCCAACCGCCGCCATTGTCACCGGTTCGGCGGTACTCCAGCGACCACACTGCGTAACCCGCCTGCGCCAGGGCGGTGCTCAAGGCGTAGGTATGCTGTATGTCGTAAGCATTTAACCAGCAACCGCCATGAATGAGCACAATTTGTGCGGGTGGGCGACGCTCAGAGGGCGGCAGCCACAACAATCCGAACTGCAGCAGGTCGCTCCCATAGGGGATCATCGCTGCCGGGGTTGCATAATTTAAAGCGGTGACGCTGCTGAACGGCACGACCGACTCAACAGCCGGGTACGCAATGGTATTTTCAGCAGCAAAAAGCGTGGTGCTGACGGATAACAATCCCGCAAACATCAGGGATTTCGACAAGGTTCCGGGTGCTGACACATATCCTCCTGCTTAACTACTCAATATTCTGAATCTGCTCGCGCATTTGCTCAATCAGCACTTTCAACTCTACTGCGTTCAGCGTGGTTTCCGCCACAATCGATTTTGAGGACAGGGTATTGGCCTCGCGATTGAGTTCCTGCATCAAAAAATCCAGGCGTCGGCCAACAGGTTCATTGGTTTTTAGTACCCGTTCAACTTCTGTCAGGTGTGTCAACAAACGATCCAGTTCTTCGTCCACATCGGATTTATTGGCCAGCAACACCATTTCCTGTTCCAGACGATTCGGGTCCAATTCCAGCTTGAATGCCTCAAGGCGCAAGCGGATGTTCTCTTGCTGACGAGCAAGAATATCAGGTAATCGCTCACGGATAGCCAACACAATCTCGCGAATGGTTTGCAGCCTTTGACGGATCAATTGACTGAGCTCTTCGCCTTCGCGCTGACGGGACTCGGCAAATTCAGAGAGCGTGTCATCCAGCAGCGCCAAAGCGTCTTGTTGCAGACTTTCATCGTCAGGTCCGGATTCTTCCAGCACACCGGGCCAGCGCAACACATCGGACACGCGCAGCGGGTGGGTCTCTGGACACAGTGTCAGCACCTGTTGGCTGAGCGCACCCAGTTTTTTAACCAGATCGGTGTTTAGCGCCTGACTGCTGCCTTGATCAATTTTGCCCTGTATACGCAGTTGAATATCGATCTTGCCGCGCGTGAAACGTTTGCGCAGCAAATCCCTGACAACAGGTTCTACGATGCGCAAGCTGTCTGGCACCCGAATACCAGGTTCCAGAAAACGATGATTTACCGATCTGATTTCCCAACTCATTGTTCCCCAATCAAATTCTTTTTGCTTTCGAGCAAAGGCCGTCATGCTGGATACCATCAAACTCCCTCCCGTTATTATGTTTTTCAGCCTGAAGTGTAACCGATTCGGTCAACACAGGTGCGCCCTTGATGAAATTGCCGGGCGAATACAGGATAATCCTGCGCTACATCAATCAAGACTAATTCATAACACTGTCTACAGAGGTTCCATGCACGATTCCAGTACACAAAACCCTTCTACAATTATCCGCCCAAGTCTGCGCCTGCCCCATCAGTTGCGAGAGATCAAACTGACTCGCCACTACACAAAACATGCTGAGGGTTCAGTTTTGGTGGAATTTGGCGATACCAAGGTAATCTGCACTGCAACGGTAGAAGATTCTGTGCCTCGCTTTTTGAAAGGCACAGGTACCGGCTGGGTCACCGCGGAATACGGCATGTTGCCACGCTCCACGGGCACGCGCATGGACAGGGAAGCGTCACGAGGCAAACAAGGCGGACGCACACTTGAAATACAGCGCTTGATCGGCCGATCCCTGCGGGCAGCGTTGGATATGAAATTACTGGGCGAGAACACCATCAAACTGGATTGTGATGTGATTCAAGCTGATGGCGGCACTCGTACAGCCTCAATCACAGGTGGCTGTGTCGCGTTGTATGACGCGGTAACCGTGATGTTGTCGCGTGGCATGGTAGCAGCCAACCCGGTGAAGCAACTGATAGGTTCTGTATCGGTGGGTATGTACAAGGGCCTGCCGGTGCTGGATCTGGATTATGCTGAAGATTCCACGGCTGACACCGATATGAATGTTGTAATGAACGAAGCCGGACGTTTTATTGAAGTACAGGGAACGGCAGAAGACGGCGACTATGATTTTGCACAGTTGCAGCAAATGATTGAGCTGGCTCAAGCCGGTATTGCTGAATTGATTGTCAAACAAAAACAGGCGCTGGGCCTGATGTGAGTGGACGTGTTGTCACTCACTCGGAGAACAGCGAAGGGGGGAGGGTAACAATATGAGTTTACAAGCGCATCAATTGAAGTTCATCGAGTATTGCGTACAACACCGTATTTTGTGTTTTGGTGAATTTACGCTGAAGTCCGGCCGGGTCAGTCCCTACTTTTTTAATGCAGGGCTGTTTAATACTGGTGAAGCCTTGGCCTTTATTGGCAGTTGTTATGCAACGGCCATTAAAAATTCAGGGCTGAACTTTGATATGTTATTTGGGCCAGCTTACAAAGGCATTCCACTGGTATCGGTGACAGCGGCAGCGCTGGCGACCGAGCAGAACATGAACAAACCTTATTGTTTTAATCGCAAGGAGGTAAAGGATCATGGGGAAGGTGGATTGACTGTCGGCGCGCCATTACAGGGGCGAGTATTGATAGTGGATGACGTCATCACTGCCGGCACGGCGATACGTGAGGTCATGGAAATGCTACGTAAGGTATACGCGTCACCCGTGGGCATAATGGTAGCGTTGGATCGTCAAGAACGCGGCACCGGTGATTTGTCGGCCATTCAGGAAATCGAAAAGCAGTACCGGATACCGGTACTGAGTCTGATTTCCATGACGCAGATTATTGATTACCTGAAGATGCAGCAGGATGAACATCTTAAGGAGTTTTTACACCCGATCCGTGAATACCGTCAGCGATACGGCGTGTAGGACCAACGCGTGAGCTGGAAAGAGATCGCTCTCTCCAGCTCAGGCGTATGGCGATGTTTCCGTGTAGGGGACTAACAGATTCTGCGCCAGATAACGCCATTGTTCTTCCCAGTTTTCAGTGGGCACGCGCTTGAATTCACTGCGCACAAACTGCATCAACCGCCCTTCAACACACGCAAGTAACAAACCTGCCAATACCGCAGGAGAGATGGCTGGTTTCAGGCTTTCTCGCAATGGCGCTTCTCGCAATACTTGTTTGAGTTGCGATTCAAGTCGATCAAACAATTGGCCAATCCGGACTCGCAAACGCTCGGTTTCTCCGGCCAGCGCATCACCTGTCATCAATCGCGTCATGCCCGGATTTTTTTCTGCAAAGGTCAGCAGCAGCGTCAGAATTTTTTCACAACGCTCAAGCGTACTGAAATCATCTTGTAATATGCGGGTGATACGCACAAATAAAGTATCTTCAATAAATTTGATCAATCCCTCAAACATACGCGCTTTGCTGGGGAAATGACGATAGAGCGCCGCTTCAGACACGCCGACTTCCCGGGCTAAAGCGGCTGTTGTGATGCGCTCTCCAGGGCCAGATTCCAGCATGTGCGCCAGTGCCTGCAGGATATGCTCTTTACGAGAGGTTTTTTTGTCCGAGCGACTGGCACGCGGGTGGGCGTGATCATCAAATTCCTGAGACATGTCATCGTTATTCATCAAACGTCGTCTTCGGTCTTGCGGGTATTGCTGATCAGTGTGCCGACACCGGTATTGGTAAAAATTTCGAGCAATACAGCATGTTCGACCCGGCCATCAATAATGTGAGCACTGGTGACACCATGGTTCACTGCATCCAGAGCACAATTGATTTTTGGTAGCATGCCGCCATAAATGGTGCCGTCTTCGATCAAAATATCAACCTGTGCAGTTGTCAGGCCTGTCAACACGTTGCCCTGTTTATCCATGACTCCTGAAATATTGGTCAGCAATACCAGTTTTTCTGCATTGAGAACTTTGGCAATTTCACCAGCAACGGTATCAGCGTTTATGTTGTACGTGGCACCATGCTCATCAACACCAATCGGAGCGATCACGGGAATAAAGTCGCTGTGCTCGATCATGCGCAGCACTTCGGTATTGATTTTATCTACACGGCCAACCTGCCCCAGATCCAGTAACTTGTCACCGCTGCCATCGATACTGGCTTTGCGCTTAAGCAACTTTTTGGCTCGAATCAGATTGCCATCCTTACCGGTAATGCCGATGGCTTTACCGCCGTTTTTATTAAGCAGAGCAACTATTTCCTGATTGACCAGGCCGCCTAAGACCATCTCGACAACATCCATGGTCTGGCTGTCTGTCACACGTTGGCCATCAATAAATTCAGATTGTATGTTGAGTCGCTCCAGCAGCGAGCCTATCTGTGGGCCACCACCGTGCACAACAACTGGATTCATGCCTACCAGTTTCATCATGACGATGTCGCGCGCAAAACTGTTTTTCAGCGTTTCATCGGTCATGGCGTTGCCACCATACTTGACCACAATGGTGCATCCAGTGAATTTCTGGATGTATGGCAGCGCTTCAGTAAGCACATTGGCAATGTTTTTGGCAGCAGCTAATTCAAGGGGCATAGGAATATCCGGGATGTCATCAGAGGTGCGAAGTATATAACGACTGGGCGCAAATCAAAAACGCAAGGATCAGCAGGCCAAGGATCAGCAGGCAAAATCCAGCGTTGGATCGACCTGCTGCAATAAACGCCGGAAAGCCTCCTGGATGTGTTGCAAAGACTGTCGACTGACGGCCTCAAAACGCAGGAGCAATGCGGGAGTGGTGTTAGAGGCGCGGATCAGGCCCCAGCCATCTGTGAAGTCAGCACGTATGCCGTCCAGACAATTGACGGTTGCGAGCGGGAAATCCACCAGTCGTACCAGTCTCTCCATCAGCTCAAATTTGCGTTCCTCGGCGACTTCAATGCGCAACTCTGGTGTGACAATGCTGCCGGGTAGTGAGCGTAACATTTGTTCCGAGGTGCTGCTGCTACACGCGAGAATCTCCAGAAACCTTGCCGCGACATAAAGACCATCATCGTAGCCATACCAGCGGTCTTTGATAAAAATATGCGCCGAGAACTCCCCTCCCAACACCGCACCGCTGTCTTGCATTTGTTGTTTCATAAATGAGTGACCGCTACGGCTCATGACGGCCTGGCCGCCGCTGGCAGCAATTTCGCCCGCAAGCAGATTGCTGCATTTGACGTCGAATACGACTTTGGGATGTTGGTAGCGTGGCACGATATCGCGCACAAACAGCATCATCAAACGATCGGTATCAATCACATTGCCTTTGTTGGTGATCATCACAACACGATCACCATCACCATCAAAACCGACGCCCAGATCTGCGTTTGAGCTTTTAACGGCGCTGATCAGTGACTTTAAGTTATCGTTTACGGTAGGGTCCGGGTGGTGATTGGGGAAATTGCCATCAACCTCGCAGAACAGTGCGGTCACTTCACAACCCAGCGCGGTCAGCAAATCAGGTGCAATCAGACCAGGCACAGCATTGCCGCAATCGACCACCACCTTGAGCGGACGCTGCAGTTTGATATCGCCGGTGACACGTGCCAGGTAGGCGGGTGCAATATCGAGATGGCTGATATGACCTCTGGCATCAGCTGTATTGCTACCAGATGCTGTTTCGGACAGCAGAAGCGCCTGCCGTCTAAGATCCTGGATTTCTTCGGGGGTCAGACAGTGGCGTTGACGGACAATCTTGATACCGTTGTAGTCAGCCGGATTATGGCTGGCGGTCAACATGACACCAAAATCCATGTCTGTGGTATGTGTCGCAAAGTACAGCAATGGCGTTGGAACCAGACCCAGATCTACAACATTGCAGCCTTCGCTCAGGATGCCGTCTTTTAATGCCGCACCAAGCGCTGGGCTGGACAGTCGCCCATCTGCCGCAAAAAGCACGCGATTGAGTCCGTCTGAGATGGCAAGTTTGGCAATCGAGCGACCCAGTAGATGGGCACTTGTTGTTGTGAGATCGCGCCCGGCGATGCCGCGAATGTCATAAGCCCTGAACATTGATCGGGGTAAGAGATCATCAGAGTGTTGAACGCTTGTCATGGCTTCCGCGCCTTATTGTTGAGCTGCGAGCCATTTTGTGTGAATCAAGCGCAGCATTTGTCGGGCAACCAGATTTTTTCCTGCTGGTCCTAACACGTTTGACATGATCTGATCCGATTCAGTTCCGTGCCATAACGCTGTTGCACTGATGGACTCGCTTCCAAAAGTGCTGGTGGCCTCATTTGCAAACAACAAATCCAGGCCTTTGCGTGTGAGTTTGTCCTCACCATAGGCAGTGACATTGTCTGTTTCCGCCGCAAAACCCACCATCAGAGGGCGCGGTGATCGCGCCGCCAGTGTTCCGATGATATCGGGGTTTCTGATTAAAGACAGTTGCATGGTATCGGCAGACTTTTTGATCTTGTGTGATACAACTTCGGCAGGACGGTAATCAGCGACAGCAGCCACGCCCACAAACACATCCTGCCCATCAATGCCTCCCAGACAGGCATCAAGCATTTCACGCGCCGTAATGACGTGCACGGCATGTACTCGATCGGGGACGGCGAGGTTGACCGGGCCGCTGATAAGGGATACCAGCGCACCGGCAGCTGCTGCTTCTGCCGCCAAGGCATACCCCATCTTGCCGGAGCTGTGGTTGCTGATATAACGAACCGGATCAATAGGCTCACGCGTGGGACCTGCAGTGATCATGATGCGCAACCCGGTCAACCAGCCGGGCGCAAACAACTCAGCACACGCTTCTGCCAGGTCAGCAGGTTCAAGCATGCGGCCCGGCCCCACATCACCACATGCCTGTGAGCCGCTGTCGGGTCCCATGATGGTGCAGCCGCGAGATTTTAATGTATCGAGATTCGCTTGGGTCGCGGCATTCAGCCACATGCCCTGATTCATGGCGGGGGCAAGTGCAACAGGCGCTTTACTGGCCAGCAACAAGGTGGTGAGCAGGTCACCGGCGTGACCGCTGGCCATTCGAGCCAGAAAATCTGCGCTGGCAGGCGCTACCAGGATCAGGTCAGGCCACCGCGCCAACTCAATATGGCCCATACCCGCTTCAGCATCTGCGTCCAACAGCTCGTGATGTACCCGATTGCCGGAAAGCGCCTGCATGGTAAGAGGCGTGATGAATTCCATCGCCGCTTTGGTCATTACCACACGCACATCAGCCCCGGCCTTGATCAGCAGGCGGGTCAGTTCAGCGCATTTATAGGCAGCGATACCTCCCGTCATTCCCAGCAGAATCCGCTTGTTGGCCAGAGTGGCAAGCTTGTTGAACGACATAAAGAGTATTCCAGGTGGAGGTCGTTGATTGACCGATTTGGCCAAGCTTACCGCATTTTAAGCAGGGGCAGGTGCATGCAGCAAGGCAGCTGAGTGGCAGAGCTGCTATAAGGTAAGAGGTTCTGGTTCCAGGGAGGGAACAAAATGACAATCAAACATTGGCCTGAAAATGAAAGACCCAGGGAAAAGCTGTTGCAGCATGGCCCGGCGTTTCTGTCTGATGCAGAGCTGCTGGCGGTGTTTTTACGCACGGGTATCCCCGGCCGCAATGCGCTGGATTTGGCGCGAGATCTGCTGATTGATTTTGGGTCATTAACCAGCATTCTGAGGGCGTCACTCGAGGATTTCTGCCGCCGGGACGGTCTTGGGCCAGGCAAATACGTGCAATTTCAGGCGGTTCTGGAGCTGGCGCGGCGGTATATGAGTGAGCGCCTTGCTGAGTCAGATGCATTGACCAATTCTGACTTGACACGGGACTATCTGAGGGCGCGCATGCGTGACTACTCCCATGAGGTGTTTGCTTGTTTGTATCTGGACAATCAACACAGGGTGACTGCGATGGAGGAGTTGTTTCAAGGCACCATAGATGGTGCCGCTGTGTATCCCCGGGAGGTTGTGAAACGTTGTCTGCATAACAATGCTGCAGCCGTGATATTTGCGCATAATCACCCTTCTGGGCTGGCAGAGCCCAGCCAGGCTGACATTGCGATTACTCAGCGGCTGAAGACCGCGCTAAACACAATCGATGTCAGAGTGCTGGATCACGTGGTGGTGGGTCGCTCGGACGTGGTGTCGTTTGCGGAGCGAGGATTGCTATAAAAATGCAGAAACACGGCCAAATGCCGTGATTTCAAGAAAACTGTTTGCCTTAAGCAAGCCGTTTTGGTATAAAACGCAGCTCAAATTTTAAGGCATGCCGGTACTGGTCGTCTCTTCTGTCCATTCAAGCGTGTTTTATAGCGGGATTTTCCAAAGCACGGGTTTTTTCAGACACGTGTTAAATAGAGCACGGTTTGGTAACGAGGCTAGGTCATGTCAAAAGTATGTATGGTAACCGGCAAGAAGCCGCTTTCTGGTAATAACGTTTCACACGCAAACAATAAAACGCGTCGTCGTTTTCTGCCAAACATCCAGACACACCGTTTCTGGGTTCAATCAGAGAACCGTTTTATTTCGTTGAAATTGTCTACCAGAGGCATGCGCACGATCGATAAACGCGGCATTGATGCTGTATTAGCTGATATTCGCGCCAGCGGCGTAAAAATCTAATTTCTAACCCAGATTCAGGTGGTAAGCAGCGATGCGCGATAAAATCAAACTGGTTTCCTCAGCAGGCACCGGTCACTTCTACACAACTGACAAAAACAAGCGTACTACTCCGGACAAAATGGAGATCAAAAAATACGATCCCGTTGTTCGCAAGCACGTGATGTACAAAGAAGCCAAAATCAAGTAATTGTGCCGGCTGCCCTCCAAGGTGGCCCCGGCTGACTGATGGGTTTCAGGACATAAAAAAGCACCCGGTATGATGAAAATCGTACCGGGTGTTTTTGTTGGGCACTCTGAGAGCTGTTTATGCCTTTTGCTTGCTCAGCGCTTTTGCAAGTTTTTGTACTACAGTTGCTAACTTTGCATCGATCAGCAGCTCTTTTTTCAATTTGCCAACGGTAGTCGACACCGTGCCATAACGCTTGAGGTGGAACAGCTTGGCAATGGCCTGCAAGGTCGATGCCGACAGTTCCTGGCACAGATACATGGCTACCCAGCGCGGCACATTTTTTGATCCAGGCCCGCGCGCAGCTTGATAGATACTTTCCTCGCTCACTTTGAACTGGGTCGCTACCGCAGACACAATGTCCTTACATGACGGACGCCATTTGGCGTGTGCGCCTCGTGAAACACCACGGACTTTGGTGGCCGAGCGTTTTCCCGCAGCAAATTTGCGGAACTTTTCGTCACCCATAACTGACGACAGATTCTTTTTTCCGTAAAAATGCGCCATCTCATCGTCAACACCGAGCGCAACGTAGTCAACATAACGTTGAAAGCGTTTGCCAGCGGGTCCTTCCAGCATACCCAGCGCTTCGTCACGTACCAGCCAAACAGGAGATTTGGTCTGGTTTGTGTATGCCGCGTAACTGGACCAGACATGCTTGTCCAGATCCTGTTTTCGAACGCCCAAGTGTATAAAACGGGATAGTGGGAGCAGGTATTTGTCAGCCTGCACCAGCACGGCTTTGTATCGGCCACGGAACAGCGAGCCTTCAGATTTTTTCAGGCGTTGGTAATACTGCGTATAGATGCCATCAATTTGCCGCATAAATCGGCTCAGGTTGGCTTCCGGCGTTTTTACCAGCAGGTGGTACTGATCTTTCAGAAGTGAATAGGCATAAACCTGAACATTAAGACGGCCACAGGTTTCATCCAGAGCTTGTAGAAAAGCCTCGTAATATCTGGCCGACGGGAAAACCTTTTGCCCCTCCAATGCAGTATTGGAGACATGGTAATACGCGTCCGGATATTCTATGCGTAGTGGTCTGGCCATAGACGGAGTTCCTTGTTTTTGTAATTGGTATTTTTGTTATGAATTACAGTTGACCCCAGTTACCGCGATCTATAGTGAACCAGTATTGCAGGACAGGTCAACACAAAGTTCAGGCGCAAGGTCCCACTCATTGTGCCGCGCGATTAAGGTGCTTCGGCAATAATTAACGCGCGTTTAGGGCCGGGGAGGCCTTCAATGCTCAGGCTTTGATCGTGCGGATCAAGCCCGTCGATCAGCGATTGGAACGGCATCCATGGAGTGGTTCGCTGCTCTTCAGCACCGGTAGCGTTGATATCAACAGTACGGACATTCCGGAATCCGCAGCGGTGCAACCACGATTCTGTTGTCGCAACAGACGGCAGAAACCACACATTATTCATTCTGCAATATCGATCCGGCGGCGTTAACGCATAACCTTCAGGGCCATCTACAACCAATGTTTCCAGAATCAATTGACCGCCAGAGCGCAAACAGCCCAACAATTGGAATAGATGATCAAGCGGTGATTTGCGATGATACAACACACCCATTGAGAACACGGTGTCAAACTGTGCGACCGCATCTGGAAACTCATCCAGAGTCACCGGCAATACAAAAACCGGATACTGCCGCAAAAAATGTTGAATAAATCTGAATTGAAAAAAGTAGGCCAGATGCGGGTCAACACCCAGCACATATCTGGCACCTTCACCCAAAGCCCGGTAACAATGGTAAGCATTGCCGCTACCGACATCCAGTACCCGTCGGCCTTGTAGCGATTCTATGTGAGGTAGCAAACGATCCCATTTCATATCGGATCGCCATTCGCTATCTATTTCAACACCAAAAACAGACCAAGGTCCTTTGCGCCAGGGGATCTGGCTGCGCGCGGCAGCATCAATTGCTGCGAGTTGTTCTGGCGTGCAATCAGAGGCGCTGCCGATGCGCACACATGTTTTCAGATCGATGCTGCCCGCAACAACATCCGGTAACGCATCAAACATATCCAGCCAGCGGTCTGTTAATCCGTGTTTGCGGGAATACAAGTACTTGTCGCTGGCATAATCTGCCATCGCTTCCATGGCTGTGCCACGCAGCAAAGCCTGTAAGCGAAGATGAGCGTCGCGATCTCTCATGAGCGTACGGCCACCATAGAGCAGAAATTGAAGCACTGAAACCAGACATCGCAACTGCTAAAACCCGCGGTGTGCAGACGTTGTTTATGCGCGTCGATTGTTTCAGGAATAAGCACATTTTCCAGCGCGGCGCGTTTTTGTGCGACTTCCAGAGCCGAGTAGCCCTGCGCCTGTTTAAACTCATGGTACAGATCAATAAACAGATCATTCAGAGGTTCCGCCGGGAAGCGTATCTTCTCCGACAGGATCAATATGCCACCAGGGCGCAAACCATCAGCAATCGTCTTTATCAAGGCATCGCGTCGATCTGGTGCAATAAACTGCAGCGTAAAGTTGAGCACCACAACAGTGGCATTGCTGATATCGATGTCACAGATATCTGCGCAGCTGACGGTAATTGGCAGCGCCTGGTGTTCTGGCAATGACAACAAAGACTCCAGCCGGGTGGTCATGGCGGATGAGTTGTCGATGGCCAGCAGTTCATAATCCCGGTGGGCAATTTGATGCGCCATGGCAAGGCTGGCACCACCCAAGGAGCTGCCGAGGTCGTAAATGCGTGTGCCGGGTACACAAAAGCGCGCAGCAAGCACGCCAATCATTGACAGTATCGTGGCATATCCCGGGACTGATCGATTAATCATGTCACTGAATACGGACGCCACTTTGTCATCAAACACAAAGTCCGAGCGCGATTGTGGGGCCGCAAAAATGGTATCGGTTTTCATTTGTGTGACTCGGCAGGCACCGCAGTGTGACCAGACTCGCGCAACGCATGACGAATGCTGCGTGCGGTTTCAGCTTGTAGGGCGTCATCACGATCTTGAGCCAGTGAAAAATTAAGGTCAGCTATTGCCGTGATCGGAATCAAGTGCAGATGTGCGTGACGCACTTCCAGGCCAGCGATCATCATGCCCACTTTCTCACAGGGAAACAGCCGTTTGATTGTTTGTGACAAGGTGCGTGCAACGTCAAACACATGCGCATTCAGCGTTGGCTCCATGTCGTACCAGTGATCCACTTCATCGCGAGGGATAAGCAACACATGACCTTCGCGAATGGGCTTGAGGGTTAAAATTGCAAAACAGTGTTCATCATCCCAAACGATATGTCCTGGCAATTCGCCTGCGCGGATGCGGGTAAAAAGGCTGCTCATCGGGGGTATGCTCCTGCGCGGGTAGTGGGTGAATTGCCTGGGGCGCTATTATGCGGCAAATCATGATACAGTCCAACCGACCTGCCAGCGCGCTGATCTGCAAGCGCAATTGGATAATGGCAGTACCGTAACCGGGTTTAGCACATGCTGTTTGGAAAACATTATCCAGAACTGGAAACCTTAGACGTGGAAGGATTGCAGGTGGTCTGCCAACTGCACCGAAGCAAACGCAAGACCCTGGCGCTGCATGTCCGCCACGATCGCGTAGAAGTGCGCGCCCCGCTTCACACGTCAACAAGTGATGTTTTACGTTTTTTGGATAAACATCAGCGCTGGCTGACGCGCAAGCTGGAAGAGAGATTAAAACGAGCCGCTGAGCGCCTGTCTTTGCATGATGGTGGGCATATACATTACAAGGCGAGAACCTTAAGTATCTGCCTTGAAAATGCGCCACAGCCCGCCGTTATCATCGAGCCTGCCCGCATGATTATTCGCGGCCCGGCGATGACACCCGTTAAAGCAGAACAGGTGCTCAAAAACTGGTTGCTGGCTCAGGCCAAAAACTGGTTGCCAGCCCGCACACGAGCGCTGGCAGACTATCTGGGTGTGAATAACAAACTGGCTGGCGTAGTGTTTAGAAAAACACGCAGTAAGTGGGGACATTGCACGGCAAAAGGCATCATTCAGTACAATTGGCTGATCATGTTAGCGCCAGATGGGGTAATTGATTACATGATCTGCCATGAAGTCTGTCATCTGCTGCACATGAACCACTCGCCACAGTATTGGCAGAGTGTTGCGCGTGTCTGTCCGGACTACCAGCGTTATGTTGGCTGGTTAAAGCAACATGAGCACCAACTCTGGTTTTGAGTCAGGTGCTCATCTTGGTCAGGCAGCCTGCCGTGTGGTGGCTAATTGCTTGCGTTGCCAGAGCGTAAACAGGATGCCCGCAGCAAACAAACCGCCGCTGACGGATAACAGCAAAATTAGACTCAGCCCTAACAGCCCACCTGACGGTGCCGCCAATACCAGACCTGACAAGGTCAGGCAGGTGCGTGGGAACAGACCCGGTTTGCCTTCACCCAGCCTGCCGAATCCAATCAGGTAACCCTGTAGTCCTGCTGAAATGATGACCACTCCCAGCAATGCGGTGCTGATCATCAAAAACACTTCGCCGAATCCACCTTGCAGTAACAAGGCAGGATTCAAGACAAAAAAGAACGGAATAAAATAAATGATGGTGCCAAGGCGCATGGCTTCCCACCCTGCTCGCATCGGGGAGACCTGAGCCACTGAGGCAGCAGCAAACGCGGCAAGTGCCACGGGAGGCGTAATAAAACTCAGCATGCCCCAGTACATGATAAACATGTGGGACGCCAGAGGATCGAGACCGGCACTGATCAATGCCGGTGCCAACACAATTGCCAGGAATATGTAGGCTGCGGTCACCGTCATGCCAATGCCCAGCACAAAGCTGGTGGCGGCGCCCATAAACAGTAGGACTAGCACATTGTCACCTGCCAGATACAGCAGATCGTTGGCTAATGTGCCCGCCATGCCGGTCACTGCCAAAGAACCCACAATCAATCCGATCGCCGCCAGAATACCCGCCAGCTCAGCCATTAAGCGGCCTGTCCCGGCGACCATCAGCATGAATTTTTCCAGGTTCATGCGATGTTTGGTGAATTGATTGACGATCAACAAAAAGCCGGTCGCGATAAAAGGTGCGGTGGCCTCGCGCTGCATGTACACCAGCATAAATGTCAGTAATGCAAACACGGCTATAAAATACCAACCTTCTTTAAAGACCTGTCCCAGTCTCGGGAGTTCTTCTTTGGGTAATCCTTTTAGACCATGACGCGCAGAGTAGGCGTCAATCTGCATGTACAAACCAAAAAAATACAGGAATGACGGGACAATGGCAGCGACGGCGATCGTGACATAACTGATGCCCAGAAAACTGGCCATTACAAAGGCGGTGGCCCCCATGATGGGAGGCATCATCACGCCTCCCGTTGATGCACAAGCCTCTACGCCGGCGGCATAACCACGTGAGAAGCCGGTGCGACGCATGGCAGGAATGGACAGTGGGCCGGTGGTCAGCACGTTGGTGATAGGCCCGCCGCTCATTGAACCCATCAATCCGCTTGAAAACACGGCAACTTTGGCAGCACCGCCACGTTTGTGGCCCAGCATTGCAAATGCCAGATTGATGAAAAACGGTCCGCCACCGGTATGTTGTAGAGCCACGCCAAACAGAATAAAACCGAAAACCAGCATGGCAAACGAGTTCAGCGCGACACCAAACAGGCTCTCTTCTCCCAGTACGTGGAAGATGGCGACGTCATGGATAGGCATGCCGATACCTGCCACGACGTCAGGCATTTTGTCGGCATAAATGGGGTATAACGACAACACTAAAACAATAAAAAAGATGGGCCATCCGCCAGCCCGGCGACCCGCTTCCAGAATAATTGCCCACGTCACCAGGGCCAGTGCAATACCAAGGGGCGGCGCCGCGTACTCCCAGGCATCCAGAATGATCAAGTCCGCATTGTAGGCAAAATAGCTGAATATGCCGGCAATAATCAGCATGACCACTTTGTCGTACCAAGGTACATAGTTAATGTTGCTGTGATGCGATGGGAACGTGATGAACACCATGATCAACATAATGCCGGTGATCAGGTATAGATACCTGCCGTCCAGCATAGTGATGTTCATAAAAAAGCCGAGCGCAAAAATCTGATTGATAGCAAGAAAGGTCGCCGCAGCCGTCAGAATGGCCATGGTTGCACGCCACTTTATGGCCAGCTGCCGATAACGACCAATGGCGGGCAGTTCGGAATCGTCCTTGTTCTCGTCTGGCGGTGCGATAGGCGGAATGATGCTGTTGCTCATGAGTTGTCGTCTTTGTTGGAGTTATACGTTACTGGGTTTCAGACAGTGTAATCAGACCTTGCGCTTCAAGGGCCTGTTCTCTGAATGCCAGCCAGCCTTGCTCAAATGTTGCCCGGTCCTCTGATGCTCCAGGCCAGTAGGCTTGCCAAGCCTCCATCAGTACCCGTTGGCGATTGAGGTTTTCCTGTTGCTTGGCTTCGGCCTCTGGCGTCCAGATACCAATCTCCTTGAAGTAGCGAATCGCACCTTCGTGATAAGGAATAAATGCATTTTCCAGTTGTTGCCCCATTATCAACCAGCCGTTAGCGCCAGGCGCCGAGCTTTTGTAGTCATCGTAGTGCATGGCAATCACTTTGGTCAGCCCATAGACCGTATCTTCCTCAGCCGTGTCCATGGCCACCAGCAATGGGTAGGCGGAAGTGAATACCCGCACACCTGTATTGACATCAATGGCTGGACCTTCGGTCGCAACGTGGGGGACATACCACGGTAAACGGTCGCGAACACGTTTGATGGCTTCCGGGTCGTCATGCGGGAATTCAACCCAATGCAGGCCGCGCGGAGAGGAGTCCAGGCGCATAAACGGAGGTGAGTTGCAGGCACCTCCTGCCACATCGGCACGGTTGTTGATGACCGCATCGATGGAGGCGTTATAACCGCCAACCTCAACAATCTCGACATCATCCCAAGTCAGATTGGCATAGGCCAACAAGGCGGTAGAGGCGTTATTCAGTGAGGGAGCACCTTGCACAAACGTCAGGCGTTTGCCGCGCATATCGTCGACTGTGCGGATATCGGCGTCAGCAGCCGTGGCAAAACTGAACGAGCAGCTGGTAGAGAAGTTGGACATCAGGGCGCGGATTGGTTGCGGGCCCCAGATGCGTGCGGCGAAATTAAGGATACCTTCCTGAGCATATACCGCTTCAGAGCCGCCGGCTGACATGTGTACGCGGTTTGCGCGCAAGGTGGCGAGACGGGACACATCATTTCGACCGGGCACCACGCGCAGGTTTACGCCATATTGTCGCTGCAGAATGTTGCCGATCGCGACGGCCTGGCTATAACCACCGGTCCCCGTTGGATAAGCAGACCAGGCGATGGTGCGCGGCAGATTGAGTTGCCCAGCAGGCGGGTTCTCGGGCAGTTCATCAACGCCACAGGCGCCGAGCAGAATGCTCGACATTGCCAGCAGGCCCATGCCGAACCAGCGGCGGACTGGGTGACCGACCTGATCAGCTTGTGTGGATTTCCGGGATAGAACCTGGGTGAACATTACTTTCGGAGCTCCTGTGTGTTCGGCAAGCGCGCTTCTTGTTTTCTTGCCGCAGGAGCATAACCCAGCCAGACAGTCATTGCCACTTTGACCGGGATGAGTTGTCAGTCAGGGACGACAAGCTCAAACATCAGATCCCAGACGCCGTGGCCAAGCCGGTTTCCGCGCCGCTCGAACTTGGTCTCTGGTCGGCCGGTATTCTGTGCGTACTGACCCTTCCCGGCGGTATTGCTAAGTAAATCAATACAGCTGAGCACGTCCATCATCTGTTCTGCGTAATGTTGCCAGTCGGTGGCCAAATGGATTCGTCCGCCCGGTTTCAGCTTTTTTAACAAATCCTGCACAAACGCGGTTTGAATCAGGCGCCGTTTCTGGTGTTTCTTCTTATGCCAGGGATCCGGGAAAAAGATCTGAACCAAATCCAGCGAGTGGTCCGGGATGCACTTGGCCAGAATTTCTACCGCGTCAAAGCAATATATCCTCAGGTTGCTGAGTTTGCTGCTTTCAATGTAATTGATCAGCTTGCCCACGCCCGCGCGATGGACTTCGATACCAATATAGTTTTTGTCGGGATTGTTGATGGCCATTTCAGCGAGGGAGTCGCCCATACCAAAGCCAATTTCAAGCACCAGTGGTGCGTGACGGCCAAACACAACCTCAGCATTCAGTGGTGACAGGTGGTCTTCAATGACATACGTTGACCAGTGTTTTTCGATCGCCTCCTGTTGTGCAACGGTCTGGCGGCCACTGCGGATGACGTAACTACGCAATGGGCGGCGAACGGGTGCGTGTGCTGCAGAGTCTGCTGACGTTGCATCGCCTGCGTCATGCGTGATGTTGTTTTCCATAAAAAGAGCTCTTGCGCCAGGTATCTAAAAAAATGTGCCATCAATGGGAGACGATGCGCTGGCGTAAAGTTTGCGCGGCATACGGCCAGCCAACCATGCCTCCCGGCCACTGGCCACGGCTTTTTGCATGGCAGAGGCCATGAGTACCGGATCTCGAGCCTCAGCAATGGCGGTATTCATCAACACGCCGTCACACCCGAGTTCCATTGCGATAGTTGCGTCAGAGGCCGTGCCTACGCCAGCATCCACAATAATGGGGACGGTGGCGTTTTCCAGAATCAGCCGGATATTGTAGGGGTTGCGTATGCCCAGCCCTGACCCGATCGGGGCGCCCAATGGCATCACGGCAATACAGCCGATTTCTTCAAGCCGCTTGGCAATCAGGGGGTCGTCGCTGGTATACACCATGACATCAAATCCATCGGCTACCAACTGTTCGGCCGCAATGAGTGTTTCAGTCACATTCGGATACAGGGTCTTCTGATCGCCCAGTACCTCAAGTTTGACCAGCTTATGTCCGTCCAGTAACTCACGCGCCATCCGGCAGGTACGAACGGCATCGGCAGCGGTATAGCAGCCGGCGGTGTTGGGCAGAATGGTATATTTTTCCGGAGAAATCACGTCCAGCAAATTGGGCTCGCCCTTATTTTGTCCCAGGTTTACCCGGCGAATGGCCACGGTAATCATCTGTGCGCCACTTGCTACCAGGGCGTCCAGGTTTTGTTGGAAATCGCGATACTTGCCGCTACCAATAATTAACCGTGACTCGTAGGTCTTGCCGGCAAGTACCAAGGGTTTGTTGATTGCTGGAGTCTCGACATTCTTGTTACCCATAAAACGTTTCCTGTTTGTCAGTCAAATCTAGCCGCCGCCGATGGCGTGAACTATCTCAAGAATATCGCCGTTGTTGAGCGGCGTGCTGCTGTGCTGGCTGCGGGGCACAATACCAGCGTTCAACTCAACGGCAAGACGGCCTTGTGTCATGTCGAGCTGCTCCAGCAGATTCAGAATGGTGCTGTGTTCCGGCAGTTCGACCGGATTGCCATTGACGTAAACGGTGATCAATTTGTTTTACCTTCGCTGAAGTTGACAGGCTCAGGCGCTGCGACCAAAAAACATGGCTGCTGCCAGTAATATCCAGCCCAGGATAAACCCGACACCGCCTATTGGGGTAATTGCGCCCAGCCAGCGAATCCCGCTCAGGCTGAGAATATACAAACTGCCGGAGAAGATGATAATCCCGACCAGGAATGACCAGGCGCTGGCGCGCAACAGGGCGGAGTCGCTGATTTGCATGCACAATAATCCAACGCCGAACATCGCAAGCGCGTGATACATCTGGTATTGAACACCGGTCTGGAAAATCGCCAGCATGTCAGGTGCGAGGCGGGCTTTGAGTCCGTGTGCCGCAAACGCGCCCAGTGCAACGGCCAAAAGGCCATTGATGGCAGCAATCCCGATAATCAGCATGGGCATAACAGACTCCTGAACGATTGTGTGTTTGAAATCTTAATGGGCGGTGCTGTAATAAAAAAGCCGCTGCCAGAGACAGCGGCTTTTGGTGAGAGGATTTTCCGGCGTGCCCGTCATGCAGCGAGAATGGCTCCCTTGACCTTATTCATGGCGTTCTGTTCCAACTGCCGAATACGTTCAGCGGATACATTATATTTCGCCGCAAGATCATGCAGAGTGGCTTTCTCATCAGCCAGCCAGCGGCTGTTGATAATATCCCGGCTGCGTTCATCAAGTTGGCTCATGGCCATATGCAGATTGCTAGTCTGATTTTCTTCCCATTCAGTCTCTTCGATGTCTCGCGCCATGTCAGAGTTGTTATCTTCAAGAAAGTAGGCCGGTGCCAGATAGGCTTCTTCGTCATCGGCATCAGCGTCGGCATCAAAGGCCATATCGTAGGAGGCCATACGACCTTCCATCTGACGCACCACAACCGTATCGACGCCAAGATCGTCCGCCATGGCCTGCGCTTCGTCATTATTTAACCAGCCGAGGCTCTTTTTGGAGCTGCGCAGGTTAAAGAACAATTTGCGCTGGGCTTTGGTTGTAGCGATTTTGACGATGCGCCAGTTGCGCAGGATGAACTCGTGAATCTCAGCTTTGATCCAATGCACCGCAAACGACACCAAGCGCACACCCATATCCGGGTTAAAGCGCTTCACCGCCTTCATCAGGCCAACGTTACCTTCCTGGATCAGATCGGACTGTGAAAGCCCGTAACCTGAGTAACTGCGCGCCAGGTGCACAACAAAACGCAGATGAGCCAGAACCAGTTGGCGAGCCGCTTCCAGATCTTCCTCATGGAAGTAGCGGTTGGCCAGTTCGCGCTCTTGTTCCGCAGTCAGCACAGCGATACTGTTCACTGATGTGATATAAGCAGATAAATCGCGACCCGGAACTGACGGGCCGGCAAGCTGCAAGCTCTTTCCTGTCATCATGGTTGCAACGCTCATAAGTCCTCTCAATTCAGGAACCTTGCTCACAAGGCCCTGTTAATCCAATGTTGTTCAAAGAGACCGTAGTCTACCACCATTTATTACATGAGTGATGGTCTGTGTCCAGTCATGGGTATCACTAAGCTTGACGCATCTTGAGTCAACGTAATAAGTCCACATTGTGGTGGCTTTCTGCGGTTTCAAGTGCATGGGATAAAAAATTATCCTGGAATCAATACTGGTTGAGATGCCGTGATACGGATAAACCGGCGCCAATCCAGCCCAAAATCATCCCGCCTGCGACCAACAGCAGGCTGCTGACCAAGTCCATTCCAATAAACTGATACTGGTCTCCGTAAAAGGCCAGCAAGTTGTGTGCGGGACCTCGAAATACGCTCAGCAAACCCTGCAAAAATATCCATGCCAGTGCTGCGCCAAACATGCCTTGCAAAGCGCCGCTGTATAAAAACGGCCGCGCGATAAACGAACGGGTGGCACCGATCAGTGTCATTACGCGAATCTCGGCACTGCGTCCGGCGATATGGGTGCGAATGGCATTCCCGATGATAAACAGGACGGCCAACGACAACACTAGTATCAGCGCAAAGACCATGCGGTCGGTCAGGCGCATCAAACTCTCCAGTCGTTCAATCCAGGCGGTATCCATCACAACTTGCTCAACGCCTTGCGAAGCCGCAAAGGCATCACGAATTTGAAGCGCCGTCTCGGCAAGCATATTGTTTGGGTGTACCTCGAGACTGGCAGGCAGTGGATTATTACCCAGGCTGCTAATGACGTCCCCCAGCCCTGACCAGGTGGTAAAGTCGGCTGCCGCCTGTTGCGAGGATACAAACTCTACGCGGTCGATAAGCGGGTGATTTTGCATGGCCTGTTGCAGGGTTTGCACGGAATCCGCGGTGATGTCAGCCTCTAGGTAGAAGCTGATTCGGTTGGTATTTTGCAGACTGTCGCCAAACTGGGCCATGTTTTTGCCAGCAACGTACACCAAGGCCGGCAGCAGCAATGCAATCGCGACAACCACCAGGCTCATGAATGTATTAAGTGCTTGTGTTCGCAAGCTTTGCAGCGCATCTGCGCACGCTTCGACATGTTGCTCCAGCCAGCCGGCCAGCTTTTGGCGGGACGAACGGTCACGCTTGGCGCCAGTCTTGCGATTAGGCGTGTTTTTTCCCGCAGAGGGATTAGGTCGCGATGAGCTGGACATCAGGCGTCTGCTCCGCGGCTGGGTGTGTCCCGACGACTCGGATGCATCTCATCCTTGACCAGCACGCCCTGGTCCAATGTCAAAATGCGATGGCGCAGGCGAGTTATCAGTGACAGATCGTGACTGGCGATCAACATGGAAACGCCCACCTGATTAAACTGCTCGAACAGCAGCATGATCTCTGCCGCTAACTCTGGATCAAGATTGCCTGTAGGCTCGTCTGCTAACAGAATCTGAGGCCGATTCACCACCGCGCGCGCGATACCCACACGTTGCTGTTCGCCTCCCGACAAGGTAATGGGGTTCATCTTTTCTTTGTTGAGCAGGCCGACTTTATCCAGGGCTGCGCGCACTCGCCGTGCAGCTTCGTGTTTGTCATAGGCATCAATACGTAAAGGCAGCATCACATTGTCGAAGACGCTGCGGTCGTAAAGTAACTGGTGATCCTGAAAGACCACACCAATACGGCGACGATAAAACGGAATTTGAGCGGAAGACAGGCGCAGAATGTTGCGTGCGCCTACTACGATCTGTCCCTGGTCGGGCCGCTCGGTCAGCATGATCAGCTTTAGCAGGGTGCTTTTTCCCGCGCCAGAGCGGCCGGTCAAGAACGCCATGGCCCCTTGATCAAGTTCAAATGAAACCTGTTTCAGTGCTTGATGGCCATTGCCATAACGCTTGCTGACCTCATCAAAACGAATCATGGTGCGTTTTTGTTGGAGGATTGGCCAAACAGCGCGGCAACAAAGTCATCGGCATTAAAGGGTCGCAAATCCTCAGCTTGTTCACCGATGCCTATAAATCGGATGGGTAGCGCCAGTGCTTTAGCGATTGCGAAGACCATCCCGCCCTTAGCCGTGCCATCCAGTTTGGTCAGGCACAAACCGGTCAGGTTAACGGCTTTGTTAAAACTTTGAGCCTGATTGAGCGCGTTCTGCCCGGTTGTTGCATCCAATACCAGCATGACTTCATGCGGCAGGCTGTCATCGAGTTTTTTTAGCACCCGCACAATTTTTTCGAGCTCTTGCATCAGGTTGGACTTGTTGTGCAGGCGTCCGGCGGTGTCCGCGATTAACACATCCACGCCTTTTGCCTTGGCAGATTGATAGGCATCAAAAATGACAGACGCGCTGTCTGCGCCAGATGCCTGTGCAACCACGGGCACCTGGTTGCGATCGCCCCATGCCTGCAATTGCTCAACCGCGGCTGCCCGGAACGTGTCACCGGCCGCCAGCATGACCTTTAACTTCTGATTCTGGAAGCGTCGGGCCAGCTTGCCAATCGTGGTGGTTTTACCCACCCCGTTAACGCCCACTACCAGGATGACGTAGGGTTTGCGTGCAGTGTCAATTACCAAGGGCACGCTACAAGGGGTCAACAGCTCGCGCAGTTCGGCTTGCAGTTGCGTCATTAAAGCGTCGGCATCGGTGAGCTGTTTGCGCTTGAGTCGGGCGGTCAATGAGGCGATTACCTGGTCGGTGGCCTCAATGCCGACATCCGCGCTGAGCAATTGCATTTCAATCTCTTCTAGCAATGCGGCATCGATCGTCTTTCGGCCCTTAAGCAATGCACCAAGACCTTCGGCAAGATTTTCGCGTGTGCGGCTAAGCCCCTGCTTCAGTCTGCTGAAGAACCCAAGAGGCGGCTTTGTCTCCGCTGAGGCGACTGAGACTTCATCAACGGGGGGAAGATCAACGGGCGTGCGATCAACAAGGGCGTCGTTAACAGAGGTGTCATGGGCAAAATCATCGACTTTCGTAACAACATCATGAGAAACCGGGTCTGCAGACTCAACAGTGGGAGCCACCGGCTCAGCAATCGACTGCGTCGCCGGGATCGGCTCGCTGCCTTGATCAGGTGCATTGTTTTGACGTTTTTTGAGAAAGCTGAACATTAAAAGTTATCCGCAGTCTGGCAAATCAGGGCGCACAGTCTAGCATTCTGACAGGCAACACGTCATGACTCGCTCGGGCCCAAAAAAACAAACTCTGTTATCCGGATAAATTGCGCCTGCCAAAACGGGTGATGGCAACGTACAATTCCCGACTTTTAGTCTTATACAGTAATTGCAGAAACAAACCGTTGAGCAATCACAAACGCCTGACAGCAGGGTTCATTTCATGAGTGGCAAAAAACCAACAGGTCAGCAGAATACCTTGCGCATTATTGGAGGTTACTGGCGTGGGCGTAAATTGCGTTTTCCAGATGTGCCGGGTTTGCGCCCTACGCCGGACCGTGTCAGAGAGACGCTGTTTAACTGGCTACAAGGACTCACGCTGGACGAGGATTGTCTGGATTTGTATGCCGGCAGCGGCGCCTGCGGTCTGGAAGCCTTGTCGCGTGGCGCGCGGCATGTGATGTTTGTAGATTCCTCCGCGCAGGCCGCCGCTGCGATCAACTCGCACCTGACAGTGTTGCAGAGTGCTCAAGGCAGCGTTTACACAGGCACCGCGCAGCAATTTATCAAGACCCGGCAGTTAAGCAGGGCAGAGACGCGAACGGATGTGCCATTCACGCGCTATGGCCTGGTTTTTATGGATCCACCTTTTGCTTCTGATGTCCTGCGCAGTGATTGTGTGGCATTAGAGGCCAGTGGTTTGTTAAAACCGCATGCCCATATTTACCTCGAATCAGGCCAAGCCTTGCCTCAAGGCAGTGAAAGCGGCGAGTTTCCTGGCAATTGGGCGCTGCGTAAACAGGGCAAGGCCGGCGCGGTCTGTTATGGTCTCTATGAACGCCAAGAGAGTGAAGCATGAACCGCCTGAACACCGACCTCAGTTTTGGGGAGCCTTTTGTTGCCCCATGGTGGATGCCAGGGGGACACCTGCAGACGGTTTGGCGCAAACTTCAGACAAGTCCACAATTGTTGCGACATCGGCGCCGGATAGGTCTGAGCGACGGCGACTTTATTGATGTTGATTTTGAAACCTCAGCCGCACGCACAGCAGGCAGCCAAAAGCCCTTGGTGTTCCTGTTGCATGGGCTTGCGGGAAGTGCAGACTCGCCTTACATGATTGCCATGCAGCATGAGTTGTCAGCACAAGGGTTCGAGAGTGTGGCGATGAATCTTCGCGGATGCAGCGGTGAATTTAACCGCAGCGCCGTGGCTTACCACTCAGGATGTTCTCACGATGTTGAGCAGGTAATCAGCGCTCTTATGCTTGAAATGCCGCCAGACCAAAAACTTGTTGTGATTGGTTACTCACTGGGAGCGAATGTGCTCGTCAAGTGGTTAAGTGAGACTGCTCATAAAAACAGGGTGTTGGCGGGGGTCAGTGTCTCAAACCCGTTTTTGCTGGCGCTGTGTTGCGGGCGCATGAACAACGGTGTGGCCTATTGGTATGGGCGCTACTTTTTAAATCGGCTGCGTCGTGATCTTGAAGCAAAGCGACAACACTTCGAGCACAGTGGTTACGACGATCAATTGCAGATCATCAACGCGCTGGGCTCGCTACAATCGGTCAAAACTTTATGGGATTTTGATGATGCGGTTACCGCGCCACTGCATGGTTTTAGCAGCGCAGAGGACTACTACGAACGCTGCAGCAGTCGTCAGTTTTTGCCCGCAGTGCAGGTGCCGGTATTGCTTGTGCACGGTCGCAACGACCCCATCATTCCGGAAGAAGCCTTGCCGCTGGCAAATGAGAGCGGTGCCAGCATTTATGTCGAAGTGCTCAACGAAGGTGGACATGTGGGGTTTGTCGCCCGCGGTCAGCGGCATTGGCTTGAGCGTCGTATCGTGCACTTCATCCGGCACCACATCGAGCACAGCATTTAGCTGACAGGCATGAAGCGGTGGTGTAGTGTAAACAATAAATAACATCAGCGACGAACCCAGACTTATGAAAACAGCGGTTTACCCGGGCACGTTCAACCCCATCACCAATGGCCATACCGATCTGGTGCAGCGCGCATCCAAGTTGTTTGATCACGTCATTGTTGCCATCGGCGTCAACAAACAGAAAGCTAATACGCCTGCCACAGAGAAGCGTGTTGAGTTAGCCAGAAAGGTGTTGGCGCACCTCGATAACGTAGAGGTCTGCTCGTTTGACACGCTGCTGATCGATTTTGTGCGGCAACGAGGTGCCGATGTGATCTTGCGCGGGCTAAGAACGGTGGCTGACTTCGAATATGAATTCCAGTTGGTTGGCATGAACCGAGCCCTGGATCCTGGCATCGAGACCATTTTTCTGGCGCCTGACGAACATCTTTCTTATATATCTTCAACACTGGTGCGTGAAATTGCTTCCTATGGCGGCGATATTTCGCGATTTGTGCACCCTCTGGTTGCAGAAGCCATACGCGAGCAGTTGGCCGCTCAGACCTGACAGAGTGGGCAGTACACAGAGCTGCGCTGGGTCTGGCGGATTTCGACCAGCAGGGTTCCGCATTGTTTACAAGGCTGCTCGGCGCGCCCGTACACCAGCAGCGACTGCTGGAAATATCCCGGCTTACCGTCGCCACCAACAAAATCCCTCAGTGTGGTGCCGCCGACGGTGATGGCGTTACTGATGACCTGCTTGATACAGCCAACCAAGCGGTCATAACGCTCTACCGTCAATTTGCCAGCTTCCGTTTGCGGCAGAATGCCCGTCATAAACAAGGCTTCATTGGCGTATATGTTGCCCACGCCTACCACCACATGACTATCCATTACAAAAGACTTTATCGGCACCTTGCGGCCGCGACTGCGCTCAAACAAGTAGCGCCCGGTAAATTCGTCCGTCAAAGGCTCCGGGCCGAGTGACCTGAGCAGCGTGTGCTGCTCGACCGGCAGTTCAGACCACAACAGACATCCAAACCGTCGCGGGTCGTGGTAACGCAGAATCACACCATCGCTCATCACAATATCGACATGGTCGTGTTTGCCGATGGCGAGGCTGCTGTCAACAATACGCACACTGCCCGACATGCCCAAATGAATGATCACACAACCTTGTTGCGTAAACAGCAACAGGTATTTACCACGCCGACCGGTATGAGTGATCGTTTGCCCAGCCAGCTCCGAGATGATCTGGCTTGATACCGGCCAGCGTAACTGTGTTTGACGTACATGGGTTTTCAGCACGGTTTTGCCGCACAGATAGGGGTCAATACCACGACGACTGGTTTCTACTTCTGGCAATTCCGGCATGGACTATTTACTCTGTTGTTGCGTGAAAAATTGCTGGATATTGAGGTCTGACGAAATAAATTTTGGCAAGTGCCGGTACTTTTCTTACGATAGTCTGTCATATAAATGAGATAGGAAAAAACTTCAGCGCGATATAGAGTTGGTCTTCCACACCGGAGAGCCCCGTATGTGTTTACGAAGTTGCTTAAGCAACAGTGTATCAGGCGCGTTAGTGGCATTTTTCAAGCCAGGGGTCATGAACAGCCTGAATGCCGCGCGGCATGTTTTGCTGACGCTGGGTTTGATCACCCCCGGGTTGCTGATGCCCTTATGGGTCAGCGCTCAGACTACCGCTGACATTGGGCTGGACAGGCAACAACTCGAAAAAGCAGTCGCTGAGCTGGAATCCAGGGGGGATACCTGGCATCCCATGATCGCCGAGTCGATGATCAGTCTGGCCAGGCTGATGCAGGCAGACAATAACCATTCTGAAGCCTTGGCCATGCTTGAGCGCGCAGTACACATCAGCCGTGTCAATAACGGACTGTTCAGCCTGCAGCAAGCGCCGGCAATCAAAATGCAGGTTGCCAGCCATTTGGCCATGAATGAGTGGCAGGAAGCTGACAGCCTGGAGCAATACCACTTCTATATTCACAGCCGCAGTCTTGGAATAGACAATCCCGAGTTGATACCGGCATTGCTGAGTTACGCCGAGTGGCATCTGGACGCGTTTGCCGACCGCCGTGGCGATCTGCCCGCAACGCGTTTGATTGACGCGTACCGCCTGTACAGTGCCGCATTAAGTCTGGTGGATGCGCAAGCTGAACCAGAGAAATATCCGCGTGAACATTATCTGCACAGACTCGCTTACCTCTCATGGTTGATGCATCGCACCGCTGTCCAGAGCCGCCCGGAAACGCTCTATGCCAAAACGCGCAAGGTTGATGATGACTGGATAGAGAGAATTACTGATGGCGACTATCGACATCACAACAATCCTTTCCTGCAGGGTGAGTATGTTCTGAATCAAGTCATTAGCATGAGAGCACGTCGGGTAGAGGAGTCAACACCAGGCTCATCGATTCAACGGGAAATGCGTAAATTGCATGCCGAGGCAGTGCTGGACATGGCTGACTGGAATTTGCTGTTTGATCGGCGGCAAGGCGCTGAAATGATCTATAAGCAGGCCTGGGAAATACTGGCAGATGAGGACGATGCCCTGAAGACGGACGTGTTTGATCGCATGGTATTGATTCCAAGTTTTGAAAATTTTATGCAACCAGAACCAACTTCCGAACTAGCCTCGAGTGGTGCACCAGCCATGGCAAGTGCGTTTTCATCCTCAAGACCAATGCGTTCTGAGGAGCGACGTGTCTGGCCGTGGGTAACGATGCGCTTTGATTTGACCCGTAATGGCCGGACAACTAACGTTGAGGTGCTAGAGGCCTCGACTGAAATCAACGAATACGTCAGGCGCGACATGGTCATGGCGCTTCGTGGAAGTGTGCTCAGGCCGGCCCTGAAAGAAGGGACACCTGATATTACCCGGGGGCTCGTGTATCGTTTTCCCTATGATCCTGATCGTATCGCGGGCAATAGCACTGAAACGGAAACGGATGCTGAATCCGTAGAATCACTGGACAATGAAACGGGTGGCATTGAATCTGCGTTAAATGAAGCGCAATAATGGTTCAGCCAACTTGTCTGATCATCAGACATCATCACCGATCTGCCTTGGGCAGATGGAGTAAGAGAAAATGAAACTGTTGCAACACCGTCTGGTTATTGCCATGGGGCTGTCGGCCGCATTGCTGAGCGCGTGTGAGACAACCCAGCAAACGCAGTCGAGCATGCCACAAATGCCGTCGATGCCGTCATCATCCATGCCGTCGATGCCTTCGCCCTCGTCAAGCTCCAGCTCGTCTTCATCTAGTTCGTCTTCATCTAGTTCGTCTACATCTAGTTCGTCTTCATCGAGTTCGTCGTCTAGTTCGTCGTCATCATCAAGCTCAACAGCATCCAGCTCTTCAGCAGGATCGTCGGGTTCGTCGGGTAGCATGCCCTCGATGCCGTCTCCTGGAGCTCGGCAGTCTGGAGCGTCGGCGTCTATGCCGGGCTTGCCGGATTTTTCCAGCGGGCGCAGCACATCTTCTGGAAGCAGCAGCACCGCGGGCGCGAGCTCTTCGTCCGGTGCCGCCGGTGCGCTTGGTGACGTGATGCCAGGCAGCGCCGGCTCAGGCCGACCAGCCACGCCGGGATCTGGCAGTCTGCCGGGTGACAGCACCATGCCAGGCGCAGGCGCCCAAGGATCGGCCAGCTCAAGCGGCTCAACAGCTGGCACAAGCAATAGCGGTGGGTCCCAGTCCACAGCATCCGGCAACGGAGATGGTGGCATAAACGCCAGCGTCAGCGCCGGTGGTGTGACAGTGGGCAGCGACGGCGTCAGCGTGAGTGCAGGTGGCGTGACAGTTGGCAGCGGTGGTATCAGCGTCGCGGGCATGCCGGTAGGAGGTGTGATGCCAGGTACCGGTGCCGGCAGTGGTACAGGAACGGACCCAGGCACGGGAACAGGTGGTTTTCCAGGGACAGGCACTGGCGGAATTCCTGGGGGGATGCCGGGCGCTGGTTCAGGCATGCCCGGCGGTATTGGTGGTGGCGTGATGACCGCTCGCGATCGCGTAGCGGTGTTGGACGGCGCTCTTGGGCGAGGCTACGAGGATTTTGATGGCATCATTCTGGCTGAGCGCAGCCGAGCCCAACGACAGAGTAACGAAGTTGGTAGTGATCCTGCCGGTCTTTACAATGAACAAGCCGGGGCAGGTGGCATGCCTGGTGTGGAGTTTCCAGGCCAGGGTCAAGGCGAGGGAGGTCAAGGCGAACAGGGTGGATTTCCTGGCGGCGTGATTGCCAGCACGGGCACAGCAGGTCAAGGTCCACAAAGTGGCGGCTCCGGTGGCTCGATGGGTGGTCGTCAGGGTGGGCCGTCCGCTCCGGCGGAAGGTGCTTATCCAGTTCCAGAGGATATTCCCGGCGGAGATAACGATGATGTTGTTGCGCGTCAAATTCGCGAAGCAGCCATGAATGAACCTGATCCAGAGTTGCGCGAAAGACTTTGGGATGAATACCGTCGTTACACAGGGCTTTTGCAGTAAGGTGGTTGATATGACGCTATTGATGAGGCAGTTTTTTAAACCTTTGCATGTTTTCAGCGTTGTGCTGTTGATGTCATTGGCTGCTTGCGCCACGACATCCGTAAAATCGACGCAGTTTGTGCCGATAGTTCAGGGCGACGTCCCTATGGACGACGCTTTGTTACTGGATGTTGGTATACGGGTGTTCGATCCGGGCATCGATGAAATTGATGAAGACGATTTGGATCGTACCAATCCGGAGATCCGTAGAGCCGAATCCCGGTATGCTCCCTATTTGATGGCAGAAACACTGCAGCGCTCAGGAAACTGGGGTGTCGTCCGCGTGCTGCCTGCGCCAACCACCACGATGGATGTTTATCTGGATGGTCAGATACTGTTATCGAATGGCGAAGGCATGATCATAAAAGTGACGGTAACCGACTCGACTGGCATGCTCTGGTACACCCGCGAGTATGAAGAGCACATCAGCCAATACAACTATGATCTGACTCAGCGCCAGTCGCACGACCCATTCCAGGTGATTTACAACAACATTGCCAACGACCTGCTGGCGTTTCGGCAAGGCTCAATGAGCGACGACCAGATACGGACTATCCGGACCGTATCAGAGCTGCAGTTTGCAGCTAATTTTGCTCCCGAGATATTTGGCAGTTACTTGACCAAAAATCAACGTGGCATCACAACGCTGACGCGTTTGCCTGCCGAAAATGATCCCGCGCTGATCCGTATTCTCGACATCCGAGAGCGGGACAACCTGTTTGTGGACACTGTGCAGGATTATTACGCAACCTACGCTCGGCAGATGCGTGGCCCGTATGACGCGTGGCGTGAGCAGAGTTTTACCGAGACCATGGCCCTTGAGGAAGCTGAGCGCTCTGCGCGCCGACGCTTCATCACGGGCGCGGCAGCAATCGCCGGCGGTATAGCCGCCGTTGGACAAAACAATGCTGGCGCACAGATGGCTGGCATTACGGGCGTCGCCGCTGGCGCGTATCTGGTACGCAGTGGTTTTGAGCGCTCGCAGCAGGCGCAAATGCACATTGCCGCGTTAAGCGAGCTGAGCGCCTCTCTCGAGGCTGAGGTCGCGCCTAAAGTGATTGAACTGGATGATCGTCAAATCATGCTCACCGGCACTGTTGAAGAGCAGTATCAACAATGGCGAGACATCCTGATGGAAATCTACCTGACGGAAACGGGTGGGCTCTGATGCAGGCCGCAGGGAACGAAAAAATATCGGCCTGGATCTGGGTCGCGCTGGCTGCGCTGGTACTGCTGGCGCTGGCAGTCATCTTTGTGCTGCCGAATGTCGTCCAGCAGTACGAGCTACCGCTGACACCGAGAGTCGCCCAGCCTGTTATCGAAACGCCGGCCGTTTCAGCCCCGACCCAGCCGACTGGGCCTGCGTTGTCGCCTTTTGAAGAAGCACAAATCGCTCGTCAACGCCGCGAGGCGCAGGATGCACTGGCCAGTCTGCTGGAGCGTCAGACGGATCTGCAGGTAACCAACGTCTCCGCATGGGCTGCTGAGGACTATGATGCCGCGGTGGCCAGTGCGCGTCGCGGTGATGAATTTTACCGGGTAGCCAACTTTGCGGAAGCAACCTTAGCGTACCAGCAAAGTGACCAGGCGCTTGCGCAACTCCAGGCGCTACGCCCGCAGGAATTTCAGCGCTTGATGACGGCAGGTGAAGCCGCACTGCTGGCCTCTGACGCCGCCACTGCCTTGGAAAGTTTTTCGCTGGCAGCACAGATTGATCTGACCAGTGCTGCGGCAGACGATGGCATGCGCCGAGCGCAGGTACTCGACGAGGTTGAACGGCTGTTAACAGAAGGGGATGAATTACAAAACAGCGGACAGATCGCAGAAGGGCGCGCATTAATCGAGCAGGCCTCTGCGCTGGATAGTAATCATCCGCGTATCAGTGAACTGATGGCACGTAACGCGCAATTGCAGATTGATGCACGCTTTACGCAGGCAATGTCCGAGGGTTTCGCGCTGCTACAGCAGTCGCAATCAGATCAGGCGATTGTTGCGTTTGAGCAGGCTTTACAAATCAAACCGGGCAATCAGCAGGCTCAGGAAGCCATCGACCAGACCCGCACGGAACTGACACTGAAGGCGATTGAAACGCAGCGCACCCGCGCACTGGCGCTGGAAAGTGCCGAACAATGGCAAGAAGCTATTGCAGCCTACGATGCCATTCTCGCGTTAGATAATAATCTGGTGTTTGCTCAGGAGGGCCGTGATTACTCTGCGCGACGTGTGCAACTTGATGAGCTGCTTGAATTGAATCTCAACAACCCGCTGCGTTTGTCTGAGAGCGCCGCGTTTGATGAGGCTAATGCGGTGTTAAAAATCGCAACTGACCTCGCCAGGGATCTTGAGCAAGATACACAAATGTCGCTCGGCCCAAGACTGCAAAGTCAGATCACGCGCACAGAGCAGCTGCTTCAGGATATGCAAATACCTGTGCAGTTGACGCTGGTGTCCAATAATGCAACCGACGTGACCATTTTCCAGGTTGGCCGGCTCGGCAGTTTTACAGAAACAACCCTACAGCTGAAACCCGGTCGTTATGTCGCGGTGGGCACCCGACCCGGGTTCCGCGATGTTCGGGAGGAGTTTGTTGTAGGGTTTGGCCAGCAACTCAATTCTTTGACCATCTCGTGCAACGAGCAAGTAGCTGCAGTCGACAGGCGCTGATTCCATGCAGGACAATTCATACAAACCTGAACAGACAGGCATGATCGCGTCTCCGGATGAGATAGACAGTATTACGCCGGTAGATTTCTCACCCCCGCCGCCGCCTCAAAAACGGATCAAGCTGGCGGTACGCTGGTATCACTTTGTGATTGGTGCCGCTGTGTTGCTTGTCAGTTTACCGGCCTGGTTTGTATTGACTGCACGCTCGGTGTTTATTGAGGTTAATCCGCCCGATGCGATGGTCGATATTGTCAGTGGAATTGCTGTGCAAGTCGGCCCGCGGTATTTGATGCGCTCAGGCGACTATCAGGTGCAGGTCAGTGCGCCGGGTTATTTCGAGACCCGTGTCGACATACGTGTGGGTACTGAGCAGGCACAGACGCATCCGGTTGAATTGCAACCAAGACCCGGACTGGTCAGTGTGCAGGTGCTGGGCGAAGACGGCGTGCCGATTACCGGAGCACGTGTGTTACTGGATGGTGTGGATCTGGGTATAAGCCCCTTAACCGATGTTGAAATTCCACCCGGCACCTATAACCTGCAGGTGCAACAGCAACGCTATCTCGACTTTGCCAACAGCATTGACGTTGCGGGGCGTCTGCAACAACAGTCAATTGATGTCGCGCTATCACCAGCCTGGGCAAGTGTCAGTTTTAACACCCTGCCTGTCGGTGCAGACATCATCGCTAATGGTGAAGTACTGGGTGTCACCCCTGCGCAGATTGAGTTGTTGCAAGGCGCCTACGACATCACCTTAAAACGCAGCGGATACAAAGCCTGGCAGGATGATTTGCAGGTGAGTGCCGGTGCTGACATCCTTGTGCCGGATGTCACACTTGAGGCGGCCGACGGTCTGGTGTTTATCCGTTCAATTCCCGGCAATGCCAATGTCACTATCAACGGTGAATTCCGGGGCCAGACGCCCCTCGAAGTGTCCTTGCCTCCAGATCAGGCGCATGATGTTCGATTATTCCGCACTGGTTTTAATACGGCCGCGCGCACGATCAGAACCACAGCAGAGCAAGGGCAGGACATTACGGTTGCACTGGATCCTGTGACCAGCCTGGTGCGCGTTATTGCTGAGCCGGCGGATGCTGAATTGTATGTAGATGGCGAGCTCAAGGGTGCGGCCAACCAAACCCTGGAACTGATTGCAGCCACACAACGTATCGAAATTCGCAAAGAAGGGTTTGTTGCTTACGCCACCAACTTTACCTCGCGGCCAGGACTCGACCAGGAGATTCGGGTACAGCTCAAAACAGAAGAGCAGGCAAGACAGGATTCGATTCAGCCCGTCATCACCAGCGCAGGTGGCCAGACCTTGCAGTTGTTTTATCCCTATCCCTATACCATGGG
>JAUYSM010000045.1 GCA_030696315.1 Pseudohongiella sp. | reverse complement strand
ATGCCGCCATGGCATGCTGATCCTGCGATCGGTGAATTTATGCACGACATGAGTCTGTCTGTTGAGCAAAAACAGCAACTCTTATCCTGGATAGATGCTGGCTCGCCTCGCGGTGCAGGTGATGACCCCCTGACCGCCGTGGATGCGCAGTTGACCGAATGGTCGATGGGAGAGCCTGACTACATTATAACGCTGCCGGAATTTGATATTCCTGCCACCGGATCCCTGGACTATCAGTTTTTTGAGGTACCTAACACACTGGATCGCGACGTCTGGGTAAAAGCTGTACAGATTGCCCCGGGTGATCGTCAGGTTGTGCACCATGCCATTGCCACCTTTGGCTCCGTGCCCGGTGGTATGGGTAACAGCAGCTCGTCTTTGTTCCAGCCACAGTTAATGACGTTTGTGCCAGGAAATGACACCTACGTGTATCCGGAAGACACCGGTGTATTTGTGCCTGCAGGCACATCGTTTTATACACAAATGCATTACACAACCTACGGCCGTGAAACCCGTGATCAGACCAAAATCGGATTATATTTTGCGGATGAAGCGCCTCACCACGTGCTTCAGCACTATTCGATCATCAACCAGGATTTGAATATTCCTGCGGGTGAGGCTGAGCACGAAGAGAGCTCCTACTATGCTTTCCAGCGTGATGCGGTGATCTACAGCCTGTTCCCGCATGCTCACTACCGGGGGCGTTCATCCGAGTTTGCACTGCGTTACCCCGATGGCCGCGAAGAAGTGGTGTTATCCGTGCCAAATTACGATTTTAACTGGCAGCGTTACTTCCAGTTTCAACAGCCTATAGCGGTGCCGGCCGGCACTCTGGTTATTCACCGCACTACCTATGACAATTCAACGGCTAATCTGAGCAACCCTGACCCGACAGTCACCGTGCGTTTTGGTGAGCAGACCTGGGAAGAGATGTTGTACGGCGGTATTTCCTTCCGCTACGCAGAGGCGCGCGAGAACGACTTCGAAATCAATGTACCCGATTACTTCACTTCGCTGGGTATGGGTATGTTCGACAAAAATATGGATGGTCGCGTCAGTCTGGATGAGATGCCCGAGCAGGCGCGTCAGCAATTGGCCTTGGTATTTGCCATGATGGATAAGGACAAAACCGGTGGTCTGGAGTTCGCAGAGTTTCAGCAATTCATGATTCAGACCAACATGGTCGATCAGTTGTAACTTTCTGCTGGCGCAATAAAAAACGGCTACCAATCGGTAGCCGTTTTTTTTATTGCCGAATTACATCACGCATCAACCGCGCCACGCTCAACCGGCGGTGGCAGGAAGCGGTAATTTTTTAATGGTAACTCTCTGACGCGTTGGCCCGTCAGCGCATACAGCGCATTACTCACGGCAGCAGAAATCGGCGGCGTGGCAGGTTCACCCAATCCACCGATTGAAGCGCCTTCTGATTCCAGCAGTACCACCTGGATTTCGGGAGACTCGGACAAACGCAGCATTTCATAGTCATGGAAATTACTTTCTTTGACGCGACCTTGCTCAATGCTGATCTGACCATACATGGCGGCTGTCAGTCCGTAAATGATGCCGCTCTCCACTTGAGAGGCAGCATTGTCGGGGTGCACCACGCGACCACAATCGATGGCGCAGGTCACTTTCTCAACGCGGACGCGGCCATCGTCAGTCAATGACACTTCGGCAACTTCCGCAACGATACTTCCGAAACTTTCCTGAAGTGCGATGCCGCGTGCACGACCGGCGGGGGCAGGTGTTGACCATCCGGCCTTGTCGGCAGCTTCGCGCAGCACGCGCGCGTGGCGCGGTTTATTGGCGAGCATCGATAGTCTGAATTGCAGCGGGTCCTGCTGCTGCTTCCATGCCAGCTCGTCAGTAAAGGACTCCAGGAAAAACGTGTGCTGTGAGTGTGCAACACTGCGCCATGCGCCAAACGGAACATGGGTTGGGCTCTCAACATAATCAATCTTCTGATTGGGAATGCTGTAGGCAATATGGGCGGCTTCTACCGGCTCATTTTTACCGATATAGGCATTTTCCCAGGCTACCAGATTGCCACTGCTGTCAAAACCGGCGCGGAAGCGACTGCTTACCGCTGGGCGATAATAGTCCTGGCGGGTATCTTCTTCACGACTCCACAAGGTTTGTACAGGCACATCAAACTGCTGTGCGATCAGCGTAGCCTGATCAATGGTGTTGGTTGACATCGGCAGGCGACGGCCAAAACCGCCCCCCAGATAAAACGGGTGTACAGTGACCGAGTTTTCGTCGAGGTCGGCTACCGTGGCAACTCTGCCGCGAATACCAAGGTTGTCTTGTGTGCCGGTCCACACCTCACAGCGACCCTCGCGGAACAACACCGTGCAGTTCATGGGCTCCATGGCGGCGTGCGCCAGGAATGGTACGCGATAGTTTGCAGTGATCACATCGGCGGTGCTGGCCAGAGCTTGCCCGGCATCACCCACCACCACATCTTCAAAACGTTCGCCGTTATCCAGTGCCGCATCAAAGTCAGCAAAAATATCAGTGCTGGATCGGTTGTCTGCGTCGGTGCTGCTGAAAACCGGTTGTAGCAGTGCCAACGCTTTGTTAGCCCGCCAGTAGTTGTCAGCGACTACCGCAACGGCATCGCTGAGCTCAACAATACGAACAACACCGCGCTGTTGCAGTGCAGCATCTTTGTTGCCAACGCTTTGTAATTGCCCACCAAACACCGGCGAGGTAGTGACTGCCGCATAAAGCATGCCTTCTGGCATGGCGTCGATACCAAATTGCGCGGTGCCGTCCACTTTGGCAGGGATGTCAACGCGGGGCACCGATGTACCCATCAGCGTGAACTGATCAGGGCGTTTCAGCACGGGTGAACGAGACGGTTCAAACTGCGCCGCCGCGCTGGCCAGTTCACCATAACTCAGGCTGCGGTTGCTGGCTTCGTGATAAACCCGGCTGTTGCGTGTTGCGATTTCTGAGGCGGGCACATCCCACGCTTGCGCAGCGGCTTTAACCAGCATTTCACGAGCAGCCGCGCCGGCCGCGCGCATGCCCATTTCACCCGTAAATCGCACGGAGCTGCTGCCACCGGTGATTTGCATATTCATGATTTCAGCAGCTTTTAAGGTCACAAAATCCATCGTCCTGTTAAGGAACGCCGGCGCAGCAAAACCCATGGAGGCCGCAAAACCTTTAACCAGCACGCCGTTGGCAAACAGGTCGGTTGCAGGAGCCTGCTCGACACGGACATTCGCCCAGTCTGCATCCAGTTCATCTGCAGCCATCATGGGCAGAGACGTCAGTACACCCTGTCCCATTTCCGAATGCGGCACAATAACCGTCACGATATTGTCTGGATCAATACGCAACCAGGTTGTCAGAAACGTCTGGCCATCCTCAGCATAGTCGCGGTTGGCGATACTCTGGCGGCTGGGGCGTGTGCTGGCATAACCCAGCAGCAATCCGCCACCGACAACGGCGGCACCTAATAAAAAACGTCTGCGTGAAATACTCATACACTGGCCTCCGCGGTCGCATCAACAAAGGGGGTGTCGGTGCGGTTTGCAATCAATCCGGCAATGGCTTTGCTGATACGCGGATACGTACCACAGCGACAAACATTACTGATGCTGTTCGCGACGGCTTGCTCGTCGGGGTTGGGGTTGGACTCAAGCAGTGCGCTCACTGCCATGATCATGCCGGACTGGCAATAACCACACTGGGGAATCTGGTGTTGAATCCAGGCTTGCTGCACTGGCGTCAGGCCGCCGGCAGAGAGCCCTTCGATGGTGGTAATCTGAGTGTTCTGCACGGCACTGACCGGTGTCACACAACTGCGGATGGCCTGTCCGTTAACATGAACTGTACAGGCGCCGCAGGCAGCGATTCCGCACCCAAATTTGGTGCCAGTCAGCCCCAGTTCATTGCGAAGTGCCCACAATAAGGGCATCTCCGGCTCAATATCGAGTTGCCTCGTTTCTCCGTTAATTTGAAGTTCGATCATGGTGTGCCTCTTGTTGGCAAGGTAATTTGGGGATCTGTCAGTGGTCTGCAGGATATCTGGATGTGTGCTGACGCCTTTGTAGCACACCATTAATTCCAGACAAAGATGCTTTGCTCAAAACTGATAGGCCATTGGTCACTATTTTAAGGGGAATCGCCGAAAATGCGTTGACCCTTTGGTATTTCAATATCACAGTAGGCGCTGCATTTTAAGCGAGTGGTTTTCCAGGAATTTAACAATGCAGTGTTAGACGAAACAGCGTTTGCCAATAGTCAGGTGCTTCCGCGAGATATCGGGTAACAATTTTAAAGTTCTGAATAACATTTGGGCAAATAACAATTCTTTTAAGGGGAATTCGTAATGAAGACAAGAATAGCATCTTTGCTGATGGGTTTTGCGGTGGCGTTGCTGCTGACAGCATGTGCCGGCACCTCAGCACCGCACCCGTTGGTGGGTGCATGGGCAATTACCATTGATACACCGGTTGGCGCGATGAACGGTAACTTGAACATCAACCCAGACATGACTGGCGAAATGAGTTCAACAGACCTGGGTTCAGCAGCACTGAACGGCATCACAGTTGACGGCGAAGCTGTTCAGTTCAGCACAACTATTGATGCACAAGGTCAGACAATCACCCTGGCATTTAACGGTACCGTGTCAGGTGACCAGCTCGCCGGCCAGTTCAATACAGATTTTGGACCAATTGCTGTAACAGGTACTCGTCAGTAATCACTGACGGATATCAGGTAAAAAATTGAGAGAGGGCGGTTAACCGCCCTCGATCGATGGGATAAAAACGACTTCGCTGAGCTCGTCCAAGGGTTCTGTCAATGCGTCCTCGCTATAAATGTCGCCGTCAATGGCAACAGATGCTGTTGTCAAAGCCGAGCCGCAGCCCGGGTACAATTTCTCAAGCGCCTTGATCAGTGTAATCACCGAATTGGCCTCGACCTCCATCCACTTGCCGGACGGAAGGTTTTTTCCGCTAACAGATACTGCATCACGCAGAAGGCTGTTGATTGTCAGTTTTGCCATGATTCTCCGAAATGACCTTTTGTGACAGGCTGCCACGTCTTCGCGGCGAAGTATCGCATATTTCTTCCACTGTGTTACTGTCCCTGATAATCTTTGGCGTCTTTGCCAAATGCCCTTCCGGGAGAATAATAATGCAACTCAAGCACTTGAGTGTCATACACGGCGCAGGTCGCCAATCATTTGTCAGAAATAGTTTGATGGGGATGGCAGCCGGTCTGTTGTGTGCTGTTGTGATCACTGGCAGCAGGCCCGTATCCGCACAGAGCGATCAGCCACAATTGCCCGCTCAAATGGCGTGGACGGCCTACAATCTGGGAACAACTGGTTACAACCAATCGGTTGCCATCGGGGCCATGTTGCGTGAAAAGTACAATGTCACACTCAGGGTTATTCCCGGGCAGAACGATGTTTCCCGTTTGTTACCGCTTAAAACCGGGCGAGTGCAATTCTCAGCCAATGGTGTTGCGACGTACTTTGCACAGGAAGGGGTGTACCAGTTTGCAGATCCGGAGTGGGGACCGCAGCCACTTCGCATGGTCATGAGTTCCAGTGGCCTGAGCAATCAGGCAGTTGCGGTTGCCGCTGATATTGGAGTGTCTACCTTTGCAGAATTACGGGGTCGCCGTGTGCCGTTTGTGCGTGCCGCGCCGGCGCTGAATATTTCTATGGAAGCCTACCTTGCCTGCGGCGGTTTGACCTGGAATGACGTGGTGCGGGTCGACTTTCCGGGCTATGACGCAGCCTGGGAAGGCATCATCAACGGCGATGTAGATGTGGCGTTTGGCACGACCGTCTCAGGACCTACACGTCGGCTTGAAGCTTCGCCACGGGGCATCGCCTGGTTGCCGGCCCCGCATGATGATGACGCCTGCTGGGAGCGTTTGTTGAACGTTGCGCCGTACTTCACAAAGTACAACGCAACCCGTGGCCCGGGCATCAGTGATGAAAATCCCCAAGAGGCCGGCACCTATCCTTACCCCATTCTGATTACACAGGCTGAGCAGGATGAAGATACTGTTTATTGGCTGACCCGGGTAATGAACGAAAATTACGACACCTACAAGGATGCGGATCCAGGCGCCATAGGCTGGGCTCTGGAGTTTCAGGTGTTTGACTGGGTTGTGCCCTACCATGAAGGGGCTGTGCGTTACTGGAAAGAAATTGGGGTGTGGACAGATGCATACGAAGCTCACAACGCAGATCTGATACGCCGCCAGGACGTACTGGCCAGTGCATGGACCGAGGTGACGGGGCGGCGGATTCGTGATCAGCAAGAATTTTTGACGGCTTGGCATCAACTGCGTGCGGAACGCCTGCGCGCTGCAGGATTTGCCCCTATATGGGAAACAACTGAGCCGTGAGCACAATACTCGATAATAAAAATAATAACGGTTTAACCGCGTTCAGATCTTCAACAGAAATGCCGGTGCTGCTGCGCTGGCTGGTGGCGGTTGCAGCAATTCTCAGTGTGTTTTTGGCGATGGACTCCTTGCGCTTGTTCTCCGAACGGCCACTGATGGAGTTTGTAATCACCGTCCAGAATCACTATTACTATGCCTTGTTGGCACTGCTGCTGCCGTTCAGTTTTCTGATTTATCCGCCCGTTAAAAATGCTACCCGCTACTGGTACGACATAATTCTGAGTGTGGCGACGTTTGGTATCTGCGGATTCTTTTTTATAAACTCGGAAACCATGCTGGATTATGGCTGGGAGTTTTCCGCGCCCGACACTGCAGTGTTCATGAGTTATATGTTGTGGGCCCTTGCCTTGGAAGCTGTGCGGCGTTGCGGCGGGGCGACACTGTTCTGGCTGGTACTGGTGTTTTCGATTTATCCGATTTTTGCGGACAAGATGCCCGGTCCAATCTCAGGTATGGCTTCATCTGCTGCCGAAACCGCGTCATACCATGTGATGAGTATCGAAAGTATTCTCGGTTTGCCCTTTCGTGCGTTTGCGCAATTAGTGATTGGATTTCTGATTTTTGGTGTGGCCTTGCAGCACACTGGTGGCGGACGCTTTTTTATCAATCTGGCCTTTGCCGGGTTTGGTCACGTGCGCGGCGGTTCTGCCAAAGTAGCGATCGTATCCAGTGGTTTGATGGGATCTATGAGCGGCAGTGTGATTACCAACGTGCTGTCCACTGGCCCGCTGACCATTCCGGCCATGCGTAAAAATGGGTTTTCGCGTGAATATGCCGGTGGTGTGGAGGCCTGTGCGTCTACCGGTGGTGTGCTGTTGCCGCCCATCATGGGATCCACTGCATTTGTGATGGCAACCTTCCTGAATGTGCCCTACACCACGGTTGCAATCGCGGCGACTATTCCTGCTTTGCTGTACTTTTTTGGCTTGTTTATGCAGATCGATGCCTATGCTGCACGCCAGGGTTTACAAGGCACGCCGCGTGAGGAGTTGCCCAAACTCAGTGATACGGTGAAAGAAGGCTGGTTCTACATGGCCTCGTTTGCCGTGCTGATTTTTTTGTTGGTGTTTATGCAGCGTGAAGCGGTGGCGCCATTTTATGCCACCGGCATGTTGCTGGTGTTGAATCAGCTCTCTCCTAAAAATCGCTGGGATCTCGATAAAACCGGTGCATTCCTGGTGGCCTGCGGCAAGTTGCTGGTGGAGCTATTGGCTATTATGGCTGGCGTCGGCTTGATTGTGGGCGCTCTGTCTGTCACTGGATTGTCGGGCACGCTGGTTAACGACCTGCTGTTTATCGCGGGTGATTCCATATTGATGTTGCTGCTGATGGGGGCATTTACCAGCTTTATTCTGGGTATTGGTATGACAGTGACCGCCGCCTATATTTTTCTGGCGATTGTACTGGCACCCGCACTTGTGCAGGGTGGTCTCGACCCCATGAGTGTGCACCTGTTCATTTTGTACTGGGGTATGCTGTCATTTATCACGCCACCGGTCGCGCTGGGCGCCTTTGCAGCGGCCAGTATCGCAGGTGCTTCTGCCTTAAAAACCGGCTTTAAAGCCATGCAGCTTGGTAGTGTGATTTATTTTATTCCTTTCTTTTTTGTGCTTGAGCCGGCACTGATCATGCAGGGGTCGGTGTCGGATATTGTGCTCACAACAATTGTGGTGGCGCTGGGAATTACCCTGATTGCCGGCGGTCTACAAGGCTACATGCCGGTGCTGGGTTTGCTGGACAAAACCGGATTGTGGTCCGGTGTTGGACGGGTTCTGATTGTTTTTGGTGGCATCCTCGTGGCCTTGCCCGGGCTGGAGTCCATCGGCATACCGATTGGCGATGTTCCTTTGTTTGTATCAGGTCTGAGCCTGAGCGTGATTGGCATCCTTGCCAGTCGACGCTCACGCGCTTCATTGGACGTTTCAGGGGCGGTATAAGTTAACGGGTGACGGACCAAAAGACAGCCAGGTGTCATTGCTGGCTTGTGCCTGCCCTGGTTGCGACCAATCACAAACGCCTTGCGGGAAGATTGCCTCAAGGCGTTGTTTTTCGTCCGCAGTAAATTCAACCCGGTAATCATCATAGTCGATGGGTTTCAATGAACATTTCATGATGTCATTGCTGAGTGGGGCACCTGCCACCAGACGTAAGCCAGCATGCGGAGGATACAGTTGATTGCAACGCCCCTGATCTGCATCAGCCTGCGTACCGTCGAGGATACGTGTCAGATCAAAAACTGCCGGTTCAACAATGCGCTCGCCCTCAGGTGTGAAGCAATCATCCGCCAGTTCAGCAGGCCGCGCGGCCGCAATACGATCAAGCAGTGGTCGGTTGCTGGTATCCGCTTTGATGTAGTCCAGCCAGCGATTCATCAGCATCAGATTTTCATCCGCCAGTGACAGTGAACTTTGATGACGACGGATCACGTAATTGTCCGCATGGCCGTTGTCCCGTTCCAGCCTTGCCCGCGTCACAAATGAGTACACACTGGCGTGAAAGTTACCTTCGTGATCAAGATAGGGGCGGTCATCAATGATGGGCACGCGGGATAATCCCGCACTGCCATTGCTAATACGACCGGTTTCATAAGCGATACGGATGGCGTCACTATCGCCTTGTGTACGTTCGGTTGTCGGCTGGTAATCGATATCCCAGCCTCCGAATTTCTCGTTGATATCCAGAAACAGCGCTTTATCTATCAAGCCTTGGTTGAGCGCCATCAAGCCGTACTGAACACCCACGTTGTCATGAGGGCTGACTGCAAACGCGCGATCTTTGTTGATGTCCGGGAACACCTTTTCACCAAAGACATTGCGCATACCATCGTAAATGGAGCATCGGGCGCCACCGGGATTGGTTTGTGGATGGTAATGCAGCATGGCCGGAATTTCTGCGGAACAATCAAAAGGCGAAATGCGATCCGGACGTAAGCCCAGAGACTGGTCACACAGATACCAGTTCGGCCAGCCGCCGATAAGAGTGCGGGTGGCTTCATCCAGACCGTTGGCCGGGTCGTTTGCATAGCGGCGCCAGGGACCGCTGCATTCCTGTGAGTCGGTGAAATAGGTCACTGCATCCGGGAAAGTCATGCTGATCAGCAAACCATCCAGAATGCCGGGGTAAGCACCCGCAATCAGCAGTTGCTGCATGGCACCGCCAGATCCCCCTGTGCCAATGGTATGCACGGGTGGACCATAGTGTTCGGTAAAATGTTCTTTCACCATCATGGTGGTTTCAGCGGACAACACGTCATTACATCCTCCCTGCGCATTCACATTCAGGGTGGATGAGGCGACGGCATAACCGGCCGCCAATGTGGACTCGCGCAAAACGCCGCCGGTGGACGTGCCCTGGAAATATCCCGCCTCGCAGCCACCACCGTAACTGTACACCAAGCGTCCGTTCCACCCGAATGAGCGACCGGATTGTGATTCTGGGTCGTACAGCGTAGCGATTTGATAGATCGCCCGGTTGATGGTGCCCGTCTCCAGTTTGACAATAAAAGGCACTTGCTGACCCATGGCAGTACTTATTAGAGCGACATTGTCAGGCAACTGCCTGGGGTCATTCAGCGCGACAAAACCTTCACTGTCTTGCGCACGATATAGGTAGTCAAAACGCGTGGGCAGTGCACAATCCTCAGATTGACTGCTGACATCCAGGTACTCGCCATTACCAATTGCAAAGCGACGGGGGTTGCCTTCCCGGTCTGGGGCGAGGTCCTGCAGGCAAACATACGGTGTTTGCTGCGCACCTGAGATCACGGGGCCAGTCTTGGGGTAATTCACCAGTGTAATGCTGGCTTGTGAACCATTCAGTGACGCGGTCAGGGTGTTTTCGCCCTCGGTCAGGCCGGTGACCAGCGTATTTACAATCCTGACCCCATCCTGTTCAACGCTGTGTGAGCGGTTGAAAAGATCTGTACCGGCAGCAGAGCCGTTGAGCATGAGTTCAGGTGTGCGGAAGTCGTTTGGACGGTAACGCACTTCAATCAGAGCGTCCCCGCCCGTGACCAGATGGGGGGCGCTGGATATGACTGACAGGCTGAGTTCCACGGGCGTGTTATCACCGGTATCCTGACAGGCTGCAAGGGCAAGGCTGAGCAGGATCAGGGGTGTTGTTTTTATTGTCATGGCGGGCTCCCGGTTTTTTCTGCAAGACTTCAGTTGTGATTGGGTTGAAATCCGGATCAGCTTACACCAAACTGCAATGCCGGCACATCAGACACTGGTTCACCATGTTGAGCGCACCCACTACACAATCCTGGCTTGAAAACACACTGATCCCGACATCGCAGATCAGGGTGTTACTGCTGATACTTCTTGTGCATGTCTTGATGCCTATGTCGGTTAGCGCGCAACCCTTGCTTGCTCAGCCGGCCATCCCGCAATCGGGCTTCCCCAGTATTGACCCCATTGAACCTGACATTGCCGGTGAATTCGCCTTTGCGCGCGTACAATATGATTCGTACTACCAGGGCGGTTTTGGTTATGGCCCCTGGTCTGTTGATTTTCCGGATGCTGATCGGAATTTCCTGCGCGGGGTGGCGCGCCTGAGCAATGTCAGAGTGATGCCTGAGCCGATTGTATTGCGTCTGGATAATGATGAGATTTTTGAGTATCCGTTTTTGTACATGCTGGAAGTCGGGCGCAACGGCGGGCCTTATTTTTCTCCATCAGAGTTGGGCAATCTGCGGGAATATCTGCTGCGCGGTGGTTTTCTGCTGATTGATGACTTTTGGGGAACGCGCGAATGGCAGGCATTCGAAAGCTCATTCTCCGCAGTATTTCCGGAGCGCGAAATCGTCAGATTGCAGGCTGACCATGAGATTTTCCGGGTGTATTACGATATTGATGGGCCGCAGATGATTCCGGCTTTGGGCAATGAAAATGCCCAGCCGGAGCGTGATGTGGGCGAGGCATCGTTACACGCCATCCTGGACGATGATGGCCGGATTATGGTGTTGATCAATTGGAATACGGATATGGGCGACGGCTGGGAACACACCTACCATCCGCGTTATCCAACCCGCTTTGCAAATCTTGCCTACCAGATGGGCTTGAATTATCTGATTTATTCCATGACACACTGACCGGGTCAAACCTTGAAAGACCGCGCCTGGTTTACTGCTCGAGGTCAGCGCAATAGTCGTCGCCGCGAATCGCTGGTGTGAACCAGATAAAATCGTAGACCCGATCACCCGCCGCGTCTGAGAGATAATCTGAGGCCTGCAGGGCGGCGGGATCCACTTCGAGAAAGGCCAGTGCAAGTGGCCGGTCAAACTCTTCTGGCAGATAATTGGGCACACTTAAATCGTGCCGGATATGAAAGTTGCCAGCCAGCAGTATACGCCGGGAAAAGTCGCCGGGTGTGGTCAGCGCGTTTGCCATGTGCTGATCACGTGCCTGTTGCACCCGCACCATCGGTGGAATCTGCGCTGCAGGCAGCATGCCGCAATGACTGACATCGATTTCCTCCGTCAGGCGCTGCAATTGAGTGGTGTTCAGAAGCGCAGGCGCTGCGATGGCCTCGCTCGTGTCTGCCCGGTACACCTGCATCATGGTGTCGCTGCTGATGTTGCCAGCCACAATTCTGGACCCGGTTGTTAATCCGGCACGCAAGGCCGGTTCATAAAATTCCCAGGTCCAGCCATCATCCCAAGTCAGCATCGACTGCCAGGTCTCACTGCCGGGTAAGGGTTGTGACGCTGACAATGCGTTGATGGCAGTCTGTTGGGATTCTGTAAGCATTTCCATCGCCAGCAACGCCGGTTGCCCGGTATCAAGCAAACGTTCCAGCAAACTCAGTCGCAGCCTGTGATGATCAGGATTGTCATGTTTTTCGCCCAACAACAGCGTGTGTGAGTTGGCCAGTTTTTCCAGCAAGGCATCCTGACTGACAAATCTTTGAGCCTGGGTGTCCCAGATTTGCCCGACCAGCGCGTGATCAGCATGCAGATCACTCTGCCATGGCGCAGAGCCATCACTGGCATGAAGCACCAGGGATGTGCCGCTTAGGGTCAACAGCAGTGTACAGACAATCGGCAGCTTCAATGTGTTGTATCCACTATGATTTTTTGGGGGCTTTGTCCAGTTTTGGGTAATCAAGCACTTTCAGTTCAGCCTGTCCAAAGTCGATGGAGGCCCAATCGTTTGACGCGAATGACAACTCAGCCACGCAACAGGTCGGCATGTTGTCCACGCGGGCATCAGTGCACAGCTCATTTAAAAAATCTGTTAAAGCCGGATTATGGCCAACCAGCATAACGCAATCAATCGTGCTTTCCTGCTGCCTGACAAGGTGCAACAAATGCGCAGGCCCAGACAGGTAAATCTGTCGCTCCAGTTGAATGAGTTCCCGCGGCATATGCAAACGGCTGGCAAAAATTTCAGCGGTGGTGACAGTGCGCAGAGCGGGGCTGCACAACACGCGCTGAGGGCATGTTCCGCGGGCGGCGAGGCGGTCTGCCATCATGGGAGCGTCGTCGCGGCCGCGCTCGTTTAATGGCCTGTCTATGTCGCGTTGAGCTTGATCGTTCCAGCTCGATTTGGCATGCCTGAGCAGTATCAAGGTTTTCATAATATTTGTCGTTTCTGTCAATGTGGTGAAACCCATTGTAACCAGTACTTGCTGTAAAAAATACCTTGGCAGGCATCCTTGGTCAGGCTGGACTTTAAGGTTTGAAATGCTCAGAATTCGGTCACAACCAAAGAGGAGTCCACGATGTTATCACCCCAAAATAAACCAGAAAGTATGTTCGCAAACCATTTAATCGCACGACGCACTCTGGTTGCGACACTGAGTACTTTACTGATGTTGACAGCAACGTCTGCGATGGCACAGAACTGGGATCTGCAAACACAGCTTGAATTGGGCGCTGTGATTACGGCAGGAAATACCGAAGACGAGAATATTCGTTTTAAAGGTCAGTTCGACGCAGCACGCGAACAATGGTCATATCTGTTTTCTGTTGATGGATTCCGATCCTCCAAACAGGATGTGCTGGCAGCCCAGCGCCTTTACAGCATTGGCAGCGCCACCTATAACTTTGATCCAGACAATTTTGTGGTCTCGCGTGTTGCACACGACGATGATCGGTTTAGTGGTTATGACAGCCAGACGGATTTTTCTGTGAGTTATGGTCAGGAGCTACTGCGAGATTCCGAGAACATGACCCTGCAGTATACGGCGGGTGCCGGGGTACGTAACTCAAAAGAGTCAGGTCCGGCGGGAGACTCGTTCAGCGAAGCAATATTGCGACTGTCGACCGATTATCAGTGGCAATTATCTGAAAATGCGCGTTTCATACAGGCGCTAAGCGTCGATGCAGGTGAAGAGACCAGTATTGCCCGCTCTGAAACGGCTGTTGAATCTGACATCATGGAAAATTTGTCCATGAAGTTTGCAATCAAAGTAAAACATCAGACCGAGGTGCCCTTGACGCGCAAAAAGACCGACTCTGAATTTGCCGCGACCGTGTTGTTGCGATTCTGAGTCAATCGGGCGGTTCAGGGTTTTCGAGCCAGGCTGTTTTTATATGTTAAACATTCTGCAGGGACTGTGACGATGGAATATTGTGCGCCAGGGACACTGGCTGAGGCGTGCGCCGCTTTGGGGGCTGCATCTGGCACGGTAAAAGTGATGGCGGGTGGCACAGATTTGTTGCCTCGATTCGCCGCCGGGACGCCTCGTCCAGCATTGGTGATTGACATTAAAAAAGTGCCGGAAGCGCGTGAGATTCGACAGTTATCAGACGGCGGTTTTGTGATTGGATCTGCCTGTTCTGGCAACCAGATCAGCGCGCAAACAGCCTTGGTGGCCAGCTGGCCTGGATTGACAGAAGCGATGGACCTGATTGGTTCTGTGCAGATTCAAGGGCGGGCGTCCTTGGGCGGCAATTTGTGTAATGCCTCGCCAGCAGCAGACTCGGTGCCGGCGCTGATCGCGGCGCGTGCCCGTTGTCGTATTGCTGGCAGCAACAGTGAGCGTGAACTGCCGGTTGAAGATGTGATTGTCTCTCCCGGCCGCACCTGCTTGCGTCAGGATGAATTTATTGTCAGTTTTTCTCTGCCTGCCAGACCTCAGCGTAGCGCAGATGCGTATCTGCGTATGACACCGAGAACTGAAATGGATATTGCCATCGCCGGTGCGGCGGTGAATCTCACGCTGGATGAACATGGTGTCATCCAGGAATGTCATGTGGTACTCGGCGCGGTAGGCCCGATTCCAGTGTATGCACTGGCAGCCGCGCGGATACTGTTGGGCACCAGGCTGGAAGACGAGGTCAGGCAGCGTTTCAAGCGACAAGTCAGCGTGATGTGTCGTCCTATCAGTGACAAACGGGGATCCGCTGAATATCGCACCGATGTCACCGCAGTTTTGGCAGAACGCGCCGCATTGGTGGCATACAGCAGGGCAATGGCATGAAAAAACTCGTCCACACCGTCATCAATGGTCAAGCCCGTGAGTTTCTCTGTGAAACAAGCGATACGCTGCTGACTGTATTACGTCAGACCTTAGAGTTGACCGGCACCAAGAGCGGCTGCGCAACGGGTGACTGCGGCGCCTGCAGCGTGATTGTTGATGGCGAACTGGTGTGTGCATGTCTGGTCTTGGCCGTTGAGTGCGAGCAGGCCGATATTGCGACAGTGGAGGGCCTGGCATCGGGCGACACCTTGCACCCCTTGCAGCAGTCATTTCTGGATAACGCGGCATTGCAATGCGGTATTTGCACACCCGGTTTGCTGATGGCCGCAAAAGCGCTGCTGGACAAAAATCCCGACCCGGACGAGACCACAGTCAGATACTGGATTGCGGGCAATCTGTGCCGGTGCACGGGTTACGATAAAATTGTGCGCGCCATTATGGATGCCGCGCCGAAACATGCGCTTGCAATGCAAAATCTAACAGGGGACGTGTCGTGAACGAAGAGCCCACCCAGTACGCAGATGTTGCGGAGCTCAATTCTGGCAAGTTGTTATCGGGCTCGGTAGTCGGAACCCGACCAGTACGTCCTGACGGTATTGATAAAGTCACAGGCAAGGCACGCTTTGGTGCGGATATACAGTTGCCCGGCACGCTGACCGGCGTTGTGTTCAGGAGCCCGCACGCGCACGCGCGTTTGTTAAAAATCAACGTCTCTGCGGCGCTGGCCTTGCCGGGGGTTAAAGCGATCATCACCTCGGATGATTTGCCGTTGATCGCAGAAGAACTGGCCATGGACAAAGGCCAGCCGCCCGATTTCAGGGATATGTCGGCCAATATTCTGGCGCGCGAAAAAGTCTTGTACGAGGGACATGCAATTGCTGCGATTGCGGCCATTGATGAAATGACCGCCCAGCAGGCCTTGTCGTTGATTGAGGTGGATTATGCGGTTCTGCCGCATGTTATCGATCTGCAACAGGCCATGGAACCGGACGCGCCACTGCTGAATGAACACAACATCACCAAAGGCATTAAACCTGCTCCCAAAAAACCGTCAAATATTGCCAGTCGTTACGAGCAGGTTCATGGCGATGTTGCCGCAGGTTTTGCAGAAGCCGAAATTATTATTGTTGAGGAGTTTACGACCCAACCGGTTCATCAAGCATATATAGAACCACACGCGTGTCTGGCTCAAGTGGCGCCTTCAGGGAAGACTGATATCTGGTGCAGTAGTCAGGGGCAATTTATGGTGCAGGCCTATTGTGCCCGTCTGTTGCAAATGCCGCTGTCCGATATTCGTGTGATTCCGATGGAAATAGGCGGCGGTTTTGGTGGCAAAACGACTGTCTATCTCGAACCCTTGGCGGTGCTGTTATCGCAAAAAACCGGTTGTCCGGTACGTATGGAAATGACCCGCGCGGAAGTGTTCAAGGCGACTGGCCCCACGTCTGGCAGCTACATGAGCATCAAAATCGGTGCGCGCAACGATGGCACAATCGTGGCGGTGGAAGGCGTGTTGTGTTACCAGGCCGGCGCTTTCCCCGGCTCGCCGGTGCGACTCGGTTGTATGACAGCCTTTGCGCCTTACAACATCCCTAACGTCAAATTGATTGGTTATGACGTGCTGGTCAATCGCCCCAAAAGTGCGGCCTATCGCGCCCCGGGCGCGCCGATGGCATCGTTTGCTGCCGAAAGCCTGATCGATATGCTGGCGCAAAAGCTTAAGATGGATCCCATAGCATTGCGCATGTTGAATGCTGCTGACAATGGCACACAAACAGCATACGGCGTGAACTTCAAGAACATCGGATATCGCCAGACGCTCGAGGCTGCCCGCAATCACCCGCATTACAGTGCCCCGCTTGGTCCTCATCAGGGCCGAGGCATTGCATCCGGGTTCTGGTTCAATATTGGTGGCCACTCCAGTGCCGCCATCCGCATCAATAATGATGGCTCCGTTCTTGTAAGCACGGGCAATCCTGATATTGGTGGGTCGCGGGCCTCTATGGCCATGATGGCCGCAGATATTCTGGGGCTTGCCTATGAGCAGATTCAGGTTGAAATTGTGGATACCAGTTCGATTGCACCTTCCGATCTCACGGGGGGTAGTCGGGTGACATTTGCGGTGGGTATGGCCGTGTCACAGGCGGCAAGCGCTGTTGTGGAAGATCTGCGGCGCAGGGCAGCCTTGTTGTGGCAGGTAGATCAGGATCAGGTGACGTGGTCAGCTGGTTTTGCCCTGTTGATGAATGCTACAACGCCCAAGCGGTTCAGTCTGGCGGAGCTTGCACAGCACAGCGCAGACACGGGTGGTCCTATCACAGCAGAGATTACAATCAACGCACAAGGCGCTGGCCCCGGGTTTGCCACACACATCTGCGACGTTGAACTTGATCCGGAAACCGGTGGCGTCAAAGTCCTGCGCTACACCGCTATTCAGGATGTTGGCAAGGCGATTCATCCGGCGTACGTCGAAGGTCAAATGCAAGGTGGCGCGGTACAAGGGATCGGCTGGGCATTAAACGAAGCCTATCTCTACGATGAAAACGGCAGGCTGCTGAATCCTGGGTTTCTGGATTACCGTATACCCGTGGCCTCGGATGTGCCCATGATCGACACGGTACTGGTTGAAGTGCCAAATCCCCGTCATCCATTTGGTGTGAAAGGCGTGGGTGAAGTGCCAATCATTCCGCCCCTGGGTGCAGTGGCCAATGCGGTGGCCCGTGCTGCCGGAACACGGCTGTTTGATTTGCCCATGTCGCCGCCGGCAATACATAAAGCCCTCAAGCGCGCCGCCCGTCGCCGCCGACAGTGAATGGCGTCTGGCCAGATTGACAACATACAGTCAGCCTGACACGATCATCAGGCCGGATGCTAAGCGCGTCCGGCTTGATCCTTGTCCAATTACAGAGCAGATCATTCAAACTCATGGCCCACTCTCCCAAACGAAAACTTTTTCTGGACCTGGTGCGGGCCATCTTCCGTATCAATGGTCTTTTACTGGCTGATGGCGACCGCATGGCGGAAGGAGTCGGACTGACCAGTGCGCGCTGGAAAGTGATTGGTATCATTGCCTTGTCCAATGCCGGGGTTACCGTGCCCGGCATCGCTCGGGCACTGGGGCAGTCCCGACAGGCCGTGCAGCGCATTACCGATGTCATGCAAACCGATGGACTTGTCAGTTACGCCACCAATCCACGCCACAAGCGCTCGGTGCTGGTGCAGTTGACGGATCAGGGGCAGCAGGTTTACCACGCCTTACGCACGGTGCAGGACCCTTGGGCGATCGGCTTGACAGACGATGTGCCGGTCGATGAGCTTGAAAGTGCGCTGCGCTTGTTGCAGCGCCTGATATTCCGCATGGAAAAACCTTGAGTAGCTCATGATTCCACTTTTCACCAGTGATCAGGTTCGTCACATTGACCAGCAGGCCATTGACAGCGGTATCACCGGCTATGCGTTGATGCAGCGAGCGGCATCAGCAGCTTTGCGCGCCATCGCCCAGCGCTGGCCGCATGCCCGTCATTTGATGGTGTTTTGTGGCGGCGGAAACAACGGTGGCGACGGTTATGAGATTGCCCGCCAGGCCGTCATCAATGGGCTGGATGTGCAGGTTTTTATGCTGCGCACGCCGGACGACTTGCAGGGGGATGCGCAGGTGGCAGCGCGGGCGGCTGAGGCGGCAGGCGTGTCTTGTCAGCTGTTTGAAGCAGCGCTGGCCGAGTATTGGTTTTTATCACATCACGTCCAGCATACCGTGCTGATTGATGCATTACTGGGTATCGGCTGTAAGGGCGCACTTCGCGCTGACTATGCGCAGGCTGTGGATTTTATCAATCGGTGTGCCGCGCCAGTGTTGGCAATTGATGTGCCGACGGGTGTGTGTGCAGACACCGGACACGTTGACAATCAGGCTGTGGTTGCCCAGATCTGTCTGACGCTTGTCGCGCGCAAACAAGGTTTGTATACCGGGGATGCGCCCGCCTTTGTCGGAGAGTTGCGGTTTGACGATCTGGGAATCGCTGGCGGAGTGCCCTCTGCCAGGGGCATCGACAGTCGAATACTGCACACGGCGGAGCTGGCGCGAAAACGCACAGCGCACAAGGGCGATTCGGGCCATGTGCTGGTCATAGGCGGCGATTCGGGTTTCGGCGGCGCAGCGTTGATGGCCGCTCAGGCCGCTGCCCGTTCAGGTGCTGGTACTGTCAGCCTGATTACACGGACTGCTCACGTCACTGCCATGTTGACGCGTTGTCCGGAAGTGATGGTGCACGGCGTTGATCATATACGTGGTGAGGCTGCCGACAGTGCCTTGAAGTTGCTGAATCGTGCCAGCGCCGTGGTACTGGGACCAGGGCTTGGGCGCTCGCCTTGGTCATTGTGGTTGTTACACGCAGTGTTAGCGCGCGCAGCGCAGCGGCAGATTCCCCTGGTGCTTGATGCTGATGCTTTGAATTTGCTGGCGCTAGAGGATATCGATTGGCAAGAGCTGGCACCCGTTACCCAACGGGCGCAGTGGATTCTCACCCCGCATCCGGGCGAGGCCGCACGGCTGTTGGCATGCGATACCGCGGCCATCAACCGGGATCGCTTCAGCGCTGTGCGGGCATTGCAGCTAAAAACGGATTGTGTGGTGGTGCTCAAAGGTGCTGGCAGTTTGTTGGCTTTTCCGGAGGCCGGCGACATGGTTGATATCTGCCTTGAAGGTAATCCTGGTATGGCCACTGGCGGTATGGGTGACGTTCTGTCTGGCATTTGTGGGGCAATGCTGGCGTTGGGTCAGTGCGGCGAACACACTTTTAACGCGTCTGAGGCCGCACGATTGGCGGTGTGTGCACATGGTGAGGCAGCGGATCTGGCAGCGGCTGAGATAGGCCAGCGCGGTTTGCTGGCGACGGACTTGTTTCGATTTTTACCAGCGCTGCTGTCAGGTGAGAGTGGATTGTCATGAGCGCAGACTTCGAATGTTTCTTAGCTGACGAGCACGCTACTGAGCTGGCAGGTGCTTGCCTGGCCAAATCACTGCCGCTCAATGGTGCTGTGCTCTACCTGGAAGGCGACTTGGGGGCTGGCAAAACCACCTTGTCGCGCGGGCTCATTCGGGCGCTCGGGCATCGGGGAGCAGTCAAGAGCCCGACCTATACGCTGGTCGAACCTTATGAAGATTTTGAGTTTCCTCTCTATCACTTTGATCTGTATAGACTATCGCATCCCGAGGAGGTAGAATTCCTGGGGGTTGATGACTATTTCAAACCACCATCCGTGTGCCTGATTGAATGGCCAGGGCGCGGCAAGGGGTTTTTGCCAGCGGCGGATATCCATGTTTATCTGACCGACGAGGGGCAGGGGCGGCGCTTACGGTGGCAGGCAGCGACCGTTAAAGGGGCTGAAATAGCAAACAAGCTCAATGAGTTACTGGTAGTACAGGGCAGCAATGACAGTCAGGAATTTTTACAGTGAGCAGTTTTTTTGTGTGCTGGGATCAGCACGCAGGGCATTGCTGTGCAAGCTGGTTTTAAGTGCACTGCTGCTGGCCGCCGTGGGAATTCTGCCAGTCGCTGCGAAAGCTGCGGATGTTGATGCGGTAGGCATCTGGCGATCACCGGACTTTACTCGCGTTGTAATTGATGTCAGCAAGCGACCGGAATACAGTGTGTTTGTGTTGGAAGATCCGCACCGGGTAGTGATCGATATTCGTGATTCGCGCATGAATGCCAGTCTGCGAGACCTTGATCTGTTTGGAAGTCAGGTTATCTCTATACGCAGCGGTTCACGTAATGAAACGGATACCCGGATAGTGCTGGACTTGAGTGCTCCGGTAAATCCCAGCAGTTATTCGCTGCCGCCCAATGCCGAGCATGGTGAGCGACTGGTGGTGGATTTGTACGATGCCAATACGCAGGCCCCGGCGCTTGCCCCTGCCAGTGCTGCACCAGCCCCGGTCGAATCTCAAGCGTCCTCAATGCCGGTTGTTGCCGAGATGCCGGCGCGTCGCAATATTGTGGTGGCCATCGATGCCGGCCATGGTGGTAATGATCCGGGTGCCATTGCACATGACGGTCGTTTGCGGGAAAAAGACGTAGCGCTGGCGATTTCCAGAGCGGTTGCTGAGCGAATCAAATCCATGCCGGGCTTTGAGGCGGTCATGATTCGTGATGGCGATTACTACGTTCAGCTTCAGCAGCGTCCGCAATTGGCGAGGCAAAATCGGGCAGATATTTTTCTGTCGATACATGCCGACTCTTATTCCACCTCGCGTGCAGAAGGGGTAACCATTTACGCGCTTTCGCAGCGCACTGCTGAAGATGAAAACATCCGGCGAGTTACCGAAAAAGAGAACTCATCTGATTTGCTTGGTGGCATGTCAGGCGACACCAGTTTGCGTAATTTTGACGACGATCTGGCGTTAACCCTGCTGGACCTCTCTATGTCCTGGAGCATCGAACAAAGCATGGCAGCGGGCAGCTACATTCTGAATGCCATCGGCAATGTTGCAAAACTGCGCCGTGACGTGCCCCAGCAGGGCAATCTCTGGGTTTTGCGCTCGCCCGATATTCCTTCCTTGCTGATTGAAACCGGATACTTATCGAACCCCGCTGAAGCACGCAGATTGGCCAGCGCAGATTATCAGCGCACGCTGGCAGATTCGATTGTTCAGGGCGTCATGAATTATTTCTACGAAAGACCGCCGGAAGGCACGTTGATTGCGTGGCAGAAATCGACCAATCAAGGACCAGATCGGCAATACGTCGTGGGGCGCGGAGACAGCTTGTCACTAATCGCTCAGCGCCATAATGTCAGCCTGTCGCAGCTGCGTTCTGCCAATAGTTTACGCAGCGACACCATTCATATTGGCCAGACATTGCGAATACCAGGCACCGGTCCGGCTTTGATTGCAGCCGTTACACCGCCACAAGTTTCTGAGCATACCATTGCGCGTGGCGAAACCTTGTCGGGCATCGCCGCGCGCTACAGCATCAGCCTCTCGCGCTTGCGGGAGGCCAACCACTTGCGCAATGATACAATCCGGGTGGGTCAGGTACTGGTCATACCAGGTTCCTGAACCCGGACTCCATTCTCGTCGCGCCTGAACGGCCCAATTCCGGATTCCAATGAAACGTATTGCTTTGCTCAGTCAGCGACTGGCTAACCAGATTGCGGCCGGTGAGGTCGTTGAACGACCGGCATCCGTGGTGAAAGAGTTGTTGGAAAACAGCCTGGATGCAGGGGCCGGCCGTATCGATGTTGAGATCGAACAAGGCGGCAGCAAACTCATTCGTATCCGCGACGATGGCCAGGGCATCAACAAAAACGATCTGGCGCTGGCATTAAGCAGGCATGCCACCAGCAAAATCGCTGATCTGGACGATCTGGAAAATATTGCCAGCCTGGGGTTTCGGGGTGAAGCACTTGCCAGTATCAGTTCGGTGTCGCGGCTGCAGTTGATCTCCAGAGCGATGGACGCCGAAGATGCGGGTGGCTGGCTGGTGGAGGCCGAAGGGCAGTCGATGACAGCATCCCTAAGTCCGGCGCCGCATACCCAGGGCACCAGCGTAGAGGTGCGCGATCTGTTTTTTAACACCCCTGCCCGAAAAAAATTCCTGCGTACTGAAAACACCGAGTTCGCACGTATTGACGAGGTCATCAAACGCCTGGCGCTCAGTCGCTTTGATGTCGCTTTTACGCTACGCCACAATCAGCGCACTGTGCATCAACTTCAGGCAGCGCGCACTGTTCAGGAACGCCAGCGTCGAATTGGTCTGGTGTGCGGGCCAGCGTTTCTGGAGCATGCGGTTTATATCGATATTGAAGCATCCGGCCTGCGTTTGTGGGGCTGGGTGTGTTTGCCAACCTTTTCACGCAGTCAGCCGGATCTACAGTATTTTTATGTGAACGGTCGAGTGATTCGCGACAAGCTGGTGTCACACGCCGTCAAGCAGGCCTACCGTGACGTGTTGTTTGGCGGTCGCCACCCCGCTTTTGTGTTGTATCTTGAGCTTCAGCCCGCCTTGGTTGATGTTAATGTGCATCCGACCAAACATGAAGTGCGCTTTCGTGATCAGCGTCTGGTGCATGACTTTCTGTTTCGTTCGCTTCATCAAGCCTTGGCTGATGTGCGTCCGGACGACCATCTAAGTGGTCATCAGCAGGCCGGTGTTGCCATGGCGGATGAAGCCTCAGTTCTGCATCAACAGGCCGCGCTTGGTTTTAGTGTGGATCCGGGTACCGGTGAGATTTTGTCAGCGCCTGCATTTGCCTTTGCCCAGGGATCGGCCGACATAAACCGCCCCGTGGGCAGCAGTGCTACTGCAACTTTCCGGCAGTATACTCAAGCCCCGGTATCACCCCGTGTCATGGCCGATCAAGCTGCGGTTTACCAGCAACTGGCCAGCGATGCGGAAATCCCTCCTTTGGGTTTTGCGATTGCCCAACTGCATGGCATTTATATTCTTGCCCAGAATCAGCACGGCTTGATTATTGTTGATATGCACGCGGCGCACGAACGAATCACCTATGAGCATATGAAAACCGCCTGTGATACCCAGAGTGTCAAGGCGCAACCGCTCTTGGTGCCTTTGTCCCTTGCGGTCAGTGAGGCTGAAGCTGACTGCGCAGAGCAGCAGGCCAGCGCTCTGCAAGAGTTGGGTTTTGCGATCGAGCGTGTTGCCGCAGAGTCCTTGGTGGTGCGGCAGGTTCCGGTGATTCTTGCGCGTTCGAATATCGAACAACTGGTGCGGGATGTGCTGTCGGATGTGCGCGAACATGGCCAAAGCGAACGTATCAGTGCCTATCGTGATGAGTTGCTGGCGACCATGGCATGCCACGGCGCGGTGCGCGCCAATCGGCAGTTGGGTACCACTGAAATGAATGCCTTGCTGCGTGACATGGAGCGCACCGAACGCAGTGGCCAGTGCAACCACGGTCGCCCGACCTGGGTCTATCTGTCGCTGGCAGATTTGGACAAACTGTTTTTGCGTGGTCGATAAACGATGACACTTGATCCGGAACGCTCGCCTGCCATCTGTTTGATGGGGCCTACTGCCTCGGGTAAAACCGCGTTGGCCATTGAGCTTGTGCAGCGCTTTCCTCTGGAAATCATCAGCGTCGATTCTGCCCAGATATACAAGTACATGAATGTCGGTACAGGAAAGCCGGATGCCGAGACCCTGACTCGCGCGCCACACCGTCTGATTGATTTTCTCGATCCATCGGAAAGTTATTCCGCTGCGCGTTTTTGCGAAGATGCGCGCCGCGAGATGGCCGATATCAGATCGTCCGGCAAAGTGCCTTTGCTGGTCGGCGGTACTATGCTGTACTTCAAGGCACTGCGCGATGGGCTCGCGCAAATGCCCGCAGCCAATGAGCAGGTCAGGGCTGAAATTCTGGCTTTGGCCAATGCTGAGGGCTGGGCTGCCGTGCATGCCGAGCTGGCGACTGTTGATCCGGTTGCTGCCCTGAGGATTCATCCAAACGATCCGCAAAGATTACAGCGGGCACTTGAAGTATTTCGTGTGTCCGGACGGTCTTTGAGTGATTGGCAGGCGCTGCAGCCTATCGGACCATCAGGAAATGACACTTTACGTTTTCTGTCAATCCAGCCGGTGGATCGCAGCGTACTACATAGCAGAATTGCGAAGCGTTTTTATCAGATGCTGGACGAGGGATTGGTGGCGGAGGTCGAGGCGCTGTATGCGCGCGGCGATCTGACCCCAGAGTTGCCCTCAATCAGGAGCGTAGGATACCGTCAGGTGTGGCAGTATCTCGACCATGAATTCGGCTATGATGCCATGGTGGAAAGAGGTATCATTGCTACAAGACAGTTGGCGAAGCGGCAGATTACATGGTTGCGGAGCTGGTCGGCGCTGCATAATTTTGACAGTGATGATAAAAACCTGATTGATGGTGTCATAAAAACGATTGAGACTTGAAATCATTCACAACCGTCTCCACCTATAGTGCTGAGACAGTCGATACAACAGACATCGTTGCGATTGTTAACATTTATGCTGGACGGATCCATATCGCTGGTTAACACGGTTTTTTAGCTGAATTTCTTAAGGAGAATATAAATGTCAAAAGGGCATTCCCTACAAGACCCTTTCCTGAATGTGCTGCGCAAGGAGCGTATTCCGGTTTCAATCTATCTGGTCAGCGGCATCAAGCTGCAGGGTCAGATCGAGTCTTTTGACCAATTTGTCATACTGCTGAAAAACGCTGTGAACCAGATGGTCTACAAACACGCTATTTCCACAGTTGTGCCGGCACGTACCGTCAAGATCCCATCACAGGGTGGCGAGTTCGGACCGGATGACGATGACTCTGCTACAGGTAATATGGCCTGAATCGAGGGCTTGATTGTTCTTTGAGCGTCCTGAGGGGGGAGAAACCTCCGTACTTGTTCACATTGAATTTAATTCACTGCGCGAACAGGAAGATCCCGTTGAATTTGAAGAGCTGGCGCGATCTTCCGGCACTGATCCTGTCTGCTTTATCAAGGGCAGTCGGAAGTCGCCGGACGCAAGAACCTTTGTAGGTGAGGGTAAGCTCGAAGAAATTGCTGCGGCTGTGCAAGAGCACAAAGCCGACTTGGTGCTTTTTAACCACACCTTGTCGCCCAGCCAGGAGCGCAATCTGGAGAAAGTGCTGAAGTGCCGTGTCAGGGACCGAACAGGCCTGATTCTGGATATTTTTGGTCAGCGCGCCATTACCTACGAAGGCAAATTGCAAGTTGAACTTGCCCAGTTGCAGCACTCCGTCACCCGACTTAAACGCGGATGGACTCACCTTGACAGACAAAAGGGGGGTGTCAATCTGCGCGGTGCCGGCGAAACCCAGCTGGAACTTGACCAGCGTATGATTCGTCAGCGCATCAAAAATATTAACAAGAGCCTGGAGAAAGTCCGAGCCCAGCGTGAACAGGGGCGTCGCTCGCGCAAGCGTGCCGAAATCCCGGTCATCTCGCTGGTGGGATACACAAACGCGGGCAAGTCATCGGTTTTTAATGCTATAACCCATGCAGGTATTTACGCGGCTGATCAGCTGTTTGCAACGCTTGACGCTACGTTGCGACAAATTCAGTTGCCCTCTTTTGGTGAAGCTGTGCTGGTTGATACGGTTGGATTTATCAGCCATTTACCGCACAAACTGGTGGAGGCGTTTCGTGCCACGCTGGAAGAAACCGTGCAGGCAGATTTGTTACTGCACGTGGTCGATATCGCCAATGAAGCACATGATTACTATATTGAACAAGTGCATGAAGTGTTGACTGAGATTGGTGCTGAAGCAATTCCGTGTATTCAGGTGCTCAATAAAATTGATTTGATGCCCGGATTTGAGCCAAAAATTGATCGTGGTGAGAACGGTAAACCCTTCAGGGTCTGGGTATCGGCAAAAACTGGCGCTGGCATCGATTTGTTATTGGCTGCCATCAGTGAAATGGTCACCGATGATGTGGTGGTCAAAGAGTTGACATTGACACCCGACCAGGGGCGTTTACGTGCGCGCTTGTACTCGCGCGGTGCGGTCAGCCACGAAACGATCAATGACCAGGGACAAACGGTTCTGAATATCAAATTGCCGAGGCAGGACTTTGAGCGTTTGCTGCTGGAAGACAGTGGGCCGAACTCAATGGATCTCTCAGCTTGAATCCTCGCGCGGCTTTTGGTGACTGAACTGAAAAGCTGTGTTTACGCGTAATAATTCGTTAAAATCGCCCCCGAACTGAATGGGTATGGAGTAAACGATGGCCTGGAATGAACCTGGAAACAAAGGTAATGGTAACGATCCCTGGGGTGGTAACGGGGGCGGTCGTCGCCCAAATGACCAAGGTGGTCCGCCCGATCTTGACGAAGTGATTCGCAAGCTCAGCAAAACCCTGAACGGCTTGTTGGGTGGTAAAAGTGGCGGCAGTTCTGGCGGCAGCGGCAGCGGCGGCGGGTCTGTGAGCAGCGGCGCCTCCATTGGATTGCTGGGCGGGCTGGTTGTGCTGGCCGCGGTTGTCTGGGCAGCACTGGGCTTTTACACGATTGATGAAGCAGAACGGGGTGTTGTTCTGCGCTTCGGTGAAATCCAGGAAGAAGTAGTGTTGCCAGGCTTGCGCTGGAACCCTCCGCTGATTGATCAGGTGGAAAAAGTTAATATTTCGCGGGTCAACACGCGCTCCTACTCCAGCGACATGCTGACCACTGATGAGAATATCGTGACAGTGGCGATTTCTGTGCAGTTTGTGGTGGCTGATCCGATGGCCTACGCAGTGATGGTGCGTGATCCGCAGCTCGGTCTTGACCAGGCGGTTGAATCTGCCGTGCGTCACGTAGTCGGCAGTACCACCATGGATCGCGTATTGACTCAAGGTCGTGCTGACGTCGCCGCCGAAGTGCGTACCCGCGCCCAGAGCTACATGGAAGTTTATCGCACGGGTATCATGATCACGCAGGTCAACGTCGAGAATGCGCAGCCGCCGATTGCTGTGCAAGCCGCATTTGATGATGTGATTCGAGCGCGTGAAGATGAACAACGTGCGCAAAACCAGGCGCTTGCATACGCAAACCGGGTTATTCCGGAAGCCCGTGGTGAGGCTCAACGTATCATCGAACAGGCCAATGCCTATCGCGACCAGGTAATTGCCCGCGCGGAAGGTGAAGCGTCCCGTTTTGAGCAGTTATTGACCGAGTATCAGCGTGCTCCAGAGGTGACCAGAGAACGTCTGTATATTGACGCTATTCAGGATGTGTTGAGCAACACCAGTAAGGTGCTGGTCGATGTCGAAGGTGGTAATAACATGATGTTCCTGCCACTGGATCGTATGATGCAGGGTGTGACGGATGGTACCGATGGCACTTCACGTTTACAGCTTAACAGCCAGCAGATCCGCGATCTGGCTGATCAGGTGAATCGCGAACTTTCTTCTCAGTCTACAACCGGTGATCGCGCACGTGTGCAGACCGTTCCAGCACGAGGACCACGTTAATGAAAAATACAGTATTGGGTATCGTTATATTCCTGCTTGTGACCGTCGTGTCTAACTCCTTGTTTGTGGTCAGTCAAACCGAGCGCGCAGTCATGCTGCAGTTTGGTGATATGGTCAGAGCAGACATACCGCCAGGACTGCACTTCAAGATTCCTTACGTCAATACCGTGCGTAAGTTTGATGCGCGTGTTCTGACAGTGGATGCAACACCGCAGCGTTATTTGACCCTTGAGCAGAAAGCTTTGCTGGTTGATTCCTATGCCATGTGGCGCATTGTTGATGTGGAGCGCTTCTATACAGCAACGTCCGGAGATGAGTCTCGCGCCAACTCTCTGCTTGCCCAGCGTGTAAACGACGGCCTGCGCAACAAGTTTGGTGAGCGGGATCTGCAAGAAGTGGTGTCCGGTCAGCGCGACTCACTGATGCAGCAACTGACACAAGAGCTGAACACGTACACCGCACAGGAATATGGCATCGAAGTTATTGACGTGCGCGTCAAGCGTATCGACCTGCCTGACGATGTGCGATCCTCGGTATACGAGCGTATGACCTCTGAGCGTCAGCGTGAAGCACAACAACTGCGCTCACGTGGTAACGAATTGGCTATTGGCATCGAAGCGGATGCAGACCGTCAGGAAGCTGTGTTACTGGTAGAAGCTTATCGTGATTCTGAACTGGTGCGCGGTGAAGGTGACGCACAAGCGTCAGCGATTTACGCCAGCGCGTTCACTAAAGATCCAGAGTTTTACTCGTTCACACGCAGCCTGAACTCGTACCGCGATACCTTTAACTCCAAGAGTGATGTATTGCTGATGCAACCAGACAGCGATTATTTCAAATACCTGCGTAGCGATACTGCTCCGTAAGTACATGGAAGACCCAAAGACAAAAGCAGGGCCAGGAAATCTGGGCAGGACAATAACATGACACGTGCTGACCGATGGCTGCTGCCAGAGGGCGTGGAGGAAGTATTACCTCCACAAGCCTTGATGCTGGAAACACTGCGCCGAGAGATTCTGGACCTGTATCAAGCTTGGGGTTATGAGCTGGTCATAACCCCATTGATCGAGTTTCTGGACTCGCTTCTTGTGGGTTCATCTCATGATCTTGATATTCATACCTTCAAGATCACTGATCAACTGAGTGGCCGAATGATGGGTGTGCGTGCGGATATTACCCCGCAAGTAGCGCGCATTGATGCACGTAACCTTCATCGTGATGGGCCTGTTCGCTTGTGTTATGCCGACAGCGTACTGCATACCCTGCCACGAGGCTTGCTGAGTTCACGCGCGCCCATCAGGATTGGTGCTGAATTGTTTGGGCATCCAGGCACTGCCTGCGATGTTGAACTGATTGTATTAATGGCAGAGACCTTGCGACTCGCTGGCATCAGTCCTGTTCATATTGTGCTGGGGCATGTGGGTATTTTCCGCAATCTGCTGGCAGCCGCTGATCTTGATAAAGATGCTGAAAGCGAATTGTTTGATGTGGTGCAGCGCAAAGCCTATAACCGGGTGGACAGCCTGCTGGACCTGCAGCTAAGCGATCCGTCGCTGTGCAGCATGATCAAATCCCTGTCTCGCCTGAGTGGTGATGCCAGTGTATTGCGCAGTGCTGAAAAGATATTTGCCCATGCGCCGCAGTCTGTCCGTACAGCGTTGGATGAACTCAGCCAGATCGCTGAACGCGTGCAACAGCGCTTGCCAGATGTCTCGTTTGGTTTTGATCTGTCCGAATTGCGCGGTTACCAGTACCACACGGGTATTGTCTTTGCTGCCTATACGCCAGCTCACGGCAGTGAAGTCGCGAAAGGCGGACGCTACGATGACATCGGTGAAGTGTTTGGGCGCGCGCGGCCGGCGTCCGGTTTTGATGTGGATTTAAAAACACTGGCCCGACTCAGCAACCGGGCCTATCCGCGCCGCTGTGTTATTCTTGCGCCTGATGTTGATCAGCCTGCGCTGCTGTTGCTGGTCCAAAAACTGCGTGCTGAAGGGCATGCGGTAGTGACACATTTGGGTGATGGTGAGCCCGATGTGAGCTTGATCAATGAATTAAATGCTACGCGATGTATCGTGTCAGACTCATCAGGTCAGTGGCAGGTGGTTGACCTTACGCCTGCTTGAGATACAATCCGCGCCGCTCTGGCGACAGGGTGATTTAAGCACTTCCTACAGATTACATACAGAGTACGGGGAACATGGGTAAGAGCGTTGTTGTTTTAGGCACACAATGGGGTGATGAGGGCAAGGGCAAGATCGTTGACCTTCTCACTGAGCAGGCTGCAGTGGTTACCCGTTTTCAGGGTGGTCACAATGCGGGTCATACTCTGGTAATTGGTGGCAAAAAGACCGTACTTCACCTGATTCCGTCAGGCGTGCTGCGCGCCGGTGTCACGTGTGTAATCGGCAACGGTGTGGTGATCAGCCTCGAGGCTCTGCTCAAAGAAATCGGTGAGCTTGAAGCGCAGGGCATACCTGTGCGAGAGCGCTTGAAGATCAGTGGCGCCAGCCCGGTCATCCTGCCATCTCATGTTGCGCTGGATCAGGCACGTGAACAACGCTTGGGTGCTGGCAAAATCGGCACAACCGGACGTGGTATCGGCCCGGCCTATGAAGACAAGGTGGCTCGCCGCGGTATCCGTATGGGCGAGTTGTTTAATGCCGGCCATTTTGCCAGCCGTCTGCGCGAAGTCATGGATTATCACAACTTCATGCTGACCCATTATTATCAGGTAGCGCCCGTTGACTACGACAAAACACTGGCTGACATCCTCGCCTACGCTGAGCAGGTCAGACCCATGCTGGCCGATACCGTTGAGCTGATTCATGCGCATCGCAAAGCGGGTGATCACCTGATGTTTGAAGGCGCGCAGGGTTCGTTGCTGGATATCGACCACGGCACTTACCCCTTTGTAACCTCGTCCAATACCACTGCAGGCGGCACCGCGACGGGCAGTGGATACGGGCCTCTGTATCTTGATTACGTGCTGGGTATTACCAAAGCTTACACCACACGTGTGGGGTCAGGTCCATTCCCGACAGAGTTGTTTGATGAAATCGGCACCCATCTGTCAACAGTGGGTATGGAGCGTGGTGCAACCACCGGTCGCGCCCGTCGTTGTGGCTGGTTTGATGCCGCTGCCGTAAAGCTGGCAATACGCATCAACAGCGTGACCGGTATTTGTCTGACCAAACTGGATGTACTGGACGGTTTGAAGTCCATCAAGGTGTGTGTCGCCTACGAAAGTGAAGGTGAAGACTTTGGTAGTGCCTTCATGACCGTTGACAGCTATGAGAAACTCAAACCGGTTTATGTAGAGCTGCCGGGCTGGAGTGAGTCAACGGTCGGTGCCCGTTCACTGGCAGAGTTGCCTGAAAACGCACGAGCCTATATCCGGTTTATTGAACAGCAGATTGAAGCGCCCGTGGATATCATCTCCACAGGGCCTGATCGTGACGAAACGATTATTCTTCGTCATCCGTTCAGTGACTGACAGGTCACTGACGGTTGGCCGATAATCCGGATTCCGGATCACCCGAGCCAAACTCACCCTGTATAAGGGAAATCGTATGGATCTATTGACCATGAACTCTCTGTTCCTGATCGGCTCGCTGCTGGTCGGATTCAGCGTATTGGTCAGTGCGCTTTCCTCGCGTTTTGGCATTCCAATTCTGCTTATCTTTCTGGGTGTCGGCATGTTGGCCGGTGAAGATGGCATTGGCGGCATTCTGTTTGATAACTACTCTTTGGCATTTGTCGCCAGCAATCTGGCGCTGGCCATCATTCTGTTTGATGGTGGATTAAGGACCAAGGTCGCCTCTTTTAAAGTGGCCTTAGGCCCGGCACTGTCTCTGGCAACGTTTGGTGTGGTGATTACGGCAGCGCTGACTGGTGCCATGGCCAGTTGGTTATTTGACTTGAATCTGCTGCAAGGCCTGCTGATTGGCGCCATTGTGGGCTCCACTGATGCTGCCGCCGTGTTTTCTCTACTGGGTGGTCGCAATATCAACGAACGTGTACGCGCCACACTCGAAATTGAATCAGGCAGTAATGACCCGATGGCAATATTCCTGACGGTTGCTCTGATTGATATCGTTGCCAAAGCACAGAATGCAGAAACCGTATCATTTCTGGCATTTGCATGGATGCTGGTACAGCAGTTCGGCCTGGGCGTGATCCTGGGCGGCCTGGGTGGTTATCTGCTGCTACAGCTTATCAATCGCTCAACCTTGGCCAACGGTCTTTATCCGCTGCTGGCGATCAGTGGAGGTCTGTTTATTTTTGCATTGACCGCCAATGTGGGTGGCAGCGGGTTTCTAGCCATTTATCTGGCCGGTTTGTATCTGGGTAACAAACCGCTGCGCAGCCGCCCGTCCATCCTCAGTGTGCTCGATGGCATGGCATGGTTAAGCCAGATCGGTATGTTCCTTGTTCTGGGTTTGTTACTGACGCCATCAGACTTGTTGCCAATAGCGGTTCCCGGCTTGCTGCTGGCGTTGGGCATCATTTTTGTGGCGAGGCCTTTGGCAGTTTTTATCAGTCTGGTGCCTTTCAGTCGTTTCAAAATGCGAGAGCGTTGGTACATATCCTGGCTGGGTCTGCGTGGAGCGGTGCCGATCATTCTTGCGGTATACCCAATAATGGCCGGACTGCCCAATGCTCAGTTGTACTTCAATCTGGCATTTTTTGTGGTGTTGGTGTCCTTATTGTTGCAAGGCAGCTCCATTCCCTTCGCCACACGTCTGGCCAAAGTCCAGATACCATCGCAGCCCCAGCCGATTTCAAGAGCCGGTCTGGAGATTCATCCGACCAGTGAGTGGGAGCTGTTTGTTTATCGGCTTGGTGCTGAAAAGTGGTGTATTGGTAAAGAGCTGCGCGGATTGCGAATGCCCGAAGGCACTCGCATCGCTGCTTTGTTCAGAGGGCGTGAGCTTCTGCATCCGACCGGTAGTACGCGGTTACTGGCCGATGATATTCTCTGTATAGTCGGGCATGAGCATGATTTACCGGCACTGGGTAAATTGTTCAGTGTTGCCCCCGCCAAAGAGCTCAACGACTGGTTTTTTGGTGACTTTATTCTGGATGCTGCGGCCCGCATACAGGACTTGGCACCTATCTATGGCTTGCATCCGGAACCGTTGGTCGCGTCTCAGTCGATCGGAGAGTTTCTGACCGTTAAGATGGGAGGCAAACCTGTGGTAGGTGACCAGATCGAATGGCAGGGTTTTGTATGGAGTATCGCATCGGTAGAAGATGGCAAAGTAAAACGAGTTGGTATGAAAATCGCCTGATTGACTAAAATGACAACAAAAAAACAGAGGACTGCGTAATGTCAAAATTGTATATGCTGAAAACCTTCAGTGCACTGGCCTTGGTGGCCGGTTTGTCGCTGACTGCCGGTAGTGTGTATGCCCAGAGCGGCACACCACCCAGCGAGCCGCCCGCTGACTGGGGTCCGATCTCATCCACCATGGACGAAATTGTTTACCCGCATCCGGTGCATTTTTTACCAGTGACACATTTTGGTAAACGCGGCAACATGGCATACATGGA
>JAUYSM010000035.1 GCA_030696315.1 Pseudohongiella sp. | reverse complement strand
ATCCCAGCGTTTTTAAGTGTAGCACTACTCTGCCGGTCACACTGTAACTGATTAAGGTACTGCCGCTGCGACTAAGCCGCGCAACGGTGTTTAAAATCTCTTCGCTCCACAGTGCCGGGTTCTGACTGGGTGTGAAACCATCAAGAAACCAGGCATCGATTTTGGCACCCCGGTTTGATTGCTGGTTCAACAAGTCCTGAGCATCACCAAAATAGAGCTCAAGCAGAATTGAGGTTTTATCGGGCGTTTGATGTTTATCCGAGGGCAATAACATCGGAATGCGATGATAACCTGCGCTGTGATCAGGGTAATTTTGCAGCAGGGCTGCTGAAAATTCAGACAGTTCAGGCCATTGTTGCAGGGCTCTGTTCAAGGCTGCGTGCGCCAATGGGTGTTTTTCGCAGCTGATATAGTGAAGTCTCAGGCGTTTGCAGTCAGTTTGTTGCCAAAGTCGCCAGCAGCTGAGAAAGTTCAGGCCGGTGCCAAAACCAAGTTCACAAACTGTAAAAACACCAGGGTGTTCGCGGGCATCCTGTTCGCGCCAGCGTTGTTGTAGGAGATTACCCTCCAGAAATACATGGTGTGTCTCTGCCAGGCCGCCGTTTCGAGAGAAATAGACGTCACCGTAGCGCGCTGAAAACGGAGCCCCGTCATCTTGCCAGTGCAGGTCTGCCTGCTCCAGCGAGCCAGATTCGGAAGGGTTTGGGTGCGGGGTCATGTGCGTGTTCGACAACCTGGAGCAGGAAATTTGATGCGTGAATTGTAACGTATTCGCCGTGATTGCACGTGATGAACAGTACCCTGGCATTTTGCCTGTGAAAACAATGGCGTACTGGTGTAAAATGCGCGACTCAAATTTTTGGTGTCGCTACTGTTCAGGAACCCTCATGGAAATCAATCCCTTCTTGCTGAAAATCAAAGACTTCGCAGAGCGCACAGACACGCTCAGGGGGTATCTTTGACTATGACACCAAAAAGGAGCGACTGACAGAGGTCGAACTCGAACTGGGCGAGTCAGCAATCTGGGATAAACCAGAAGTTGCACAAGAACTTGGCCGCGAGCGGGTCAATCTCGAACGAGTAGTCAAAACCATTGAACGCATGAATGGTGGTTTGAACGATTGCCGCGAACTTTTGCAGCTTGCCCAGGATGAGGACGATGAAGCCTTGCTTGGCGAGGTCAGCATAGAACTTGATGGGCTGGAAGCGGCGCTGAAAGAACTCGAGTTCCGCCGCATGTTTTCAGGCAAAATGGACCCAAACAGTGCCTATCTGGATATCCAGGCTGGTTCGGGTGGCACCGAAGCTCAAGACTGGGCGCAAATGCTGATGCGTATGTATCTGCGCTGGGGCGAGGCCAAGGGTTTTCAGGTTGAGGTGGTCGATGTGACCTCAGGTGATGTGGCGGGTATTAAAAACGCAACGCTGCTTTTCACAGGCGAATATGCGTTTGGCTGGTTACGTACAGAAACAGGCGTGCATCGATTGGTACGGAAATCACCTTTTGACTCTGGTAACCGGCGTCATACCTCGTTTTCATCGGTGTTTGTATCACCAGAGATTGATGATGATATCGAGATTGATCTCGACATGTCACAAGTCCGGGTTGATACCTTCCGCTCAAGCGGCGCCGGTGGCCAGCACGTCAACACCACAGATTCCGCGATTCGACTGACACACTTGCCAACGGGTATTGTGGTGCAGTGCCAGAATCAACGTTCTCAACACAAAAATAAAGATCAGGCCATAAAACAGTTAAAAGCCAAGCTGTACGAGCTTGAGGAATTCAAGCGCAGACAAGAAGCACAGGCGGTCGAGGCCGAAAAGTCCGATATTGGCTGGGGCAGCCAGATTCGTTCTTATGTACTCGATCAATCGCGCATCAAAGACCTGCGTACCAACGTGGAGAATACCAACACGGGTTCTGTGCTAGACGGGGACCTTGACCGATTTATTGAAGCCAGCTTAAAAATGGGATTGTAATCGCAGATGACTCAGACAACTTCAGATCAGGCAAACGCACAAGGTGCAGATCAACACGCTCTGTCCGCCCACGAAGAGAATAAACTGATTGCTCAGCGTCGGGACAAACTGCATGCCATACAGCAGAAGCGTAATGCCTTCCCGAACGATTTTCGCAGAGATACCCATGCGCAGGATCTGCATACAGCGTATGCCGATACCAGCCGCGAAGATCTTGAAAAGCTCGCACGCAAAGTCAAAGTGGCCGGTCGACTTATTCGTGAGCGTGGTCCGTTCCTGGTCATTCAGGACAGCAGCGAAGCCCTGCAGCTTTATGTCAATCATAAGGCCTTGCCGGCCGAGATGATGGAGGAAATAAAATCCCTGGATCTGGGTGACATCGTCGGTGTACATGGTGAAGTTTTCCGCACGGGTAAAGGCGAGCTGACAGTGAATGTTGAGTCCTTGCGTCTGTTGACCAAAGCACTGCGCCCGCTTCCAGACAAGTGGAAAGGCTTGTCAGATACCGAAGTGCGATATCGCCAGCGGTATGTGGACTTGATTGCCAATGAGGCGTCGCGTCGCACGTTTATTCTGCGCTCAAAAATTGTTAACAGTATGCGCCAGTACTTTCAGGCTCAGGGCTTTATGGAAGTTGAAACGCCCATGATGCATGTGATCCCTGGTGGCGCCAGTGCCAAGCCGTTTGTGACACACCACAACGCATTGGATCAGGCCATGTATTTGCGTATTGCGCCGGAGCTTTATCTGAAGCGTCTGGTGGTAGGTGGTTTTGAAAAAGTGTTTGAGATCAATCGTAACTTCCGCAATGAAGGACTCTCAACACGGCACAATCCTGAATTCACCATGGTGGAGTTTTATCAGGCCTATGCGGATTATCACGATCTGATGGATTTTACTGAAGCCATGTTTCGTCAAATTGCGACGGAAGTCTTGGGAACAACCACTATTGTTTATCAAGGTCTGGAAATTGATTTTGCTCAGCCGTTTACGCGTTTGAGTGTCAGAGATTCGATAGTGCGTTATTGCCCTGGGGTTACCCACGAGCAATTACAAACCCGCGAGGCCGCTGCCGAGCTGGCTGGTAAACAAGGCGTGAAGGTTGAAGCGTCCTGGGGGCTGGGTCGCATCATGATGGAGATATTTGATGTGGCTGTAGAGCATCATTTGTTGCAGCCTACCTTCATTACTGAATATCCAACCGAGATTTCCCCGCTGGCACGGCGCAGCGACAACAATCCCGAGGTGACCGATCGTTTTGAGTTGATGATAGGCGGGCGCGAGCTGGCCAATGGCTTCTCGGAATTGAATGATGCAGAAGATCAGGCAGCACGCTTTCATGAGCAGGTTGCCCAGAAAGATGCGGGTGACGATGAAGCCATGCACTTTGATGCAGACTATATTACGGCACTCGAATATGGTTTGCCGCCCACCGCAGGTGAAGGTATTGGTGTCGATCGACTGGTGATGTTATTTACCGATGCCCCCTCCATCAAAGACGTTCTGTTGTTCCCTCACATGCGTCCCACCAGGGAGTAATGATGGGCGATGTGCGTCTGGAAGACTCCTGGAAGGCTTTATTGGCGCCAGAGTTTGAACAAGACTACATGAAAAGATTGCGCGCCTTTCTGCTGCAAAAAAAGCAGGAAGGCCGCGTCATCTATCCGCAAGGTTCGTTGATTTTTAATGCGCTGAACCAGACGGCATTTGACAAGGTTAAAGTTGTTATTCTTGGGCAGGACCCTTACCACGGCCCAGGTCAGGCCCATGGCTTGTGTTTTTCTGTGATGCCAGGTACGCCAAAACCGCCTTCTCTGCAAAATATTTTTAAGGAAATTGAGCAGGATCTTGGGTTTGCGCCCTCAAAAAGCGGATGTTTACTGCCATGGGCAGAGCAGGGTGTTTTGCTGCTGAATGCTGTTCTGACGGTAGAGCATGCGCTTGCCGGATCGCATCAGGGAAAAGGTTGGGAGATGTTTACCGATCGAATAGTCAGACTGTTAAACGATCAGCGCGAGCATCTGGTCTTTATGTTGTGGGGCAGTTACGCGCAAAAAAAAGGCGCTATTATCGATCGGCACCGGCATTTAGTGCTGGAGGCTCCACATCCGTCTCCCTTGTCAGCGCACAGGGGCTTTTTTGGCACAAAACACTTTTCCAGCGCCAATCGCTACCTGGTCGACAACGGCATCAGTCCGATCAACTGGCAGTTGACCGATAATCCCTCTACCTCTTAAAAACACGGAGATAAGCATGAGTGAATTGGCCTCGCAGAATGTGCCGGTTGCTGTTGTAGTGGGTGCCAGTCATGCCGGTTCGCAGCTGGCCATTCATCTTCGCAAAAGTGGATGGCAAGGGCGAATCGTGTTGATTGGTGCTGAGAATTATCTGCCATACCATCGGCCACCCTTATCTAAAGCTGTGATGTCCGGCACCAAGGATATTGAGTCGATACAGCTTCGCCCGGCCGCGTTTTATGAAAGCAGCCAGATTGACTTGAAGCTGGGTGTCACGGCTACAGCGCTGCTGCGCGACAGTCAGCATGTTGTGTTGAGTAATGGTGAAAAAATCCACTATGACAGGCTGGCGCTTTGCACAGGCGCGCGACCATTTTACCTGCCGCTAGGGCAGGGCTTAAAAGGCGTGTTTTATCTGCGCACATTGGATGATGTGTTAGCGATCAGACAGAGCTTGCCAACTGTAAAACAGGCAGTAATTGTGGGTGCTGGTTACATTGGCCTGGAAGCTGCCGCAGTGTTACGAGGTTTTGGCATTGACGTGACGGTGTTGGAGCGCGCCGACCGCGTCTTGCAGCGTGTCACCGGTGGACAGGTTTCTGAATATTTCAACGCATTGCATCATATGCACGGGGTGAAAATTCATTGCCAGGCTGAAGTGACCGCGATCCACGGCGAGTGTCGTGTTGAATCAGTTGCGTGCGCAGATGGCTCGGTTTATCCAGCACAAATCGTGATTGTGGGTGTGGGTGTTGTTCCCGAAACACAACTGGCTCAGGAGGCCGGGCTGGTCATCAACAATGGCATCGCAGTCGATGAATACGGCAGAACCAGTGATGAAAAAATATTTGCCGCGGGGGATTGCTGCAGTCATCCGGCGCAGTTGTATCAGCGGCGACTCAGGTTGGAGTCAGTTCAGAATGCCAATGACCAGTCCCGTGTAGCTGCAGTGAACATGATTGCGGTCTCAGAAAAGTATCAGGCAGTACCATGGTTCTGGTCCGATCAGTTTGATATTAAATTGCAATCGGCAGGCTTGTCTCAGGACTTCGATCATACCGAAGTAGAAGGATCGCTTGACCCTGCAGAGCAGGGTGGGTTTGTTGTGCGCTACTTCAAACAAGGCGAATTGATCGCTGCGGATTGTCTGAATCGCCCAAAAGATTTTATGGCAATCAAAACATTGCTGTCCAAGTCGCTTGTTTGATTTTTAGAATTTTATGCGAGCGAGGGGCCCGCATAAATACAACCGCTAGTGCAGGTTTCCCGAATCTCCACCCGGCACAAGGCCGGCAGTGCAGGTTTAAGTGCCTGCCATATCCATTCCGCGATTTTTTCACTGGTTGGGTTTTCAAGCCCCGGAATTTCATTCAGATAGTGATGATCAAGTTGCTCCCAGACGGGCTTGAACGCAGCTTTGATGTCGCCGAAATCCATCACCCAGCCGCTGTGATCCCCCACAGGACCGCTCACAACCAGCCGTACCTGAAATGAGTGACCATGTAAACGCGCGCATTTATGGCCTTCGGGCACATGTGGCAATCGATGTGCGGCTTCAAAATTAAATTCTTTGTAAATTTCCATAAATGCAATGCCAAATTATTTCAGAAACATTTTTAAAAAGCGTTAGGCAGCTGAAAAGCGCAAGCAATACTAGCGACGCACTTTACGCTTGTACAGTAAAGAGATGTTTTCAGTCCGTGAAAAGGTGAAATTCTATTTGACATGCGAGTTCAAGTCGGTAAAATGCGCACCACTCAACACAGCGGGATGTTAGCTCAGTTGGTAGAGCGTCGCCCTTACAAGGCGAATGTCGGGGGTTCAAATCCCTCACATCCCACCAGTCAGAAAAGTGACACTGACAGGAAACACTTTAAAACGTGTAGCATGTTTAAGTACTGCGGACCGGTAGTTCAGTTGGTTAGAATGCCGGCCTGTCACGCCGGAGGTCGCGGGTTCGAGCCCCGTCCGGTCCGCCATTATTTGTGCACAAAGCCCTCTTTAATCGAGGGCTTTTTTGTTTCTGCGGTTAATATCTATTGTTTCCGTGGCTATGATTGTCTTTGAACTGCCACCCACTGCCCCGATTGCCCTATTAGCCGACCCGCTGCTGACTGCGCGTGGTGTGGACGTTTACATGCTGCGACTGGAGCAGACCGATGCGGTCCTCAGCGGCAATAAACCCTTCAAGCTGTTTCCCAATCTCGATGTTGCTCGCTCAATCGGGCAAGGTACAGTGCTCAGTTTTGGAGGCGCCTGGTCAAACCACATTCATGCCTTGGCAGAAGCGGGCAGGCGATTCGGGTTCAGGACCATAGGTGTCATTCGCGGCGACGATGGTATGACACCGACTAACACCCTGATTTTTGCCAAATCCTGTGGTATGACACTGGTTCCTGTGAGCCGGCAAGATTATCGACGTCGGCACACACAGGAATACATAGAGGAGTTGCGGCAGACTCACGGCGATTTTTACCTGATTCCCGAGGGCGGCGGTAATCTTGAGGGCGTGGCGGGGTGTCAGAAGCTCGCGCAGGTGATCCATCGCAGCCTTGAGGGCAGGCGCATAGACGAAATAGTGTTGGCATGTGGCACGGGCACCACTCTGGCAGGCTTGGTGTCCGGTTTGCACCAACATTTGGAAACTGCCAAGCCTTTTGTCAGAGGTATTGCGGTGCTCAAAGGAGCTGGTTTTTTAAACGCAGACATCCGTGGGTGGCTTTATCGTTTAGGCGCAAACATGGTCGCGGATAGCTGGACGTTGGAGACTGACTTTCATTGTGGTGGATATGGCCGTTGCCCACCCGCGCTAATGCAGTTTATGAAGGAGTTTGAGTACACCCATGGGATCCTGTTGGATCCGGTTTATACCGGGAAACTCATGTATGCAGTGTATCAGCGTATCGAGTTGGGACTGTACAAACCGGGTGCGCAGATACTGGTGATACATACCGGAGGTCTGCAAGGTCGTGCTCAAGGCTTATAGGGTGGAAAAAATTCCCACAAGAGTTTATGCTGGCCGCCAATTCATTGCAAACACGAGCTGTTCCTCTGGTTCGTCGGGTGTGAAACGAGCGCTAAATGCAACTGTTCGCGAGCAGGGCAACTATCGTCGCAGTCTTGATGCTGTGTACGACCTTCAGTTTTCCAGATGACTCGGCAGACCCTGCCGTTGAGCTCACGGCTGCGTCAGCAAAACATCAGCCTGCTATATCTCTTGCAGTCGATTTTGATGCGACCGAACTTGATCAAGCGGGAGCAGGCGATCAGTTTGCACTCGCGCTGCCAACCGCTGAAGGTTTATTACAGCTGACTGCACTTGTGCGCGATGACGATACCTATGTTAACGGTGATCGCGTCTTGTACGCGGTGGCGGCACCTGGGCAGCCTTCCCATATTTTGCCGCTGAATATTGTGATTACCATCGGCCAGCACAGCATTCTGGCAGATCTTATGCTGGCGGATCAGCGCTGGGTATTTGAAGGTCTGCGACATAACGGTCGCGTGCAGGGGTTTTTGAAAAAGGTCGAGGAGTCATCACGCTCAGCGCATCTTCCGTCAGATTTTGTAGTGCCCGATGTGATGACACCAGATGGACTTTCAAAAGCAGTTGTTAAGCCAACACCTTCTCCACTTGTCATGTCCGGGCACTCAGACAGCCCCCAAATTGATATCAATACACCAAATCAAGCCCCAGTGCTAAACGGTGTGATGGCTTCATCAGTGTTGGAGATCAGCCAGTCTTTTGACCGATTTGCCGTTTTTGTGGGCGAGTCAGCGGAGATTGAGGTCACTGTAAAGTTTCGAAATACCGGCGCTCAGAGCCTGTCTCGTGTCAGTGCTGATATCTTTTTTATTCTGGAGGATACCGCGTTAATCAGTGCGCCGGCCTGCGCACAAACGCTGAGCAATACGGTCCCTCGACAGCCCATTTTGCGATGCGAATTGCCTGGGCAATTGCTTGCCGGTGCCAGCCGTACCCTGAGTTACCGTGTGCGAATGCCGGCCAAATTGGCTCCTATACGCCTGTGGAGCACAGTGTTATCAGGGGCTCTGCGCCATGATGCCTACCTGAACGTGGTTAACAATGTGGCAGCGGATACCAATGAACAAGGCTTGAGTCGTTTTAATCAGTCCTTGTTGCAAGGCGTGACCACCGATCGGCTGGGCAATGTTGTTATCGATGTCATGACACTTTTTACACCCGACACGGAAACACTGTATGGCGCATCGACGCCCACCAGAATCAATCAACTGATCAGTATGACTAACCAGATTTATCGGGACAGCGGTGTGGGTATTACACTCCGACCGGTTCATCACGCGCGTGTCGAGTATCCTGCCGCTAACACGGATATGTACAAACAGTTGGAGGACTTGAGCAGCAACAGGCATCCGGCATTCAGGCATGTCCCGGCACTAAGGCAACAATTTGGTGCGGATCTGGTGGTGTTGTTCAGACCACTGGATGCGCAGTCAGACCTCTGTGGCCTTGCCAATCTGGGTGGGTATCAGACTATGGGGGATATGCTGTCATTTAACGAACGTGACAACGCATATGCACTGGTTGCTATTGATTGTCCGATGAACTCTGCGCTTGCTCATGAGATTGGTCACAATATGGGGCTCACACACTCCCATCGCGAGAATGGCAGCGGGGGGACATTACCTTATGCCACTGGCTACGGCGTTGACAGTCAGTTTGTGACAGTGATGGCAACGCCGTCGCGATTTGGAAATGCCGCCAGGGTGCCACGATTTTCCGATCCGAGCGCGCGGTGTGAAACCTTGCCCTGTGGTGTTGATCATACAGATGCCGCCTATGGCGCCGATGCAGTACGTGCTCTGAATCTGGTGAAATATCAAATAGCATCGTATATGCCAACGCAGGTGCCCATGATGCCTGGACGTAAAGTGGGCAGAATTGATGGTGCGGACAGCCCCGCCCGCATTGCCTTGTCCGTATCAACAGACAAGGGGCTAAGCTTTGCGCAATCGGTAAAATCTGGACAAACCATGGATATTACGGCTGAGTTTTATGTTGAGCCTGCGCACATCGGCAAGCGTGGTCAGTTTCATGTGCTGGCAGATTTGAGTGCTGCCGGTTTGGGTATGATTCAGCTGAACGATCAAGGTGAAACATTCAATTGGGATGGCAGCGTAGCTGATCTGAAAGCATTCAGCTCAGACCTGGTTCTTAAACCCATCGAGTACTTGCGCATTTTGACTGACTTCCAACCCATCCCGGCAATTCAGGGACACCCACTGGTATTATTTTTGGGTTATCAATTACCTGAAACAGGCGAACTTGTTTACACAACCGATCCCTTGGTTGTCGACATTGGTTCAGCACCCTGACAGACAGCTGATCTTCAAAACCGCGTGATATACTCGCCCGGGTCAACCGCGCTATTGCGCGTTATGTCTGGCAAAAAGCTTCCTGCGGATGGATATACAAAGCATGGCTAAATTTACACAGATAGGGCTTGTGGGGCGACCCGGTCATGGCGGTGTTGTCGAAACGCTTGAACGTCTGATCAGATTTTTAAAGTCTCGCGACGTCCGTATTGTGCTTGAAAAAGGCACGGCAACACTTGTACCACATGATGACTTTCCCGTTTTTGATCGACATGAACTCGGATCAAAGTGCGATCTTGTGATTGTTGTCGGTGGGGACGGCAGTATGCTCAATGCTGCCCGTGCGCTCGTTGATCACAATGTGCCTGTGTTAGGGGTTAACCGTGGACGGCTTGGATTTCTTACCGACATTCTGCCGGACGAAATTGAAACCTCACTCGCCGAGGTGCTCAATGGTGCATACAGGGAAGAGGCCAGATACATGCTGGAGTTCAGCGTGTTGCGCAATGGACAGCTGCTACCCGGCGGAACGGCATTAAATGATGTGGTGCTTCACCCAGGCACTGCGGCGCAGATGATTGAGTTTGAACTGTTTATCAATGATCAGTTTGTCAATTCGCAACAATCTGACGGATTGATCGTGGCAACGCCTACCGGATCTACCGCGTATTCAATGTCCGCAGGCGGCCCGATCATGCATCCGGGCTTGAATGCCCTGGTGTTGGTACCGATGTATCCGCACACCCTGAGCAGTCGTCCCGTAGTGGTGGATGCCGGCAGTATTATTCGCCTTGAAATTGTAAAACAACGGGCTTTTTCTCCGCTGGTCAGTTGCGACGGTCAGGTACGTTTTTATACGGAACCGGGTGACAGCATCATTATCCACAAGAAACAGGAACCCTTGCGGCTGATTCACCCGCTGGACTACAACTATTACGAAGTCTGCCGCAGTAAGCTGGGATGGGGCAATCGATTGGTCCGGGACGATGTATAGAGCGTTGACCGTACCGGAACAACAGGATCTCAGACCATTCATAGCGGTCTTACGCGCCTATGCCTTACCCCATCACGTGACGGAAGAAAGTGGCACATTGGTGGTATGGGCGCCTGATCAAGTTCAAGCGGAATTGATTGTGTCGGCATACAAACGCTGGCAGCAAGGCGAATTGAGCGTACCTGCTGCGCCTGCAAAATCTCAACCAGCCTTGTTGCCAGTTAAATCCGTTTTGCAGGGCTTTGTAGGTGCGTTGTGGCTGGCGCCTGTTACCGTGCTGTTGATCATTGCGTGTGTGGTGGTGGCCGTGATCAGCAATATGGGTGCAGATGTCATGGCTGTAAGAGGCCTGTTTTTCCCTGAAATTGCTTCAGATAATCTGTTTCCAGCTGCCGCGTTGGTAGGGGGGCTGAATTCTGTAAACGACTGGTTGCGCACACTCACACCTGCATTACTGCACTTTGGGCCGGTTCACCTGGTCTTTAACATGCTTTGGTTGTGGTTTTTCGGCCGCATGATGGAACCCGTACTGGGCATCAAGTCGTATATATTCATTATTATTGTCATGGCGTTCAGCGCCAATGTCTTACAGTACCTTTGGTCTGGCACCTCAAATTTTGGTGGTATGTCTGGTGTGGTTTACGGGCAACTGGGATTTATCTGGATGTGGCAAACGCTGCGAACCGGGTCCTCTCTGCGCCTGCCACTGCCCATGATCATGGTGTTTCTGGTGTCCTTAGTGTTAATGGAAGTGCTGGCTTCATCGATGATCGCCAGCGCGGCGCATCTGGGTGGGTTGTTATCCGGCATGTTATGCGGACTCACAATGGCCGCCCTGTCTACATGGTTTAAGAAAGGAGGGCAAAATGTCAGATAAACAGATTGAGTCATTGGAGGATATCCTCGCCATGATGAATCCCGAAGTGCATATGAATCTTAAAACGGCCGTTGAGCTTGGGCGCTGGCAAGATGGTCGAAAACTCAGCGCGGAACAGCTGGAATACTGTCTGCAAGCCATTATTGCTTATGAGCAGCAGCACTTACCGGAAAACCTGCGGGTGGGATACATCGATCGCAGCGGATTAAAAAAGACGCAGTGTGATGACCATGATCACAGTCAGGATCCAGCGCGTGTTGATCCCATAAAAATCGTGACTCATTAGGTCAAGGCAATACTGACCAAGGGCATCAACTGAAACATAACAGCAAGAGAATTTTTACATGCAGGTATTGGCGCAGGGCACTGTCCGTAAACTCCACTCCCGGTTGGAATCCCCGGTTCGGTATCAGCTGCCCTTAGGTGATTCCCTGACCTCGTTAAATGAGTTGCTGGGAACAGGCCTACGTCTCAGGTATACCGGCAAAATTAACTGTGTGCATTGTGGTCGAGTGAGCAGCAAGAGTTTTAATCAGGGGTATTGTTATCCTTGTTTCCAGTCGCTGGCCCAGTGCGACAGTTGTATTATCCATCCCGAAAAGTGTCATTTTGAACTGGGCACCTGCCGGGAACCGGCCTGGGGTGAAGAGTTCTGCATGCAGGATCATATTGTATACCTGGCAAATTCTTCGGGAATCAAGGTAGGTATCACGCGCGCAACCCAGGTCCCTACACGTTGGATAGATCAGGGTGCCATTCAGGCTTTGCCCATTATCCGGGTGCGTTCACGACTGCAAAGTGGTTCGCTTGAAGTGATGTTTCGCCAGCATGTGGCTGATAAGACCAATTGGCGCGATATGTTGCGTGAAGGTGATCAAGTGGTTGATCTTAAAGCCGAGCGAGATCATCTGCTGGCCATTTGCGATCATGACATCAAAGACATGGTGCAACGATTCGGGTTTCATGCCATCAGCGTGCTCAGTGGCATAGATCCCATCAATATTGTTTATCCGGTTCAGGGCTATCCTGCCAAGATTGAATCGTTTAATTTTGACAAAACTGCATTGGTTGAAGGGACGCTGCTTGGCATCAAGGGCCAGTATCTGATGTTTGATACCGGTGTTATCAATATGCGTCGCTTCAGTGGATATGATGTTGAAATCAGTAAGATTTGAACCCATCTCCCTAATGATCGGCATCTGAAAATATACGAGAGTTATCATGCGAGACGCGCAAGCAAAAACCATCTATTTAAAAGACTATCAACTGCCGGCTTTTGTGATCGAGCTGACGGAACTGCATTTTGAGTTGGGCGAAACCGCTTCACATGTGCGCTCGCGCTTACACATGCGCAGAAACCCGGAATTACTGGGTAACCAGCAGGACTTTTTGCGCCTGGATGGCCAGGACATGCAACTGCTCTGGGTGAAGCTCAACGACCAGACCTTGTCTGAGCAGCATTTTGACATTGATGAAGAATCGCTGACCATTCGTGGTTTGAGTACGTTATTGGGTGACAGTATCGACAGCGGTTTTGTGCTGGAATGTGAAACGCTGATAAAGCCGCAGGAAAATACCAGCCTGGAAGGCTTGTACAAGTCCCAGAAAATGTTCTGCACTCAGTGTGAGGCAGAAGGATTTCGCAAAATTACCTATTACCTCGACCGCCCGGATGTCATGGCAAAATTTGTGACGACCATTGTGGCTGAAAAACAGCGCTACCCGGTGCTGTTGTCGAATGGCAACAATATTGCCAGTGGTGATCTGGAGGATGGTCGTCACTGGGCCACCTGGGAAGACCCATTCCGTAAACCCTGTTACCTGTTTGCTTTAGTGGCAGGTGATCTGAAATATATTGAAGATCATTTTGAGACCTGCTCAGGACGCGACATCACTTTGCGTATATTTGTTGAGGACAAAGACCTCGATAAATGTGATCACGCCATGCTTTCTCTGAAAAACGCCATGCGCTGGGATGAGCAGGTGTACGGGCGTGAATACGATCTTGATATTTTTATGATCGTTGCGGTTGATGACTTCAATATGGGCGCCATGGAAAACAAAGGCCTGAATATTTTTAATACCTCTTGCGTGCTGGCCAATCCGGCGACCACAACGGATCAGGCTTTTCAGCGGGTTGAAGCCGTTGTGGCCCACGAGTATTTCCACAACTGGTCTGGCAATCGCGTGACCTGCCGTGACTGGTTTCAGTTAAGCCTGAAGGAAGGTTTTACCGTCTATCGTGACGCAGAGTTTTCAGCCGATATGGGTTCGCGTACCGTGAAACGTGTTGAGGACGTCAGCTTCCTGCGCACCCAGCAATTTGCAGAAGATGCAGGCCCCATGGCGCACCCGGTACGCCCTGATTCCTTTATGGAAATTTCCAATTTTTACACGCTGACCATTTATGAAAAAGGCGCTGAAGTGGTGCGTATGATTCGCGAGCTGATTGGTCCGGACAATTTCCGGAAAGGCTCCGATTTGTATTTTGCGCGTCACGATGGACAAGCAGTAACAACCGAGGACTTTGTATTGGCGATGGAGGAGGTCAGTGGTGTTGATCTGACGCAGTTCCGGCGCTGGTACACGCAGGCCGGAACGCCACAGCTGCAGGTAACCGGGCACTATGATGCCAGTGCGCAGACCTATGAGTTGTTGGTGCGCCAAAGCTGCCCACCTACGCCGGATCAGGCTCATAAAGACCCATTCCATATTCCTTTGCGTATGGGATTGCTGGATGTGGCGGGCACGGATATCGCGCTGGTGCTGCAAGGTGAATCGGCTGATTCAAGCGGACTCACTGAACGAGTACTGGATGTCACAAAACCGATTCAGAGTTTTGTGTTTACTGGCATCAACAGTAAACCTGTTCCGTCGCTTTTGCGGGGATTCTCCGCGCCGGTCAAATTGCAATTTGACTATACACGCGAGGAATTGCTGTTCCTGATGACGCGCGATACTGATGGATTCAATCGCTGGAACGCTGCGCAGGAGCTTTCCGTCGGTGTGATTCAAGAGTTGTTGGCAAGCCATCAACAGGGCCTCGCACTGACAGTTGATGATGGGCTTGTAAATGCCTTTGGCGAAGTGCTGCAAAGTGCGATCACCGATGCGCGCTCCAATAATCAGCTTGATCAGGCAATGCTGGCACAACTGCTGGTGTTGCCATCAGAAGCGTATCTCAGTGAACTCGCCGCTGAAATTGATGTGGATGGTATTCATCAGGTTCGGGAGTTTGTTGCCAATACAATGGCCGCGGCTCACGCTGCAGCGTTTGCTGAGTTGTATACACTTTGCCAGAGTCATGGAACTTACTCAGCGGATGCTGACAGCATTGCCAAACGCGCGTTAAAAAATGTCTGTTTGTCATACCTCATGCGGCAAGTTGATGCCAAATGGCTGGATGCCTGTTATCAGCAGTATCTGTCAGCTGAAAATATGACCGATGTTGATGCGGCTTTGCGCCAATTGGTGAACAGCCGTTACCCGGAGGCCGAGTCTTTACGTGACCAGGCGCTGGCGGACTTTTACAATCGCTGGAAGCATGAGTCACTGGTCGTTAACCAATGGTTCACGGTGCAGGCCATTGCGAGTCGGCCGGGCACACTACAGCACGTCAAAGCACTGATGCACCACGAAGCCTTTGATATGCGCAATCCAAACAAGGTTCGCTCGTTGATCAGTGCATTCTGTAACTCAAATCCTGTAAATTTCCATCACATCAGCGGGGACGCTTACGCGTTTCTGGCAGATCAGGTGATAGCACTGAATATGAGTAATCCTCAGATTGCCTCGCGCTTGCTGACGCCGTTGACGCGTTGGAGAAAGTACAATCCGACCAGGCAGCTATTGATGAAGGCGCAATTGGAGCGTGTGGCTGCGCAGCCTGAACTCTCCAAAGATGTATTTGAAGTGGTCAGCAAGAGTCTCAAGTGACCGACGCTGCTGGCAGACTTCGGTCTGCCAGCACTGCTTTCTGATCAATCCCGACTCAATTGTTCAGCACATTGTGAGCTTCAAGGCTGAAGACACCGCTGAATTTTTCGTTAAGCACGTACTCGTATTGCCCAGGTGCAAGTCCATAGGCTTGTAGCGGAATGACATGGCTAAAAGGTCTGATTGCGAGTGTACATGCGACTTCCAGTGGATTTTGTAACCAAAGGTCGTTTTTGAAGTAAACGGACACCACAAATTTTTTGTCTGTTTGGCGCTGACTGATTTCACCTATTTGCCCACAGCCGTGGGGGAACTCGCCACTGATTTTGAGAAATATCTGCATTGGCACAGTGCCTGATTTTACAACTTCCACCGTATCAATATGAGGCATGAGTTTCCCTTCACGCATGCTGACAAGCCGCCACAAATCATCCTGCGCATGTTCAATTACAACATCCTGAAAGATGCCGGGTACATTGCCAGAATCAACAGCGTTGATGGTCAATCTGGCGGCGCTGTCTGAATAAACGGGGTTTTCGCTGGCAAACGAGCTGCCAGCAAACACCAGTAACACCGCAAAACACAGGTTTTCATAAAGATATTTCATGCTTGATACTCCTTTGATGGATTACAAACCGCCATTTCCTTTTCCGTCATTGGGTTGTCGCGGCTTCCGTGGGAATTTTTACCAACTGAGTATGGGTGGTGTCAAACAATGAAAACGGCAATCTGCCAGCTGTGTGATAACAATCACACAGCTGGCAGATTGCGCTGAGAAGATTGTCAGTCTGCGAGAGTCCTGCGTACTCTATCGGACTTACTGTGCCGGGCTGATACGCAGGATTCTGTCAGGTTGTTCTCTCTGACTGGCGGTCATTTGCCGACCATCGTGGTTACTGGTGCCCACATAGATGGCACCATCCGGTCCGATTGCCAATGCTCGCAAGCGACCATAAACACTGTTGCCTTGTTCATCATTAAACCAGCGCTCAATGGCGGTAGGGCGGCTGGGGTCTGCGGGATCTTCAAACCGGATACGCATCAGGTTCTGGCGCTCAATTGGCTGGAATCCCAGTACCGAGACAAACAGGTCATTTTTTAACTCTGGCATCAGATCGCCGGTGTAGAACATGGCGTCTCCGGGCGGGGACGATGGCACAAAGGTCAGAATGGGGTCAACGTAATCCGGCAAACCAGCCGCCCCTACCATGATAGGCCAGCCATGGTGCCGCCCACCTTCCAGGATCACTATTCTGTCATGTGACATAAGCTGGTCTTCACCAGTAGGGCCGTGATCACCCGTAAAAATACGTCCGGTTGACGGCTGCCAAGTCAGACCGTGGGGGTTACGCATGCCGTGCGCCCAGATCGGGTTGTTGGGCCAGGGGTTGTCGGCCGGCACTTTGCCGTTTTCGTCGATGCGCAATACCGCGCCGGACAAATCATTCAGATCATTGGAACGCTGCCTTTCGAATGCATCGCCTGTTGCAACATACAACATGCCATCAGGTCCAAACTGCAATGTGCCACCGCTGTGACTGCCACCACGTGCCTGTGCGGCCAAGCCGTCATGCAGGATGGTTTCTTCACCCGCGCGGCCGTCAGTTTCAGTAAAACGGCTGATGCGATTGAATGGGCCGGCCTCAGTCAGATAGGTATACATCACATACACCCAGGGTACCTCCGGGTATCGTGGATGCAAAGCAAGTCCCGTCAATCCGCTTTCGCCCTGGAAAAAGACTTTGTCTTCGATGCTCAGCCACGGTTCTGCATCCATGGTGCCGTCCGCTGCAATGATACGAACGCGTCCCGGTCGCTCTGTGACATACATTCGCCCGTCAGGCAAAAAGCGAATTGTCCAGACGACCTGCAAATCGCTGGCAAATTCCTCAACTTTGTAACCTGCTGGCGAGGGGTGGTAAGTAATCTCAGGCATGGGCGGAATTGCACCACGAATAATTTCATTTTGAGCCAACAAAGTGCCTGAGTTGGCCAGCGCAACCGCGCCGAGTAGCATGGTAGAGGCGATCAAGCGGATTCTTCGCGATGTATTCATAGCAACATCCTGTTCCTGTTTACTGATAGTGAAGCGCTGATTAAATCTGGTGCCAGTATATTAGTCGCATCAGCATGCGTCATTGCCATCCAACCTGTGGTAACGGCATTGTATCTGAATGCGTTTTTTAACCACTACTTGGTCAGTCATGCCAATTGCTGTCAGGAAACTTTTCAAGAGTTTATTTTGCCATTGAATATATCCATTAAAAACAATTACTTATGTTTGTTCTTGGTTTGGCATGATTTCTGCTAATTCAATTGAGTGCCTGCCAGCCTTATGCATGGCAGGCCGTAAAAAAACAGCTAACCAAAACAGGTTTAAAAACGGGCTTGGAGGGATTATGTGGAAGTTGATGGGTACATCGATACTTTGTTTGAGTCTGATGGGATGTCTTTTTGTTGTAGATTCGAAACAAAACGCAGGCAGGACGCAGTGGCATGAAGATGAACGTGCTCAACTAGTATCAGGGCAGACGTCAGCCACTTGGGTTCGGGAAACATTTGGTCCGCCTGACCGAAGCTCAGTCAGGGACGATGGCAGCGAAGTCTGGCGCTACAGGAATACCCGATCGAAAGAGACAGAAATAGGGATGTTCCTGCTGTTTAATATTGATGTGTCGAGTGATGAAGAAGAGACACTGGTGATTGTTGTGCGAGACGGTCAGGTCACAGATCATTGGGTTGAGCGGGATTGATGCTTCTGTAAAGGGAACTGCGGCCAGCGCCGCAACAATGAAAAACGGCCGGTAGTGTAAAGCAGTTTTCGGACAATCAGACGCCAAAGGCGTCGTCCGACAAACTACTTTACACTACCGGCCCGTCGATCAGTGCGTGTCAAAAAAACATCCCCAAACAGGAGACGTCGTTACGCAACTTCAACAATATTGGTGACCGGAATCGCCTTTTGACGCGTTGCCGCATCCATGTACGATTTGATTTCGTTGAAGTTCAGATAACGATAGATTTTGTCCGACATGGTATCCACCATGCCCATATAACCCATGTATTCATCCATCGTCGGTATACGACCCAAGGCTGAAGCTACTGCCGCCAACTCGGATGAGGCCAGGAACACATTCGCACCATCACCCAAACGATTGGGGAAGTTGCGCGTTGAGGTAGACACCACCGTTGAGTTAGCCGCGACGCGTGCCTGGTTACCCATACACAGCGAGCAACCCGGCATCTCGGTGCGAGCGCCGGCAACCCCAAACACGCTGTAGATACCTTCTTCTGTGAGCTGGTGCTGATCCATTTTAGTCGGCGGTGAAATCCACAGACGAGTTGGGATATTACCTTTAGTTTGCTTAAGTACCTCGCTGGCAGCACGGAAGTGGCCGATATTGGTCATGCAGGAGCCAATAAATACTTCATCAATTTTGGTGCCTTGCACGGCAGACAGCGGTTTAATGTCGTCTGGATCGTTCGGGCATGCCAGCAGCGGCTCTTTGATCTCGGCAAGATCAATTTCGATGATTTTGTAGTACTCGGCATCCGCATCGGGTTGCAACAGCTCAGGATTGTCCAGCCAGGCTTCCATTGCACGGGCGCGACGTTCCAGCGTGCGGGCATCGCCGTAACCTTCACTGATCATCCAGCGCAGCAGGGCTATGTTGGACTTGAAGTACTCAATAATAGGTGCCTGGTCCAGACGAATGGTACAACCAGCCGCAGAACGCTCTGCAGAGGCATCAGATAATTCAAATGCCTGCTCTACCTTCAGATTGGGCAGACCCTCGATCTCAAGGATTCGACCTGAGAAAATATTCTTTTTGCCTTTCTTTTCAACCGTCAGATCGCCGGACTGAATGGCGGCGTAAGGAATGGCGTTCACCAGATCGCGCAAGGTGATACCAGGCTGCATTTCACCTTTAAAACGTACCAGCACTGACTCAGGCATATCCAGAGGCATCACACCAGTTGCGGCAGCAAATGCCACCAGACCGGAACCAGCCGGGAACGAAATACCGATCGGGAAGCGGGTGTGGGAATCACCACCGGTGCCGACGGTATCTGGCAGCAACATACGGTTCAGCCAGCTGTGAATAATGCCGTCGCCTGGACGCAGTGCGACGCCACCACGGGTCTGGATAAAGTCAGGCAATGTGTGTTGCGTTTCAATATCGACGGGTTTTGGGTATGCCGCGGTATGACAGAACGACTGCATGACCAGATCCGCTGAGAAACCCAGGCAAGCCAGATCTTTCAACTCATCGCGGGTCATAGGTCCAGTGGTGTCCTGAGAACCGACGGTCGTCATCTTGGGTTCACAGTAGGTGCCGGGACGCACGCCTTCCACGCCGCAGGCACGGCCAACCATTTTCTGGGCCAGGGTATAACCTTTGCCGGTATCCGCTGCAGACGTCGGGCGACGGAACACCGTGGAGTAGGGCAGTTCCATGGACGCGCGCGCCTTATCGGTTAAACCGCGACCAATAATCAGCGGGATACGGCCACCGGCACGCACTTCGTCCAGCAGTACATCGGTTTTGAGTTCGAAATTGCACACCAGTTCGTCGGTGCCGTGGCGCAGTATTTTGCCTTCGTAAGGGTAAATGTCGATGACATCACCGGTGTTCATGTTTTCAACATCACATTCAATCGGCAGTGCGCCGGCATCTTCCATGGTGTTAAAGAAAATTGGCGCAATTTTGCTGCCGATACACACACCGCCGTCACGTTTGTTGGGGATATGCGGAATGTCATCGCCGATGTACCACAGCACGGAGTTGGTGGCAGATTTACGTGAGGAACCGGTGCCCATCACATCGCCAACGAGCGCAACCGGGAAACCCTTTTTCTTTAACTCTTCAATTTGTTTCGCTGCATTGGTAACGCCTTCACGTGGCATTTTGTACATGGCAAGTGCATGCAGAGGAATATCAGGGCGTGACCAGGCATCTGGTGCTGGAGACAGGTCGTCAGTGTTAGTTTCACCGGGAACCTTGAAAACAGACAAGGTCATTTTTTGTGCCAGCTCAGGGCGGTTCAGGAACCACTCGGCGTCAGCCCAAGACTGCATCAGGCCTTTGGCGAAGACGTTGCCGTTTTTGGCTTTTTCTTCCACGTCGTGGAAGGCATCAAACATCAGCAAGGTGTGTTTGAGCTCTTCAGCAGCCGCCGCGGCAAGTTCGGCGTTATCCAGCAACTGCACCAGCGTGGTGATGTTGTAACCACCCAGCATAGTGCCCAGCAGTTTAACAGCGTGTTTTTTGTCGATCAGCGGAGAGCTGGCTTCGCCCTTGGCAACAGCAGACAGGAATCCTGCTTTGACGTAAGCAGCTTCATCCACACCGGCAGGTACGCGGTTGGTGATCATGTCAACAATGGTTTGTTCTTCACCTGCAGGTGGATTTTTGAGCAGGTCAACCAATTCAGCAACCTGAGCGGCATCCAGAGGTTTGGCAACGATGCCGAGTTCAGCCCGTTCGGCCACGTGTTTACGATAGGCTTCTAACACAATAATCCCCTTCAGAAGAAATAGTGAATCAAAACGAAATGCATTAAGACGAGCGGTGAAAAATGGGTTCCGATTCTAGTGTAGAATGCCAAAAATTTCCAGTTCGACGGCCAAATGCCAGGGGCTGGATACGCATAATTTGGATTTTTATGATGAAGCTGGTCAGTATAAAAACACCCTGCATCGGAATTTGCTCGACGACGTCTGTGGGCGACAGTATCTGCAGGGGCTGCAAACGCTTTGCATCGGAAGTGATTGAGTGGAATCTGTACAGCGATTTTGAAAAGGCCGCTGTACTGTCGCGCCTGTCGCGCCTGGTCGAGCCATTGATGGAGGAGCGCTTCATTATCCGCTCGCGCAGCGATCTGGCAGCAGGGCTGAAGCGTCTCGCCGTGCCTTTTAATGAGGATTTGCCGCCAGCCATCTGGTTGCATAATCTGTTAAAAAAACGTCACCGGGCGCTGACCGACCTGGTCAGTTTTGGGGTTGACGTGCGTCCGCTGTGGCAGCATTTGTCATTGCCAGAGCTCGCTGAAGATGTCGATCGACAGTTATTGGTGTTGAGCGAAGCGCACCTGAGCCGGTATTTTCCGGAGATGGCGCGCCCCATCGATACAGAAACAGGCATTAATGAGTCAGATGGGGGAAATGCTTGAGGTCGTATCCCTCAGCGCTAAACTCCAGCACCCAGGCCTTTTGATCCCAGCTGCCCAGCACAATGCGCACCGCTTCAAGTTTGTCGTTTATCGGGTTTTGCAAGCGAATGGTATGGATGCCTGGGCGATGTGTATGTCCATGAATCATCAGGTTGACGTTCTGATCTTCGAGCAGATTTAACACTTCCTGATGTGTGACATCCATGATGTCAGAGGCTTTATGACTATTCTCGGCCATGCTTTGCTGGCGTAGCTGTTGAGCAACCATGTGCCGTTCAAGTAATGGCCGCGCCAGAAACGCTTGTTGCCAGGCTGGCTCTCTGACCTGTTTACGATAGTTAATATAGGCCGTATCGCGAGTACACAAGCTGTCGCCGTGCAACAGCAACACAGACTGACCATAACAGTTGATGATCGAAGGTTCCTGTAACAATGAGCCCCCGCAGCGTAACGCATAGCTTTCACCCAACAAAAAATCCCGGTTGCCGTGCATCAAAAAGATGCGGGTGCCCTGGAGACTGAGTTTATGCAGCGCGGCTGCAACCTTGTCTCCAGCATCATTAATGTCATCGTCCCCGACCCAGGCTTCAAACAGGTCGCCCAGAATATACAGCGCATCGGCCCCTTGCGCCCGTTGTTCCAGCAGGTTCATCAAGCTTTGCATGATGGGGCTTTTGGCTGAGTCGATATGCAGGTCTGAGATAAACAGAGTTTTGTTGTTATTGTTTGTTATCGGCATAGTCTTCCTGGGTTGGTCAATCACTCTTCTTTTGCGGGTTCATCGTAGGTCACGATAGTTGTATTGATGATGACTTCATCAACCGGGACATCCTGATGACCTGCCACATAGCCGGTTTTGCATTGTTTGATGCGGTTAACAACGTCCATGCCATCAGTCACTTTGCCGAACACCGCATAACCCCAGCCCTGGCTGGTTTTGCTTTTGTGGTTGAGAAAAGAGTTATTTGCGACATTTATGAAAAACTGGGCACTGGCAGAATGTGGGTCTGAGGTGCGCGCCATGGCCAAGGTACCAATCTCGTTTGCCAGACCATTGTCCGCTTCATTCTGAATCGGTTTACCGGCCGTTTTTTGTTGCATGCCTGACTTGAAGCCGCCACCTTGAACCATAAAATTATCAATAACACGGTGGAAAATGGTGCCGTCGTAGTATCCGCTTTTGGCGTATGCCAGGAAATTGGCAGCGCTCAAAGGCGCTTTGTCGAAATCCAGTTCAATCTGTATGTCGCCGTAATTTGTCTTGAAAACAATCATCTTTACTGTCCTGCTATGCAAATGCCTGCTTATCGGGCGGGAAATCCAGTCATCACCGCCTCTTATTGCTGACGGTTAAGTGTGGTTATAATAATGACTTTACTCCTGATGAGAAAGCAGATTCGCCACCATGACTGACACCAGCAACCCTGACCATACCCTGCCGTCCCACTTTATTCGCCACATGATTGATCATGATCTGGCGTCGGGCAAGCATGATGGTCGTGTGCAGACCCGCTTTCCTCCTGAACCTAATGGTTTTCTCCATATAGGTCATGCCAAGTCAATCTGCCTGAATTTTGGTCTGGCAGAGCAGTATCAGGGTGCCTGCAACATGCGTTTTGACGACACCAATCCTGAGAAGGAGAGTCAGGAGTTTATCGACGCAATCAAAGCAGATGTCAACTGGCTGGGCTTCAAATGGCACGGTGAGGTGCGTTATACCTCTGCGTATTTTCAGCAGTTGTTTGACTTCGCCCTGCAATTGATTCGCAACGGCAAGGCTTATGTGTGCAGTCTGACACCCGAACAGGCACGCGAATACCGGGGCAGCCTGACTGAGCCCGGGCGCAACAGCCCCTATCGTGAGCGCAGTTTTGAGGAGAATCTTGAGCTGTTTTTGCGTATGCAGAAAGGTGAGTTTGCCGATGGCGAGCACAGTTTGCGGGCGAAAATTGATATGTCATCGCCCAACATCAACATGCGTGACCCCATCATTTATCGCATTCGCAATGTGGAACATCACCAGACGGGTGATTATTGGAAAGTGTATCCAATGTATGACTATGCGCATTGCATTTCAGATGCACTGGAGCATATTACCCACTCGCTGTGCACGCTCGAGTTCGAGGACCATCGTCCACTGTATGACTGGATTCTAAACAATCTGACACTGGACTCACTCAAGAATGCCTGTCTTGAACTGGGAAATTTGCCCGACGACATCAATTATGTGTTGCCAGAGCAAACTGAATTTGCCCGTCTGAACATTAATTACAATGTGATGAGCAAACGCAAATTGAAAGAGCTGGTCGAGCTTGGACTGGTCAATGGCTGGGATGATCCGCGTATGCCAACGCTGTCCGGATTGCGTCGACGAGGGTTTACACCCGCTTCAATTCGTCGTTTCTGCGACATAATTGGCATGAGTCGCAGTGAAAGTATTGTCGACGTGGGCATGCTGGAGCATTGCATTCGCGAAGATCTTGATGAGCACTCAGCCCGTGCCATGTGCGTGTTGCGACCGCTGAAAGTCACGCTCATCAATTTTACCGACGAGCAAGCCCAGACTCTGTCTTTGCCGCGTCATCCCAAAAAGGATATTGGTAATCGGCAGATTCAATTTGGCCCGACTCTGTATATTGATGAGACCGATTTTGAGCAAACGCCCCCCCCGGGATACAAGCGACTGAGTCCGGGTGATGAAGTGCGCCTCAGAGGCGCGTATGTCATCAAGTGTGAGGACGTTGTTCGAGATCAAAGCGGCAAGGTTATCGAGTTGTTGTGCTCGCTTGACCCTGCGACTTTGGGGCAGAATCCACAGGGTCGCAAGGTCAAAGGCGTTATTCATTGGGTACCGGCAGAAGGTGCATTACGCGCTGAAGTCCGTATTTATGACAGACTGTTCAATAATGCCAATCCTGATGACAAAGTTTTAGGTGATTTCAAAAACTGTCTGAATCCGGAATCCTTGCAAGTGCTGACGGATTGTCTGGTTGAACCGTCGCTGGTGAGTGCCGCGGCAGAAGAGAGTTTTCAGTTTGAGCGGGAAGGTTATTTTTGTGTAGATCGATTCGACTCGCGCCCCGATGCGCTGGTTTTTAATCGCACTGTCAGCTTGCGTGACTCATGGACCAAAACAAACGGATGAAAACCAACGCGTTAAAAATACACAATTCGCTCACCCGCCAAAAGGAAAGTTTTGTTCCGATTGAGCCCGGTAAAGTCAGCATGTATGTGTGCGGATTGACTACCTATGACTATAGTCATAT
>JAUYSM010000023.1 GCA_030696315.1 Pseudohongiella sp. | reverse complement strand
CCATCGCCTGAGTTGCGGATTGCAACGGCGATACCTTTGATCTGGGAATCAAAGCGGGTGGAAATTGCCAGGCCTGCTGCATCATCTTTTGCGCTGTTGATACGAAGACCCGATGACAGACGCTGCAGCGCCTGGTTTGTTTCGGCTTGAGATGTGCCCAGATTACGCTGAGCATTCAGTGATGCGATGTTGGTATTGATTACTTGACCCATGATTAAAACTCCAGTTTCTTAAGTTTGGTTTGAGTTGCATATCGCAATAAATCAAAGCAACTCGCTATATTTTTTTAAACCCGTTTTGTTAAAACATATAACGACAATCAAATTCACTTCTTTAGCTTCTTTCTGTATTTTCATGCATATTTTTATATACTCCTTATTCTATAACCGAATTCTATCTGTCTTCAGATAAGATCAAACAATGACATTCTCGAAATTCTGGCAAAACTTGTCTGGGCGGCTTCAAGAACAAAACTCTCTTGAGTCAACTGACTGATAGCCTTGGCATAATCCAGATCCGACAACTCAGACAATGCTGTTCGGACAACCAATTCAAAATCCTGATTTGCAGATTGTGTAGCCGCAATCTGATTCATACGTGAGCCAACCGCGCTACGAGTCTGCAACAATTGTGTTTGTGCATTTTCCAGATTGCTGATTGTTGACTTCATCGACTCAGCCAACAATGTACGATCTGCAGTGTTATCACCGTACGTATTCAGACTGGATATAAAATCTTCCAGCCCTTCCAGTAACCCCTTTTTATTGCTTGACTCCATGACAAACGTGTCACCCTCAGCTGGTCTGCCTTGCACCCGTAGCACCGCACCCGCAAATTCAATCTCATTGCCAGAGACATATGGCACGTTTTGCATCAATACACGCCCATCAGAAATCTGCTTCACTGTGTAGTTGAGGCCAGGCGGAACAATCTCATCAACCGGCCTGAACTCAATGACTGCACTTTCTGGTACAAACTGCGCGAATCTCTCCGCATTACGCACCTGTGCTCCACTTACCTGTGCTGGAGGAACTGCCGCATTACCAGTACCGGCAGATACAGTCACATTGGGTTTGGCACTTGTAATATTCATAAAGAGCTGAAAGCCGGAATCGTTGGCAGCAATTGAGGTAACCGGTCCAACCTGAACAAAACGCTGACCTTCGTCACCCAAATACTGGTATCTGCCTTCTGCATCCTTTTCGAAAGGCGCCGTACTGCCCTTATATCCCGAGAACAGATACTCACCACTGGCATCTTTGGAATTCATCAGCTGTGCCATACTGTCCACAACACTTTGCAGCTCAGTAGCGATATAACCTCGCTGCTCTTTGTTGAGTGCCGCGTTACCTGACTGGAGCACTAATTCCTGAGCTTTTTGCTGCAAATCGCTTATGCCGCTCAGCGCAGCTTCTTCTCTCAACATTCTGCTGTTGAGTGTGGACAAGCTGCTGTTAAACTTTTTCATGTCGGTCAATTCTTGATTCAATTGCAATATGCGTGTCGCTGCAATCGGATCATCCGCCGGTGTCAGCACCCGCTTGTTTGTCGCAATCTGTTCTTGTGTTTTGCTCACAGCTTTCTGCACATCAAGCATGGGATTGAGGCCGCGGCTGAACAACTGATTCGTAGACATTCGTACTGACATAATTTTTCCTCTCAGCCTCGTCCTTACATGTTCAACAGCGTGTCAAACAGATCTCTCGCCAGAGTGATCAGTCGAGCAGACGCGTTATAGTGTTGTTCAAGTTGAATAAGTCGAGCTGCTTCCTCTTCGAGGTTGACTCCCGACACCGACTGCAAGGCGTCCATGGATTGTCTTAACATGGACTCGCCAGCACTCTGATTAATGCGTGCCTGGCTGGTAAGGATACCCAGACTCTCTGCTAACTGGCCGTAAGCAGCGTGGTAGGTAAGGTTGCCATTAGACAAAGTAGGCTTGCTGTTAAGACCCAATATTGCAGAGCCGTTTCTACTGTCAGCAGTGCCATTTGTGTTGTATGAAATAACAAAGCTATCTCCAGCTTTGGGCGCACCATCAACTCCGGTGCCACTGGTCATCGAGACCTGAATTCCGCGGTAGCTTGGCTGACCAGCAGGCGCTGGGCCAAATACACCGTCGTTTCTGTTAGAAAACAGCTGGGAATTGGCGGTCATCTGGATGTCAATTTTGCCGCCGATTGTAAAACTGACCGCAGGATCTGCAGGTGCTGGCGCAGCAATCAATTGCGAAGGTTCACCCGCTCGCAATGACCCAGAGCCATCCATCTGAAACGACAAATCAACACCGAGCGTGGAGAAAACAGTCAGCTTGGTTCCATCACTGCGAGCACTGATTCCTTGTGCCTGGAAGTCCGGCATTCTGTTAATGCGGTCACGTATGAAGTCAGCTGTTAAGGGGTTTGGAATATTCTCTGGTGCGGCTGCGCCAGGTGCAACCCAGGCCGGATTGGTGAGTTCGATTCCATTGAGTGTCAGCGTCAATGGATCAGCTCCACCGCTTTGGAAATCCGTGAGCACAGCTGATGAATACGCGGTCGCCTGCATGCCGTTAAGACCGGAGATCCTGCGTGCAGCGCTGGCAGCCGATTCATCTGGCAACAAGTTCAGATGTTGTTCTTTGATGAAACCCGTGGTGTTGTCTATGGTCTGGAAGCGCAGAACTTCGCCGGGGTAACCATTTGCGGCTGAACCAATCTGAACTTGAGCAACTGCAGTCCCACTGCTGGTAACACTTGTACCGCCAGCTTCACCCGGGAAAATATTATTCCTGGCGCCTGGTGTAAAGCTCAGGTTGGTCAGCGGTGGATTCAAGGGCACCGGACGCGCTGGATCAGAATAGTCGAGAACATCATAAGTTGTAGCAGAGGTAAACCGGATCATCATTGGCGGGCTGAGCTTGCCTTCTTTTGAAAACAGTTCGGTCTCTATGCTGTTAACTTCCGTTGACAGCAGGCGCACGCCCCCCTGATTTGAAACCGAGGAGTCAACCCGGACTGCTGACGCGAACGCAAATTCTTCAGCACGCGATATCTGAACCTGCAGCTGATTTGCGCCAAGTTTAGTCGGCTGAATGAGAAATCTGTCGCCACTCTGAAAATTTCCGGCTTCGAAATTCAACTTGAAACCATCAACAGAGATTGACTGAGGGAAACTTGTGCCCAACACGCCATCACTGACCGATTTTCCGTCGGACAATCTGACCAGTGAATAATTTTTGCCTGGTCCCGGGAATTTGAGCTCATAGTCACTGATCTTCAATTCAGAGACGGACTCGATGGTCACATTCACTATGCGGTCATTTGGCGGCATGTTGTTCAGCGACGCACGCACACGATCCTTGGAGGCAACTGCGCTGTTGACATCAGCAAATATCAGTCCACCCAGACTGCCTTCCAGATCCATGCCTAACTTGTTTTGTTCATTAACTTCGAAAGCAATCGTGGTCGCCAATAAGCCTATTGCACCGATTGCCGGCTCGAGCGCTTCTTGACGGAAGCGCATCAGCGCGCCTAGTTCACCACCCGTCATCAATTTGTTGACAACCTGATTACCCTGAGCACTTACAAAGGCAAGGTCGTAACGGCTGGCATCAGTCGCACCCGCGACAGCTTTTAGGGTCTGGGTAGCATTACCAACTACCAAGGGCTGCCCTTGTCCTATAAATACATCTTGGCCGCCCTCGGGGCGAGAAACCGTACTTACATTGACGAACTTGGAGAGCTCCCGGATGACAACATCGAGCTTGTCGAGCAGATCATTAGGTTGATTACGCCCACCCGAAGTTGAAGATTCACCGATCACTTTGTTCAGATCAGCGATTTGTTTTGCCAAAGTAGAGATATTATCTGCCACACCCACCAGTTGTTTGTTGACCGAGTCATTCTGGGCAACCAAGCGTGATTCAACCGCCTTAAAACCCGCAGTCATCTGATTGGCTTGTGTCAGCAGCAACTGCCGACCCAGTAGCGATCCCGGATCATTTACCGACTCATTAACAGCACCAAAGAAGTCATTCACATAGCGTGACAAGTTGGTTTGATCGGAGGCAAGCAAGTTATTGACTTGAGAAATATTAAACAGATAGGCATCTGAGTCGCTGAGTACAGAGATATCGCGGACCACCTGGTCAACCAGATACTTTTCGGTGTGACGATAGATATCATCTATTTTGACGCCAGCCCCCAGATAGCCCGCTGAGGTTTTCAGCGAAGCATTGGTAGACTGAATGATTGACTGGCGGCTGTATCCTTCCGTGTTGGCATTAACGATGTTGTTACCGGTAATCGACATAGCTGTCTGATTCAGGCGGATACCGGTGATAGCTGTATTAATCAGTCCGCTCATCTCAGTTCACCCATGATGCTGAGCGTCCGCCCAGACTGGCTTGATTCAGAGAAGGACTACGCAGAACGCTTTGAATTTTTTCTGCGTAGTCAGGGTCGGTTGCATAACCTGCCTTTTGCAGCTGGTTGCTGTAAGCCGAGGAATCTGCCGCATTCTCCAATGCTTGCGCATATCGTGGCTGGCCCTGCATCAAACGGACGTAATCCGCAAAACTTTCTTCGTACGAATTGTAGGATCTGAAGCTGGCTATTTCCCGGTGCATGGCACCATCACGGTACTCAAGCGTACTGACATTCGCACGGTCACCCTGCCATCCAGCAGTTGCCTTGATGCCAAACAAGTTGTAGCTGGGCGATCCATCTGCCCCACGTATCATTTTTTTGCCCCAGCCAGTCTCTAAAGCCGACTGCGCGAGCAATACTCTTGGATCCACACCCAGCTCAGCTGCAAATTTTTCAGCGGCAGGAAGCAGGTGTTCTACAAATGATTCCGGGGACTCAAATTGACCGGGAGCAGCTTGCAGAGCTGGTGCTTCGATTGCTGGCGGAACAAATTGCGCCACTTGCCGAGTGTTTACCTGTCGGGATTGCATGACACGAGCCTGTTGCTCTGTTGCAACTGTGTTAATGGCACCCCGATCATCTGCACGCTGAACGCTGCCTGTAAAACGACGCACTTTGTCCAGATCGCCTGGAGCGACTGCTATCGCAGACACGTCACTGGCCGCTGCTGGTTCGTAACGCTGCATCAGTTGACGATGCAATGTCTCTGCGAGACCAACACCACCCGAGGCTGACATGTGTAAGGCCAGTTGGTTGTCGAAGTTTTCCTGATGGAAATTTGTTTCATTACTACGCAGGTAGTTGTCACCAAACAAAGTCTCTTCGCCCGCACGCATGCCTTTGAGCATCATGTTCAGGAACATGGCTTCAAACTGCTTGGCCACTTCACGCAGACCTTCAGCAGAGTCTTTACGACCCAACTGACTGATGGCATTCAGGCCATTCAGATCTGTGTAAATTGACGCGTCTCGGATGTTGGTGATCATGACGTTATTCCTCAGATCACAATCAGGTCGGCACGTAATGAGCCGGACTGTTTAAGCGCTTCAAGAATTGCAGCAAGATCACCTGGGGCCGCGCCCACAGCATTGATCGCTTGCACGATGTCAGCCAGCGTTGTACCTGCATCAAACAGAAACATTCTGCTGTCTTCCTGCGTTACCGTGATATCAGTCTGCGGCAGCACTGCGGTTTCGCCCTCAGAGAATGGAGCTGGCTGACTGACCGCAAAACTTTCGCTGATGGTAACGCTCAGGCTGCCATGGGTAATGGCTGCCGGTGACACACGAACGTGCTCACCGATTACGATAGTGCCAGTACGTGAGTTGACGATAACTCGCGCAGATGCAGCGCCCTGCTCTATCTGCATGTTCTCGAGCTCGGAGACGTAGGCCACACGTGCTTGCGGATCAATGGGGGCTCGTACTCGAATGGACACTGCGTCCAACGCTTCAGCCGTACCGTCACCCAGGAAGCTGTTTATAGCACCTGACAAACGACGCGCCGTCGTGAAGTCCGCACGTTTCAGATTAAACGTTACATAATCGCCTGTATTAAATGCTGTCTCCACCTCACGCACAGTGGTTGCGCCACCTGGGATCCGACCAACACTGGGCACGTTGATGGAGATACGCGAACCATCTGCGCCCTCCACACCCAGACCACCCACAATCAGGTTACCTTGCGCTATTGCATATACTTCCCCGTCAACACCTAACAGGAAAGTACGCTCCAGGCTACCACCACGAAGACTGGCGGCATTGGCCAATGATGACACGGTGATGTCGATATTCTGGCCGGGTTTGGCAAACGCCGGCAGTTCAGCCTGCACGGACACTACCGCCACGTTGCGCAGTTGAAAGTTCTGATTAGCCGGCATTGGGATACCAAACTGATCGAGGTAGGCCCTGAAAGATTCAGCAGTGAACGGGGCCTGAGTTGTCTGGTCGCCAGTGCCATCAAGGCCAGTGACCAAGCCAACGCCTACTAACATGTTTGCCTGTACACCCTGAATGTTCGCGATATCTTTAATTCGATCAGCCTGCGCTGACACTGAAAAACCCAGCACCTGCACAACAATCAACACAGCACACAGCACTTTTCTGCTAGCTTGCTGAGCGATGTTTCTGTTTGCTGTTTCGTTTTTCATGTTCGTATCCTGATCGAGCGAAGAAGTATTTTGTCTATTTAAATCAAATCAAAGTGGCCAATACGGTCCAACAAAAAATCTGCTAAGAATGCCGGGCTCATTGGTATTGGCCATCGTGCCAGTGCCGCTGTACGCGATACGCACATCCGCGACTCGTGTCGAAGCGATGGTGTTGTCCGGCGCAATATCCTGACGCCTGACCAGGCCGCTGATGCGGATGTACTCTTTGCCACGGTTGATCTGCAGCCATTTTTCCCCACGCACTTCCAACAGACCATTTGGCAAAACATCGGTCACGGTGACGGTGATGTTTCCTCTGAGTTGATTACTCAAATCCGAATTGGCTGAGCCGGAAAAGTCCGAACCACCGCCCAGTTCCAATCCGCTTTCGCTGCGACCAAACAGGGATATATCTCCCGTGCTGGTGCTGGATTCTTTGTTAAACGTTGTGCCAGACGAATTACTGGCACTGGTGGATTCGTTCAGATTTATGGTCAGTACATCGCCCAATCGGTGCGCGCGACGCTGATACAAATTCACTGCTGTACCGGGGCTGTAAATGGAGCCAGAGATACGCCCGGAGTCATCAGCGGCACTCACCCACACCGGCGCATATCGTGGATCATCAGGCATCGGGCCTTCAGGCAAACGCACACCACAAGCCACCAACAGCAGCACGGGGCTGAGTTTTGCGAGGCGTTTAAGTTGTGTTGTGTTCATGCGTTACTCCTGCAAATCAATTTAGTTCAGCGATTAAAGGTTCTGGCTAAGGAACGACAGCATCTGATCCGCGGTTGAAATGACTTTAGAGTTCATTTCATAAGCACGCTGAGTTGTAATCATATCTACCAGCTCTTCCACGACTTCCACATTGGAGCTTTCAAGAGCACCTTGCACCACCAGACCCATGCCGTTCTGACCAGGGGCGGCCTGCTGAGGCGTGCCACTCGATACTGTTTGCACAAACAAGTTGCCGCCAATCGCTTGCAATCCTGCGGGGTTAATGAAATCAGCCAGATTCAGGTTGCCTATGTTTACTGACTCAGGCTGGCCAACCAACCGTGCTGTAACCACACCATCTGAACCAATGGTAATGCTCTGCGCATTTTGTGGAACGTTCAGACCAGGATTCAGCAAGTGGCCTGACGCAGTCACAATTTCGCCATCCGCGCTCATATGAAACTGACCATCGCGTGTGTAAGCAGAGGTGCCATCTGGCATCAGGATCTCAAAAAATCCGCGGCCATTTACCGCCAGATCCAGCGCCTCACCTGTGGTTTGCAGAGCACCCTGATTAAAAAGCTTCTGCGTACCGACTACGCGTACACCGGTACCGACCTGCAGGCCCGATGGCAATTCTGTATTCTGGGTAGAACTGGCACCTGGCTGCCGCTGGATTTGGTACAGCAGATCTTCAAAAACCACACGATCCTTTTTGAAGCCATTAGTGGCAACGTTGGCCAAGTTGTTTGATAAGGCTGCGAGGCGCGTATCCTGGGCACTGAGACCGGTCTTTGAAATGTATAGTGCTGCGTGCATTCTGGTTTACTCCTGTTGCCGGGCCTGCCGGCACTTCAATCATTCTTCGCTGTCAGCGGCAATTTTTTTCCGCTTTTACTGCTCTTATTACTGTATCTGCAAGAGCCGTGCCGAAGTTTCAGAATTTTGTTGAAGTGTTTGAATTAACTTAACATTCATCTCGTAGTTACGCGTCAGATTGATCATCTCAACCATGGAATCAACCATATTGACGTTGCTGCCTTCCAGGTAACCGGAAACCAGTTGCACACTGCCGTCAGGCACTGCGTCGAAGCCATCGCGACGACGCAACAATCCATCCGAACCCTTGATCATGTCGGCTTGATCAACATTGACCAGCTTGACTCGGTCAACCGCAGCCAGTACGTCTGCTGCCTGACCCAGCTCTCGCAACGACACCGTGCCGTCTTCACCAATTTCGATTGATTCATGCGGTGGCAACACAATGGGTCCGCCATTGCCAAGTACCGGCAAACCATTACCGGTCATCAACTCACCAAACACGCTGATTTTCAGGTCACCGGCACGGGTGTAGGCTTCACTTCCATCCGGTGTTTGTACGGCAATCCAGCCCTCACCACTTACTGCAACATCCAGGCTGTTGCCAGTTTGTTGCAGTGGGCCTTTGCTGAAATCGGTGCCAGGGTTCTCTGTCATGCTGTAGACACGCGAAGGCATGCCTTCACCATAAACTTGCATGGAGCGCGCTTGTGCCAGATCAGCACGGAAACCGTTAGTACTGGCATTGGCCATGTTGTGTGCATGTATCGCCTGTGCCCGCATGGTTTGCGACGCACCGGTCATGCTGATGTATAAGGCCTTGTCCATAACGTTCTCCGTGCTCGTCTAGTGGTAACGCAAGTTCAATTTATTACAGGTTGATAATGGTCTGCGTTGCATCATCGGTTGCAGAGATAATTTGCGCTGCCGCCTGATAATTTCGCTGCGAAATAATCAACTGAACCAACTCGGTTGGAAGATCAACGTTGGAGTCTTCAAGCGCACCCGACTGGATTGCACCAAGTCCCGCAGTACCTGCGCCAGACACTGACGCTGCGCCTGATTCACTGGTCTCTGCAAATTTGGAACCACCCAGGTTTGCCAGTCCGCTGGAGTTGGCAAAATTGGCGAGTGCCACTTCGCCCAGTACGCGTGATTGACCATTCGAAAATCGTGCAGAAACGAGACCGCGGGTGTTTACTTCCAGACCAGTCAACTGACCTTTCGCAAAACCATCTTGATCGTTCTCCTGCACAGAGAAATCACCGCCAAACGCAGTCATGCCAGTCAGGTCAATTTTGAAGTTAGAGTTGTTAAGTTCGTCTGATACGTTGAGGTCACCGGGCTTTGGGCCAGCGCCAATACGACGACCAGCAGAATCAACGGGATACCAGTTAGTAATCTCTATTGGTAACTGATTGGGATCAAAACGACCGGTATCGTCAAACTTCAGGTCATAACGGGCCGGCACTGGCAGGCCGTCCTGTGAGTTGGGATCAAACCCGATATCGCGCCCGTCGACCTGGAAATAAACACTCCACATGTTTGTATCGCCCGTTTCATTTGGGCGCTCTTTAACAAAGTACATAGCCAGAGAGTGCTGGGTACCTACCGTGTCATAAATGGTGATGGCCGTAGAGCGGTAGTAGGTTTCCGGATTTTTCGGATCAAACGTATTGGTAATAAACGACTGACCATCCAACGCATCCGGTTGAGAGATATCACCAAAAATGCTGCCAATTTGCAGGGTCTGATCAATCGGATCACCTTCAGCGTCTACGCTGGAGGCACGCAGAACAACACCTTCTTCAAGTGTAAACTCCACCGTACCACCCACAACAATCACATCAGTACCGTTAAAATCTGCAACCGCAGTTGCTCCTACCGGAACCGGATCACCTGTGACAGTATCTTTTTCAGAGCCGGACACTGTGATCGTGCCATTACCGACGGAACCACTGGTGAAATTCAGGTCTGCGCCGGTATCGTGGGATATCTGAATAGCACCATTCACCACACGCGCACTGACATTGGTGTTCGCATTATTAATTGAGTTCGCCAACAAATTAAACGCATCTGGATTGGCTGGGTCCACTTCAAATTCTCGACCATTGATGGCAAATCGCGCTGTTGCAGGCGCAACTGGCCCCGCAGTAATAGCCGTGATAAAGGCTACTGTTTTACCTTGTGCCGCCACACCACTGGCACCTGCAAATATTTCAGCCACCTGGTTAGCCGACGAGTTTGCTGGGACTGTAATACGGCGAAGCTGACGATCAGCACCAATGACTTCAAGGGTATTGGACTGGTAACCATTCTCACGGGGGTCCAACGCATCCATCAGAATTGGCGTTGTGCTGCGACCAGCATTTAGCGTCAGAGTGCTACCAATTACAGCTGAGGGTTGCGTAGCCGCGTCAAGGTTGATAATGGTTTTAACACTGGTGGTCGGACGTGGCTGAATCTCTCCTGTTGTCACGCGCAGATCAGTCAGCGGACCGCCGCCGGTGGCATTGCCCGCCGCAGAGGGCGCAAAACCTTGAATCTTTTCACCATCACTGTTAACAATGAACCCGTTGCGGTCGGTACCAAAGGCACCGGCTCGTGAGTACGCTATGCCTGACTCACTTTTTAATACAAAAAAACCTTCGCCATTGATGGCAAGGTCTAAGGTGTTTTGAGTGAAACTGATATTACCTTGGGTGAAGCTTTGTTTGATCTCCTGCAGTGTCACACCACTACCCGACTGAGTTCCACCGCCACCTAAAACCGATGCAGCATACACGTCGCCAAACACCGTCTTTGCAGCCTTGAATCCGTTTGTACCGGAGTTTGCGATGTTGTTACCTGTAACGCTGATCTCTTGTTGTGCAGCATTCAACGCGCTCAAACCAATGTTAAAACTCATTTTACTTACCTCTTTGGCGGGCCTTAATTCCGGCCTGTTTCAATGTTTATTTAATACCGAAAATTCTGTTAACTAATAAAATCAATTGATCTGGATAATGTCTGACATTGACTTGGGCCCGATACCCGCAAGATTCAGCGTCAATTTTCCACTGGGTTCAATGGTGACACTGTTGACGTTTGCGCTGAGATAGACTGGCAAGGCTTCAGTCACACCACCGCGAGAAGCGGATACTTCAAATGTGTAATTACCCTGTGGGAAGCGCTGGTCGTTTCCATCCATACCCGTCCAGATAAACTCTTTACGCCCTTCACTCTGCTGACCAAGCGAAAACTGATCTACAAGCGCACCGGCATCGTTGTAAACACTTAAGGAGGCTTCCTGGGCAGCGATATCAAAGTCAGCCAGCACGCTGATTGCGCCCGTTGCACCAAGCATGGTTTCATCGGACTGAACATGTACAGGCCGACCTACCAGAGAGGTTGCCTGCAGATGCTGGGTTGACTGAAAAGCTGATGAGAACTGGGAAAAGCTCTGGCTCATTTTCTGAGACTCTTCCAGTTGTGAGAACTGCGCCAATTGCGCCACAAACTCACCGTTCTCCTGTGGGGACGTTGGATCCTGATTCTCAAGCTGTGCAATCAATAACTTGAGAAATTCGTCACGGCCCAGTGCTTTTTTGGGATCGCTGGACTTGCTTGGCTCTGGCAATGCATAGTCATTCAGCACACGACTCAAGGCATTGTTGTTATTCAGTTCCATAATCTTTAACTCCAGTTATTGGTTAGGCCTGGCCCAGGCTCATCACACGTTGCATCATGGTGCGGGCGGCGGTCATCACATCGACGTTCAACTGGAACGCGCGCGAGGACGAAATCATGTTTGTCATTTCTTCGACAATGTCGACATTCGGGTAATACACAAAACCTTCTTCGTTGGCCATGGGATTACCTGGTTCAAATCTGGGCTGCAATGGACGGCTGTCTTCAACAACGCCCGCTACACGAACACCAGCAGATGCTGCACCGGTCGCACCACTGAACATTTCAGACATAGCGTCATTAAACATCGGAGCAAATACCGGATGACGTGCGCGGTAAGTCTGATCGGCACTGCTCGCTGCACTGTTGGCATTGGCCATGTTGCTGGCGGTTGTATTCAATCGCAGTGATTGGGCACTCATGCCGGAACCTGCGATATCAAAAATTTGCATCAGGCTCATGATTACTCTCCCCGCAATGCCTTCATCAGGCCGGTAAATTTGCTGTTAAGAAATTGGAAGCTGGCTTGGTGTTCGATGGCATTGCGGGCAAACGCGGCATTCTCGATCTGCTCATCGACGGTGTTTCCATCAAGAGATGCTTGAGTTGGGACGCGGTACATGGGCTCGGCCTGTGTGCTCAAGGAGAAACCACCGAGATGACGGGCATTGGTTTTTGCCACATCAACGCTGCGAACATTGCGGTTGGAGGCCTGGCTCAATATGGATTGAAAATCAATATCCCGTGCTTTGTAGCCCGGTGTGCTGGCGTTAGCGATGTTGTTGGCTAGCAAGGCGGTGCGTTGGGTACGCAGCACCAGTGCCTGTTCGTGCACACCTAACGCTTTTGAGAAACTGATGGTCATATTGTCTTGCTCCAGAATTGCCTTGTTCGCGACAATTTAAAGAAAGCAAGACCCGTGCCATAGAATATAAATCTTATATTTCAGTTAGATAGGGTTGTTCTACAGAAGGATGAGGCAAGCTATTGCCTGCTTTGAACTTATATTGGAAGGAGTTTTTGCCGAGGGCGGTGAATTTTGCCGCTACTGACCATAGCGTGGCATGGGCAGGATAACACCCCTTGCCCTCATTATTTCAGGTGCGATAAACACTGGTGTGGGGGCTGATACGCTCAAGGCTATATTTATCAGCCAATGCTGCGGGCAGAGACTCCGAAGCACCCAGAATCAGGCTGGCTCCCGGGTTCATGACTGACCGCATCCGCTGAAGAATATCGATTTTAAGATCAGCTGCAAAATAAATCAGTACGTTGCGGCAGAAAACAATGTCAAATCGGCCCAAGGATGAGTAGGAATCTTTGAGGTTTAACTGACGGAAATTGACTCGCTGAGTGATTGACCGCTTAAGTTGATAACGACCCAAGGGCAAGTCATCAAAAAACTGCCGCCGACGCGCTTCTGTCAGCCCCCTGCTCACACTCAGACTGTCATACTCAGCCTGACGGGCACTGTTGAGCATGGACATTGAAATATCCGTTGCGACTATTTCCGGGTCGCGCATGAGCACGCCAGGATTACGACTTTTGAACTCTTCAATCACCATACTGATTGAGTAAGGCTCCTGTCCGGACGAACAGGCAGCCGACCAGATTCGGATTGAAGAGCGTTTCTCTTGCAATATCAGTCGTGGCAACAGGACATCCCTGAGCGCGTCAAATGGAGCGCTGTCACGAAACCAGAAGGTCTCGTTGGTTGTCATTGCATCAATGACCTTTTCCTTGAGCCCGGGTGTTGATTGCTGGTTTACGCGCGTCACCAGTGCCGACAGAGACTTGATCTGTAGATCTTCCATGATACGTCGCATACGATTGGCAACCAGGTATTGTTTATTGTCACCCAGCACAATCCCGCAGGCCTGATCCAGAAACGTTCTAAAGACCTGATAATCATCTGTCGTGAACTGCTGTTCGTCTAACATAGTCTCTCTTCAATCACATGACTGGCCGAAACCCGGACCAGCCAATTCTGTCATGCTGCCTTGTGGCGCGCTTCAAGCTGTTGTAACACACGTTGCGCCAACTCATCCGGATTAAATTTTGCCAGAAAATCGTTCGCGCCAACCTTTTCAACCATCGCCTGGTTGAATACGCCGCTAAGGGAGGTATGCAGCATGATATGCAACGCAGCCAGCCGAGGATCGGCTTTTACCGACGCCGTCAATGTGTACCCATCCATTTCCGGCATTTCAATGTCTGAAATAAGTAACACATACTTTTCAAGCGGATTCTGCCCTTGCTCCAGCATCTCTTTAAGATGGTTCAAGGCCTGCTTGCCATCGTTTAAAACAACCGTCTGCAAACCAATGGCTTCACAACAGCGCCTGATCTGCGATCGTGCGACGCTTGAATCATCGACTATCAGTACTGTATTGATCTCTTCAGCGCGCTTGCCGGAGTTGACTAATGATTGACTCAGGCTACGCCCTGCCGGAGACACTTCTGACAGGATGCGCTCCACGTCCAGAATTTCAACCAGTTTATTGTCAACTTCTGTTACTGCAGTGAGGTAGTGCTCGCGACCGGAACCTTTGGGCGGCGAATGCACATCTTCCCAGTTCAGGTTGACTATGCGCTCGACGCCACGCACAAGGAATCCCTGCACCGAATTGTTGTATTCAGTAATGATAATGAAACCACCCACCACGTCAGCCAGTGGTCGACCGCCCGTTGCGATGCTCAAGTCCAGTATAGAGATGGTTCGACCACGCACATAAGCTACACCTCGCACCACGGGGCTGCTATGCGGCAGGATACTCAACGCCGGACAGGGCAACACTTCTTTAACCTTAAATACGTTGATTCCGTAGAGTTGTCCGCCATTGAGCCGGAACATTAACAGCTCCAGTCGATTCTGACCGACAAGCTGGGTTCTTTTGTTAACGCTGTCCAATACGCCTGCCATGTAGGTACCTCCAACATTTCCGGTTTCGGCCTGACAAGAGCTATTCATTGGTCTTGTGATATGCCGTATATCTGTATGTCGACATCTGCAACAATTTCATAAGGTCAAATTCAAAAAAAAACCAATCTGCTGGGCACAATTATTGCTACATCATGACTGACGGGTAAAAAAATACAGATACCCACCTGAAATTCAGTTTTTCGAGCTCAAGAACGACGGATATTTGACGATATTTATGCCTATCAAACATGGTTCCAAATTGCGTTCTTTGACGTACAACTACCTGCTCGCAGTGTTTTCCGCGGCTACTTTGTTGTTATCGGCAGAGTCAACGTTCGCTCAAGCGGAGGGTGATGGACACCAGGAAATGACCTTTGCCGCGCTGGAGGCGATTGAACAATCTTTTGATTTGAGCCGAAATCGCATCGAAATTGAGTTGCCCGCAGCTGATCCGAGATTGCAGATTCCGGTTTGCTCGATACCCTTGGAAACAAGTATGAGCAGGCATAACGGTCAAGGTGGGCGAGTCAGTGTAAAAGTTGACTGCCGGGATGCAGCTCCATGGGCCAGACACGTGGCAGCGCAAGTCCGTGTTTACCGTGACGCCGTGGTTACGCTACGCAATATGCCGCGTGGCGCGGTTATCTCAGCTGCTGATATCGCCGTTCGAGAGGTCGATGTATCGATGATCCGCGGCCAGATTATTGAAAGTATTGACGATGTACTTGGCATGGAAGTCAAGCGACACACCAACACTGATGCCGTGTTAAGCCTGGACATGCTGAGCACACCCTTGATGGTGAAACGTGGCGAAACTGTTGTGGTAACCGCTGAGCGAGCGGGGGTTGTGATCCGACAACAAGGGATCGCCCTGCAGGATGGCGAGTCCGGCAAGCAGATTCAGATTAGAAATTCACGGTCTGACAGGGTAATTCAGGCGATTGTGACTGGCCCCGGAGAAGTAAAAGTAATATTTTAGAAAAAGCGTCATTAATCTGACGTTTTGGTCTAAAGTTATAGCACTGACGGCCGCTACTTGAGGGTAAGCAAGAAACAAGCTGTTTATATTCAACTGTTATGGGTGATTAGGCATGAGTATTCCAACGATTAGCAACAGCACCGCACCGGCCTCTGACAGCCGAAGCGCTGTCAAGTCATCGTCTGGTCAGACTGCTCCCGGAGCAAGCGCTGGTAGTCGTCCGGCCGGTAATCAGGGAAACGCTTCGCAAGCACGTGCCGATGCTGTGTCAATCAGTACACAGGCGGCAGACTTGCAGGCGCTGGAAACCAGCATCCGTGATTTGCCCGAAGTAAACGCGGCGCGTGTCACAGAACTGCGCGATAAGATAAATGCAGGGCAATATGTCGTTGACAGCGGCCGATTGGCAGATAAAATCCTTGCCTTCGAAGAGAAATTCTAAGTTTCAGCCTGATTTGAGAGCGTATCGCTGGGCTGACTACGTGTTAATGTGAGGCCATGTCAGCATGATCAGCACTGAGCTGCAGAGGTTACTTGAGAAAGATCGCTTACAGCTTGATGCGCTGTCCGCCCTGCTGCTTGAAGAGAAAGCCTGCCTTGAAAAACGTGACCTGGACACATTGAACAGCTTATTGCAAAAAAAGCAGATAATTCTCGCAACGCTGGAAGGTGATGATTTCGCGCGCCGCCAATTGCTTGCCAAAGCTGGGTTAAAAGACGACCAAACCAGTCTCCCTAATTTACGCAAGTTGCTCAGCCGCAGCCCTGAGCATCTTGCGCTTGCTGAATTGATAGAAAGTATCGAAAGCCGCTTACAACTCTGCAAAGAACTGACAGAAACCAACAACATTATTGTGCATCGCAGTAGAATCAATACCCAGCGAGCCTTGGGCATACTGCGAGGATCGTCGCCTTTGACGAACTTGTACACCAGCCATGGTGCCACCACCGGCAGCAATGAAAAACGCAACCTTGGCAGCGCATGAGCGCTTCTTGACCGCAAGGCGATTCACTCATGGCCACTAACTTTAACCAGGAACGACACTACACCTCAACGGGTGATATTTACGCTGTGTTGCGCGCTTTACAAACTGACAGATCAAGCATCAGTATTCAGTTTGACAATTCCGGCGCCGTCTTTGCATCTATGGTCCTGTCAGTCAATTTAAAAGAAAAGAATTTTGTGCTGGATGAGTTCTCTACTGGTGAAGCACACAAACGAGCCGAGGCAGGCACGCCATTTACTTTGCGTGCGTCAGTCAATGGCATCAAGGTGCTTGCCAAAGATCTAAAACTTGCGCGAGTAGGCAAGGATGCAAACGGACTCTTTTACGAAATTGATTTCCCGGAAAAACTACTGTACCTGCAGCGTCGTGACGCATTCCGGGCTTGGGTGCCAGGCACATTGATGGTTAACGCCTCGTGCAAAAGTGAAAACCACCCAAAGGGCATCAAGGGACGTATCCAGAATATGTCTGCCACCGGTTTTCGGCTACTGGTAGACGGTAAGATTGTTCCGGAGCCCGATATGCTGGAAAGCTTTAACATCACAACACACTTGCCTTTAATAGATCAGGACCTGCGATGCGACGCTGATGCGGTTTATGCGCAATTTGTGCAAGAACGCAATCACACCATCGTTGGCTTCAGATTTGGCACGCTGGGTCGAACCGAACAAATTGCAATCAATCGCTTTGTCACTCAGCTGCAACGTGAACGCATTGCCTGATCTGGTCGCCCGTTTTTGGATTCTCTGTTAACAATCTTGCCAATCGCGGCAGATCGCCCGGCACATCAACATCCCAGCGTGGCGACAACTCCTGCCAGTCAATAGACATCGCACGAAGCCTGCTACGGGTTTGCTCGAGCACTCGCGCGCTACCCCACTCAATATCCTCAAACAGCCCTGCTGGCACCTCGTGACGCACGCCTAACAGCACATAGCCACCGTCCTCCGCAGGACCCAGTACCACGCTGGCACCCGACCGCAGGCGCGAAATCGCATCGTTCAGGTAACTCGTATCCAGCGACACACAATCAGCACCAATAACCAATACATATGGCGCACGTTGTAATGCCTGAGTTAAGGCGTGCCGCATACGCTGGCCAAGATCTTCTCCTTGCTGAACATACATTGCTTGTCCCGGGCACATATCGGCAAACCAGGCCTCCCGACCGGACTCCGACATCCATAATTCCATCGGCCATTGAGCGCCTTCTGTTACGCGCTGCCAGGTCAAATCAATCAATTGCTTGTGTAACGCCAATGCCCCATCTACCCCCAACTGTGGAATAAATCGGGTTTTGACTTGTCCGGCAATAGGTGCTTTGGCAAAAAACAGCACCCTGACATCGTTATAGCTCATGTAATCTGCCTGCCGTTGCGGGTCTGTTTATTACCGTAATACTGTGCGTGCAAGCGTTCAGGGGCAACACCCATAACAAAAGCCAACCGCAGCCACCACATCAGACAGACCGTGCGCACAATGCCATGTTTTTCCCAGCGCCGGCTTGAACTATGAACCCGCAAGCGCAGGCACAAGGGGCGACCAGCCAGCGCAAGCAGTGTTTTAGACAATTGCACATCTTCCATCAGCGGGAGATCTGCATAAGCACCCGCATTTTCGAACGTAGTACGTCGCACAAAGATTGCCTGATCGCCAGTGGCGACACCGCTGAAACGAGAGCGCAGATTCATCATTGACTCAATGACCCGAAACGTTAAATGCCCCCCACTGAGTCGAACATCAAATCGTCCCCAGTGATACGAACGGGAGCCGTTCATTCTGTGCAGCAGTGACTCTGCCGACATATCCGGCAGCAAGGTATCAACATGCAAAAACAACAGCAAATCGCCCTTGGCAATGGCTGCACCTGCATTCATCTGACGGGCACGCCCTGCGGCGCTTGTTAAGAAATGATCGACCAGCCCGTGACAGACACTCAAGCTATCGTCCCGGCTGCCGCCATCTACTACAATGACCTCATGACCGCGGCCGCGCCAGCTCTGCAATAGCGGCAAGTTGGCTCGCAACGCCTCGGCTTCATTGATGACAGGGATGATTATGCTGATGTTTTTCACACCGGAAGCCTACCTTGCCGCCGGAAAGCTGTAAACGTCAAAAATTTATTGCTGCAATGCTGGCACAAGCAGATTTAAAGGAGGATAATGCGCCGCCATTGTTGCCAGCAGATCAAAAGTCTCGGATTACGCAATAAAGTGGCCCCGGTGCCGTTCTCTTTACGAAAGACAGCGCGTTGTACCCATTTAAGACACTCATGAATTCTGAAAATTTTTATATCGTAGCCACAGATCCTGACACCCCGACTCTTCAGGTGAACATCTCAGGTCCGTACCTGACGCAGAAAGCAGCGCAGGCCGACATGCAGGCAGCTATTGACGAAGCAGCCGAGCTGGACCCCTGTGCCAGGACTTACCATTACAGTATTTGCAAACTCGCCTGCCACAAGCCAGGTGTGATTCAGCACATGGCCTGCCACGCGGCGCGCTGAGTCTACTCTGAAGAATTCCTGCCTCGCACCCACTCAGTTTTCACTGCTATAATCGCGCCCGCTATCAAATCGCCAGACCCAACACCAATTCGCTCCGGTGGCACAGCTGGATAGCGCGGTCCCCTCCTAAGGGACAGGTCGCAGGTTCGAATCCTGCCCGGGGCACCAAACATAAACGGGTCACCTATCAAGGTGACCCGTTTTTGTTTGTGCTTCGGGTAGCTGATGAGAACCTGCCGGTTCGACTGATTGCATCGCAATCAGGACGGCTGTAAGCCGCCCCGCAGGGGTGAGGTATTTGGCTCAGCCAAATACCGAATCAATCCTGCCTTAGCTCCAATTGCAGCGGCCACTTCATGCCCGCTGCGCCACCACATCGCGGACAAGTTGATGCAGTGCCTCGGCAATCTCGTCATCAAGGCCCAGCCTCACCAATACTCAAGACTAAACATCGAAGCCACAAGATCTCCCAGCTCCATGTCCAACAAGATATTGGCATCACTGATTAGCAGCAGCACGCAGCGGCCCCTCCGTGTTCTCCATTGATCGAACACGTCGGAACTCCATCAGTGACATACCCAAGAGTTCAGCTGCCTTGGATTCACCAATATATTCTTCAGCCAATGCGTGGAAAACCAGCTTTTCAAACACGTGAGCTTTTTCCGCCGGGTAATCTGGACCGGGCTCTTTCCTTGACCACCCTTTTACTTGAAACAGTTTTGTTAACCGCTCGCGATATGCAGCGGAGATAACCTCAAGGTCCCGGGCACGATACAGGATGGCTGCCATGGAAAGCCCAAATTCATCTTTGAGCAATCCGAGTTCCTTGAGCTCAACTGCGTTTCGGTGCTCACCCAGCTCTTGACGCACTGATGCAGCAGGAAAGAGGAAAGCTCCTGCAAACCGATTGCACGCGCGCTCTTCATTAAGGTCAGCCGCCAATCGCCCCTCAAGCATCAGATGGCCTAGTTCATGGGCCAGCGTAAAGCGCTGTCGGTCACCTGGCCAATGGCTGCACACAACAACTATTGGCATACCACTGACACTCGTTGCCAGTCCGTCAAACTTCTTATCAGCGTCTGACTCAACCATAAACACACGGATACCGTGAGTTTCAAGTACATCAATCAGATCCGGGAT
>JAUYSM010000017.1 GCA_030696315.1 Pseudohongiella sp. | reverse complement strand
AGGCAAGTCATTCAGCATGCCCAGCATCATTTCGGAGGAACCCAGCATGGTTACCAGACCCGCTAGCACCAGCAGCGTGGTTGACGCAAAAAAAGAAACATTGCGCTCAAGATTGGCAACAATATTGGTATCCGTAATACGATTCTCACGGATTAACGCCATGCGTATCCACTGTTTGCGGTATCGATGCATGGCATAGGCCAGGCACGGTGTATCAACACTGCGCCGCGCCGTGTAGTACAGGTAGCCCCTGAAACACGTCAGAAAAAAAAGCATCGCAAATAGATTGAGATAGTTGGCCTGAACATACTCAAAAGATGTGGAGAGCATAGGCAGAGCATGGTCCCTGTGGTGTTGTGAACATCGCCAAGTGTAACCCGGCATGCGCTGTGCAGACAGTAAACCAGTGCCTTCCGAGTAACAATACCTGTCAGACCCGGTTTAACGTCGGCGACTCACGCTGTCAGCTTAGACCCGGAACTGCAAAACCAGCCCTCGCAGACGCTCCGCAAGAGAGGCCAATGATTCACTGGCTTCGCCTGATTGCTCAACACTGCGCCCAGTGCTTTCAGCAACATCGCTGATGCCATGGATGTTGAGGTTGATTTCGCGGGCTGCAGCCGTTTGCTGATCAGCTGCGCTGGCAATCTGCTGGGTCATTTCTTCAATTAGCAGCACACCTTGTGAAATTCTTTCCAGAGCATGATCGGTCTCAGCCACCCGGTCCACCATTTGAGTGGCGCCTTCACGACTGCCTTGCATGACCTTTTCCGCACGTAAGGCGCCACTTTGCAGCTTTTCGATGGTGGCTTGAATCTCGGTGGTTGATTGTTTGGTGCGACTGGCCAGCGACCGCACTTCGTCAGCAACAACAGCAAACCCGCGACCGCTTTCCCCTGCACGCGCCGACTCGATGGCGGCATTGAGGGCAAGCAGATTGGTTTGCTCAGCGATGTTCTGAATGACCTGGGACACACTGCCAATTTTGTCGCTGTCACTTTTGAGCTCGGCAACCACTTTGACGGCATTTTCAATGTCACGAGCCAAGGCTTTAATAGCAGCAACGGTTGCCACCACAATCTCGCGGCCGTTCTGCGCATCCTGACTGACCTGCCGCGCACTGACAGCGGCGCGCTGGGTATTGCCAGCAACTTCCTCAACGGTGGTAGTCATTTGATTCATGGCGGCTGCTGTGCCGTCAATGCGATTATTCTGCTCAACAATACCCTGACTGGTGATGCCGTTTACCTGCGTCAACTCAGTGGCAGCCGCCGCCACCTGTTCAGAGTAACGACTGACCTGATCCAGCATCTTGCGCAGGCTGGTTTGCATGCTTGCAATCGAGGCCAATAGACTGGAATTGTCACCCCCAGCCAGTCGAACGGTCTCCGTCAAGTCACCACCTGCCACACGACGCACCACATCTGCCGCATACTCCGGATCACCACCCACGGTGCGCAGTACACTGCGTACCAGCATCAAACTGCCCACAATAGCCAGTGTCATCACAATCACGGCAACAATGACCAAGGTCATCAACACTTGGTTTAACTCGGCAAACGCGACATCCTGACGAATTTCCTGAACAAGGCCCCAGCCCAGCAAAGGCATAAACGTGTAACTGCCAATAATCGGGGTGCCTTCAGCATTCAGGTACTGGCCAACGCCATTACGGCCCGCTTTGATCGCCAGACCGGCTTCAGTGGACAGTGGCTGATCCATCTGTCGGATCGAGCGTGCAGGTGTGACCGGCAGTGCATTGGAATCCAGCAAATACGCTTCTGACCCTTCACCCAGCGACAACTCACTGACACGTGACAAGATGGTATCTACCCGAACTGCACCGCGAATCACGGCAACAATCTCTTGACCGACGCGCACAGGAATTGCAACGGTACTGACAACATTACCAGTTGCGCGCGATACCACAGGCTGCGAGAACGCCTCTTGTCCACGCATGGCCTGCTGGAACCACTCCCGATCAGCTACTGAAAATGCCTGAGCTTCTTCCGGAGGCATTACGCGCGCCTGACCGTCATACTCCACACCAATCACACCAAAGCCAGACGTATCGACCAGGAAAATCGTGTCGTAGAAACCCTGCGACTCTGTGATACGCTGCATCAGGTGCTCAAGCTGCGCCAGATCACCAAAGCGCGCTGCATCCAGAGAAGCCAGATAGGCCATTTCGTCCTGTCGCGCCTGCGCCCACTGCAAGAAGGACTTCACACTTAAATCGCCGGTCACTTCAAGCTCGGTCAATGTCACACGCTCAAAGGACTGTTTGTAAGACATGTACATGATACTGGCGATGGACACCACGGAGATCAGAACCAGCCCCGTCATCATGACGGTGAGTCTGCTACCAAAACTAAAGGTGCGTGGGTTATGACTGGACATCTTGGTATACTCCGGAGTGAGGCGACAAACCTTGTATCGGCTTTCAAGGCTGGTTCTTGAATCAGGATTTTCCTACAACAGCAGGGCTACGCGTAACAGGATGTTTATTTACAGACGCAAATTCATATTTATCAGTGCATTGACAGCACTGATGATTGTTGGATTCATGGCTACCAGCCTGACCAGTTATTTTGTGGCGCAAGAGTCCTTGTCGCGCAACGTATCTGAGCAGATGCTGCCACTGACCAGCGACAACATTTATTCAGAAATCCAGCGCGATCTGCTGCGCCCTATTCTGATTTCGTCTGTCATGGCCACTGACACGTTTGTAAGGGATTGGGCACTGGAGGGCGAAGAAGACAGTACCCGCATCATTTCCTACCTGAACGAGATACAGCAACAATACGGCACCATCACGGCATTTTATGTCTCGGAGGCCACCCGGCAGTATTACCACCCAAGCGGTGTGCTCAAGACTGTTTCAGAGCAGGACCCCACCGATGCCTGGTACTTTCGTGTACGTGGCCTGCAACAGGATTATGAAGTCAATGTCGACACGGACACTGCAGACCGCAGCCGCGTCAGCATTTTTATCAATTATCGGGTGCTCGATTACAACGGTCAGTATATTGGCGCCACTGGCGTGGGACTGTCCGTTGCAGCGGTCACGCGCCTGATCGATATTTATCAACAGCGTTATGACCGTTCCATTTATTTTATTGACCGACAGGGCAAGGTCACGCTGACGGGCAGCGACGATCAACGCCTGAACCAGATTCAAGATGAAATCGGATTCAGCGATGTTGCCGCGCAGATACTTGGCTCGCCCATGGCAACACTGGAGTACGAGAGCAACGATCAGACGGTTTTTCTGAACAGTCGCCTGGTTCCCGAGTTTGACTGGTATCTGATTGTTGAACAGGTGGGCTCCGGCGATGGCGAGCGGCTGGACAACACGCTTCTGCTCAATCTCTTGTTGTCGGCAGCCATCATGGCCTTGGTGTTGACGATTGCGCACTTTACCTTGCGCTCGTACCAACGCAAATTGGAAGACATGGCCACCAAAGATCGGTTGACCGGTGTGGCCAACCGGCATCTGTTTGAAATGATATTTGAACATTTGACCCGGAATATGCAGCGCTACCCGCGCCCGGTATCTATCATCAGTGTTGATATCGACTACTTCAAAAAGGTTAATGACAACTTTGGTCATCAGGCAGGCGATCTGGTTTTGCAGGAGGTCTGCCAACTGATCATCAAGCACATCCGCGACAGCGATACCATTTGCCGGTGGGGCGGTGAAGAGTTTGTGCTGCTGCTGGATTATTGTCAGATTGATGAAGCGGTATTACGTGCCAGGGAAATTCAAGCCGCCATACAAAACCTTGCGGTGTCATTTGGCAAATCCAGGATAAAAGTCACCTTGAGTATGGGTATTGCAGATTACCGACCTGGCGAAGCACTGGATGTATTGATGGCGCGTGCCGACAAGGCCTTGTACAAGGCTAAAAAAGCCGGCAGAAACTGCATTGAATGTGCGGACGCGAGCTGATGTGACGGCTGATGCGACGCGCGCTTACAGGGCAGCGAGCGCCTCGGACAATTTACTGACGCCGATAATTTCCATGCCGGGCACAGCGTGTTTCGGACAGTTGGCCTTGGGTACAATCGCGCGCTTGAAGCCATGTTTGGCCGCTTCCTGCAAACGCTCCTGACCACTGGGCACGGGACGGATTTCACCGGCAAGGCCCACTTCACCGAATATCACCAGATCATGCGGCAACGCGCGGTCACGAAAACTGGACACAATGGCCATTAACACGGCCAGATCTGCAGCGGTCTCGGTGACTTTGACGCCGCCTACCACATTCACATACACGTCCTGATCGGCCATAAACAAACCGCCATGCCGGTGTAGTACGGCCAGCAACATCCCCAGACGATTCTGATCCAAACCGACAGCCAGTCGCCGCGCACTACCGGTCTGACTGCCATCCACCAAAGCCTGAATTTCAACCAGCAAGGGTCGGGTGCCTTCCCACAACACCATAACCAGCGATCCGGGACTTTCTTCCTCCGTTCTGGCAAGGAAAATGGCGGAAGGATTTTTGACCTCCTTCAAGCCTTTTTCCGTCATCGCAAACACACCCAGTTCATTAATGGCGCCAAAGCGATTCTTCTGGCCTCTTAAGGTGCGGTAACGGGTATCGCTGCCACCTTCCAGCATCACAAAACAATCAATCATGTGTTCCAGCACTTTGGGGCCGGCCAGCGAACCATCCTTGGTGACATGTCCCACCAGGAACAACACCGTACCGGTTTGTTTGGCGTAACGGATCAGATAGGCGGCACATTCGCGCACCTGCGAGACGCTGCCGGGTGCGGACGGTACATCACTGCTGTGCATCACCTGAATGGAATCCACCACCAGCAATTTTGGCTGCAACTGCTCCGCCAGCCGGCAAATCGTTTCAACTTCAGTTTCAGCCAGCATTTTGAGGTTTTTTTCGGGCAATCCCAGTCGATGCGCGCGCATCCCGACCTGCTGCAGCGACTCTTCACCTGTGACGTACATGGCGGGCATCAACTGCGCCAGCGTGCACATCACTTGCAGCAACAAGGTGCTTTTGCCAGCGCCTGGATTACCGCCAATCAGAATCACCGAACCCGGCACCAGGCCGCCGCCCAGCACCCGATCAAATTCACTTAAAGACGAGGAAAAGCGCGGCACTGCGGCCACATCAATCTCCGACAGATCCTGCACGCTGGACAACTGGCCTGCATAGCCTTGGCGGCGAAAATCAGCCTGCACGGCAGGCGAGGCATTGGTCGTGGCACTGGCGATGCTGATGCGCGTCAAGGTATTCCAGGCTTTGCACTCCGAGCATTGCCCTTGCCATTTGCTGAATTCAGCGCCGCAGTCTTCACACACAAATGCTGTTTTTGCCTTGGCCATCAGACTGTAAACCTGACGCGTGATGTCACTTGACAGAACAGTTCATACGCAATGGTGCCGGCGTAACGCGCGATACGATCCGCTGGCAATACATGGCCCCAGGACTGTCCCCACAACAATACTTCGTCACCGGGATTGGCAGGAATACCACTGAGATCAACCGTCAACATATCCATAGACACCCGCCCCGCCAGTGGCGCTTCCCACACTTGACCCTGAGCAAAAATCAGTACGGGTGTGCCGCTCGGTGCATGCCGTGGGTAACCGTCTCCGTAACCGATACCAATCACGCCGATCCGCGTATCCTGCGGACAGTGATACGTGGCGCCATAGCCTACCGTATCACCAGCTTTGACATGATTGATAGTCAATAGTCGGGACTTCAAACTCATCACCGGCTTTAAATTGTAGTGGCTGCCATCGGTGTCTGCCATGGGAGAAGCACCGTACAACATGATGCCGGGGCGTACGATATCATGATGGGCTTGCGGCCACGACACAATGCCCGCCGACGCTGACAGACTGCGTGAACAATGCTCTGCATGGGGCAGCGTTTTGACCAGACGTGCAAACTCGGCCTGCTGTTGATTGGCCAGCACATGTTCATGTTCATCTGCCGTGGCAAAGTGCGACATCAGCACGCGTTCGCCCGGTAATGTGAGTGATTGCAGCCATTGCCAGACATCACGCAGATCGTCAGCCGGCAGACCCAATCTATTCATACCGGTGTTAATTTTCAACCAGATGTTCAGCACAGGCGGCTTGATCGACGTGAATTGTTTCAGCCATTGTTTTAGCAGGTCAGCCTGCCAGCGCGAATGCATAACCCAGTGAAAACCACCTTGTATCAGCAGCGCCAGCTCTTCCACCGTGAGCGGACCACGCAGTACCAGAATGGCTTCTTTGCTCGCCGTGCGGCGCAGCGTTAATGCTTCATTCAAGGTGGCAACGGCAAACAGATCATTGGGGTGCAAGGCCGGTTGCAGGGCTCTCGCCACGGTGTGCACGCCGTGCCCGTAGGCGTTGGCTTTGATCACCGCACACACACGTCGGCCGGGCGCACTGATGCGCGCGCGCTCAAAGTTGTGGCGCAAGGCGTCAAGATCGATTTGTGCCCAGCTGTGAGACTCAGGCATAGCTGTCGTCGTAGTCTGGCAAGGCCAGATTGTCAAAGCGCGTGAACTGGCCCATAAAGCCCAATTTCACCGTCCCGATCGGGCCATTACGCTGTTTACCAATAATGATCTCGGCAATGCCTTTGTCCTGCGTGTCCTGGTTATACACTTCATCACGATACACAAAGGCAATGATGTCGGCGTCCTGCTCAATCGCACCGGATTCACGCAGGTCAGACATCACCGGGCGCTTGTTGGGGCGCTGCTCAAGACTTCGATTCAACTGAGACAGTGCAATCACCGGGCAGGAAAATTCGCGAGCCAGAGTTTTTAAGGAGCGGGAAATCTCTGAAATCTCACCCACGCGGTTATCACCAAATCCTTTTATCTGCATCAACTGCAGATAGTCGACTACCACCAGTGCCAGGCCGCCATACTCCCGCACCACACGCCGGGCGCGCGCACGCATTTCGGTTGGACTCAAGCCCACCGTGTCATCAATCAGCAGCGGCCGGTCTTTGAGTTTGGCGATGGCCGCCGTCAGTTTGGGCCAGTCTTCATCTTCAAGCTGTCCGCTACGCAGCCGCGACTGATCGATGCGGCCAATGGAGCTGAGCATACGAAAAATCAGACTCTCCGCGGGCATCTCCAAGCTGTACACCAACACCGGTTTGTCCTGGGCCATCACCGCATGTTCAGCCAGGTTCATGGCAAAGGTGGTTTTACCCATGGAGGGTCGACCCGCCACAATAATCAGGTCAGACTTTTGCAAACCCGAGGTTTTTTTATCGAGATCTTTATAGCCCGTGGACAGCCCGGTGATACCGCCTTTGGACTTGATCAACTCATCAATTTTTTCAACCACTTTGGTGAGCAGCGGATTGACCTGCTGTGGACCACCATCACGCGCGCGGTTATCGGCAATCTGAAAAACTTTCTGTTCAGCAAAATCCAGCACGTCTGCGGCTTCGCGGCCTGCCGGATTAAACGCATTGTCTGCAATTTCATTGGAGACACTGATCAGGGTACGCAAGGTTGCACGTTCGCGGATGATGCGGGCATAGGCGCTGATGTTGGCAGTGCCACGGGCATGACTGGCAAGATCGGACAGGTACTCAATACCCCCCGCATCCTGCACCTGGTTTAGGCTGTCGAGGGCCTCTACCAGCGTGACCACGTCGATGGGTTTGCTGGCTTCGGCATGACGCTGCATCACATCAAAAATCAGTTGGTGTTCATGGCGATAAAAATCTACTGCCTGCAGCACTTCGGCAACGTTGTCCCAGGCGGTATTGTCGAGCATCAAGCCGCCTAGCACGGCCTGCTCCGCCTCAACAGAATGTGGCGGCACTTTTAAACCAGCACCCAGCGCATGGGCGGCACTTAATGGCGTCTGCCGGGATGGGCGATCAAAGGTGGCCGCGGGTTCCCTGAGCTCTGTTGTTGTTCGTTCTGACATTGTGCTCCCCAAAAACCCAGGCAAAAAAAAGCACCACGACCCAAAGGGTGGCGGTGCCTTATTCTCCCACTAAGCAGTGATCACAAACAACCGGCAACATCAGTTACCAGCGTGTTGAATCACCACCCGCGGTGGTACTGTCACGCAGATGCTATTAAGCAGGTACAACCGCAACCGTTACCACAGCTTCTACTTCGTAGCCGAGGTCGATTGATACCAGCCATTCACCCACTTCACGGATTGCGCCGTTTGGCAGACGAACTTCAGCTTTAGTGATTTCTGAACCGGTTGCAGTCACGGCATCAGCGATGTCACGTGTGCCAACAGAACCGAACAGCTTGCCTTCATCGCCCGCGTTAACGGAGATTGCAACGCGCAGGTCTTTCAGCTTGTCAGCGCGAGCCTGAGCTTTAGCAACGTTAGCAATGTGAGCAGCCAGCAGTTCAGCACGACGGGCTTCAAAGTCAGCCAGATTGGTTCGTGTTGCCGGTACGGCTTTGCCGGACGGGAACAGAAAGTTACGTGCATAACCTGGACGTACAGAAGCTGTGTCACCGACGCTGCCCAGACGACCCACTTTTTCCAGCAGAATTACGTTCATGATATTTTCCTCAATAAAATCCTGATTCATGATCAGGCGCCTGTCCGGCCTCAGCTTGTTGGACCACCGTTTGTTTTTACACGAGCACGGAAGTCATACCAGCTATCAATAAGCGCGGCCACTGCTAACAGTTGCGCCAACGGCGGATTCAGCATCAGCATATAAAACGCTACAAGCCAAAGCCGCGATAGTTTTTTCAATCCTACCAACCCATGTACCAATGCCAGTCCGGCAAAAAACAAGGGCAACAAAAAATACATTATCCAGCCTGTTAGCACCGTCACGCCGGCACTCGCCGCCAGAAACAGCACCATCAACATCATTGCAATCAAGGGCTGCAGCTTGAACTGGTGAAACTCCTGCTGAAAACCACCGGGGTTATACAGCACGGCTTGCCACCAGCGCGCCAACATCAGCAGGCAGATGCTCATAAACATGTGCATCAATCCAAACAGACTGATCAGCGCATCACGCATCGCATCCGGTGAGATCTCCGGCTGATCCGGCAAAGAACCGGATGCCATAAAGACCTCTACCTGCTGCTGCAACAGCACCAGAAAATCCGGTCTCAGTCGCAGCGCCATCTCTGCACCCACACCGACCAGAATGCCTGCCAGCAACGTGAATTGCCATGAAGCTGTCTGCCGGAGCACCGCTGCCAGGCCAACAACGCCCAGCAGCAGAATCAACGGGGTGATGTCGCCCATCATGGCCCAGCCAAACAACGGCAAGGCGGCCCAGGCTGCCACCAACACGGCTTCTCGTCGGCCGTGTCGCAATAAAATCAGTCCCAATAATGCCGGGACAAGCATGTTAAGCAGTGGAATCAGGCCACACACAAATACCGTTGTGATCGCCTGACGGCGACCGTTCATGGCATATCGCGCGAGACCCAGCATTCAACTTAAACGTTGTGGCTGTCAGTGTACGGAATCAGCGACAAGTGACGGGCGCGTTTGACGGCGACAGCCAGTTGACGCTGGTAACGTGCTTTGGTTCCGGTGATGCGGCTTGGAACAATTTTGCCGGTCTCGGAAATATAAGCCTTCAGCGTTTCAATATCTTTGTAATCGATCTGTATGGTGCCTTCTGCAGTAAATTTGCAGAACTTACGGCGTCGGAAAAAACGTGACATGGTCAGTATCCTTTAAAAAGCTGTGATTAGTTGTTAGCGGCCGTCGTCGTCGCTGTCATCTGAATCGGCATCAAAACCATCATCAGAGTCATCGTCGTCAGCTGATTCAGCTTCTTCTTCCAGACGACGCTTGGTCTCGGCGCGTGCACGACGCTCACGGCTTTCACGCTCATTTTTCAGGATCAGAGACTCTTCAGTCACTGGACCGTCCATTTTGATGACCAGATTACGCAGAATGGCATCGTTATAACGGAACAGCGTCACGATTTCGTCCAGTACTTCTTTGCCACATTCTACGTTCATCAGAATGTAGTGGGCTTTGTGTACTTTGTTAATCGGGTATGCGAGTTGACGACGGCCCCAGTCTTCGTAACGGTGAATTTTGCCACCCGTTTCGGTAATCATCTGAGTGTAACGCTCAACCATCGCAGGAACCTGATCGCTTTGATCAGGGTGTACAACAAATACTATTTCATAGTGTCTCATAGAGACTCCTTCTGGCAATAAGTCTTCCGCAGAACGAAGACCTGATTCAATTAACAACCAGGCCGACAAATTAGAGATCACATTGATCAGTAAAGTACGGTAAGACAAGGAGTTAACGTTAGTTTTCCCTGGCTGCCAAATCTATCGATTCAACACACGCCCACCTCAAGGTGGATTTCCGGGACCGCGCATTGTAGAGAAGGCGCTGCTTACTTGCAAACGCTTTTTTGGCTGAAGCCCAGATAATCCGGCACCTTCAGCCAATCAGGGGCGTTGCTCAAGACGCTTTTTGACGCTGCCTGACGGCTTCAAACAGGCAGACACCTGCCGCTACCGACACATTCAGGCTACTGACCACACCAGCCATGGGAATGGAAATCAGATAATCGCAGTGTTCGCGCGTCAGCCGGCGCAAGCCTTTGCCCTCCGACCCCATCACAATGGCGACCGGGCCTGTGAGATCGGCCTGATACAGACTGTGGTCGGCCTCACCCGCCGTGCCACTGATCCAGATGCCGCGCTGCTGCAAAGCCGCCAGCGTGCGCGCCAGGTTGGTCACCGCCACCAGATTTACTTTCTCCGCCGCGCCACTGGCGACTTTGCGCACCGTCATGTTCATGGTGGCAGCATTGTCCTTGGGCACAATTACGGCGTCAGCACCGGCGGCATCCGCGGTGCGCAGACAGGCGCCCAGATTATGCGGATCGGTCACTTCATCCAGCACCAGTATCAAGGGGGGATGATCCAGATTGTCCAGCAGCTTGGTCAGGAACGCTTCATCCTTGACGGTGTCGCGGTACTGGCAAAGAGCGGCCACACCCTGATGCACGGGCACGCGTTTGCCCGCGCCTTTGTTTTCACCTTGTAGCTTCTTTTCGAGCGCGGCCTTGGGCATGACCTGGGTTTTGATGCCCAGCTCCGTCGCCAGGGTGCGCACCTCATCCAGCCGCTGATCCGTGCGCTCCTGTTGCAGCACCAGTTCAAATACATCTTCCGGGTGCCGGCGCAATAACTCGGTCACCGAATGAATGCCTACTATCCATTCACGCGTTGACATTATTCACTCCGGCGCTTGGCGTTGGATCGTGGGCGTTTTGCCGGCTTTTTGGCAACAGCTGCATCCGCAGTTTTTGCCGGTTTTGCACTCACGGCCTTGGTACCTGAGGACTTTTTAGCTTTTGCAGGCTGGGCTTTTGCCGGGGTTTTGGCCGAGCCCTTGGCAGGCGGTTTGGTCGCTTCAAACGGCACCGACCGATCAGATCGGCCTGTTTTTTTGCCTCTGGTGGATTCAGACTTTCTGCCAGGTTTTGCAGGCGCTCGACCGCCCTTACCTTCCGGCTTTGCTCTGACCACACCCGCGCCGCCATCCACCAACTGCAGGTCAATCTTGCGCTCGTCCAGATCAACACGCGCCACTTTGACCATGATGGGGTCGCCAAGCCGGTAACTGACACCACTGTGTTCACCGCGCAGCATCTGCCGCACCGGATCAAACTGATAGTAGTCATTCTTCAGCGCGGTGATGTGCACCAAGCCTTCCACATAAATATCACTGAGCTGCACGAACAGACCAAACCCGGTGACCGAACTCACGGTACCGCGGAACTCTTCACCCACACGATCCTGGACATATTCACACTTCAGCCAATCCTGCACATCGTAACTGGCCGCATCCGCGCGGCGCTCGGTCATCGAACAGATTTCACCAAAATGCTGCATATCTGAGGGCTGATACGGATACGCCTCTTTACGCGTCAACTTCACCGCACCCTTGATTTGGCGGATCTGGGTTTTGTTTTTACCGCTGCGGATCAGGTAGCGCAGCGCACGGTGCACCAGCAAGTCCGGATAACGCCGGATTGGCGAAGTGAAGTGAGTGTATGCTTCGAAGCCCAGCCCGAAGTGGCCGATATTGTCCGGCTGATACACTGCCTGTAACATCGAGCGCACCAGCATGGTCTGAATCAGATTGGCATCCGGGCGATCGGCAATGGCCTGCAACACACGCTGATAGTCTTTCGGTTCGGGCTTGTTGGATTTGGTCAACACCAGACCCAGTTCTTTCAGGTACATGCCCAGATTTTCGAGTTTGTCCGGATTGGGGCCTTCATGCACCCGGTACAACACCGGCAAACCCGATTCGGCCAGAAACTGCGCTGTGCACACGTTGGCGGCCAGCATACATTCCTCAATCAGACGATGCGCATTGTTGCGCACCACCGGCACAATTTCGCGAATCTTGCGCGTCTCGCCAAACACAATACGGGTTTCCTGCGAGGAGAAATCCAGCGCACCCGCCAGCTGCCGGGCTTTGGACAGCTTCTCATAAACGCCATACAAGGTTTCCAGATGCGGAATCAACGCCGCATACTTTTCACGCAGACGCTCGCGGCTACGCTCACGCGTGGGCGAATCCGGCGTCTCCAGAATCTCGGCGACTTCCGTGTATGTCATACGTGCATGCGAAAAAATCACACCCTCGTAAAACCTGAAATCAGTGACTTTGCCGGTGCGACTCAGATCCATCTCGCACACCATCACCAGGCGATTCACCTGCGGCTTGAGCGAGCACAGACCGTTGGACAACACCTCCGGCAACATCGGCACCACAGACCCGGGGAAATACACCGAGTTGCCACGATTCTGCGCTTCCAGATCCAGCGCGGAGTCCGGTTTCACATAGTGGGACACGTCAGCAATCGCCACAAACAACTTGGCGGTGCCGCGCGGGCCCTCTTCACAATACACCGCGTCATCAAAGTCCTTTGCGTCCTCACCATCGATGGTGACAAACGGCAACTCACGCAGATCAACGCGACCGGCCAGATCTTCCTTGGCCACTTCTTCGGACAAACCTTTAACCGCTCGCTCGACCTCTTTTGGCCACTCATGCGGAATATTGTGACTGCGCAGCGCAACGTCAATTTCCATACCCGGCGCCATGTGGTCGCCCAGGATCTCCACAATCGCACCCACCGCCTTGCGGCGTTGATCGGGGTACGAACGAATATCGGCGACCACAAACTGGCCGTCTTTGGCATTACGGGTATCGGCCTCAGGGATCAGAATCTCCTGACTTATACGGCGATTGTCCGGGACTACCAGACCAAAACCATGGTCGCGATAAAAGCGCCCGACAATCTGCGTCAGCCGACGCTCAAGCACCTCAACAATCATGCCCTCCTTGCGGCCACGGCGATCAACGCCCGACACACGCACCAGCACGATGTCACCATCAAAAACCTTCAACATCTCCTGCGGCCCCAGGAACATATCCCCGGAACCATCGGTTGGCACAAAGTATCCCGTGCCTTCTTTGTTGCCCTGCACCCGGCCCTTGCTCAGCTCCATTTTGTCCGCCAGGCCATACACACCACGGCGGTTGCTGATCAGCTGACCATCGCGGGCCATGGCGATCAGTCGGCGACGCAGCGCCTCGGCCTGATCTTCATCCTCGTCAAAACCCATTTGCTCGCGCAGATACTCATACGTCACCGGCTCGCCAATCTTGGCCATCAGCTCCATGATGTACTCGCGACTGGGGATAGGTTTGTCGTATTTTTCAGCTTCGCGTGATGCGTAGGGGTCTTTTATGCGGGATTTCACTGCGGGGGGGCTTGCTACATCACTGGCGTTCTTTTTTCTGGCCATTTCATCTCGTCTCGTTTTCATGTGGAAACGAGTATACACCCGCGCGCTGCTGTTTTCTTAAAGAATTTAAAAAAGCCCGTTGACATGCCCGGGTGCCCTAGGCAAAATGCGCGCTCTTGATTGTTCCAACCCCGTAATGCCCAGGTGGTGGAATTGGTAGACACGCCAGCTTCAGGTGCTGGTGATCGAAAGGTCGTGGAGGTTCAAGTCCTCTCCTGGGCACCATCTAGCTTTTGCATTCACCCATTGCTTCTAAGGGTGCAATACACCACCAAGTCACGCCGCCTTGAGTTGCCAGTCGTCCGGGGTTGCCATAAAACTGAGCTCGCGCTCCATGTCCCCCAGTTAATGACCAATTTCTTTTGCCGCCACCATTAACCTCGAACCTGAAATATTTGCCCATTCAACGCCCCTCAGGCAGTGCCATAGCCGTCAGTGTGCTGCCCGTCTGCAAAATGATGTACTGTCGCCCCTGATGTACATAACTCATCATTCCGTAACGACTGGGGCTTGGTACCTCCACTTTAGTAAGCGTTTCACCGCTGAGCTTGTCCACGGCAAACAGATAAGGTTTATCATCGCTGCCAACCGCCGCATAGACCAGCATATCCGGCAGCGTCATCATGATGGCAAAGTCACCGCTGCCGGTATTGCCCAGCTCGATGCCCTGCAGCGCAGGGTGCTCGCGCACCTGCCGGGGGGTTTCCCCGACCGGCATCTGCCACAGGTGTTCCCCGGTATTCATATCAATGGCGGTAATCCGGCTGAAGGGAGGTTTAAACAGTGGCAGGCCCTCCGGCCCACGCACGGGCAGATTGCGCAGATTGGAGAAGGCTGCGAAGGTGGTGCCGGTGGGCAGTTCGAGCATGGTGTCGCGCTCTTGGGAAGGCGCCAGCACGTGAGCACTGCAGGCGGAACGGGAGGTTACATAAAACACGCCCGTTACCGGATCAGCGACCGGAGGTGCAAAGATATTGGCTCCCCCGGCATCGCTGGGACACTGAAGTGCAGCGGCTTTGCCCAGCGGGTTGTCGCGGTGCAGCGGCGGCAGAAACAGCGGTCCAAGCTGGAAATTGGCCAGATTGTCGATAGCCTGCTGACGCAGCTGGGGGGTAAAGTCGATCAGGTCATCGTGGGTAATACCCTGCACTTCAAAGGCCGCTGGCCGTGATGGAAACGGCTGGGTGGCCGCGGTGTGTTCGCCGGGCACCAGCGATTGGGGGACCGCTCGCTCCTCTATGGGCCACAGGGGCTCACCGGTGATGCGATTAAACGCAAACACAAAACCGTGTTTGGTCATCTGCACAACAGCTGGTGTGCGCACGCCGTTGTGCTGGACGTCGAGCAGCACCGGCGCGGTGGGCGTGTCGTAATTCCAGATATCATGATGCACAAACTGAAAGTGCCATTGGCGTTCACCGGTTTTGACATCCAGCGCCACGATACTGGTGCCAAACAGATTGTCACCGGGCGTGAAACCGGCGAAATAGTCGATGCTCGGCGGATTGGTAACAAAGTAGACAATCCCTGCCTCCGGATCGGCTGACAGCGGTGCCCAGGGGGTGACCTCACCGGTCAGATCGCGCGGATTGCCGTCCACCTGCCAGGTGTCACTACCAAACTCTCCCGGCTCAGGAATCACATTGAACTTCCAGAGGAAATCGCCTGTGCGTGCATCGAAGGCCAGCACATCGCCAGGGATGTTTTCAATGCGGGTCTGGTTGTAGCCCTGCTCTGCCGAGTTACCAACAATCACCACCCCATTGACCACAATGGGCGGCGAGGAATTGGTGATATACCCTTCTTCCAGCGGGATGCCGTAGTAGGGATCAAACTCATATCCCATGTACTCAGCAATGCGTTTTTGCAGATCAACCACACCCGTCTCGGGAAAACCGGGCAAGGGTACCTTTTCCCCGAATCCGGCCAGTGGAGCACCGGTATCCGCGTCCAGAGCGGTGAGGAAAAACCCGGGGCTGACTATGTAGATCACGCCACGACCGTCGACTTCGGCGTAGGCAACGCCTTTGCCATAATCCTTGCGCATGGAGTATTCGTGGCGAAAGGTGTGCGGCTCACGCCAGGACCACAGGGTTTCACCGGTAGCGGGATCGATGGCAATAACATGTCGGCGTTCCCCTGCCACTGTGTATAGACGGCCATTAACATAACTGGGCGTGGAGCGACCGCTGAGTGCCTTGAAACTGGCGCCGTCCCATGTCCAGGCTGCCTGCAAGGATTCCAGGTTGCTGCGATCAATCTGACTGGCCGTGGTGGAGCGGGTGTGAGCATAGTCTGACCCGAGTGTCAGCCATTCAACCGTGTCCTGAGCGTGTAGCGGCTGGGCTAGCATCGTGACCGCAAGCCCAGTGGCCGCAAGAGTGACCTGGGCAAGCATAGCGCCCAGAAAAGTAGTGACTTTTTTGATCACATGGATATGTGCAGCAGATCTAACGGAATACCTGGAATTCTTACGCATTCGGCAATCCTCCGGCTTTTGTTTTTATTTTACCCACTCAGTCTGCCACAAAATCCCGACTGACTGTAAAGACTTGCAAAGGGCTCTACCCCGATTACACGGTCGGTTGTAAAGCGGCTCTGGCTGCTACCTGCCCATGGTGTTGCCTGCGGGTCATGAAACTGGACAAGCTTTCGCCCCAGAGATAGCCTTATCCCCTCCTGATACCGGGTACGCCGGACGCAATAACCGGCTTGAGACACCCCAGACAATCTATCCACGCTGGAATCGAACAGATGCGAGTAAAGAAAGTCCCCGCAGATAACACGGCCAATCCGCTTGGCCTGGGCGGGCTGGGGGACGCCGAGCAACGCTCACTGATTCGGCTGATTTTTTTGGCTACTGCGATCACGCTGGGCTTTTTTGCGTTGTTGCAGCTGAGTCAAGGCAATTTTGTGCTTTCCATGATCGAGATCCTGGCGACAACGTTGCTGCTTTGGGGAGTTTGGCGTATTCCGCAGGCCAGGCGCCCTGTGTGGTGGATTGCTGCTTATTTGCTGCCACTGAATTCCTTCATGATTTACATCATTGTTGTGCGGGACGCCTCGGCCACCGCGTTTGTCTGGGTCTATATGATGCCGGTGATGTCTTATTTGATGTTAGGTCGCAAGATAGGACTGTTGCTGGCCTTGCCGTTCATGCTTATCGCCACACTGGGATATTTGTACCGTTTTGGCCTGCCGGCAGGCGCAACCGGTACGATGGATCTGGCCAATGCGCTGACTTGTGGAATACTGATACTGGTCTTTGTGCATCTGTACGAGCAGCGCCGCGCCGCTGCGCAGCAGGCGCTGGCCTTGATGGCCGATACCGATGCACTGACAGGCGTGGCCAATCGAGGCAGTTTTCAACGCAGTCTCGACCGCACAGTTGCTGAGGCGGCACGCAGTCACACATCCTTTGTGCTTGTGCTGCTGGATGTTGATATGTTCAAACAGGTCAATGACCGCTGGGGGCATGCCATCGGTGATGCCGCGTTGCAGCATATCTGTCATTTGTTGTCTGCGCGCTTGCGGCAAACCGATAGCATCGGTCGACTTGGCGGCGAGGAATTTGGTCTGCTGCTGCGGCATACCGATCTTGTTGCAGCGCGCCCGATTATCGAGTCGCTAAGGTTACAGCTCAGTCAAAAGCCTTTGCCCGTTGGCGATGAGTCAATCAGTCTGACGGCAACCTTTGGCATGGCGGAATGGCGGGTGGATGGCAATAGCGCTGATGAGCTGTTTCGCCGCGCAGATGAGCGACTTTACCGGGGCAAGGCCCTGGGTCGGAACCAATTGGTTTGCCATGACGTATTAAATTGACTGGGTGTTCCCCGATGCCAACCCACACCCCATCCCTGCTGTTCCGTTACCTTGCCCTGACCGGCGCACTCTATTTCTGTCTCGCCTTTATCCTCGTTCACATTATCCGCGACGACTTGTCTATCTGGCGCAGAACTTTGAGCATATATGCCGTTGGGCCGGCCGGTTGGGTGATCACACTGGGCTTCTTCAGCATCGCCGGCACGCAGATGCTGATCGCTTTTCGCCTTTATCAATTGCGACGGTCCGCGGCTGATGTTCTGGCGGCTGGTTTGCTGGCAGTGGCCGCGCTTGGCATCGTGCTGGTGGCGATATTTCCCTACAACATCAAGCTGCCTCACAACACAGGGGCCGCTCTGCAACTGGGACTGTTTCCATTGTTTTTGCTACTGCGCGCCGCATCGCACAAGGATGATCCCTTGTGGCGATTCACCCTGACCTGTGCGCTGCTGAGCACCAGCTTTTTCCTGTTGCTCGTGTGGAATGGAGAGACAGATTACAACTTGGGCACCACGGCGATGGCGCAAAAGGCGCAGATTATTGTCAACACACTGTGGCTGGTGGTGTATGCATGGCGCTGGCCTGCCTTGCGCCGTGACACTTAGTCTGCCTGCTCCCTACAATTGGACGGCGTTTCATCCTACAAATGGACGCTGGCAAAACCAACAAATGGACGCTAAGATAAACCGCTAATGGACGATGAAAATCAGGCTGCACCAGTGACCACCGACCTCTACCCCAGAGCCATCAAGAACCGACTGCAAACGGCGCTTACTGACACGCCCGTCGTTTGCCTGCTGGGGCCGCGTCAATGCGGCAAAACCACTCTGGCGCGCAGTCTGGCACCCGAACGCGCCTATTTCACACTGGACGACAGCGCCATCTACCAGTTGGCCAACGATGACCCGGCGGGTTTTGTAGGCAGCCTGCCAGCGCAGGTAACCTTGGATGAGGTGCAACGTGCGCCGGGACTGCTGCTCGCCATCAAGAGCGCAGTTGATCAGCAGCGAACACCGGGGCGTTTTCTGCTGACCGGATCAGCCAATCTGCTTTTACTGCCCAAGATACAGGACTCATTAGCCGGTCGCATGGAAGTGCTGCACCTGCACCCTCTCTCCATGGCTGAGCTGCACCGCATGCCACCAACATTCCTGACGACCTTGCTGGAAGGGCGCTTCAGGGTGCAAATTGCTGAATCCAGCACGGATATCCCAACGTTGGCAGAGCTGCTGTGCAAAGGCGGCTATCCGGAGCCTGTGCAACGCACCCTGGTGCGGGCGCGGCAGTGGCACCGGCAATATGTAAGCGCCATCATTCAGCGCGACGTTCATGATATTGCCAATATCAACGACGAGGACACGATGTCCCGTCTGATTGAGTTGCTGGCCTACCGAACCGCTTCACTACTTAACGTCAACAACCTAGCTCAGGAACTTGGCGTACAACGGGAAACCACCGAAAAGTACCTCAGTATATTGGAGCGACTGTTTCTGATCAGACGCCTGCCGGCATGGCACCGCAACCACGCCAAACGGCTGATCAAGTCGCCCAAACTCCACATGGTTGATTCAGGCCTTGCGGCGACTCTCAGCAAATTGACGCCGACGGAGTGGCTGACACAAAGCACGGCCTTCGGCCATCTGCTGGAAAGTTTTGTGCTGCAGCAGATCACCAGCCAGTGTAGTGTCTTGGATGATGAGTTGCGTTTGACGCACTATCGGGACAAGGATCAGGTTGAGGTGGATATCGTGATTGAGCGCGGCCGCGAGGTGTGGGGAGTGGAAGTTAAAAAGGCCTCCTCCGTGGATATCCATAAAGATGGCGCGGGACTAAAGCGGCTGGCGGAGCGAGCCGGCAAGGACTTCAGGGGCGGCGTGCTGCTATATGGTGGCAACCATGTGCTACCAATCAGTGCACAAAACTGCTTCGCTTGCCCGGTGAATCTGTTGTGGCGTTAGGGCGCTGAAGCTGGAATTTGGAGCGGATGCACTGTATAAAAGCCAGGTCAAAGACTACGCCGCCGAGAACAAAAAAAATGCTCAGGGAGCCGACATGTTGACCATCAAAGCTGAAGAAGCCACCCAAAATTACGATGTCATTATTGTGGGTTCCGGTGCCGGAGGTGGGCAGATGGCCTTCACGCTCACGCTGGCGGGTATCAAGTGCCTGATGCTTGAAGCGGGACGCGCCTATGATCCGGTCACCGAAACACCGATGTTTCAGCGCCGCGATCAGGCACCACTGCTCGGGAATGCGACGCCGGACAAGGAATTCGGCTTTCATGATGCCACGGTGGACGGCGGCTGGCAGATGGAAGCTGAGCCTTACACGCAGGCGAGCGACAAACCGGAAGAGCAGTTCTGGTGGTGGCGAGCGCGCATGCTTGGCGGTCGCACCAACCACTGGGGACGCATCTCGCTGCGCAACGGCCCCTATGATTTCAAACCCAAATCACGTGACGGATTTGGTCTGGATTGGCCCGTTGATTACCATGAAATAGAACCGTATTACACCAAAGTTGAGCAGCTTATTGGCGTCTATGGCTCTAATCATGGTCTGGAAAATACCCCCGACTCACCTGCCGGCGTGCTGCAACCGCCGCCAAAAGGGCGCGCCGGTGAGTTGCTTGCGCAGAAACATGGCAAGACACTGGGAATACCGATCATTCCCATCCACCGCGCGGTACTGACACAAAAGCTCGATGCCGACAGGCTTCCTGCCGTACTTTTCCCCGGCGACAGCTGGGCGCAGAAGATTGTGGGCGATGCGATGCGCGCCCGGTCAGCCTGTTTCTGGGCAACGCCTTGTGGACGCGGTTGTTCCACCGGCGCCAACTATCAGAGCACAACCGTGCACCTGCCGCCGGCGCTGGCCACCGGCAATCTTGATATTGTTGCCAATGCGCACGTGCGGGAAGTCTTGGTCGGACCGGACGGCAAAGCGACGGGCGTGTCTTTTATAGACAAAACCACCGGAAAGGATTGGCAGGTAAACGCCAAGGCCGTGGTGCTGGCTGCCAGCAGCGGTGAAACGGTACGCATCATGCTCAACTCCAAAAGCACTTTGTTTCCTGATGGCATTGCCAACAGTTCCGGCCTGGTCGGCAAGTACATTATGGATACGGTGGGCACAAGTCTGCAGGGGCAGATCCCGGCCTTGGAGAATCTGCCGCCTTATAACGAAGACGGGGCAGGCGGTTCACATTTTTATGCGCCGTGGTGGCTTTACCAGGACGCGGCAAAACTGGGTTTCCCGCGTGGCTACCACATTGAGATGGGTGCTACGCGCGGCATGCCGGGTGGCGGTAATCCTCTGCCCGATGATTTGGGGTCCGGAGCCTACGGATCAAAATACAAACAGGAAGCGCGCCGCTATTACGGCTCCTTTATGGGTTTTGCCTGCCGCGGAGAGATGATTCCGAATGACGATTGTTTTGCCGAACTCGACCCTACCGTGACGGACAAATGGGGAATACCCGTTCTGAAATGGCACTGGAAATGGGCCGAACATGAACAGCGTATGTGTGACCACGCTGAACAGACTTTCAGGGAACTGATCGAAACCATGGGTGGCACCGTTCGCGGCGTCACCACCGCGCGCAACCGTATCGAACCAGGCGGCAAAATCATCCATGAGGTGGGCGGTGCAATCATGGGCAGCGACAGGAATACCTCGGTGTGCAATGGCTACAATCAGACTTGGGACGTTAAAAATCTGTTCCTGGTGGATGGAACACCCTTCCCATCCAATGCAGACAAGAATCCGACACTCACCATCATGGCCATGGCATGGCGCGCGGGTGATTTCCTGGTCGATCAATCGAAAAAGGGGCTACTCTAATGTCGCATGATTATCAGGAACCCGAATCGCTCAGTGCTGTCCCCGTCTTTGTAAATCACGCACCACGTTTACCACGACGCACCGTGTTCAAGTGGTTTGTCGCCGTGGCGACGGCGCTGAAACTGGGCGATGCATCTGTTTTCGGCGCTGAACCACTGCCAACCGTCCCTCCCGTGTCTGCCAATGGTTATGGCGGCGATCCCCGTTTAAACCAGGCTTACAGTCCGGGAGAATTGTGGCCGTTAACGTTGAACAGGGCACAGCGTAACGCCGCTACTGCATTGGCGGACGTAATCCTGCCCGCCGACAGTCTGGGACCTGCCGCCAGCGACGTGCATGTCATTGACTTTGTGGATGAATGGGTCAGCGCCCCGTATAGCGCCCAGCTGCTTGATCGCGAGATTGTGCTGCCGGGCTTGGATTGGCTTGATGCAGAGGCTGTCAGGCGCTTTCAACAGACGTTTGCAGAGCTGGCACCGGAACAGCAACAGGCCATCTGCGACGATATCTGTTTTGTGCAAAGTGCCGCAGACGAATTCAAACCCGCAGCAAGATTTTTCAGCAGGTTTCGTTCGCTTGCCGCTGCCGCCTATTACGCCACAGCGCAGGGTTGGGAGGCCATCGGCTATGTGGGCAATCAACCCTCATTAACCTATGAGGGACCACCTCAAGAGGTGTTGACCAGACTGGGCGTGGAACAGACGGTACTCTAAAATTTGACTAACTATAGTGGCTGCGCCGCGAGTAATTAAAATCAATTGCAGTGCTGTGAGATCAACTTACTTGATCAGGGAGTTACCCGACATGCTCAATAATCGACGTCGTTTTTTGCAGGGCGCAGTCAGCGCGGGGCTCTACGCCGGACTGGGAGCGCCCGGACTAAGCCTGTCGGTGTTTGCACAAAATGCTGGACTGGGTCCCGCACCGATGATGCCGGGTCTGCACACTGTCGACACCAATGGCATACGCATGGCGGTGTATGAGCAGGGTTCTGGCCCTGCCGTGGTGTTTTGTCATGGCTTTCCGGAGCTGGCACTGAGCTGGCGCAATCAGATCGGGCCGGTGGCGGCTGCCGGTTTTCATGCCATCGCCCCGGATCAGCGTGGTTATGGGCTGACGGGAGGCTCTGCTGATGTTGCGGATTACGGCATGGATGTGTTTTGTGCAGATCTGATTGGCATGCTGGATGCCAAAGGTATCGATAAAGCGGTGTTTGTCGGGCATGACTGGGGTGGCGCTGTGGTGTGGACTCTGCCGCGTGTCTATCCGGATCGTTGCCTGGGTATTATTGGATTGAACACCGCCGCCAACCGACCAGGCAATCTGCCACCTGTGCAAGGCAGCGAGCCATCGTTGATCGTGAGGACAGCTGATTATTACTTTAATACCTTCCAGGAACCGGGGCGCGCAGAAGCGGTGCTGGAGGCGGATGTCCGCAAAGCGTTTGACTTCTTCCTGTCGCGGGGCGGCATCTGGAACAAGGATGTATTTGCAGCTCTGCCGGAGGATTCACTAGAGAGGCGTATGGATTTTCTGGGCATGTTGCAGCAAGGCATTCAGCCGGGGGAAACCTTCCTCAGCGCAGAAGTCATGGACTATTACGTCAGTGCCTATGAAACAACCGGGTTTACCGGTGGCCTGAATTGGTATCGCTCGGCGATCCGCACGGCGGTTGCGCTGGCGAATGCGCGCAACACCATTGATGTGCCTTGTCTGTATATCGGCGCGGAACATGATGTCATCCTGCCACCGGCGTCTGCCGACGGCATGGAGGATTTTATCGCGGATCTGGAGAAAGTGACGGTGCAGGACAGCGGTCATTGGACACAGCAGGAGCAACCGGAAGAAGTGAATCGCATCATTCTGGATTGGCTGGGCCGGAAAATTGCCTGAAAAAAAAATTGCCTGATAAAAATGACGGAGTTAACCCATGAGCGATGTTGCTGTATACATGATTGTGAACCTGCACGTCACCGACGCTGCCACCTACCGCCAATATGAAAAGGGCTTCTTCCCGTTGCTCAAACGATACGGCGGAGAGTTTGTTACCTTCGACGACTCGGCCGTCACGCTGGAGGGGGACTCCCCACGTACGGGTCGTATGATCCTGTTCAAGTTTCCGTCAGAGGCCCAAGCTCAAGCCTGGTATGCCGACCCAGAGTATCAAACACTGTCCGAGCACCGACGGGCTGGCACGCGGCTGGAATTTCTGACCATGGTGAGAGGTCTGCCGCCTCGTTGAACGACAATCCAATCTCAAACACTCAATAGAGAGGCCTCGCATTCGGCCTGCCCCTAAACCACCACTACAATCAACAACAAACAGCTAACCACAATGAGGGTGGCATTGCGCCGCAAGCGGAAAAACCATTCAGCTAATAGTGCGGCATCGCGCAATTTAGAATCCAGCGCCAGCAGATAGAGAAAACACAAAATCTGCAAAAGCGAGGTGGTCAGTTGATTGCCTGTCAGCAGTGACACCCATGCAAGCAAGGCAACAACATTACTTCTGATCAGTAAGTGGCGCGGGCATCTGTCAGCAAAAAACAGATACGCAGCCCAATGAATACCGCTCAGAAACGAGATAATGACTGCGCTGTAGGTACTGGCAATCAAAGCAGCGTCCAGCCCGGCCATGGGCAGTAGCGTTGGGAACTGCAGCAGGATTACAGACCCGATCAGCGGCAAGGTACCACTGTAAGTCAGCGTATTGGCAACGATGATGTCGCGTTGTTTCATGGTGTGTCTCACATTGATGCGGATCAGTATCGGGACCATCTTAAACAAAAACCCCGCTCAACAACATTGTTGAGCGGGGCGTCTGTTTGTTAGCAACCTGATGTCAGGCCTTTACTGTGAGACCGTGCGCTGTCAGAAGTTGAAATTCACCCTGCCATAAACAACGCGTCCCAGCACATCCTGTGATTCTGCCGCAACACCGGCAATCATGCCGGTTTGCTGTGGCATGCGGTCAGTCAGGTTACGAGCACCCACCGAGAGATTGACATCGCTGCCAAACAGCTCAAGTCCCCGGTAAGAGTAGAACATATCCAGCTGAGTCCAGGTGCGCAGCTTGTCGGTGATACCACCCCATTCACTGCCAGGAAACGCTGCCTGGAAGCTGAACTCATTGGCATCAAATATCACCTCGTCCACATAGCGCGTGGTGGTGCTGACCGTATGGCTGCCAAGAGACCAGTTGATGCGCAGGTTTGCACGAATCTTCGGCGTGGTTGGCACGGCACCGAACTGGTTATTCTGCCTGCCTACCGCCTCTCTGACAGGCTGATCTGCCGCCAGCTGGAAACGGTAGGTATCCATATAGGTCGCCTGTAATTGCATGTCGATGTCACCCCAGCCATTCAGGCCAACATCGTCCAGACTGAAACCATAATCCATCTGCGTATCCCAGGCGCGCACCAACATAGATGACGCATTAGAATCGCTCTGCAGGATGCGGTCGGGTGTAGTGTTGTCCTGAGAATTAGGGATGATTCGCTTGTCTGATCGCGGATCATTCTGCCAGCTCTGAAGCTGCGCCAACGTGGGGAAAGGGGCGGCCGTGGTCGGATTAAAACCCGTTGCTTCGCGGAAGTTCCGGTAATCTGTGCGGATAATATCCTGTGTGGTTGTGCTGACAATGCGGTCGACAAAATCGGTTTCGCTCCAGGTCAGCGACCAGGTCAGGTTGTCAAGTAACACCAGGTCAACACCGAGGGAGAGACTGTCCGAAGATTCAGGCGTCAGATTCGGGTTGCCAGTCCGGCAAGAGGTAATGAAACCCTGAAATGAGGAGAACAGGTAATCCACGTTACTTAATCCACACACTTCCGGCGAATCCAATTGCGACAAGGTGGGCACAATAAACGCCTCACCCATAGTAGCGCGGACACTCAGCCAGTCAGTAGGCACATAAACCAGGCCGAACTTGTCGACCACCGCGCCCTGACCAGAGCTGAAACTTTCATCCCTGACGGCGGCAGACAACTCCAGATTGTCCAGTACCGGAAATGCGAGTTCGGCAAACCAGGAGTCACTGGAACGGCCTACCTTTCTCGGCAGAGCCCGCACACCAATCAGCTGATCATTTTTGATGGAGGTCGCGGTTGGCCCGTCTTTTTGGGTTTCTTCGCGACGCTGGTAGCCAGTTGCCATGGCGATGGCGCCGCCCGGCAACTCAAATCCGCCCAGTGGCACGTCACCCGAGAAGATCAGATCGAAGGTCTGCAGTGTGTTCCTGTCATTGACTCTTTCGTTGGTGTAAATCGCATCCGCAACGTGCTGAGGTGTTCTGAATCGGGCATCGGTGGCACCAAACGGGTTGAAGCAGCTTTTGACATCTGTGACCACATCACAGTTCAGGCCTTGTGCAACAGCACCGAGGCTGAACTGCTGGGTGCTTTGACCCACATTGTCGTAATGGCTATACACGTAATTTGTTGTACCCTGCCAACCTTCCAGCATCGGTACGGCAAAATCCAGACCGGTTGCGAAGCGCAGTGCGCGCCGGTCACCCAGGTTCATCTGAATATGGCCAAACTCCTGCATGATGGTGGGGATGGTGTTCGCCTCCGGCTTGCCAAAGGGCAACCACTGCGAACCATTGATCCTCACATCCTCGCTGAACGGAACCCCGCCCATTGGATCGCTAGTTATCGAGGCAAACCGGTTATTGGCAAGCACAACGTTGCCCGCGGCGTTACGCAGCGGCACAGGTCGGCCATAACCATCCAGTACGATATTTCCTGAACCGTCCCTGCGTGGCGCTGCAAACAGATCGACACCCGTAGATGTTTTTGCTCTGAAATTATTGCCGGGCAACTCACCCCGCACAACCGGCAGGTCTTCCGATCGGGCACCCGGATTGCCGGTATTGTTGCGGTTGCGGGTTAACTGGCGGTTCCACATGACCTGCGTGCGGAAGGTAGTATCGTCGTTAATGTCCCAATTCAGGTTACCGTACAAGGACGAGGTATCAAACTCAGGCTGAAAATCCCGGGTATCACCAAAACTCATGAAACAGCGCCCTAATGCAGGGTTACCCCAGGCGTTGTTGCCATCACTTACCTGATCCGCTTCAGTCTTGAAGCCGCACGCCGGATCTGGCCGGCTGCGCGAGGTGGTGAGCAAATCGCCGTTGGCATTGCGGTTGGGCACCAGGAAGTTGCCTGGGTTGGATCCACCGTTATGCGTGAGGCCCGCCTTTATATAGTCTGGTCGCTCTCCCCATTCGAGCGCACCGGCGTCAACAAACGAGCCGGCAAACACCAGATCTACCGAGTCAAAACTTCTGCCCATCAAAAAAGAACTTTCAGCCTTCCGATAATCACCCCGGCTGTCGCCTTCTTCGAAATATTCGACTTTGATGCCATCGTACGAGGTGTAGGGAATCAGGTTCACTACACCGGCAACGGCATCGGATCCATACAGCGCCGCAGCACCATCAGTGACCACCTCCATGCGTTGCAGCGCAGAGGCGGGCAGCATGGATTGCACGTTATCAGTGGCGATACGTTTTCCATCAATCAGGGTCAGCGTAGCGCGTGGGCCAAGGCCACGTAAGTTAAAATTGGAGGTGGTGCTGGTGACACCTTGTATCGAGTTGGTGACGGCAGTGCCGTTATTAAACGTCAGATTCTGCACCACCTGCGCCATGTTGACGGTGCCCTGGGCTTCAAGATCCTCGGCGCTTAACGTCGTGACAGGCGATGCCGCGTTGAGGCCCTCGCTGCGACGGATAAAGGAGCCGGTAACAATGACTTCCTCAATTTCTGTCTCAGCCGGTTGCGCCTGGCTATTGCCTGTAAGCATGACCGATGCCATTGAAACTGCAATAAAGATCGCACTACGTTTGTAAGCAAAACCAATACGTGATTGACCCTGGTGAGTTGTAAACATTAGCAGACTCCTTATGATTATTTTTATTGTTGATCAGTAACACAAACAAATTACCCGCCAATGATCTTTAGGCGATCCGGCGTACGAAGTCTTGTTCATAGTGAAAATAAAACCGACGAATAACCAAATTCATGGTTTCCGGAATTCGTTAGTCTGATTGATTATCAAAAAGCAGAGCCAGGTGGCTTGCCGCACGCTTGAAATCTGGCAGTCACCAGAGTTGACATTGAATCGTTTTGTCACTTATGGTGATCAAAAGAAACAATAAAAACATAAGAGCAAAATGCTATGACTCAACAGGTTGTGCAGTATTTTGTCAGTGCCCTCGCTATCTCCCAGTTGCTATTTATAGGGACGTGTTACCTTGCCCATTATGAGCAGCAGGCGCTGAGTAGATTAGTAGCAATCTTCAGCATTTGCCTTACCTCATACATCATTCTTGTGATGCCTGTCACACAAAACGCGCCGCTAGCCTTTCAACAAATTTTTCGTTTGCTGGCCATCTGTGCACCATTTCTGTTGTGGACAATCAGTCACCGACTGTTTACCGACCAACTTGAAACACCTGCATGGGCATGGCTCGTGTTACTGACCTATACCACCTTGCGATTGATTGGATCCGCAGCTGACGGTATGGGCCGGGAACTGGATGATGTGACGTTTGCCATGTTCAACTATCTGCCACAAACCATCATGCTGGCTTTTTCCGCGCACGCGATTTTTCTGGCGATACATCATTTCAGCTTCGATCTTGCAGAGCCGCGCCGAAACTTGCGAGTAGCATTTGTCCTGACCATCGGACTGTTAGTGTGCATGATTGTGGCATCGGGTTTTCTTCCTTCTCGCCCCGAGATTGTTCACATCATCTTTATTACACTGATATTCCTGCACGCGCTGTTTTTTAATGTGTTCATTTTCCGATTGCACAAAGCATCCACGCAGGTGACCGCACCTGGCGAGCCGGTTTCACAGCCAAACATCAGAACTTTTTATTCCAGAGCAGACAAGACTTTTTATTTGCACCTCAACGCAACTCTGGAGAAAGATCTTTTGTACTCATTACAGGGTTTAACGATAAAAACCCTCGCGGATGCCATGCAGGTCAGAGAATACATGCTCCGGCGTTTTATCAACCAGACATTGGGCTATCGCAATTTCAATCAGTTTTTAAACGAATTTCGCGTCAAAAAAGCCATAGAAATCCTCAAAGAGAGCGGGGAGAGCAGCGCCAAGATCTCCAGCATCGCTCTCGACGTTGGTTATGCCTCGTTATCGTCCTTTAACAAAGCCTTTAAAGAATTGCATGGGATAACACCCTCCGTTTATCGCAACCGGCTGGTTTCTTCCTGAGCGGTGCGGACTTAATGTCACCATATCAGGTGAAATGCCGTCTGCCGGCGATACACCCAATGCCGCGCACCGTCAGCGTCGACGTAAGCCTCCTCTTCCTGCCGGCAGTTGGCAGCTTCGCCACCCCACTCAGGGATCGCGCGTGTCGCCTGCAGCTCGATGGAGTGCCAGGTGGACGGCAACAGTAGTTCGTCGCCACGGACGGGCACCCCTTCCTGCGCATCCCAACGTCCAATTAACGGGCCGGCGCCATGTCCGTGGTCACCGATGGGGTGTGAGTAGACAGTGCCCGTGATGCCCTCGGTGCCCATACGCGCCAGCGTCGCAGCGAGAATTTCATTACCCGTACGCCCCGGCTCCATCTCTTCGAGCACCAGTTCCTGCATGCGGTTTGAATCTGCGATGCACTGCTGCAGCCCCGCTGGCGCTGCGGTCTCACCAGGTTTCAGCACGTAACCCAGATGCTGGGTGTCGGTGTGCAGATTCATGGCAACCAGGCCGAAGTCAGTCCACAGCAGGTCACCCGGTTCGATGACGGTGTTTCCGGTAATGCGGCCGCTGCCCTGGCGCGACACATCCACCGAGGGATGGAACCACGCGGTGTATCCGAGTTCCTGCGTGCGCTGGCGCAGCCACCAGATCACGTCCTCAGTGGTAGTCACGCCGGGGGTGATAACCGCGTTTGAGAACGCCTGTGAGATCAGTGCGTGCACGCTTTCCATAATCTTGCGGTAGCGCGGCATCATCTCGGGAACGCGCAGCGCGATGTAATTCACCGCCAGGCGAGGCTCGCGCACCACGCGCTCGAGATAAGGGCCCAGTGCCTCTTCCAGCACTTCGCGCTCACCGGCATGCAGGCCGTCGGAAAACGCCCACTCCGAATCCATGTTAAGCGCGATGTTGCGCGGGTTGCGCTCTTCAATCAGTTCACGCAGCAGGCGCCACTGTTCATCGCCGACCAGTTCGCTGGTTGCCTGAGTCGGCGCCGGCCGGGTCGAGCGGTAGGCCTCAAACACACCGCCCTGACTGGTGCCGCCGAGCGCAAGCCGTTCGACCGTGCCGTCAGGTTGCAGTGTCATCACATAAATGGAGCGGCGACGCGCTGCGAAGGTGGTTGGTGAAGTAATCGACCAGAACACAGGATCTTCCGCATATTCGCGCATCGACAGTATCCACATGTGCACACCATATTCCGTCATCAGCGCCGGCAGCACGCGATTAAGACGCGCCTCCAGCCATGCCTGCTGTTCAACCGCCTGATCACGCAGGGTCGGCAATGGGTGGTTGCGGGCAGGACTGGACTCCGGAACAAACACGGGCGCTTGGGCGAGCACCGGGGTCGCCACCAGCGACAACGCGGGGGCGGTTAGCAGAAGAGTGAGGACAAGCGAGGGCAAGGCAGTAGCTGATGTCATGGGCACACCCGGTCAGTTTGTAAAAAAATTCAGGCGGCTATCCCCGTCAGGGTGACCTTTTGAACATCGGTCCGGGCGCTCGCGTGCTCAAGGGTAATCGAAACGACATTACCCTCTTCGTCATAATCGATCAGCGTGTTTTCATCCAGATCTTTGGTATCCACCGCACTTGCAGATAAAAACTCAATATACAGAGTATCCGTATCAGCGAAATAACTCATCTTCATGGGCGAAACCTCCTTACATGAGAGTCTAATTCTTCCATCGCTCTGAGTCATCCGGGAATCCGGGCTTACTCCACCCCAAACACCATCCCCGCATCCTTCTGCAAACGAGGAATCAACGGCTCAGCCAACGCTGATGCCGGTGTCCAGAAGCCGCCAGGCTTATCCTCCCTGCTGACATCATCACGCAAACACAGCGCTGCCTGACCCAACATACGGGCAGTGGCGCCGTAACCTGGATCACGTTCCCCGTAGAGCGTGGTGCGGATAGTGCGGCCGTCACGGGTGTGACCGACAAATAGCAAATCAAAAAAGCCGGTGCGTTGCATCTCCGGGCTTGGGCCTTCGCCGGGTTTGGGTAGAAAACGGCTCATCAGCCAGCGCGTAGGGGGTATGGCAAACCCCAGCATCAGCAGCGGCTGCCCGAACGCAGTGAGTTTGGCGCGGCGACGGCCCTGATCAACAGAACCATGAGAATCCTCACCACCGGTCATCACCGCTTCGTCATACAGAAAATCCTGACCCCATGGATGGCCGAGCAAGGCATTGGAGCGGTGCACCACGCGGGTGTTAATGGCTTCCATCACAAACGGTGCAATCCAGCTGTTGACGTCTTTGTCCAGAACAGCGGTAATTTTTGGCTGCCTGACAGTCGCTTTGCCGGCCGCCGGACAAAGCGAGTAAGGATCGGCCATTTCACGACGCAGCGCCGGGTCGCTGGCGGCTTCCTTGGCAACGTTCATCATGCTCGCGACGGTGCCGCCGGAGAATCCACCTTTAAACTTTTTCACGCGCATTTTTACCTGCTGACAGGGACTACCCAGCTGCTGTTGCGCCTGCTGCTGTAAAAACCACACGCCGAGGTCAGAGGGGATGGAGTCAAAACCGCAGCAATGCACAATGCGTGCGCCGCTCTCGCGCGCTTTGGCTTCGTAGCGATCAATCATGCGCCGTATCCACTGCGTTTCACCGGTCAGGTCGCAGTAATCCGTGCCAGTCTCCACACAAGCTTTGATAAGCGGCTCACCGTATAGCGCGTATGGGCCAACGGTGGAAATGATGACGCCCGCTTCCTCACACAGCGCGCGCAATTGCGTCTCGTTGGCTGCATCGGCCAACCGGTAGGCAGGGGCATGTGGGCCGCCCAACTCTTGCTGGAGCTGCTTGAGCTTTTGTTCGGAACGCGCGGCCATCAACCAGTTAAGTGGCTGATTGTTCTTTATGCCCTCCAGATTAAGTTCATGCAGATAACGACAGAGGATCTGCCCGACAAAACTGGTGGCGCCAAAAACGATCAGTGGTTTATTCATGTTGGGTTCCGTGTTGAAGGGTTAAGCGTTGACTCGAGGCGCCCTGTTCAGGGTGATTCCGAGCTGTTCTGATAAGCGGCCTTCAATGCGGCGAGTCGTTCGAGGGCGCGCATCAGATCAGGATTTTCAAGAGCAAGTTGCAGCATCGCTTGATTCATTTCTTCGTATTCGCCGGCCAATTCGTGTTGCAGCTCACTGTCGGTGACATGTTTGTTATTGATGGCATTTTCCATGCCGCGCACAGGATCTTCTTCGTCTGAGCGCCAATCGACAATCACATTGCGGGTGTTGAGCGCACGGCGTTTGCTGACAAATACCGGCTCGCAACTGCGCACCAGAATGCGGCTTTGGGTAGTGCCCTCACGACGGCATTCCACCTTGTAGTCATCGTTATCCACCAGCCGATTGAATAACTGATACACATCGTCCTCCGCTCGCTCGATATTCAAGCGCCAAAGACGAGGGCTGCGAATTTCAGTGACCACAATTTCATCAATTAACACCGTTGACTCTTGAGTGTCGGCATCGGCATTCTGCGCTTGGGTCAGTGAGCTTGAGCACATAAAACAGCACACAAAAAAGACTATGAATCGCACTGCATTTGACGCCTGGTAAAAGCACCTTGAAGTATCATGCACTCTACTGCTCATCACAACACTCCCAGCCCGCCTTAGCGTTGTCATTGACCGCGCACATCTATTCCGCACTCACACTGATGTTATCCAGAATGATGGCACCCTTGCTGGAGCGGTCAAACACAAAACGTATTTGTGCAATCTGCCCGGCATTAAAGTCTGCTGAAGTGACTACAAAATCTGCCAGCGGCAATTCAAAACGTCGAAACAGAATTTCTGTTGGTGGCGTGTCATCCAGAAATTCAGCACGCACGGGTACCGCGTTGATCAGAGGGTATAGTGGTGAGTCGGCGCTGAGCGGCGCCGTGGCGGTGTGGCCGGCGACATCGGTTAATTCCACTGTCCAGTCGAGCAGTTTGTTGGTGTCCTCTACTTCCTCATCAGCGGCTGTTTCTTCTGTGGCAGTATCCTCAGACTCAGCGTCATCAGTTTCTTTCCAGCCTGTGGGCTTGGTGGGAACATCGATCGCAGATAACGACAATATCAAGCCTGTATTGCCAAGCGACAAAGGCTCACCCAGCGCAAAGGTCACAGAAGGCTCCGTCTCATTACCGGTATAGGTTTTATCCCAGGCCAGCACCACCGAGTAAGTGTCCAGCGCATCCGTTTTTAAGGTGTTGGCTATCTCGTACCAACGGGTCATGTTGTCTGTTGTCACGCGGCCTGTGCCGCCGTCGAGGGTTGTCAGATCAAGATCTTCCTCGAAGTCGACAATAACCCGCTCCTGAGAATCGGAGAACTGATTGATGTAAAACGTATCAGGCAACCATTGCGCACCAAAACGAGCATCCTTGAATAGTGGCAGGTAGCTTTTATTGTCATAAAACACCGATTCAAGGAAGGCGCTGAAATAGACTTTGGCAACGGTGCGCTGATCTTCGCGCGGCATGATCCTGCCCAGATCAAGTGACCAGGCAGAAAACATGGCAACGTCCAGATTTTCCCAGGTGGTATTAAATTGACCATGGTTGGCGCCAACCACATAAAGACTGGAGCGGAAGCGGTACTCATCACCATTGAAAGCAACGCGCGAATACTGCGCTGCGCCCTCAAACGTCTGCACGTCGCCATCCATGTCGCCATGAATGGTGAAGTAGTTAACGTCGGTGATGGGGGTTGGCCGGGCGCGGGGCTGGTATTGACCATACACCGGGGAGATCGCAATCACACCACGCAGATTAAATCCAAAATCAAACACCTGGCTGGCGTCATCGGGGTAGTGACGAAGCTCGTTAAACGCAGCCGCGATGCCAACCGCTTCGCCGCCTCTGGAGTGTCCAATCAGCGCCAGTCGATCCATATCAATTTTGTTCTGGAAGAGATGACCGGCTTCAGTGTTCCAATCACGAAACTGGGCAAGATGCTCAAGCAGCAACCAGGCTCTGGCATCGTTTTCCTGCCGCAGCCCCGGCCGCTCGGCAAACACATTCACGCGCGCGGAGACAGAGCTGTTGATAAAGTTCTGATCGACCGAGGCCAGAATGATGCCCCGGCTTGCCAACAATTCACCGAGATAGTCATACCCGGGGTCGGAAAAATCTTCCATGCTGTGATTGCCATGCACAACCAGTACCAATGGGAAAGGACCTGGGCCATCTGGCATCCACACGCGCGCCTGCAGCGGCAGTTCTGTCACATCAAAACCCCAGTAACTGGTGCGCAGCCACCCGGAAAAACCATCCCAGTTATCAATCAGTTTCGATCCATCCACCGTGCGCGAGATCAGTGTGACATTCTCCCCATATTCATCACGACGAATGTCGCGGCCGCTGCCATAGGTCAGCGTGCTGACTTCAAAGTCGCCAGGTAGCCCCGGATTCGGTAGATCCAGCGTTTTGTCCTGCAAGACATAGTCTGCCAGCGCTGGATTGGCCACGTCCTTCTCACTGAAGACCGCGTAAACGCCGTATGACAATCCCAGCACACCAAGTGATAAGTACAACAGCGCTGCATTTCTGCCAATCGCGTGCAGACCGGACTTCAGCAGCACTGCACTGCCCGCACCGATCAAGCCCAAACACAGCACCAGTAATGCACCGGCAACAAACCCCGTCAACGCAGGTCCCGGAAAAACTGACAACATCAGCAAGGGCGCAACAAACACCACCGCCAGTCGCAAGTACTTAGGCAAACGCATCAGCAGATAAGCCGTGATCAGCAGCCCGAGACCAATCACCAACGGCAATGACAACCAAACCAGTAGCGCCGGTATTTTTTGCACTGCAAAGTCGGTCACACCAAAAAAGTAAAAATAAATCAGCACCACAACCACGCCCGGCGCAGCGATTGCTATGGCTGAACCACTCAAGGCCAACGGTGACGGTTTTAACCAATTGCCGACACGGCTCAACCACGGGCGTATCTTTTTAAGAGGATTCATCAAGGCCTTTGTTGTTATTGATGCCAAACCGGGAACAGGCAGAATAGACGAGTAATCAATAGTCGTCGAGGCGTGTTTAACCTCCATGAATCAAGAGATGGCCAGCAGCGGTTCACCGAGTCCAAACCGGCAACCCTGAAAAGCAAAACCCCCGCATACGCAGGGGTTTTGTTTTTGTTACGGTAAAGCAATCATGCACTACAGGAGGTAATTACCGGAATCAGCCGAGGTCAGGTTGACGCCAATCAGCGTAACAGCCGTCATGTAATCATTGCCGCCGCCATCAGCATCTATCTGCACCAACGTGTCTGCTCCTGTTTGCACAAAGCGCAGGAACCCGTTCGAAAACGCAGTACTGTTGTTTGGTGCATTAATTGAAGACAACAGGCCAGATAGATTCAGTACATCCCCGTTATTAGCGCCTTTCTGGAAATTGTTAATGACGCGGTGTTCCAGCACAACAACTTCGTCGATTGCCGGACCTTCAGCATCGTCTGGAAAACCTAGAGGCGTGGACGGTGTCAGGCTGGTAAAACTCAGCACACTGCTGTTGCTACCGGCAACAAAAGACAGCGTCTTGTGCTCCCATTTCATATCAGCGTTGGTACTGTCCTGATTAAACGTAAAGTTCTGGGTCACCGCTCCCGCGGCGACTTGCACCGTTGAACTGTCCGCGCCGGGATTCTGAGACAACTGAAAGCCAATGGTATACGTCTGCCCGGGTGTGGTATTTAATTCTTGACTCACTCCGCCGCGCTTAAAGGCATTGAGGTCAATTACCTTGCTACCGTCAGCGGCCTGCCAGTCCCCAACCACATCAACACCACCTAGCAGCGAAGTCCAATTGGTGAGACCGTTCTCAAAAGAGCCGTTTTTCACCACATTGGCGATCACATAGGTATCTGCCACCGGATTAATTGTGACACTGACCGTTGCCGTGCTGGTAAGGCCTGCCGCATCTCTCATTGTGTAACTGAACGAATCACTGCCGTTGAGATTGGCGTGCGGGGTATAGATCAGATTATTGCCGGACATCATGACCGTACCTTTCTGGCCATTGGTGGCACTGACGAGGAATTTGGCATCACCGTTATCAACATCTGTGTCGTTGGCCAACACATTAATGGTGACAGCTGTGTCCTCATTGGTAATCGCAGAATCTTTGACTGCTACCGGCGCATCGTTGATACCGTTCACCGTGATTGTCAGGGTTGCCGTGTCAGTATTGCCCTGATCGTCCTTGACCGTGTACACCACACTGTCCGTATGGTTCTTTCCTGCGCCCAGATAACCAAATTTGCCAGCATCGTCATAGAGATAGCTGCCGTCCTTGTTTACCTTGAGTATGGCGCCGGAACCCAGGGTGAGGGTGACCGAGTTGCCCGCCATATTGGTGCCGCCCACGGCGCTCACAACAATCGCCTGGGTCACCGCGCCTTTGTCGTCATTGCTCAACACATTGCCGGCAACCGTTGCGCTTTGAGCAACACCGTAGGTACCAATGGTGAAACCATTCCAGTATTCGTCACTTTGACCCGTCCAGGTCAGCGATGACAGCGCATTATCGATAGCAAGCACGCCATGGAATTCGTTAGCGCCTGTTTGAGGCGTCGCTATACCATATCGACCATCCCCCACAGCAAACTTGCTGTAAGAGTCAGCGTGGCCAAAGTAGCCTTGATCGGTGACGCTGTCAGCACTGCTGACCACCCTGAAATCCTGGTCGAACAAATAGCCGTTCTTGTTCATGCTGACGATGGCAAAAAACAAATTCTCAACAGGTTCGGAGAATGTCAGGGTGCGCGCCGAATCTGCATGATTCAAACGAATCAGGTCGTTGTTAGTGGGACCGTTGAGAACATCGGCACTGGTGTAAACCCCTACACCTTCTGTGTTGGTGATCACGCCGTTGGTTTTGCTGACGTAGTAGTCAATTCCACCCGATAACTGAACTGAGTCAATCTGACCGTTATAGGTCACATTGATGGTCTTGGTTGGCAAAGTGATCGTGCCTTGCACGTTGTAAACACCGTTCCTGCCAGACGCCGCTGACACAAACGAGGCACTGGTCCAATCTACCCAGTACACGGTGTTGTCTGTGTTGGCACTGGCAGCGCTTGCCATTAAGGAATTACTGTCATCCACCGCAGTCGGGCCGTCGGCTGTCCCGGTAATGTTCACCGTCACCGTGGTGGCAGTGCCGTCCAGGCTGGTGACATTAAAGACATCGGTGACAAGCTGCCCTGCAGCCAACTGGTTGAGCGCGCCGAACGATGCAAAGTTCCAGTTGCCCGTGGCATCAATGCTGAAGCTGCCGTAGGTGCCAGCCGTTTTGGTTTGTGTAGTAAAGAACGCTTCGCCAGCATCAACATCAGCAATTGACAGGGCGCCAGACGCAAACAATTGAGCATTTGTCTCAGTCAGGCTGACAACCGCATTACCCAATTCGGCAACGTCGTTGATGCCGGTGACGGTGACATCCACTTGCTGCTGCGCAACGCCTCCCTTGCCATCACTCACGGTGACAGTAAATGTCTCCACCTTTGTGTCACCAGCACCCAGGTAACGCACCGCATCGTTGTCCACTGCGTAGTTCCACTGAACTTGACCACCGGTACCTGTGCCAGTGGTATCGCTGGTCATTGTCGCAGTCAACTCACCCAAGGTTGCAGCGGCTGACGTTACCGACACAGTATGGCTATCATTCAGGTCGACATCACTGAATAAAACAACTCCACTGTCGCGCAGCATCGAATCAAGGTCTACCAGTTCGTAGCTGCCCGAGGAACTCTTGTAACTGAACTCCAATGACGCCTCGCCAGTATATTCAAAGAAGAATAGCTCTATCGGGTAGACACCCGGCGTCAGTGCAATAGTGCCCGTACGAACTTCTTCAGCGTGGATGCCGGGGTCATTAATAACAAGGGTGTTATTAACTCGCAGGAACACACCGTCGTCGTTGAACGTACGGAACGTATAGGTATCCGCAACGGTCACGTTGATTTGACCCGTAATGCGCACGAAGAAGTTATTGTTCGTGGGGTGACTGGTACCCGTAGCGCCGGTTGCTGCCGCCGCCGGCCATGGCGTGCTGCCGGGAATTTCTCCGGCAAATCCGCCTGGGTCATCGGTATAGTCGATGATATTGGTTGTCACCGTGTAGGAGGCCGCGTTATTAGCTGCGTAATTCTGCAAATCAGCAAGAGACTGTGATCGATAACCCAAATACTGTTGCACAGTAAACGGTGCCAATTGTGTTTTGCCAGTAACAGCACCCGAGCCATCACTGCCGCTCTGAATCTGTGGAGCATCATTGACCCCGGTGACAGTCACCGTGACTGTATTATCCGCTGTAGCACCGTGGGCGTCTGTGGCTCGCACTTTCAGATCAAAACTGGTGGTTTGTCCTGAAGCCAAGGACTGGAAGTCACTGCCCGGATCAAACGTCAGTGTTGTCCCGGAGATCGACGCAGCACCCGCAGCAGGTGTTACATTTTTAGAATCAGCGTCTTGAGTATTCAACAACGCATACGTCAGCGTGCTGCCGTCGTCGTCAGAGTCGACATCGGCGCCCAACGCAGACAGATCAAGGCTGACAGATGAACCATCTTCGCTGGCAGCCAGCACATCAGCAGCTAACGTCGGGGCATCGTTGACCCCGGTGACGGTCACCGTGACCGTGTTATCTGCTGTGGCACCATGGGCGTCAGTCGCTCGCACCTTCAGATCAAAACTGGAGGTTTGACCTGCGGCCAACGACTGGAAGTCACTGCCCGGATCAAACGTGAGCGTTGTCCCGGAGATAGAGGCAGCACCCGCAGCCGGGGTTACATTTTTTGAATCAGCCGCTTGAGTATTCAACAAGGTGTACGTCAGCGTGCTGCCATCGTCGTCCGAGTCGACATCGGCGCCTAACGCAGCAAGACTCAACGTCACCGCGGCGCCATCCTCGGTGGCTCCCAGCGCACCGGCGGCCAAGGTTGGAGCATCATTGGTACCGGTGACGGTGATCACAACATTGTTAGTGGCGCTGGCGCCATGGGCGTCAGTGGCGGTCACACCAACAGTGATTTGCCGGGTTTGACCCACGGCCAGGTCCTGGAAAGCTGAGCCGACATTAAAGCTTAAGCTGGTGCCACTGATGCTGGCATTGCCCTCAGCTGGGGCACTGCTAATGCTGTAAATTAGTGAACTGCCATCGTTGTCCGAGTCCACATCAGCGCCCAACGCAGACAAATCCACGCTGACGGATGGGCCATCTTCGGTGGCAGCGCCGATGCCGGCGGCCAGGGTTGGAGCATCATTGGTGCCGGTGACGGTGATGGTCAGTGAAGCCGGGGCGGATACCGCGCCGTGACGGTCTGTTGCTGTGTAGCTCAGATTGAAGTGAGCCTGTTCACCTTTAGCCAGCGACTGGAACGCAGCACCTGGATCAAAGGTGAAAGTACCGTTGCCGTTATTAACAAGTGTCCCCGTATTCGGCGCACCAACGATGGTGTAGATCAGTGTGCTGATATCGTCATCACTATCGACATCGTCGCCCGCAAAACTACCCGTTACCGCGCCATTGTCCTCAATCGCTGCCAGCGATACGCCAGTGACCGTCGGAACATCATTGACGCCAGTCAGTACCACGTTGGCTTTTGCCCAACTTAAGGTGCCGCTTGCCATACGAATTGCATAGATGAAACTGTCGGTCATGATGTCGCCGAGCTTCAGCCCGGTCAGATCAGCCGCAGTTTGGCCACTGATAGTGCTGGCGTCGTAGGCAACTCGTCCGTCTGAGGTTACCGTTAACGAGGCTCCAAACAGACTGCGGTTTGCTGCTAAACCGGTAATGCCGGCGTGATCCTGAGTGAGCAAGTCCCCAGCTACATAACCATTCATGGCTCCTGAATTATTGATGCCGTTGTCAACCGACCACAGTGACTTGGAGTTGCCACCAAGATCATTGGCCATCACATTGAGCAGGTAGGTATTGTTAGCGTAGTTAAGTTGCCCTGATTGCGGCGTACCAAATGTATCGTCTTTTGCCTGGGGTGTGTTCGTGAAAGAAGTCTCGGTCCCACCGTTGGTGTTACCAGAGTTGCCTTTGGTGCCGGAGTTGCTGTTAGTTTGAGCCTTACTCATTTTATTCTTATCTCCAGATAATGGACGAAGCGACATTTTTGAGGCTGCGTGAAGAATAACTGCGTATTCCATATCTGTCGGGTCAGGATTTTCACTATCTTTTGCAGTCTTTTTTGCCATTTCTCACGGTACATTGGTCACCTTTGATCCCCCCTCGCACTTTACATCCCCCCACATCAAGACTACATTCTGAACACACAGCGCATCACAACCTCCACATCATAATAATTAATGGGAGATACACCATGTTCACCGCCAGATTATCGACAGTTGCTTCCAATATTATTGCTTTAACACTTGCGATCGCCAGTGCATCAAGCTGGGCACAGGCAAGTGAAAGGCCCGAACTCACCGGCGTGTGGACCAATGCCGCACTCACCCGCATGACGCGCCCCGCTAACGTGGACAAACTGATTGTCAGCGCCGCCGAAGCACAGCAGATTATCGCCAACACCAGCGTGGCCGGGTTGCCGGTGGGTGAGTTTGAAGCGACAGCGGAGAACACCGACACGCTCGCGCCCCCTGCGGCCGGCAGTGATGACTTTGGTCTACGCGCCTACAACGACTTCTGGATTGACCCGGGTTCTGCGCTGGCGCGTGTCAAAGGTGAGTACCGCAGCTCCTACATCATCGATCCTGAGAATGGCCAGATTCCGCATCTAGCATCACCAACTGCAGATTTTGAGCGCCGCAACTTTGGTGTGCGTTATGCCACCGGTGTTGGCGACATGTCCGGCCCTGAAGCCATGCCGCTGGCCGAGCGTTGTCTGCTGGGTTTTGGCAATACCGCCGGCCCGGGCATGATGGGCACGCTGTACAACAGCACCTACCGTTTTGTGCAGACCGATGATTATGTGGTCATTGAAGTGGAGATGGTGCACGACGCACGCATTGTGCCCATCTATGCAAATGCCGCTGAGGCCCGCGCCAATCTGAGGCCGGCCGCCTTGCAACAATGGTTTGGCGATTCACGAGGTTGGTATGAAAACGGCGAACTCGTCATAGAAACTGTCAATATCAATCCGCAACAGATGGCGCAAAGCTCTGTGCCGATTACGGCCGCAGGCAAAATAACCGAGCGTTTCAGCCGCTACTCAGATACCGAAATTGTGTATCGGTTTACCGTCGAGGATAACAATCTCTATGCACAACCTTGGACTGCCGAACTGAGTTTCCACGCCAGTGAAGGCCCGATGTATGAATACGCCTGCCACGAAGGCAATTATGCCATGCCCGGCATTCTGGCCGGTGCGCGAATGCTGGAGGCGGAACAGGCTGGGCAGTGAGCTTTAGGTCCCGAGGCGTCGGATTCAAGGCGCCTTCGCCACTTCAACCATCACCTCATTACGTCGCATAAACGGCAGCGTAAAGGGCGAGTTGTAGGCCGCAGACACAGGCTCACCAATCACCTCAAGTCCGGCAGCCGCCAACGCGTCCAGCAATACCTGCCGGTGCTCACCCTGGTTGCGTTCGGTCCAGCGACCCGAATAAGTGTGCACTGCCATCAATTGCTCAGGCACCACGCGGATCGTCACTTCAGGGTTGGTTGGCTGTGGCACCGTGTCCACATCAAATTCACTGGGCACCACAAACGCTATCAACCAACCTTCGTCGGAAGGCGTCTGTTGCACCGGCGCCGTCATCGCGATCTTTTGCGACACAGCTTGCTGCTGCACCGGCGCTGTCATGGCAATTTTGCTTTGCACGGCATTGTCGCCAGAGATATAAGCAAACAGTCGTCTGAAACCGGTATTGGCAGCGCGTGACTGGCTGCTTTCGCCCGCGACCAAGGTTTCCGCCAACAGGTAAGGCGGGTACAGACGGAACTCGATGTCACCGAGCTGGCTCACAACGGCGTACTTGGGTTCTTCAATGGCCATCACGTTTGTCCAGTTAACAATCAACAAAAAGGCCATCAGGCCACGGTATACGTGTTTGTTCATCAGCATCGCTCAAAGGGTTTTATACACTTGATACGTTTTGGCAAGCATGACAGATGTTGCCTGCCCTAGTTGACCGTGAAATCATACGCCCTTGATATCTCATCAACCGTTCGGAATAACACAGACAAACACCATGAAGGAAATCGTAGACGCCCTGAAGAAGTTCCGCGACGAGCGCGACTGGCAACAATTCCACAACCCCAAAGACCTATCGCTGGCGCTGAGCATCGAGGCCGCTGAGTTGCTGGAAGCGTTTTTATGGAAACAACCCGGCGACGCTGATCTGTCAAAAATCAAAGAAGAGCTGGCTGACGTGTTTGCCTATGCCTTTCTGCTTGCCGATGCCTGTCAGCTCGATGTGAAAGAGATTGTGATGGCAAAAATCCGCGTGAATGAACAGAAGTACCCGGTGGATAAGTCACGGGGCAGCGCGAAGAAACATGATGAGTTGTGAGTGGGACTCAAGGCAAACCCACTTCATCACTGTCCAGCGCCCTTGCTTTGGTAAAGCGCGGCACCGGCCCGACCGACCTTACCTGCTCCAGCCAGAACACCCCGTCGTAGGGATAACTGTTGCCGCGCGTGCCCACAAAATCCAGGTCGCCATCGCCGTCTATGTCATGAGCAATAAACTTGTCGAACATGCCGCGTTTGCGTCGTGACACATCGTGACGAATCCACGCGGCTCCTGACACACCCGGGTTTTGAAACCAACCCAGCCGACCGAGTGGATCGGTGAGCTGCGCGTTGGCATCGTCTGATTCGCGCTCGCCACGGCTGTAGCTGCCAACGAATACATCCATATGGCCATCGCCGTTGATGTCTGCGGTTTCCAGCCCGGTGATACTGTCCGGCGCAAAGGTGCCGATAAAACGTGCATTCCAGGCGTCGCCTTTACGAGCGGGTTGTTCTATCCATACCAGACCATTGCCAACCGGGCCAACACCGGCGCCGATGATATCAAAGCGCCCATCACCGTTAAGGTCAGCGTACTCCAGATTAAATCCCGCCATGCGTGCGCCGTTGATGCCAATAGCACGTTCGATAAAATTCAGCGAACCATCACCGGGGTTGTCGAACCACACCAGCCGGTCTTCACCGCGCGTGCCGATCACGATATCGATGTCGCCGTCGCCATCGAGATCAACCGGTTCAGAATTTTGCGGAATGCTGTAACGACCGAGTTCTATCTCTTGCCAGTTATCACCCGTTAAAGGGTCACCCGTTACCTTAAAAATGGATACCGGATTGGATACCGCAAAATCCTCCGGTCCTGGAATCTGCGCGCCTTTGTTGGGGGCAATCACCTCGGGCACCCCGTCGCCGTCTAAATCCGCCGCAAACACCCGAATATAGCTGCCGCGACCCTCGGTCATTGGCAGCTTCAGGCGCGGCCACTCGCTGTTGCGGGCATCTGGACCGGGGTTCTGTAAATACAATACATGAGATAACTCGGCGGCTATCAGAATGTCCATCAAACCATCACCGTTCATATCGACAACCGCAGCATCTTCGGGCGCTGCAGCATCCAGGCCTTCGGCGACCGTGATGTTGTGCCACTGCTGCGGGTCGGCGCTGCCAAAGGCGATACGGATATGGCCTTCGGGGGGAGCTTCAAAACCGGGGGTAAAATTGGCGGAATCATAGCTGGAATCGGATTCATGCACCGACACAACGTCGATAAACCCATCCTGGTCGATGTCTGTCATCACCAGGCCATCGCCACCGCTGAGCACAAAATCAAGAATCGCGGCATCATCTATCAGATGTTCCTGCCAACTGATGTAGCGCCCGTCCGGCGCGGTGGCGGTAGTTAGCAGATCACCAACGCCCTGCGCTAGCAGCTGGGAACACCCGGCGGCACTCGCCAGAACCAGCAATGATCGGCAGATAAAACCTCGGGATTTTTGCATGAATGACCTCACCGGGTGCGCGGCACCGTGTTGATTCCATGACCTGTTATTTGAGTAGCATGATGGCAGATCAATCCGCTGGAGAACAAGTCACCGCCCAAAACAGACAGCAAACGTGAGTTAACGCACAGCCAACCCTTAACCTCCGCTTCAAACTGTCAATTATCTCGTCAACATCCGTGATGACAGCTTGTACAACTGACTGATCAGCCTATACTGAAAATTGCAAAAGTGTGCACCCTCGGAGGTCTAATGCCTGATTACATGTCACCTCAAGAAGAAGTCAACAGATTGCGGCTTGAAGCCAAAGATCGAATCAAGAATGGAACGGCGCCTCGTGCTTATGCCTGTTCTGTCAGCGCCGATGCGCTGAGTGTGCTGTTTCGTTTGGCCAGCACGCCTGATACTGCTGCGGAAGGACTTAAGCTGTTACACGAACTGCAGACTTTTCAAATAGAACTGGATATGCAGCATGAGCAACTTCAGAGCAATGAACGCGAGTTCTCTCATGATCTGGCCTGTTTCAAGGCGTTTTATGATATGGCTGCCTGCGGCTTTTTTATGCTGAGCGCAGACGGCCGCATCACTGACTGTAACGAAATGGGTGGCAGTCTGTTTTATCGATTAAAAGATGATTTGTGTGGGGAAAAGTTTGAATCGCTGCTGACTGTTTCAAGTCGACCAGCTGTATTCAAGTTACTAAACAGGCAGCTCATTGACGGGCCAGACGATGCAGTCATTGTCACAACAGAGCTCGGCGGCAAGGGAACACGCAGTCTGCGACTGGTCAGTAATCACTGCACCGACAGCAACGATCTGTTAGTCATGATCACTGACTCCAAAAGCCCCACGCTGCTTCAGTGACACTCAAACAAGATTTGGCAAACGCCTCTACAGACACGCTGTCGGAGCGACCCCGCATCGTCGGCATTGGTGCCTCCGCGGGGGGCTTGATCGCGCTTGAGCAGTTTTTTCAACATACGCCGCCTGACAGCGGGCTGGCATGGATTGTCATCCAGCATCTGGACCCTACCAAACCGTCCTTGTTGCCAGAGTTATTGCAGCGCTCCACCTCCATGCCGGTTCTCGAAGCGAGGCAAAGCATGCGGATCAAGCGCGATCATGTGTATGTGATTCCACCCAATACAGAACTCAGTGTCGAAAAAAGCAAACTGTCCTTGAGCAAGCCAGCTGAAGTGCGCGGCTTGCGCTTGCCTGTCAATGTCCTGTTTTCATCTCTCGCTAGCGAATGTGGAGAACAATCTATTGCGGTTGTCCTTTCTGGCATGGGATCTGATGGCACGGCCGGTGCGATGTCCATCAAGGCTGCCGGCGGCCTCACCATGGTGCAGACACCGGACTCTGCCCAATTTGATTCGATGCCAAGCAGCATCATCACTTCCGGTTGTGCTGACATCATCGCGGCAGCGGCCGACCTACCAGTACGCATTGTGGCGTTTGTACAACAAACAAAACAAAGAAACATTGCGCCTGACACGGACCTCAAAGATCACTTTGCGATAGCGCCTTCAGCGCCGCTGCAACAGATTATTCTGCACCTGCAACATCATACAAGACATGACTTCTCGCTTTATAAGAGCAGCACTCTGCTGCGCCGCATAGAGCGGCGCATGGCGATTCACGCACTAGGCACGTTAGAGTTGTATTCAGCATTTCTGGCAAACAATACTCAAGAGATTGATCTGCTGTTCAAAGAGCTGCTCATTGGGGTGACCAGCTTTTTTCGTGATGAAGAGGTGTGGAATTATTTGTCCGGCACGACCTTGCCAGAACTGCTGGCGCACAATGTTGAGCAATCGGCGTTGCGCGCATGGAGTGTAGGCTGCTCCACAGGTGAAGAAGCCTATTCGCTCGCCATGATATTCCGCGAAGTCATCGACAGGCTGCCTGCTTACAAAACCCATAAGTTGCAAATTTTTGCGTCAGACTTGAGCGCAGATGCCATTGCCAGCGCACGCCGCGCACAGTACCCCCTCAATATCGAAGATCAGATCTCGCCAACAAGATTGGCACGCTTTTTTACCCGGCATGCAAACTATTACCAGATCAATCAGGAGATCCGGGATATGGTGCTGTTTGCGCAACACGATGTTGTGCTCAACCCACCCTTTACCCGACTGGATCTGATTGTGTGTCGGAACTTGCTGATCTACTTCGATGCTGAACTGCAACGCAGGTTATTACCCTTATTCCACTACAGTTTACGCGCCCATGGCATTTTACTGCTGGGCAGTTCCGAGACTGTCGGGCGCTTGCAACATCTGTTTTTACCC
>JAUYSM010000013.1 GCA_030696315.1 Pseudohongiella sp. | reverse complement strand
TGGCACCTCACAAACTGGCATGCAATAAAACTGGAAGGGACAACCTGATGAAAGCCTTATTATGCAAATCCTACGGCCCGCCTGAAAACCTGATCATAGAAGAAGTACCTGATCTTGAACCCGGCGCTGGCGAAGCTGTTGTGCAGGTTTACGCCGCCTCTTTGAATTTTCCGGATACCTTACAGATTCAAGGCAAATATCAGTTCCAGCCACCTATGCCGTTCTCTCCTGGCTCAGAGGTCGGTGGTGTCATCCTGAAACTTGGACAAGGCGTCACCGGCTTTAGTGTGGGCGATCGCGTCATGGCAACCCCTTCAATTGGCGGCATGGCAGAACAGGTGCGCTGCGCGGCAGCCGGCTTAAGAAAGATCCCGGACAGTATGGATTTTAAAACCGCGGCGGGTTTTGCGATGGTTTACACCACGTCTTACCACGCCTTGAAACAACGCGCACACATCAAGCCCGGTGAAACCTTGCTGGTGCTGGGTGCCAGTGGTGGCGTAGGTATGGCGGCTGTTGAACTGGGCAAATTAATGGGGGCGCGTGTTATCGCAGCAGCCAGCAGTGATGAAAAGCTGGCGTTTGTCAAACAGGCAGGGCCAGATGACTTGCTGAACTACGGCGATGGTGATCTGAAAGAAAAAGTCAAAGCACTGACCAATGACCGCGGTGCAGACGTGATCTACGACCCGGTAGGCGGCGATCTTTTTGATCAGGCAACCCGCAGCATTGCATGGAATGGGCGTTTGCTGGTGGTCGGATTCACCAGTGGTCGCATCCCCTCCTATCCTGCCAATCTTGCTTTGCTGAAAGGTAGCTCCATGGTTGGCGTTTTTCTGGGTCGATTCCGCAAAGAAGAGCCGGAAGAATATGAACGTAACTTCCAGGAATTGTTCGATATGTACACGGCGGGCAAAATCAAACCCATTGTGACCGAATCGTTTGCATTCGACGATTATGTTGCGGCCTTTAGCGTTTTCCGCGACCGCAAAGTGATGGGCAAAGTGACATTCGAGATTCGCAAAGAGTGATCAATCCATTTTGACTGAGCATGCGCTCTACTGAGCTAAAGCACGGGACAAACGCCCTTGATTCGGACTATTGTCGACGTATAATGCGGCTCTTTCGTCAACAGCCTGCACAGTGATCAAGCACAAAAACTATGTTAACAGCACAACAAATTGAACAAGATCTGATCGCGCTTAAAGATATCGTTATCAAGCTCAGATCACCGGGATCACCACTGGCGGTTACCACAAAACTGATAAACGGCATTGAACTGCCGGTGTTCGAAAATGTACCAAAAAATCTGCACGAAGTTTATCTGACGGGGCTGCAGGCAGCCGACAGAGATTTTCTGGTGTATGAGCAAGAGCGCTATACCTTCCGTCAATCTCTTGAGATTGCCGAAGCCATGGCGCAGGTGCTGATCAATCAATTTCAGATCAACAAGGGTGACCGTGTTGCTATTTGTTCACGCAACTACCCTGAATGGTGTCTGGCTTTTATGGCCATCACCATGATTGGTGCTGTGGTGGTGCCAATGAACTCATGGTGGCAGAGCAATGAGTTGATTTTTGGTCTGAAAGACAGTGGTGCCAAAGTGTTGTTTGCCGATCAGGAGCGCATCAACACCTTAAAACCGGTGATGAATCAGACCGACGTGCAGATCATCGCCATCAAACCCGATGACACCAGCGCTGATTTACCCGAGTTTTATGCCTTGGTGGAAGAAGGTAAAAAAGGTCCTCACATCAACCTCGACAGCCTGAATGTAGAGCCTGACGACAATGTGTCGATCATGTATACATCCGGCTCTACTGGCACACCTAAAGGCGTTTTGTCTACGCACCGGAATATTGTTAACGCCATTTACAGCTGGGTTTTTGGCAAAGAAACCATGGATACCTTGCGCCCGGAACTGGTTGAAGCGAATCCCGAATTTGACCCTGCCATTCTGTCAAACGTCCCACTGTTTCACGTCACGGGCTGCCATGCCCAGTTCCTGGTCAGTTTTGTTTACCAGCGCAAATTTGTGATGATGTACAAGTGGAATGCCGAAAAGGCGCTGGAGTTGATCGAAAAGGAAAGGCTGTCAGTGTTACACGGCGTGCCAACCATGACCTGGGAAGTCATGAACTCGCCCAATTTTGAACAAACCGATCTTCGCAGCCTGCGGATTGTGCAAAGCGGTGGAGCTTCCCGGCCGCCGGGGCATCTGACCATGATGCAGAAAAAATTTGATCCTGTTGTTCAGCCAGGACTTGGTTACGGATTAACAGAAACCAACGCAATTGGCGCCACCATTACCGGCGCGTTTTATCTGTCAAAACCCGAAAGCACTGGACGACCCACGCAGCCCGTCACTCAAATTCGTATAGAAGACGAAAACGGCAATGAATTGCCCGCTGGCCAGATCGGTGAAATCTGTATCAAAGGCGCCACTGTCATGAAAGGCTACTGGAATCGACCAGAAGATACGTCTGCCGTGATCAGAGACGGTTGGTTCCACACGGGTGATCTCGGCCTGTTGGATGAACATGGTTTTGTAGTGATTAAAGACCGGGCAAAAGACATTGTTATCCGTGGCGGCGAAAACGTAGCCTGCGCGGAAGTCGAGTACGCTTTGTCTGAGCATCCTGATGTATTTGAAGCCGCTGTTTATGGTTTGCCCGACGAACGTCTTGGGGAAATTGTAGGTGCCACCCTCATGATCAGACCCGGCGCATCGCTTACACCAGAGCAATTACAAACGTTCCTCAAGGCTCACATCGCGCACTACAAGGTCCCCTCTCATATTTATATGCAGACAGAGCAGCTGGAACGCATCGCCAGCGGCAAAATTGCAAAAAAAGTACTGCGTCAGCAGGCGATGCAACGACTTGGACTCAGCTGAAAAAAAAGCGATTCAAGCTATTGCAATCTGCTCTTTTATACCCATAATTCGCAACGTGAACGCCGGGCCAGAAATAGATCCCTAAAGGGCAATATTTCTGGCACAAAACCTGCTTATCACACTCTGTTGTGCAGGAATTTCCGCTCCTGCCGCTAAACAGAGCGTAGGATGGTGGCCCGCCGTGAAAAACACTGCAGGTCATATGCTCACATAAAATCCGCCTGTCGGGCTTTAACAGAGAGTATTCATATGAAAGGGCATCCGTGGGACGAGTTAGCAGATAGTGCAAAAGACTTTTTTGATGCGGGTGGATTTACACCCGATGCAGAGTTTGACGACGAGCCTATAGATAAAAACTCTCAGCGCCGTCGCCTGACAGATTTGCGTCGACGTACAGAAGAGCGACTCGACTGGAAACGAATGTATGGTGATCTCCAGTTTGATGATATGGAAGATGACCTTGTGATGAAAGACAGCGATAACGCCGACTATTTTGACGATCCAACAGACGACGTTATCGACGACTAACCTAACGGTGGCGAGGGCATGACTTCATTGCCCTGCTGCCAAGAGCGCTTATGACCTATTGTGTAGCCATCGCAGTCGATGCCGGCTTGGTATTCTGTTCCGATTCTAGAACCAACGCTGGCATCGATCAGGTCAGTACCTACAGCAAAATGCACCGTTTTGGTGTGGATGGCCAACGCCAGTTTGTCATCATGTCCGCTGGAAACCTGGGGACAACCCAAGCAACCATCGCGCGTATCAAGCGCGATATCAAAGAACGCGCGACCGAGAGCCTGCTCACGGTTGATACCATCAGTGAAGCTGCTGAATACTTAGGCGCCATCAGCCGTGCCGAGCAAGAGAAACACGCAACACGGGGCGTCGGTTTTGAAGCCAGTTTTATTATTGGCGGCCAGATAGCTGGCAAAAAGCACCGGATCATGATGGTGTACCCTGAAGGCAACCACATCACCAGTTCGCACGACACGCCTTACCTGCAAATTGGCGAAAGCAAGTATGGCAAGCCTATCCTTGACCGAATTTTGACGCGTGATCTGAATCTGGACACCTGCGCGCTATGCGCCCTGGTCTCCATGGACTCCACCATGCGCAGTAATCTCAGCGTGGGTCCGCCCATCGAGATTCTGGTATACCGCACCGATACACTTGCTTTGGACACTCCACTGCGTTTTGAAGAAGGCAGCGAGTTCCTGCGCGAAGTCAAACGCAGCTGGGATCAGCGTCTGAAAGAAGCCTTCCGGCAGATGCCACCGTTTGCCTGGGCGGCCGCCTGGGAGAAAAACAGCAACCGCGCAGCAAACAGCAACGACGATCAGGATTGATCGCTGAAAAAGCAGGCCTTAGTTCAGGAGCGTCTCGCCCAGAACTGTTCCGCCAACTCATTCATGGCATGGCTGAGTTTGGCCACGCTCTCTGCACTGACCCGGTTACTTTTACCAGTTGACACGTTTTTGTACGAACAATCCTGAATACTGGTAATACTTTGATTGATGCTTTCACTCACCATACTCTGCTCTTCCACTGCACCTGCGATTTGCAGATTCATATCGGTAATTTCATTCACACGTTGCCCTATGCCAATCAACGCAATTGACGCCTCACGCGCGTGGTTAACACTGTGCAAGGCCTGGGCGCTGCTTCTCTCCATTACTGACACCGCTGAATTGGCTGATTGCTGAAGAGAACTGATCATTTCCCTAATATCGGTTGTGGACTCGCGGGTACGCGCTGCCAGACTTCTGACCTCATCGGCTACCACCGCAAAACCCCGTCCCTGCTCACCGGCACGGGCGGCTTCAATGGCTGCGTTCAGCGCCAACAGATTGGTCTGCTCAGCAATCCCACGAATAACGTCCAACACGCGGGAAATCTCGATACTGCGAGCCTCCAGTTCATTTATCACGTCAGTAGCCTGACGGATTGCGCCCTCCAGTTCCGCCATGGATTCACTGGTCTGTGCTACAAGACGCTGGCCATCACTGGTTTCTTTGTCGGCTTGTTCTGCCGCTGTCGCGGCACTTTGTGCGCTGCGGGCAACTTCCTGAATGCTGGCCACCATCTGATTGACCGCAGTCGCGATATGTTCAGTGGAGGTTTGTTGCTCACCCGTGAGCTCATTACTGGTGTCGATTTCCTGCAGCAGGTTGCCGGCAAATCGGTTCAGTCGATTTGCTCCATCACCAATTCTACCGATCACCGAACCTGTCTCGGCCTGACACATCTTCAAAGCGAAGTCGATGCGACCAATCTCGTCATGGCGGCTCGTATACAACACCTGACTTAAGGGATTATCAGCAATCCCTGTCGCCACCTGTGCCAATTTTTGCAAGGGCATCAGCATGACGTACATGGCCACAGCACTTGAAGCGCAGACCAGCAGAAACAATGTAACTGCCAGAGCAGCGCTCATCGCATTAAACACAGACAACATGACTAAAGGCACCGCAATACAAGCGCCCACTGCCAACATCAATTTCTGCGTGATACTGAGTGAGAATCTCTTTAACTCCGACAGCTTTGAACGACTGATTTTTTTGTACAACTGCTCTGCCTTCAACACCATGGCTGGTTCAGCGCGGGTGCGTACAGACTGATACTCAACAATCTCGCCGTTTTTACGTATCGGGGTTACGTAGGCACTGACCCAATAGTGATCGCCGTTTTTGCAACGATTTTTTACCAAGCCCATCCAGGAATTGCCACGTTTCAGAGTCGACCACATGTGCTCAAATGCCAACGGCGGCATATCAGGGTGTCGGACAATATTGTGAGGTTGGCCAATCAATTCAGATTCAGTAAAACCACTGATTTGAATAAAGTCCGGATTGACGTAAGTAATATGGCTGTGTGTATTGGTGGTAGACAGTATATTGGCTTTTATGGGAAGCACTACTTGCTTGCCCGTCACAGGAAGATTATTTCGCATGTCTCAGCCCTCGGAATTTTTAGGATTCATCCAACACTGAACAACATAGACTATTGTTTTTTCGGCCATTTTTAGAAAACCAATAGCGATAATGGAAAAATCAATAAAACCTTATAGACAAAAAAATATCCCGGACGAATAAGCCACATCAGGGCAGAAGAAAGCCCCACAAACATTAAGGAAAAGATGACAAAGAAGAGAAATGACTGACAAAAAAATAGCGGCACCCGCAGGTGCCGCTATTTTTTCGCTAATGTAGCCGTTACTCGCCAGCGATTATCGCGCGTTGCGCAAACGCTCTATGCGCTCTGCCAGTGGCGGATGCGACATAAACAATTTAGATGCATTGTTATTGATACCAAACGCTACCAGCTCATCGGGCATATGGGTAGGCTGCCCATTCTTCAAGCGCTCCAGCGCGGCAATCATGTTTTGACGACCCGCCAACGCTGCGCCACCCGCATCAGCCCGGTATTCACGCTGCCGGCTGAACCACATCACAATCATCGAAGCCAAAATACCCAGCACCAGCTGCGCAACAATCGAGGTGATAAAAAACGCGGGGCCATGGCCACTTTCAGTTTTAAACACTGCACGATCAACCACATGGCCGATGATTCGAGACAGGAATATCACAAAGGTGTTAACCACACCCTGGATTAGAGTGAGTGTCACCATATCGCCATTTGCCACGTGACTGACTTCATGCGCCAGCACGGCTTCAGCTTCCTGTTTGGTCATGGTATTGAGCAATCCAGTACTCACCGCCACCAGCGAACTGTTTCGTGTTGCACCCGTTGCAAAGGCGTTTACTTCGGGTGAATCAAAAATCGCAACCTCCGGCATACCAATGCCAGCTGCTTTGGCTTGTGCGGCAACTGTTGTCAGCAGCCACTGCTCAGTAGCGTTGCGTGGTTGCGTGATCACCTGCGCACCGGTAGAGCGTTTCGCCATCCATTTGGACATGGCCAGCGACATAAAGGAGCCACCAAAACCGATGACAGCCGAAAACACGAGTAGCGAGTTGTAATTTAATCCGCTGCCACTTTCATCCAGAATCCTGTCCACACCCAGCAGGCGCAACACAAGGCTCAGGACCAACAGAATGGCTATATTGGTTAACAAAAACAGGGCGATTCTTTTCATGCTTGCTTTACCTCAATCTACTACGGAATCAATCACTTTTTCATAAAGCGGAGCAACTTTTGGCATCCCGACAAACAATCCGTGGAAATGCTTTTGCACCCGCGCCATATTTATTACAGAAATGCCACTTGCAAACCCGAACCACACATAAAGACCGTTTAAATCACGAAACATCGCAGGGATATAATGAGGCCCCGCGATCGTACCTTCAAGGTAGTGCTGATATAAAATTGGTATATCGTCCAGGGTGACCTTACCAACAAACAGCATTGGCAGAATCTCCGGGACACCGGAATGAATAGCACTGCGAATGAAATTAACGTTCTCCACAAAACCGCGCAGATAGGATAAATCTTTGGTGAATACCGATCCACCGGTCAGCGTGCCACCTCTGAACACACGTTGAGTAATTTTCCAGGCATCCTCAGTGCGCATGCCTCGCGCAACAAAAAACCTGTATACCTCAATAAAATCAGCACCCTGCTCTGCCATGTCAACTGCCACTACCCGATCACTGACTTTTAACGCGCGATGCGGGTACGAGCTGAATGTCAGCGTCTCCATCAATACGGCGAGTCCTTCCTGGCAGGCTGTTACGCGCGGCGAACCCACACTCAACCAACTTGCCCAGGGTTGTTTCCGACCGTTCAAAGTCGTGCCTACATGCACCCAGCCCTCATGCACTTCAAGCACCTGCAGATCTATATCGGTAAATTCCACGTCCTGATTGATCTTGATGTAATCGCCACCAGCCGCTGCGTCCGACACAATGCCGTCACTCAGAATCACCCGGATGTCACCGGGCTGGAAGTAATTGCCAAGTTTGGTTTGCAGAATCTCCACGGCCGTGGCAGCCGGAATATGGCGCTCATAGGGGCGACTGAGGTGATCGGCAGCCGGTAATGAAAAAATTTCACACAGATTTTCACCAAGTTGACGCAAGGTTTTGCGATCACCCCTCAGGTGATCGCGTGCCGAACCATACAAGGCGCGACTGTGATCACCAAACGCCGGCGTACCTCTGGCACTCAGCAACTCGATTACCAACAGGTATTGATCGATGGTGCTGCACATAATACTGCCTAAGCCATCCGCACGCCCTAGCGAGCGACGCACTTGTTTTCTCAAGTCTTTGAAACGGTCACGCAGCACATCAGGTTCAAACCCGAGATTAATCGTGCGGTAATAGTCTTGGTTGATCAGCGGCATTTCTCTGCCGGCTTCAGATAAAAACCGGCCTTTTGCCGACGCTGGCCACTTGATAGCGTCCAGAATACGAATAGGTTTCTGCAGCTCAATCAGACGATCTGACAGTGTTTTGACGCGTTGCTGATAATCAGCCAGATTCATGGACTCACAACCACAGACTTGATGTTAGTAAATTCACGCAAGCCAAAGTGACTCAGTTCGCGCCCAAAACCGGAGGCCTTTATACCACCAAATGGCAACCGTGGGTCGGACTTTACAAAGTCATTGACCACGCAATTACCGGCCTGCAATAGTTCTGCTGCAATCGTGCGTCCACGAGCGATATCCCGCGTAAAAACACCTGCCCCCAACCCGAAGATCGACTGGTTGGCAAGTGCAATCGCTTCACTTTCATTGCGCACACGCACCAACGCTGCTACCGGACCAAACAATTCCTCATCAAATGCAGGCATACCTGGTCGAACTTCGCCCAACACTGTGGGTGGATAAAATGCATCGTGGTCCACAGCAGGATTAATCAAGCCACCACAGACCAGCACCGCGCCCAGACGCACACTTTCAGATACCTGCCGGGCAAGATCGTGCGCCAGATCAGGTCTGGCCAATGGACCTATGTCAGTATCAGCCAACATCGGATCACCCAAACGCTGAACTCTGAATGCTGCCGCAAATTTTTCGGTAAATTCGCCATATACATGATTGTGCACCAGGAAACGTTTAGCCGCGATGCAGCTTTGGCCGTTATTGAGCAGGCGACTGGTCACACATTTTTCAACCGCCAGATCGATATCAGCATCCTCCAGAATCAGATAGGCATCACTGCCACCTAATTCCAACACACATTTTTTTAAAGACTGACCAGCACATGCTGCTATTTTTCGACCCGCGTCGGTGCTGCCCGTAAAGCTGACCGCATTAACCAGAGGGTGCTCAATCAGCTGCGACGCCTCTGAACCACCCACGAGTACCGTTCTCATTAAATGCTCGGGCACACCTGCGTCACGGCACAGTGATTCAATGGCCAGCGCACAACCGGGCACGTTGGATGCGTGTTTGAGCACCACGGCATTACCCGCCATCAATGCCGGTACCAGACAACGAAACACCTGCCAAAACGGAAAATTCCACGGCATGATGGCAAGCACAATCCCGACAGGCTGGTAACTGACAAATCGTTCGACGCCGTCAGTTGCCACAACGGCCTCTTCCTTGATCATGGCAGGGCCGTGTTCGGCATAGTAGTCACAGACCGCAGCACATTTTTCAACCTCAGCCAGTGCACTCACCAAGGTTTTGCCCATTTCAAGCGTGGCAAGTGTGGCAAGTGCGCGCTGTTGTTTGCGCAGCTCAATGGCCATGGACCTCAGTAACCCGGATCTATCGCTGACTGAGCTGGTTTGCCATTGTGTTTGCGCGGCACTCGTCTTGAGCAACAGCGTATCCAGTTGCCGGAGATCAAACCGGGCATAACTGTTCAGCTTCTCATGAGTAAAAGGGTTAACACTCGTCATGCCGGCAAGATGTTGTGTGTTCATGTCAAATACCTGCTGTTGTTATGCGTTGGGAGCAATCATGTCTGAAGGGCGAACAGCCGCATCAAATGCCTCACCCGTCATCAATTTCAGTTGGAGCACAGCCTCGCGCAAACCCAGATTATTAAGATCAGCATAACGGGCAGCGTGTGCAGCCTTTTCATAACCGATGACTGGACTCAATGCAGTCACCAGCATTAATGATCTGCTGACATTGCTGGCCAATTGCTGCAGGTTAGCCTGCAGTCCACTAATGCAATGCTGATTAAACGAATTCATGGCACCCGTTAACAAGGTCATGCTCTCCAACAGCGTGTGAATAATAAGAGGCTTAAAAACGTTCAACTGAAAATGCCCCTGACTGCCAGCCATTAACATGGTGGTCTGATTGCCCAGCACGCGTGTGCAGATCATGGTCATGGCTTCTGCCTGAGTGGGATTCACTTTACCAGGCATGATCGAACTGCCAGGTTCGTTGGATGGCACCCGTAACTCAGCCAATCCACATCGTGGCCCACTGTTCATAAGACGTATGTCGTTGGCAATCTTGAACAGCGAACTGGCCAACACACTCAGGCGACCATGCAAATCCAACAGCGCTTCGTGTGCTGCCAATGCCATAAACAGGTTATCTGCTGTGACAAATGGAATCCCGCTCAAGTCGCGGATAAACCGGGTGACGGTTTGCGCCCACTGCGGGTGAGTATTCATCCCTGTGCCAACAGCACTGCCCCCAATCGCCAACTGATAAATTGCCGGCATACTTGCTTCGATTTGTTGGTGTGAATAGTCCAACTGGGCTTTAAATGCGGAAAATTCCTGACCAAGTGTCATTGGGGTGGCGTCCATCATATGGGTACGACCACTTTTCAAAACATGCTCATATTCTTCCACTTTGTGCTGCAAGGCAGATCGCAAACCCGCAAGCGCCCTGATCAATAATGGCAACTGTTGCGCAGTCACCACATGCATCGCTGTTGGGAACACATCATTGGATGACTGCGACATATTGACGTGATCATTGGGATGCAATTCTGTATACAAACCGCGTTCACAGCCAGCCAGTTCACCGCCGCGATTGGCGATAACCTCGTTCAAGTTCATGTTGGTTTGAGTACCACTGCCTGTTTGCCAGACACTCAATGGAAACTGTTCACGGTGTTGCCCATGCAGAATCTCATCACATGCCGTGACAATCAGATCCTTTTTACCCTGAGGGAGTTTACCCAGCTCATGATTCGCAAGCGCAGCCGCTTTTTTGACCAATGCGAATGCGCTGATAAATTCTGCTGAAAAACGGTCGCTGCCAACGGCAAAAAAGTACAACGAACGCTGGGTTTGTGCGCCCCATAACACATCAACGGGAACTTGCACTTCTCCAAGGCTGTCATGTTCTGTACGGTATTTATTTTTCATGGTGATCAACACTTAAAAATCAGAGTATACCCCATAGGGCGATAACTCAGGGCTTGCAAACAAAGGACGTAACTCCGTCGCGACTGGCATCGTCAGTCAGCAGAGGTTAAGCTGTGACCCTGTAGAAGTAAGTTAGTACGTCACACAACCCAGTTTTTCCGAGCACTAACCCAGTATGACCGGCAGTAGAGATAGAGTTTGAAACTTCAGGTAATTTATACAGCCATTGGCATCGTATTACCCCTGGTTCTGATGCCACTGGCAGCTCAGGCACAAAACACTGTTCCGCAGATCAACATCAGCGGGGCATCCGGAGCGCTTGAACAAAATATCCGCGCACACATTGGCACACCGGATGCACGTTGCCAGGCTACCCAGCGCACACTCAACAGGTTACTACCCACAATTCGACGCGATGTAGAGCGTGCAGCGCAGGCACTGGGTTACTACAGACTCAGTCAGGAAATCACCCTGCTTGAAGCGCCTTCGGCCACGGCGCCAGATGCGGTGCCCACGTGCTGGCAACTCAACATTTCCCTTGTACCCGGTGAACCCGTCCGCATCGGTGATATCAATATCAGCATCACCCGCGCCGAGCACAGCGCCCAGTTTGCAACGGTGCTGGCAACGCCTGTTTTGCAGCGCGGCCAGGCGCTGGACCACAGTCAGTATGAGCGCCTGAAGGCAATGATCAGCAGCCATGCTATCGAAAATGGTTTTTTCTCAGCCCGTTTTGTGCGCTCTGAACTCTCTGTTGACCTGGAAAACCAGCTGGCCAACGTTGATCTGGTGTTTGATCCGGGCGAGCGTTATCGGTTTGGACAAATAACTATCAGCCCGCTTGAAGACTTGTCCGAGGGATTTTTATCGCGATTTCTGACTTTTGAGCCCGGCGATCAATATTCGTCTGAAGACCTGATCGAACTGCGACAAAACTATAACAACAGCCAGTATTTTAACCAGATTGCCGTCACGCCCCAGTTTTCTCAAGTTGAAAACCAGCAGATTCCAGTGACTGTTGATCTGGTACCCAGAGCGCGCAGAGCCTACTCCGCTGGTGCCGGTGTCAGCACTGACAATGGCCCCAGATTCAGGTTGAACTATGAAGACAGATATATCAATCGGCGCGGCCATCGGCTCAATGGCGACCTGGCCATTTCAACCTTGTTGCAAGAGCCCAGTGTCAGTTATGTGATTCCCCTGCACGATCCTGTAAATGACAGCCTGCGCATAGCTACCGGGTTCCAGCGCCAGGAGACTGACAGTTATATCAGCAGCACAATGCGGGCAGGTGTTACCTGGCGCTCCCTGGTCTGGGACAACTGGGT
>JAUYSM010000010.1 GCA_030696315.1 Pseudohongiella sp. | reverse complement strand
GATCCGGATGTCCAGACTGAACCGCCGTTTGTGCTGTATTGCCAAGTCGCGCCAGATTCAAGACCATCCACGCTGATCACACCATTGTTGGTGATACGATCGGTGCTGGATGAACCGCTGTCACTCAGAATAACTTGCGGCGTTGTTGCCGTGGTGTCCAAGGTGAAACTGAATGAAGTGTTCTCAGAGATATTACCGGCTACGTCGATTTGACGAATCAGCACATTTTTCTGGCCATCACCGCTCAACGACAGGAATCCGGAACCAATCACAGAGGACGCCGTAGCCCAGGTTTCGCCCGCATTCAGACTGTATTCAAATGCAGCGCCGGACTCGATACCAATGACGGTAACCGATCCGCTATTCGTGATGGAGTCACCTTTGGTGCCGGAGTCAGACTTGTAAATGTTGCCTTGACTGATCGCGACAGGCGCAGTGGTATCCAGCGTAAACGACAAATTACGCTCAGTTGAGACATTACCCGCCACGTCCGTTTGTCGTACATACACCAACTTGGCGCCATCGCTGCCACCGTTGTTAGCGCCATCAACTGTAAAGCCGCCCGACTCACCCGCAACCCACTGTGCACCGCTATCACTGCCAACCCGGTATTCCCACGTCGCGTCTGACTCGATACCCGTAACCGTCACCCGACCGTCATTGGTAATGCGGTCTACTGAGCTTGATCCGCTGTCTTTGGTCAAGGCGGGGAAACCTTCTGCTGCGGTAACATCCAGCGTGAAGTTCAAACTGGCTGGACTGGACGTGTTACCAGCCACGTCAGTCTGGCGCACACGCAGGTCGTAATTACCGCCGGTTGTCACCGTGAACGAACTGCCTGAGCCGGTTGTCCAGCTGGAGCCTGCGTCCACACTGAACTGCCAGCTGGCATCACTTTCCAGACCATCTACACTAACTCGCCCATCATTGGTGATGCGATCGGAGTTTGACGTGCCGCTGTCATTGATCAAGGATACTGTTGGTGTTGCTACTGTGGTGTCCAAGGTAAAGCTGAATAACGCTTCCTCAGAGACATTGCCCGCCAGATCGATCTGACGAACCTGCAGGTTGTAGTTGCTGTCGTCTTCAAATCTGAGCGTCGATCCACTGCCTGCTATCCACTCGGAGCTGTCACTTTGTTTGTATTCCCATCTGGCATCGGATTCAAGATTTGAAATGAGAATTGTGGCGCTGCTGGTAACCCAATCGCTGTCTGAAGCTCCGCTATCATGACTCAGTGACAATGCTAGATTTGCAGGCGCGGTAGTATCCAGCGTGAAGCTCAGTGAACCGACATTGGAGACGTTACCCGCCACATCCATCTGACGTACTTGCAGGCTGTAGCTGCCTTCTTCAGTGACACTGAGACTACTACCGCTGCCTGATACCCAGCCGCTCTCTTCACCCGTGAGGTTGTATTCCAAGTCTGCATCGTACTCTAGTCCATCGACATTGATGGTGGCGCTGCTGGTGTTGTTGTCGGAGCTGTTGTTGGTGTCCAGCGCTAGTGCCAATGACGGCGCACTCGGAGCGGAGGTATCCAGAGTGAAGCTCAGGGATTCGATGTCCGAGACGTTACCGGCCAGATCAGTCTGTCGGACCTGGATGGTTTTTTCGCCACTGCCTTCAACCGCAACACTGCTGCCACTGCCATCGGTCCAGGTGCTGCCATCCAGACTGTATTCCCACGTCGCGCCAGACTCCAGATAGTCGATGTTGACCAAGCGGTTGTTGGTGATGCTATCAGTACTGATGTTGCTGTCTGATGCCAGATAAGGACTCGGACCTTCAGGCGCTGTCGTGTCCAAGGTAAACGTGATGTCGTCCCACATGCTTTGCACATTGCCAGCTAAATCGATCTGGCGGATCTGCACATACTTCTCACCATCGTCACCACTGATCTCCAGCGAGCTACCACTGCCCAGCGTCCAGTTGGACGCGCCGGTGCCACGGTATTCCCACGTCGCGCCAGACTCCAGATTGTTGATCAGGATGGTGCGGTCGTTGGTGATAAACGTGGACGAGCTCAACGCCACACCTGACTCGAGCTCAAGCGAGACTGACGTCGGGATGGTGGTGTCAAGCGTGAAGCTCAGTGAACCGACATTGGAGACGTTACCCGCCACATCCATCTGACGTACTTGCAGGCTGTAGCTGCCCTCTTCAGTGACACTGAGACTGCTACCGCTGCCTGATACCCAACCGCTCTCCTCACCCGTGAGGTTGTATTCCCAGACTGCATCGGACTCTAGTCCAGCGACATTGATGGTGGCGCTGCTGGTGATGTTGTCAGAGCTGTTATTGGTGTCCAGCGAAAGCGCCAGTGATGGCGCACTCGGAGCGGAGGTATCCAGAGTGAAGCTCAGTGACTCGGTTTCTGAGACGTTGCCGGCTTGGTCAGTCTGACGCACTTGCAATGTGTAACTGCCGTCTTCATCAACACGCAGGCTGCTGCCAGAACCTGATACCCAGCCGCTTTCTTCGCCGGTCAGGTTATATTCCCAGGTCGCGCCAGACTCAAGGTGGTTAATATTGATGGTGGCACTGCTGGTGATGCCGTCGGAGCCAATGTTGGTGTCCAAAGACAAGATCGGACTGGGGCCTTCCGGAGCGGTAGTGTCCAAGGTAAACGACAGGCTGCCGGTGTTAGAAACATTGCCCGCTACGTCCATCTGACGAACTTGCAGGCTGTACTGAGCATCGCCTTTAACACTGAATGAACTACCGCTGCCATCGGTCCAGGTACTGCCATTCAAGCTGTATTCCCAGGCTGCATCGGACTCCAGTCCAGCGACATTGATGGTGCCGTTGCTGGTGATGTTGTCAGAGCCGTTGTTAGTGTCATTAGCCAACGACACCGTCGGAGCATCAGGCGCCTTGGTGTCCAGCATAAAACTCAGTGAACTGTTGGAAGACATGTTGCCAGCCAGATCAATCTGGCGTACCAGCACCGTGTAGTCATTATCTTGCTGCAGGGTAACGCTGCTGCCAGAGCCTGCTGTCCACACACTGCCATCCACACTGTATTGCCAGGATGCCGAAGACTCCAGGCCAGTGATGTTGATGGTCCCATCACTGGTGATACTGTCAAACCCATTGTTTGTATCATTGGCCAACGAAGCGGTCAGGACATCAGGTGATGTGGTGTCCAGATTGATCGAGGCAGAGTTATTCTTTGTACTGATATTGCCTGCAACATCGATCTGGCGAATGTATACAATCGTGCTCCCCTCCTCACTCACGTTGAAGGTAGCGTAGCCGGTTGCTGACTCATTGAGGGTGGCATCCTGCCAGGTTTGTCTGTTATCAACGCTGAACTGAAGCGTTCCACCCGCTTCAACACCACTCGCCACCATCATCAAACCATTGTTGGTCACTCTGTC
>JAUYSM010000111.1 GCA_030696315.1 Pseudohongiella sp. | reverse complement strand
GGATAATGATTTCTTGAATCAGCGAGGAACAACGGCACAGGACTTTGGATATGCTGTTTTTGGGCGTGTGATCGAGGGTTTGGAGGTTGTTGACGCAATCGCTGGCGGGACAACGGCCAATCAACGTCAACTTCAAACTGTGCCAGTTGAGCCAGTCCTGATCAAGTCCATAGTCAGGAAATAACGCGATAAAATAGATCAGCGTTTGTGCAAAGGTGTAACTTTAGCAACAGCTGCTTTGACTGACACTGAACCAGTAGAAGTTGATTTAGCTATTGTTACGCTGGCGTTGTTCTGACTTGGCCAGAATAGATCATCTTTAAGCGACTCTGGATTAAAACCGACAACTGCCTTGATCAGGAGTTGTCGGATTGTTTCAAGGTCCAGACGTTGGCAGGCTGATTCCAGATCGCTCAGCATCGGTTCGAGTTCGTTCCAGGGCAGAAAATCTTCTTCTGCCCTCATAATCTTTGGATGCTCGGTGCCGGTGACGGACTCTCCAATAAGCAGTTCTTCGAAAAGTTTTTCTCCGGGTCTTAACCCTGTGTATTCAATCGCAATTTGACCGTCATACGATTTTTCATCTTTGATGTTATAACCCATTAAATGAATCATCTTGCGTGCCAGATCCACAATCTTGATGGGGTCGTGCATATCGAGAACAAAAACATCCCCCCCACTCGCCATTGACCCTGCCTGAATGACCAATTGCGCGGCTTCTTCTACGGTCATGAAATAGCGAGTTACCTCAGGATGTGTAACGGTCACCGGGCCGCCTTGGCTGATCTGTTTGCGAAATAATGGTACGACTGAGCCTGATGAGCCAAGTACATTCCCAAATCGAACCATGCTGAAGCACGTATGGCCTTTCATTCCTGCTAATGCTTGTAGTACCTGTTCTGCAAAGCGTTTTGTTGCCCCCATGACATTGGTGGGTCTAACGGCTTTATCTGTTGAGATTAAAACGAAATTTTCAACTCCATACTTATTAGCCGCCAATGCAGCAACGGCGGTACCTAAAATATTGTTAAACGCGCCTTCGATAACATTTTTCTCGACCATGGGCACCTGTTTGTAGGCAGCAGCATGATAGACGGTTTTTATTTTGAAACGCTGCAATAACACTTCCATCAAGTTACGATTGCAGGTGTTGCCGAGCACCGCCACGACCTCTGTTTCAAATTCGGATTTTCCCTGCAGCGAGTCTCTGAGCGTCAGCAGCTCGTGTTCAATGTCATACAGCCCAAACTCAAAACTATCCAAAATGACAAGTTTGGCTGGACTTAGGCCCAATATCTGTCGGCAAAGTTCTGATCCTATTGACCCCGCCGCGCCCGTTACCATGACTGATTTGCCTTTGATACATGCGCTCATCAGATCCGGATCTGGAGGAACAATATCTCGTCCAAGTAAATCTTCGATATCGATATCTCGAACTTCATCTACATGGAATTTGCCGGAGCGCATGTCAAACAGTTCAGGGACTGTTTTCACATGCACCGGAAGATGTTCCAATTTGTTCAGTATTTCCTTTCGCTCAGCATGGCTTGCAGACGGGATGGCGAGCAGTATCTGGGTAACAGAATAGGTTTTTACAAGTTCTGATAATGCAGACGGTGTATAAACCCGAATGCCATGCAGTATGCTTCCGACAATATGATGGCTGTCATCAACAAAAGCGACTGGTAAGTACTGGTTGCCATTCTGCAGCGCAACAACCAGTTGCATGCCTGAGCTACCTGCCCCATAAATAATGACCGGTTGCTTGGGTCGGAAGTTTTCAATCAAACTTTGTAATGCAAGTTTGGCAACAAATCTGCTTCCGCCAACAAACACCAGAGACATCATCCAATAGATGGGTATCGTGGCATGGTTGACAATTTCAGGTTCAAGTACTAAGTAATAAACGATACCAAACAGGATTGCAGCTACGGATATCCCTTGGCAAACAATTGAACCCGCTGAAACGCCCATGTACAAGAGTATGGTCCGGTACAAGCCGATTTTATAAAAGACCAGCACACTGGTGATGATTGCTATTACAGAACTTATTAAGACTTGATCAGATTTTCCTTCGATACTGATGCCCAGTATGTTGAGTGCCAGCCATGCAGCCAAAGCAAGCATCATGAAGTCTGCAGCCATCAGCAGTGCCTGTTTGACATTACGAGACAGCGGGATGGTATATGGGTTCATTCAAGTTCCTGTCTGGAGATCCGCGGCTATCCGGGATTCGGGGAGTCAGGTCTGCCAGCTCCCAGCAGCGCCGCAACCGCCATCAATGGTACTACACCCATGATGCTCAGATACACCCCATTCTGGGGGTACAAAACTGCCAGCCAGGACATAGGAAGTAGCCAGACCACATTTATCGCGGTATAGAGCAGCATAACTTTTGTGTGACTGCCAGAGCGTCGCGCCAAGTGTTGGTATGCATGCAGATTGTGCGCTTCTGTCACTCTGTGCCCAGAAATTGCACGGCGAACCAGAGTAAACGTTGTATCGGCGATAAAACTGCCCATGAGCAGTACCCATACCCATACTGACAAAGTGCCTTGGTAGTGTGAAATCAAGGCTATCAACCCAAGGAAAAAACCAATAAAGGTACTTCCGACGTCTCCCATAAACAAACGCGCCGGAGGCCAGTTTAAAAAAAGAAAACCAAGGCAGGAAACAAATAGTCCAACGCACACCCAGGCAAGGTCTGTTTGTTGGTTGAAAAGCATCAGACCAGCGGCGCCGCTGACAAACAGTGTTTGCACTGCCGCCAGGCTGTCAATGCCATCCATAAAATTGTATAGATTCAAGAGCCAGACCAATGCCAGCATGAGTAACAATGATTGGAAAAACACTGGAATCAGCAACCATCCACTAAAAAACGGTTCAGGCACCGGCCCCAGCAACCAAAGAGCGGCAAAAGCTGAGGCCAAATGCACAGGCAGCCGGATGTTGACTGGCAAGCCTTTGAGATCGTCAACAAAACCAGTGACTGCAACTGGAATCGCGCACAGCAGTACCGCAAACATCTTGATGCTCAAGGTGCCCATGCATACAAGGAATATCATAAAAAGCAAAACGGAGGTCACGATAGCAAGGCCACCGCCGCGCGGGGTCGGGACATTGTGCGCGGAACGTGCCACCGGCAAATCAAGCAAGTGTAAAGTTCTATGCCGACTGATCAGCAAACTGATAGTCAAAGAAATTAAAAAAATTGGAATCAGAGCGAACCCGTAAAGCATACACCGTCCGTGCGTTCAAGCAATGTTATAGAATGGAGCGATTGCGTACCCCATTCTACAACATAGATTGTCAGGCAGGTTTACTCAGTGCTGTCGTTCAGCAGGATTCGGTTTCTGTTCCGTTCCAGTGTTGCCTTGCCAATACCACGCACATTCTGAAGGTCGTCCACGGTTTTGAACTCGCCATTTTGTTCTCGATAAACAATGATGTCGCGAGCTTTGGCCATGCCAACACCATCAAGCGCCAAGGCAAGAGTTTCAGCATCAGCGGTATTGATGTTGACACGATTGTCTGGCACCACTTCTGCGGGCATCTGCTCCGTAGCGGCCTGGGTTTGTGCGATTGCGGTAGTTGGGGAACCCAGCATCCATATGCCGCTTCCTGCGATCAGCACAAAAACGCCTGTTCTGACCATTTTGCCGAAATTTTCTGTAAAGCGGGTATTGCAGTTAGAGGTAAGCATTGGAAACTCCTTTTCCATCTATCAGTTATAAAGTCCGCTACTCGCGGACGATCATTGAGTTGTTACATAAAGGCAGAAGTATTTTTACTAAAAAGCACGTCTGCTGAACTGGTTTTAGCACAAACCCGCACTAGTGCCAGAAATTTCACTCAAAATCAGGTTTAATTTTTCTACAGGTTTGCGTGCCTGTGTGATTGGTCTACCAATAACGAGATAATTGCTACCCGCACTGATAGCATCTCTGGGTGTAACGACCCGTTTTTGGTCCTGAGCGTCATCACCAGCCGGTCTGATACCCGGGGTCACCAGAATAAAATTTTTGCTGAGTAGCCGTCTGATGGATGGTACTTCTGCGGCCGAGCAAACGACACCGTCCATGCCGTTCTGCTGTGAAAGCGACGCCAGTCGCAGGACCTGCTCGGCAGCACTGCGTTGTATGCCTTGTTCGGCCATGTCATTGTCCGAGAGACTCGTGAGGACTGTGACGGCGATTAAAATAGGTTTATGGTCTGACTCATCTACCGCTGCCCGCGCTGCTTTCAACATTTCAGAACCGCCAGCAGAATGGATTGTGAGCATCCAAACCTTAAGTTCACAAGCTGCCCGGACGGCTTTATAAACGGTATTTGGGATGTCATGAAATTTTAAATCGAGAAAAATATCAAAACCCAGTTTCTGCAGTTTCTTTACAAGTTTGGGTCCAAACGAAGTAAATAATTCTTTGCCAATCTTGAGCCGGCAAAGAGCCGGATCAAGTTGTTTAACAAGTGTCAAAACCTGTTTCTGGTTATCCATATCCAAAGCAATAATGATGCGATTGTTATCCTGCATTAAAGTGGCTCCATTTCAACGTAATCTTAATCTTTCTCTGCGCGACCAAACTTGGGCCTGAGCAGCAATTCCTTTTCAAGTTGTCGAATTCGACGGTTTAATTTCAGATTATTGACCAATCCTGCACCCAGTATCAGTCCAGAAAGAATGCCCAAAGCAAAACCACTGATTACCCAGACAGATAAAGGACGAGCATCGAGAGTGATCGGACCAAACGACAATGGAACTTCAGTATTGTTCCACATTGAAAAACCAATTGTTACCAGCAGCACCAACAGTAAAAGCAGAATGATTACCCAGCGCTTTAACGTTTTCATGTGTCGCTACCTGTTGTTTTATAAACAAAAAACGGCGATATCCTTTCGAATACGCCGTCTTTTGGGTTTCTTCCCTAGGTGATGCGTTGTTAGTCGATCATGCTGTTTACACGATCACGCAATTCCTTGCCAGGTTTGAAGTGAGGCACATACTTTCCAGTAAGCGTCACTGGCGAACCAGTTTTAGGGTTTCGACCGACACGCGGTACGCGATAGTGCAGTGAAAAACTACCAAAGCCCCTGATTTCAATTCGGCCACCATCTGACAAAGATTCTGACATATATTCAATAATCGACTTCACAGCAAACTCACAGTCCTTGGAGGACAATTGAGACTGCTTTGCGGCGATTCGTTCAATAAGTTCAGACTTTGTCATGACGGTTTCCTTGTTGTATCAAATTAACTTAAGCGTCAACTGCACCAACCTCGTATTACTTTTTGTCCATCTGAGCTTTGATCAGATCACCAATGGTGGTCGGACCGGCAGATGGCATTTCCTGGTTTTTGTGATCTTGAATCGCGGCTTTCTCATCATCGATTTCGATAGCTTTGACAGACAGACCCAAAACTCGGTTTTTGCGATCAACGCTGATGACTTTTACTTCAATCTCGTCACCAACGTTCAGTGCATTGCGAGCATCTTCAATCTTCTCGCGGCTGATTTCTGAAGCGCGTAAAACCCCTTCTACACCATTGCCGAGGTTAACAGTGGCTGCTTTGGCATCCACTTCAGAAACAACACCTTTTACGATGCTGCCCTTCTCAAACTCACCAACGTAGTTGGAGAACGGATCTTCTGAAAGCTGTTTGATACCTAGGGAGATACGCTCGCGCTCCGGATCGATTGACAGGATAACTGTCTCGATTTCGTCGCCCTTTTTGTATGCACGAACGGCTTCTTCGCCATTCTCATCCCATGAAATGTCAGACAGGTGAACCAGACCGTCGATGTTGCCATCAAGACCGATGAAGATACCGAAGTCAGTGATTGACTTGATGCTGCCGGAGATCTTGTCGCCTTTCTTGAACTGTTCAGCAAAACGATCCCATGGATTCTGGTAGCACTGTTTGATGCCCAGAGAAATACGACGACGTTCTTCGTCGATATCCAGAATCATGACTTCTACTTCGTCGCCCAGTTGAACGATCTTGGATGGGTGAACGTTTTTGTTGGTCCAGTCCATTTCAGACACGTGAACCAGACCTTCAACACCCTCTTCCAGTTCTGCAAAGCAGCCGTAATCGGTCAGGTTGGTAACACGGGCTTTCACCTTGGTGTTTTCCGGGTAACGCGCTTTGATTTCTACCCACGGATCTTCGCCGAGTTGTTTCAGGCCAAGTGATACGCGGTTGCGGTCACGATCGTACTTCAATACTTTAACTTTGATTTCATCGCCAACATTCACGATTTCGCTTGGATGCTTGATACGCTTCCAGGACATGTCGGTAATGTGCAACAGGCCATCTACACCGCCCAGATCAACGAATGCGCCGTAGTCAGTGAGGTTCTTGACCACACCTTTAATAACGAGGCCTTCCTGCAGGCTGGCCAGCAATTCGTCACGCTCTTCAGAGCTGACTGCTTCCAGTACTGCACGACGTGATACAACAACGTTGTTACGTTTCTGATCGAGTTTGATCAGTTTGAATTCCAGCAACTGGCCTTCAAGGTGCGTAGTGTCACGTATTGGACGTACGTCAACCAGTGAGCCAGGCAGGAATGCACGGATATTATTAAGGTCAACAGTAAAGCCACCTTTGACTTTGCCATTGATGATACCTTTGACAATTTCGTTTTTCTCGAAAGCTGCTTCCAGATCCATCCAGGACTCTGCGCGCTTGGCCTTTTCTCTGGACAAACGGGTCTCACCAAAACCGTCTTCTACAGTTTCGAGTGCAACTTTTACTACATCGCCCACAGACAATGAGAAACCACCGTTCTCATCAAGGAACTGAACCTTAGGGATAACGCCCTCAGATTTCAGGCCTGCGTGGATTGTCACCCAGTCTGAATCGATGTGGATGACGGTACCGTTAACAATGGCACCTGGGGTCATGTCGACTTCAATCAGACTCTGTTCAAATAAATCAGCAAAACTTTCAGTCATGTTTTTTCCTGTTAAATTAAATAAGCAGTTCCATGAAGCCGGGCCTTGCAGGACAAGGGTAATCCGACTCGCCAAAACTACTTTTATTCAACCGTGCACCAGCATGCACGGGCTAATTAAAAAAGTCCTGAGACGGACAGTGCTGGCTCCGAAAAAGGACTATTCTTCCCCGCAAGGGGCACCATTAAGGCGTTTGCAAATTAATCAGGTTAAGGACGGTGATCAGCACCTCATTGATACCCATTTGACTGGTATCAATCAGCACCGCATCAGCTGCCGGTCGCAATGGCGCAACAGACCGATTACTGTCTCGTTCGTCGCGCGCCTGGATATCCGCTAAAAGGTCGCAGAGCTTACCATCAATACCCTTTGCAATCAACTGGTTATATCGGCGCTGTGCGCGCTCCTGCGCAGATGCTGTTAAAAACACTTTTACCGTTGCGTCAGGAAAAACAACCGTACCCATATCGCGGCCGTCGGCAACAAGTCCGGGGGCACGCCGAAAGGCCTTTTGTTGTTGCAATAGAGCCTCTCTGACCAATGGTAGTGCTGCAACTATTGATGCCGCAGCCCCTGCCCTTTCTGTGCGGATCTGATCAGAAACCTCTTGATCATCTAACCAAACACTTTCGTCTGAGCCAATCCCGAATCTTATATTCAGCGCAGGGACAAGTTTTGAAAGTGAAATTTCATCTTTTAAATCAATGTGATGAAGAGTTCCTGCAAATGCCAGAATGCGGTACAAGGCTCCGCTGTCGAGGTAGTGCCAACCCAGCTTCAAGGCTGCAAGTCTGCTGATAGTGCCCTTGCCTGCACCGCCAGGCCCATCAATAGCAAGCACCGGTACGGGCGATGGCGTAGTTTTGTTGTTTAAGATATGCATGTTTTTTGAGTTGGATTCAACCGGCACGATTACTGAGTTTCCCGTGTGTTAGAAGGGAGGACGGTAAAGCCAAACCCAAGCCTGGATAGCTCAGCGAGCAGCCCCGGGAACATGCCAGCCAATTCGCCTGGTTGTTTGATTGTTATCGAACACGGCGCTGTCTGACCAATGACGAGTGTGGTCAGCGCCAGATAAGGGTCCTCATGACAATGGATTGCGGTGCTTTTCAGTTCGTTGCGAGTGATGTAAACCAGATCGTCTTCAACGGTGATAGTCGCCGCCCAGTGTGCAAGTTCCCCAAGTCGGTCTAACCATTGATGAATACGGGCTGATTCGAGGGCTATGGTGGTCGTCCCGGAAGATATTACTGCTGCCGCAAAAATAATAAGTAAGCTATTGTCGTCAAGTGAAGTGTTTCTGATATCGAGTTTTGCTGCGGCCGGCTTAAAGCTGTCGACAATAAGCTCCGACAACCCGGTTGCTGTATCAATGTGCAATTGCGCGGAAAAGCCGAAACTGACCAGTATTGCCAGCAATGATTGTTCTTGTAATTGCAGCCGCCCAGTCTCATTAATTCGTGTTTCAGCAAACCCGCTTAGTCTGATGTGTGAATCCCTCATTGAACCTGCGCCCAGCACCAGCAGTCCACACAGGAAGACGTCAGCCGGCAATCTGGTGGTTTTCAAGATGCCGCGTCCGGCGGGCGTTGCCTCGGGGGTCACGTCGGTTTGGCCAGAAACACCATAGATCCGGACATATCCAGACTCGGGGCCAACAACAGGTACGTTTTTGCTTCTGATTGATCGAAGATAAGCCAATACGTTCAGGCTTTCCGGCACGCCATAAAACGCAAAAACACCGTTTTGATGAATACACTGGCTGATGATATCAAGGCATTTCCGGGAATCGGCTGGGGGGCTGAAACTGCCTGTTAAAAAGGAACCAGGGAAAACAGAAATTTCTTCGGGTTCTACTGTAAAATGTGTGCCTTGATTATTGTTTTCAATGAGGTTATTTCTTTCTGTTCGAAATCGTTTAATAAATTCATCGCGTATCATTTTGGCGCGCGAGAAGTCTGATTGTAAACCTTGCCCGTCACCGATCATGAGCTTGTGGCGCATTTTTTGAAGCTCGATGATGTATGAATCAAGTACGTCAATGGTAGCGTTCTTATTGGCTAGAAAAATATCACGCCACATCACAGGGTCGCTCGATGCAATGCGACTGAAATCTGCAAAACCGCCCGCAGCATAATCAAAAACCTGTTGCGCCCGGTCAGGCTGGCTCACTGAGTCCACTAGCGTATTGACCAGGCTATATGCCAGCAAGTGCGGCAAGTGGCTGGTGCCCGCAAGCACAACATCGTGTCGCTCCGGACTCATTGCATGAACATCTGCACCCAGTACCTGCCATAGCGCCATGACTGTTTGTAGCGCTGCGGCACTATTCTCTTTAAGAGGTGTCAGTATCACCTTGCGATTATTAAATAGCTCGGCCTTGGATGCCGCGTAACCACTTTGCTCTGAGCCTGCTATTGGGTGCCCTGGTACAAACCGGTGCAGACTCTCTGGAAATAGTGCGCGCGCGTCTGCAACAACATTGGATTTTACACTGGCAGCATCGGTGATGATTGCCTGTGGGTCCGCTAACTCCTTAAGTTGCTCCAGAACTTTTCTGACACTCAGCGTAGGGGTGCAGATGACAATGATATCGGCTTGTGGGGCAAGCACACTCAGATCGGTCGAGTAAGCGTCAATGCTGCCATCATTGAGTGCCGACTGCAGCGCTATGCTGTCTCTGCCATGAGCCAGAATGCGTTTGCACTGCTTGTTGTGTGCAAGACCTCGTGCAATCGATCCTCCAATCAGTCCGAGTCCAATGATAAGTACGGTTTTAGAGTGCAAAAGATTCACGATGGTGTTTGATTCTGTTGTGCGCGTGGGTAAGAGCCCAGATTTTTGATCTTAACAACCCGATCGGCGAGTTCTGCAAAAACCTGACGTACCGGTTCGTCTTCAATGTGTCCTTCAAAGTCGATAAAAAACACGTAAGACCAGAATCCATCTCTGGCTGGCCGGGTTTCAATACGTGTCAGGCTGACCTGGAAACGGTCAAATGGCTCAAGTAATCTAAACAATGCACCGGGCTTGTTTTCTGTGTAAACGAGAATAGATGTTTTGTCATGGCCAGTAGAGAGTTTGGCGCGATTCTGCGAAAGCACCAAAAAGCGCGTGGTATTGTTTTTTCGGTCCTGAATGCCAGATTCCAGTATGTGCAAGCCATAGCTTTGAGCAGCCATTGCGCCCGCAATCGCTGCGACGCTCTCGTCCAGAGACGCCATCCGGGCTGCCTCTGCGTTACTGCTTGCTTCTTCAAGCTGTACATGAGGGAAATTAGAGCGAAGCCACAAACGACACTGTGCAAGTGATTGTTTATGAGAAACAATTTTCTTTATTCTGTCGAAAGACTGCTTTCCCTTCACCATCAGATTATGTTCTATCGGCAAATACACCTCCCCAATAATATGGAGAGATGTATCGATCAAACAGTCTTGAGTGTTGTTTACTGCGCCTTCAGTTGAATTTTCAATTGGCACAAGGCCAAACTCGGCCTTGCCTGCCTCAACTTCCAGAAATACATCATCAATGCTGCTGACGCTGACCCGGATGGGCAGTGCGCCAGCACCAAAATAACTATCAACAGCAGCATTTGAAAACGTGCCAGGAGGTCCTAGAAAAGCAACCTTTTCTATGCAATTGGTTTCGTCCGAGGCAGCAACACCCTTAATCATCCCTGGCCTCAGTGTCGTCAATCTGCAAAACATCAGCATCTGACTCTGGAACGCTGACGATTGCTTCGTCAGTGTCGTCGTACAATGCAACTTCCTCAGCTTCCGCGACAGTTTGAATACCAACCAGCGCTTCGTCATTTTTAAGGCGAATCAATCTGACGCCTTGAGTGTTTCGACTCAAAGTGGGGATTTCGTCAACCCGGGTGCGCACCATGGTGCCGCGGTCGCTGATCAACATTATTTGTTCGCCTTCAATAACCTGGACAGCGCCGACCAATGTGCCGTTACGTTCGCTTGTCTGCATGGCAATAACACCCTGCCCGCCTCGGCCATAAACAGGGAACTCAGGAATGGTAGTGCGCTTGCCATAACCGTTTTTGCTGACGGTCAAAACCTGCTTGCCCTCTTCAGGGATGATCAGCGCAATCATCTCATGTCCTTCCGTCAGTCTGATGCCTCTCACCCCACGTGCCGTTCTACCCATGGTGCGAACATCAGTTTCGAGGAATCGTAATACCTTGCCACTGCTGCTGAACAACATGATGTCACGCTGACCATCAGTCAGCGCTGTTCCGATCAGCCTGTCCCCCTCATCCAGTTCGATTGCCCGCAGTCCAACGCTGCGAGGGCGTGAGAAGTTAAGCAATTCGCTCTTTTTAACAACACCTTGTGCGGTTGCCATAAAGATGAAGTTCCCCTCCGTGTATTCACGGATCGGCAGCATGCTGGTGATGCGCTCCCCCTCTTCGAGAGGAAGGATATTTACAAGAGGACGACCGCGCGCGGTCCGACTTGCCAAAGGAATATTAAAGACCCTGAGCCAATAGACTTTTCCTGCGCTGCTAAAACACAATAAGGTGTCATGACTGCTGGCAATCAACAGGTGTTCAAGTTCGTCTTCGTCTTTTAATGTCGCAGCAGCCCGGCCCATGCCTCCGCGTCGTTGCGCCTGGTAGTCAGCCAGGGGCTGAGACTTGGCATAACCAGCGCGCGAAATTGTCACGACTCGATCTTCTTCTGGAATCAGATCTTCAGTGCTCAAATCCAGTTGAGAGCCAACAATTTCGGTTTTTCGGGCATCGCCATAATTGTTGCGAACAAGATTCAGCTCTTCACGCATAACTTCAAACAATCTGACTTCGCTGTTCAAAATGTGAAGAAATTCCGCAATTTGTCTCAGTAACTCTTTGTAATCATTGATGAGTTTTTCGTGTTCGAGACCTGTAAGCCGGTGCAGCCTCAGGTCCAGAATCGCTTGTGCCTGGGCGGGCGACAGGAAATACTCCTGATCTTTCAGCCCGAATTCAACAGGCAGTTCTTCAGGTCGGCACGTATCGGCTCCCGATTCACCTAACATTGCCAGCAAACTGACTGAATGCCATGAGCGCGCAAGTAATTTTTCTTTGGCTTCAGCAGATGTAGGAGACTCTTTGATGAGTTGAATCACCGCATCAATATTCGCAAGTGCAACCGCAAGCCCTTCAAGGATATGACCTTTTTCTCGCGCTTTGCGAAGCAGGAAAATCGTTCTTCGAGTAACAACTTCCCGTCTGTGTCTGATAAATGACTGCAGTATCTGTTTAAGATTCAGCAGCTTGGGCTGGCCATCTACCAAAGCAACCATGTTGATGCCAAAAACAGACTGCATCTGTGTCTGTGCATACAGATTATTCAGAACAACTTCGCCGTTTTCGCCACGGCGAAGTTCAATGACCACGCGCAGGCCATCTTTGTCCGACTCATCGCGTAGTTCTGTAATACCTTCAATTTTTTTCTCTTTAACCAACTCTGCGATCTTTTCTACCAGTTTGGATTTGTTTAACTGGTACGGTATTTCGGTAATGATGATTGTCTGTTTGCCACTTTTGTCATCTTCGATGACTTCAGCACGAGCGCGCATGTAGATGCGGCCGCGCCCGGTTTTGTAAGCTTCTACGATTCCTGCGCGGCCGTTGATGATGGCTGCGGTCGGGAAATCCGGCCCCTTAACGAACTCCATCAACTCATCAATGGTGATGTCATCGTTGTCCATGAGAGCCAGACAAGCATCCACAATCTCAGTCAGATTGTGTGGAGGAATGTTGGTTGCCATGCCCACAGCAATACCGCTGGAGCCGTTTACGAGCAAATTGGGGATCTGAGTCGGAAACACATCCGGGATTTTCTCGGTGCCATCGTAATTGTCGGAAAAATCGACCGTTTCCTTGTCGAGGTCCGCCATCAGATCGTGCGCTATTTTTGACATACGGATTTCGGTATATCGCATAGCTGCAGCAGCGTCACCGTCGATAGAACCAAAGTTGCCCTGGCCATCCACTAAAGGGTATCTGAGCGAGAAACTTTGTGCCATTCGAACGATGGTGTCATAAACAGCAGAGTCACCATGTGGGTGATATTTACCGATAACATCACCCACGACTCTTGCTGATTTCTTGTAGGGTTTGTTCCAGTCATTAGAGAGCACGTTCATTGCGAACAACACTCGTCTGTGCACCGGCTTCAGACCGTCCCGCACATCTGGCAGGGCTCGACCAACAATCACGCTCATGGCATAGGCAAGGTAGGACTCCCGCATTTCGCTTTCTAGCGATACGGGAAGGATCTGTTTATTTGATTCCGTCATATTGTTTCCGTCATGCTGTTCCATCATTTTCTGCAGTCATATGCGCAGTCTTTGCTGCTGCAATTACGGGATGTGCGAACCCGGTCTGCAGGTGCCGTAAAACGCCGGGATAGTATCACAAACACCCCATGACCGGACACAAAAATCCGGTTTGAGATCAGTCTCCTGCCATGAGCCAAACTTGGTTATAATCGCCGCCCTGACACATATTCTGCGGAGTAATACGATGACCCACTCAGGCCCGGTGCACGCTGACCTGCTGATACACGCCAGCTGGATAGTCACCGGCACGGAGGATCAAGTAGTGCATGAAAATGCATGTCTTGCGGTTTCGGACGGAAAAATTCTTGAAATACTGCACAGCGCTTCGGTAGCTGCCCGGTACGAGGCGCCTGTAGAGTTGAATCTACAGGGACACGCCTTGATGCCAGGTTTGGTGAATACGCACGGGCATGCAGCAATGGCCTTGTTCAGGGGCATCGCCGATGACTTGTCCTTACATACATGGCTAGAGCAGTACATTTGGCCGTTGGAGGGCAAATGGGTCAGCGAGGAGTTTGTGTATCAGGGCACGCAGCTGGCTATTGCCGAAATGATCTGTTCAGGTACAACCAGTTTTGCAGATATGTATTTTTTTCCTGATGCCAGCGCCCGTGCCGCCACAGAAGCTGGTATTCGGGTTCAGCTTGCGTCACCGATTATAGATTTCCCGAATCCCTGGTCTTCAAGTGCTGAAGAGGCAATACAGAAGACATCCGTGCTTCATGATGAGTGGCGTCACAGCACCTTGGTCACTACAGCATTTGGACCACATGCTCCCTATTCCTTATCAGACGAGCCAATCCGGAAAATAGTCATGCTCTCTGAGTTGCTGGACATTCCTGTGCATATGCATATTCACGAAACCAGTTTCGAGGTAGAGGACGCCCTCAGCAAACATGGACAACGCCCTTTGGCCAGACTGGCTGAACTTGGCTTGTTAAGCCCAAGACTTGTCTGTGTGCATGCTACACAGTTGACGGATGATGAAATTGAATTGCTGAATACCACCGGTGTGAACATTGCACACTGTCCGGAATCCAATTTGAAGCTGGCGAGTGGTTTCTGTCCTGTCGACAAACTGATCCGTGCTGGCGTGAATGTGAGTTTGGGTACCGACGGAGCCGCCAGTAACAACGACCTTGATATGTTTTCAGAAATGCGTACCGCTGCCTTGCTGGCAAAAGCGGTCAGTGGCGATGCTCGCGCGCTGCCTGCCTACAAGGCGCTACAAATGGCGACCATTAATGGTGCCAGGGCCTTAGGGCTGGATCAGTTTACTGGTACGCTTGAGTCAGGCAAACAAGCTGATGTGATTGCGGTAAAACTGAATGACCTGAATTCAGTTCCCGTCCACAATCCGGTTTCTCAATTGGTATACAGCACAAAATCAAGCCAGGTAAAACACGTTTGGGTCAATGGACGGCATCTGCTTGATGATGGTGAGTTCACCACATTGAACAAACAAAAGCTGTTGGATATGGCTCAGCACTGGCAAAAAACTCTGGAAACTTTGATATGACAACTGCAAGCAACAATCGCGATGATGCGGAAATTCGCAAGTTTGAAGCACTGGCTGCCCGGTGGTGGGATGCAAACAGTGAGTTCAAGCCCTTACATGAAATCAATCCTCTGCGTATGGGGTTTATCAGCTCAAAATTGAATCCAGCTGGTAAGCGATGTCTGGACATTGGTTGTGGTGGCGGCATTCTCAGCGAAGCGCTTGCACGCCATGGCGCTTCAGTGACAGCGATTGACCTGGCAGAGGCATCGCTGGCTGTTGCCAGACTTCACAATCTGGAAAGTCAGCTCGACATCAAGTATGAAAACATCAGTGCAGAGGACATGGCTCACAGAGAAAGCGGGCAGTACGATATGGTTACCTGTCTGGAAATGCTGGAGCATGTGCCAGATCCGGAGTCAGTCGTGGAGGCTGTCTCCAGACTGGTCAAACCAGGTGGTGACGTATTTTTTTCGACAATCAACCGCAATCCAAAATCCTGGCTATTTGCCATTGTGGGTGCGGAGTACATTCTGAATCTGTTGCCTCGTGGCACCCATGACTTTGGCAAGTTCATCAAGCCATCCGAATTGGCAAACTGGTGCCGGCACCATGGCTTGCAGCAAGGTGAAATCAAGGGGATGGGCTATAACCTGTTGACCAAAAAATATAGTTTGCAGTCAGGGATTGATGTCAATTATCTGGTTCATTACAAAAAGCCCGCATTGGAATAATGCACTCAGTCGTCAATGTGGCTGCGCTATCGGCTATCTTTAGAGGTCCAAATTGAATTCCGGCAATCAACTCTCTGGCGATGTTACCAAGCTGAGCACACAAGGCTGTGTGCTCTTTGATCTTGACGGCACGCTGCTGGATACCGCGGCAGATTTTCAGGCTGTTTTGAATGTCTTGTGTATTGAACAAGGTGTTACGCCCCCTACTACAGCTGCAATTCACTCCACAGTTTCCAGTGGTGCGCGAGCCTTGATCAGTCTTGCGTTTGAACTTGAGCACGCTTCGGATCAGTTTGACATCCTGCTGCAACAATTACTGGACCAATACCTGGAACAGATCGGGCGCACAAAAACTACTCTCTACCCAGGTATGGACGTTCTGCTTCAGAAACTGGAAAGCCTCTCTATTCCCTGGGGCGTTGTGACCAATAAACCAGTTCGGTTTTCTGAGCCTCTGCTGCGCAATCTACAACTCCACAACCGCTGTGCTGTTCTCATCTGCCCAGACCATGTCACTCATTCAAAGCCGCATCCTGAGCCCTTGTTGTTGGCATGTGAACGTGTAGGCAGACAGCCGGAACTTAGCATTTATGTGGGCGATCATCCGCGGGATATAACCGCAGGCAAAGCAGCCGGCATGAAAACGATTGCCGCTGCGTACGGCTATCTGCCTGCAGAACCCTGTATTTCCAGCTGGGGTGCTGACATGATCGTTAACAACATCAGCGAAGTAACACAACTTTTTTGGCCGGTTGGTCAAGCAGTTAACTAAAACAAAGGAATCTGTATGAGCTCTTCAAGTGACTCGTCAAAACCATTATTAAACAAAATCATTCTGGTAACAGGTGCGGGTGATGGAATCGGCAAATCAGTTTCGCTGGCTTACGCGCGAGCCGGCGCAACCGTCATTCTGCTGGGACGAACCCAACACAAGCTGGAGCAGGTTTACGATGAGATTGTTGCAGAGCACCTGAGCGAGCCGATTATCCACCCTATGGATCTGGCCAGTGCCGGCAGCGAAGAATATGAAATTCTGGGCAAGAGTGTGAAAGAGCAATTTGGGCACTTGGACGGATTACTGCACAATGCCGGGCATTTGGGCACGCTTGGCCCTATGCAATATATTCCGCCTGAAGTCTGGATGAAAATCATGCAAGTAAATGTTAACGCTGGGTTTTTGTTAACCCGAGCACTGATGCCGGCCCTGATGGCAGCTCAGGATGCCAGGGTGTTATTTACCTCATCATCCGTTGGACGAAAAGGACGAGCTTATTGGGGAGCGTATGCCGTCAGCAAATTTGCGGTTGAAGGCATGATGCAGGTGCTTGCAGACGAGTTGCAAAGTATCAGTGCTATCAAAATTAACACCGTCAATCCCGGTGCAACCCGCACAGGCATGCGCGCTGCGGCATACCCTGCGGAAAATCCTGCCTCGTTACCTACACCTGAGTCCTTGACGCCCGCTTATGTATTTCTGATGTCAGCCGCTGCCGCCAATATCAATGGACAGGCAATCAACATCAGAGAATTGCTGGAACAATTGCCAGCCTACACTTGATAACCAAGACTTCAGTCAGTTTGCCCCGTCATCACTGTGTCAAATTCCCGTCATTGTTTTAGAAAATTGCCGTATGCAAAGCTGCATGCGGCAAAAATTTGCCGCTGAATCTGTAGCTGCAATTAAGCAAAGCAAACAAAAGCACTCTATCTACATGTAATATAAGAATAAATTATGATGCCAAGATTTGGCATAATTCTGGCATGTTGCTTCTGCACTAACCCTGTGGAGAGTTCAGATGGCACCGCCGATGAGTACTGCAATCGCAATCGACCTGAGTCGGATACGACAACAGTCTGTGCTGCAGATTGCCGCGCGTGAAAATGCAAATCCTCTTGTTGATGCACGCTTTCGTTTGCTGAGCACCTTACAGACCTCACTTGATCTTGAAACTATCCTGGACTTGTTCAAACAGGAGCTTGATACGGTCATGCGTGTCAGTGGCTGCAGCTACGTCAATGAGCCCGCAAACTTTCAATGCCAAATGGGTGAGACGGAGATGCATCAGTGTGCCTACCGATTGATCACGCAAAATGAAAATCTCGGTGAAATGATTTTTTACCGTGACACACGATTCAACGAATACGACATGGATTCGCTGGAAGTGCTGCTATCTACCCTGCTCAGTCCAGTGCGCAATGCCTTGTTGTACCGGCAAGCGATTGCCGCCTCTTTAACCGATCCCTTGACGGGTGCTGGAAACCGGCAAGCTTTAAAAAGTCAGCTTGCCCGCGAAATCAGCCTGGCGCGACGATATCAACAGCCTGTTTCTGCGTTGATCATTGATATCGATAAATTCAAGCTGATCAACGATACCTACGGTCATGCTACCGGCGATCTGGTGCTGCAGGATCTGGTTAAGGTGATCAACAAGGTCAATCGAAGCACTGATTTATGTTTTCGATACGGCGGTGAGGAATTTGTAGTGCTGCTGGGGAATACCGATAAATCCGGGGCGCAAGTCATCGCGCATCGCCTCTGTCATGCGATAGCCGAGAGCCGGATCTGTTCAGACAGTGGCTTGCTGCAAATCACGGTCAGTATCGGCGTGGCAACAATCACCGATATTGATACCGACGAAAGTCTGCTCAATCGGGCAGATAAAGCCATGTACAAAATCAAAAGCCAGGGCGGAGACAATGTGGCCTGGTTATAGAACTTCTTATGCAAATTGTATTAATTAACATCTATCTTTAAGAAATATAAAAGGAAAATTAAAATGACGGTAATGCCAAATATTATGGAAGGCGATAATGCTGATCAGGCAAAACGCTCCATGGCCTCGTCACAATCCGTGAGCCGCAACCATGAACTGCTGCTGTTACTGCGTGAAAGCCTCAGTGAGACTGTCGAGATCTCTGCGTTGCAACAGCGATTATTGAGCAGTCTTACCAGGGGAGTAGCGATGGACGGTTTGCATTACCATCACGAAACACTGGATCTTGATATACGTGTTGGCAAACAATCTACCCATAGCTGTGGGTATCGCCTGTTGTTTACAGATGAGTATCTGGGTGAAATCACGTTCAAACGCAACCGTAAATTCTCTGAGCGTGAAATGCAGCTTATTGAGTCGCTTATCCCTGCGCTTCTTAATCCTTTGAGGGAAAGTTTAAAATCCCAGCATGTTGGTGATGTCTGATTGAAGGGCTGACGGCGAGTTATCACTGTCAGCCTCTCTAAACAAAACTGTTTGTTTATTCGTTGCGGCGAGAGCCTTTTCGCGGCGGTTTCCTCATTGCAGAGGCTGCTGGGGGCGTCATACCTGCGGCTTCATAAAGCGTAAAAATCTCGGGCGTTTTCATCTCGTACAGTTGCCCTTTTTTGACTCGACTGGGAATAAAAACCGGACCATAGCGCACTCGCTTCAGTCGACTGACCTGAACACCCTGAGATTCCCAAAGTTTGCGAACCTCTCGGTTCCTGCCTTCCATAATTACGACGTGATACCAACGATTACGCCCTTCTCCCGCGAAGAATTTGACGTCAGTAAACCGACAAAGGTGTTCATCAATCATCACGCCTTTGAGCATGACTTTGAGCATTTCATCCGTTACATCACCCATGATTCTGACCGCATATTCGCGATCTATGCCAGCAGAGGGATGCATCAGTTTGTTTGCCAGTTCACCATCAGTCGTAAACAGCAAGAGTCCACTGGTATTAAAATCCAGCCTTCCTACCGCTACCCAACGGCCGTGTTTGATCATTGGCAAATGATCATATACGGATGGTCTGCCTTCAGGATCGCGTCGGGAGCAAATTTCGTTTTCGGGTTTGTTGTAAATCAGCACGCGGGGGATGACCGCATCAGGACTGGCATTGGCTACTTTTTTGCCATCAACTATCAAGCTGTCATCTGCCCCAGCCCGATCGCCCAGTGTAGCTACTTTGCCATTAATCTTTACTCGACCCTGGGTTATCCAGTTCTCCATCTCACGCCGCGACCCAAAACCGGCTCGCGCGAGTACTTTTTGAATTTTCTCGTCTTGCTGCACTACATCATTCATTGGATTTTTCTCTGTTGTATCCCAGAATTTCATCAAGTGGTCGTTTTGCCAGCGCCATAGCTTCATCTTCATCGAGAAGACCGGCCTGTTCGACGTCGCTGTCATCGTCTGAATCCGGTTTGGCGTCGGGTTCCTCAGGTAATATAAGCACCCTGCCTGCAAGGCCTTCGCCCAGATCCAGTTCTGGATTTAACTGGTCGAGATCGCGGATTTCAGCCAGCGGCGGCAGCTCTTGTAAACTCTTAAGATTAAAGTAGTCCAGAAACTGGCGTGTGGTGGCAAACATGGCGGGCCGCCCCGGAACGTCACGGTGGCCTACTATACGCACCCACTCGCGATCAAGTAAGGTTCTTATTATAGTTGAACTTACAGCCACACCTCGGATCTCTTCGATATCCCCCCGGGTAATTGGCTGTCGGTAGGCGATCAGACCAAGCGTTTCTAATAATGCGCGGGTATAACGCTGAGGTTTTTCCTCGGACAATCTCGAGATCCAGGGACCAAGATGTTGTCTGACCTGGAATCGGAAGCCAGAGGCAACCTCTTTTAGCTCATATCCACGCGATTGGCAGTCCGCCTCGATATCACGCAGAGCTGCTCTTATGCTTTCTGAATCAGGTCGCTCGGCTTCAAGAAAAATTTCGCTCAGCGCAGATATCGGCATAGGTCTGCCTGCCGCCAGCAATATCCCTTCTAATATTTGCCGGAGCAGATGCTGATCAATCGGTTGAGGCTGATAGCTGATGGTCTCAAAGGCCTCTTCTCCGGTGTCGGTATCTAAAATTTCTATGTTGTGTTCTGTCATTCAACACCTGTCGCTGACTGGCTTCGTGCCTTGATATGAATAGGCGCAAAAGGTTCACTTTGTACAATGTCTACCAGAGCATCTTTGATGAGTTCCATGACGGCCAAAAAGGTTACGACTACACCGAGACGCCCCTCCTCTCTCATCAATAGTGACACCAGAGGCACAAAACGCTCTGTAGAAAGCCTGACCAGAATTTCGGCCATTTTCTCACGTGTTGATAATGTTTCCCGTTGAACCTGGTGATGTTCAAACATATCAGCCCTGCGTAATGCACCAGCCAGCGCGGCGAGAATTTCCTGCAATTCAACTACAGGGTCTGGTGTATGTCTTTCCATTTGAGGTTCTTGCGCCCGAGCCAGATAAATATCACGCTCGATTCTAGGCAATAAATCCAGGTCCTCTGCCGCTTTTTTATACCGCTCATACTCTTGAAGTCGTCGTATCAATTGCGCGCGCGGATCTTCTTCCTCTTCCTCATCCATGCTGCTGCGTGGCAGCAACATCCTCGATTTTATTTCAGCAAGCATCGCTGCCATTACAAGATATTCAGCAGCGAGCTCAAATTGATGCGACTCCATCAGATCAACGTATGCCATGTATTGTTCGGTAATCACAGATACATCGATGTCGAGAATGTCTATATTCTGCCGTTTAATCAGATACAGCAATAAATCCAGAGGTCCTTCAAAAGCCTCCAGAAAGACTTCCAGTGCGTCTGGAGGAATATATAAGTCGTGAGGCAGTTGCGTGACAGCTTTGCCAGCAATAAACGCAAAGGGCATCTCTTGCTGGGCAATAACTGTCTCGACAGATTTGGTGTCTGTTTCCGCTTGTTGGTCTAGCTCGCTCATTTGACCTTACCTGCGTGTTCGCGAGGCGTCATCGATAACTCAAGCCCATGGCCGAACGTACTTCGTTAAGTGTTTCCACGGCATGGGCTCGTGCTCGTTCGCTGCCTTTCACAAGGATATTGCGCACTTCATCAGGGTCTTTCTGGTACTGCGCGGCACGTGCCTGCATTGGTTCCAATTCCGAGATCACGGCATCTACCAAAGGTTTTTTGCAAGCCAGGCAACCAATTCCGGCACTGCGACACCCATTTTGAACCCAGTTCTTGGTATCCGTATCTGAGTACACTTCATGCAACTGCCAGACTGGGCAGTTGTCTGGATTGCCAGCATCAGTCAATCGAATACGAGCCGGATCGGTTGGCATAGTATTTATTTTTTTTGCAAGTCCATCGAGAGGTTCACGCAAGGCAATCGTGTTGCCATAGGATTTGGACATTTTTTGACCGTCCAAACCGGGCATTTTTGCCGCGGGTGTCAGCAGTGCCTGCGGTTCAGAAAGGATGACCTTACCACTGCCTTCCAGATAACCCAGCACACGCTCGCGGTCACTCAATGAAAGATTCTGTTGTTCACGTATTAACGTTCGTCCTTGTGCCAGCGCCTGATGATCACCTTGTTGCTGAAAAGCGGTGCGCAGCAACAGGATTTCCTTGCCATCCTTTTTACTCATTTTTTTTACAGCAGCTAATGCCAGCTGTTCGTGATCCGGTTCCTTGCCATAAAGATGATTGAAGCGTCTGGCAATTTCGCGCGTAAGCTCAACATGCGCAACCTGATCAGCGCCGACTGGAACAAAACCCGCTCTGTAAATCAGAATGTCGGCGCTTTGCAATAATGGGTAACCCAAAAAGCCGTAGGTCTCGAGGTCCTTATCGCGTAATTTCTCTTGTTGATCCTTGTAACTGGGAACGCGCTCCAGCCAGCCTAATGGGGTCATCATGGACAACAATAGATGCAGCTCGGCATGCTCAGGTATTTTTGATTGAATGAATAAGGTCGCTTTTTCCGGGTCAACACCGGCTGCAAGCCAATCGATGACCATATTCATCACACTGTCTTCGATCACTTTTGGCGTTGCATAGTGTGTTGTCAAGGCATGCCAATCGGCAACAAAAAAGAAGCACTGATACGTGTGCTGCAGCTGTACCCAGTTCTTTAAAACGCCGTGGTAGTGGCCCAAATGCAACTGGCCTGTTGGTCGCATACCTGAAAGCACGCGATTTTGTGAATCAACAGTAGACAAGCCCGTCTCCCCTTTTTTGATGGTGGTTTTTAAAAACAATGATTATGTTACAAGAAAGGCGCAGGATCACCCAAACCAGTTCGAATAACAACTGGAATGCCATCTACCAGATCAATCACTGTGGAAGGCTCAAGACCACAAGAGCCGCTGTCAATGATCAAGTCCACATGCTTGCCCAAGCGATCCTCAATGTCATAAATGTCAGATAGCGGTTGATCATCGCCAGGCATGATCAAACTGGTGCTCATCAATGGCTCGCCAACGGCCTCTAACAGCGCCCTGCTCACGGCATTGGCGGGTACCCTGAGGCCGATAGTCTTGCGTTTGGGATGCATGAGTCGTCTTGGCACTTCAGCAGTTGCATCCAGAATGAATGTATACGGGCCTGGGGTGTACGCTTTTAAAAGTCTGTACGCACTATTACTGACCTTGGCATATGTAGCAATGGCGGAAAGATCCGCGCACATCAGCGTCAGGTTGTGTTTGTCAGTGAGTTGTCGAATTTTACGAATTCTTTCAAGGGCATTTTTATCGCCCATATGACATCCGAGAGCGTAAGTAGAGTCAGTAGGATAAACAATCACACCACCGTCCAGCAGACACTGGGCAGCTTGCCTGATTAACCTGGCCTCTGGATTCTGCGGATGAATTACAAGAGTGTGCGCCATGCGGGTTTTTTAGTGCAATATCCTGGAAAACGTTAAAGGTAATTTATCGTACGACTCCAATACGTGGCGGACAATATCAGGCTACCGTGGCATTGTCGACCCGACAAATTAGTTGTATTTTCACGCGATGGTGCAAAATGCCGTCAACTATCTTGAAAACACTGTTAGCTTCGGAGACACAATGTTATACGCGATCATGAGTGAAGATGTTCAGAACAGTTTGCCCTTAAGAACCCCCGTGCGTCCCCAACACCTTGCGCGACTGGAGCAATTGCATCAAGAAGGCAGGTTGGTACTTGCCGGGCCTTTTCCCGCTATTGACTCCGAAAACCCCGGTGATGCAGGATTTTCAGGCAGCCTGATTGTTGCATCATTCGCCAGCCTGGCCGATGCCAGGCAGTGGGCAGATGCTGATCCATATATGGCAGCAGGTGTATATCATCGAGTGACCGTGAAACCTTTCAAAAAGGTCTTGCCCTGACGTTTAGAAGTATGTTTCAAGGCGATGGCGCGGGCTTGAGATGACTGAAGTTTTCATCGAGAGCAACATTCCAGCGCGCCAGATCCTCTGCCTTTCGCACCCAAAGATCAGCGATATCGCCTGTAATCACTATGCTTTGGATCTTGTCGCCTCGACGAATCTGATTAACAACTTGCATGCCGCTCGTGACAACGCCAAACACAGAATGAATTCCGTCCAGGTGAGGCGTAGCAATATGTGTTATAAAAAATTGGCTGCCATCTGTTCCAGGGCCAGCGTTTGCTGTAGATATTACGCCGGGCCGGTTATGCCTCAGATTCGTTTCACCGGTGAAACGATATCCTGGACTGCCGGTGCCGTCGCCTTCTGGATCACCGCCCTGGATCATAAAACGATTTTCTATTCTGTGAAATGTCAGTCCATCATAAAATCCGCGCAGAGATAAATTGACAAAGTTGGCGACACTGGTAGGTGCTGCCTGCTGATTCAACTCCAAGGTGATATCGCCTTTATTGGTTGTTATCAGGGCCGTCAGCGGCTGGGCTTGCGCGGCACTTGCCCAGCACGTCAAAGAAACCAGTAAACCTGTCAATAATCTTAAAGTTGGACTCATAAGTCTGTTGCCTTTTTCAATTCACCAAATGCTTTTAACTACAATTAATCTGTTGTTGTGTCATAAATCTTGCAGGCTATTCTACATGTCGGCAAGCGTCAAAGTGACTGGCGCGTGATCTGAGAAAATCTGCTCCGTATAAATTGAAACGTTCTGCACTTTAGCAGCGAGTTCTGGTGTTAACACTGGATAATCCAGTCGCCATCCAACATTTTTGCTTCTCGCTTGCCCGCGATTTGACCACCAGCTGTATTGATCTGGAGACTGATTCACCAGCCTGAACGCATCAACATATCCAGTCTCATTGTAAAGTCGATCCAGCCATGCGCGCTCTTCTGGCAAAAAGCCAGGCTTATTTTGATTGGCTTTCCAGTTTTTGAGGTCAATCGGTTTATGGCACATATTCCAGTCGCCACAGATAACATAACTGCGGCCATCCATCCTCAATGTTTGTAAATGGTGTTGAAATAATTCAAGAAACTGGAATTTGATCTGTTGTCTCTCATCGCCACTGGAACCCGAGGGCATATAAAGCGAAATGACACTCAGATTGCCAAAATCAGCTTGTAAATATCTGCCTTCGCGATCCGCGATATCCCAGCCCAAGCCTCTGATAATGTTGTCTGGTCTTTTTTTTGTATAGATTGCAGTGCCTGAATAACCTTTTTTTTCGGCATCAAAATAGTAGCGCTCGTAAGGTTGAGGGCTAAAAATCTGGTCAGCCAATTGTGATTCCTGGGCTTTTGTTTCCTGCAGACAGACTACGTCAGGTGACTGTGTTTCAAGCCAATCAAAAAAACCTTTTCGTGCTGCTGATCGGATGCCGTTGCAATTCAAAGTTACTATTTGCATGTCTTATTGAAGCTATTCCAATCTGGTTTTGGGAGTTTATTGTTACCAATTTTTGGTTTTTTGTGTAACTGCGACTCGGTTTATCGCAAAAACGTTACTTTGTGACGCGCTTTCTTAAAATATTTTCAGTTAAGTGTTACCTTTCTGCTCGCTCGGTGTTACTATGCGCCTCGTTTCCAAGGCTTACAAAGTTTCTGGTTACAAGCACGCCAAGTGCGACGATTATTACCCAAAAGGAGAGATAACATGAGTGAATTAATTATCAGTGCAAGAGCAGCACTCGTAACAGCAGCAATCGTAACAGCATCAGTTGCAGTACCCGTTTTGACCATATTGGCAGCCAATTAATTCTAGATTGAGTAAGTTGTAGACCTTTAAAGGCTTACAACTTTGGATCATATAAGTCTTGATTTGCCTATGATCCGGGGTGCAATGATCAGTGAAGCTGCATTGACCCAATATTTTTAGTACCCGTCAGGATGGTTTCTTTCGGCCCCGAGACATTTTCTGTTTCGGGGCCGATTTTTTTTCAGCTCAATTTCTTCAACTTATCTACAAAATTACAAGGCTTGTGTCGGCTATCCAGTTGTTGCGCAATGATGCCTTCCCACGCGGTGCGGCACGCTCCTGTTGAACCCGGCACACAAAATACAATTGTTCCGTTGCTCATGCCTGCAAAAGCGCGCGATTGAATAGTCGAGCTGCCTATTTCGGCATGTGACAAGTAGCGGAAAGTTTCGCCAAATCCATCAATGCTCATATCCAGCAATGGCGTAACAGCTTTGACGGTGTTGTCGCGAAACGTGAATCCAGTGCCGCCTGTCAACAGAACTGCTTGTACGCTATCGTCTGCTATACAGCTAGCGACCAGTGCGCGCAGTTTGTAGGTGTCATCTTTAACAATGTGCTTGTTTACCAGGTGATGGCCAGCCTCAAGCAAACGCTCGACCAAGTAACGTCCCGACGTGTCGGTATCTTCGGTGCGGGTATCTGAAACTGTAATTACCACTGCATTGACAGGAATCATTCCGTTACTCATGTTGCTGAATTACCCTCCAGTCATGTTCATTAAACGCACAGGTTGCGCGTAGTCATTTTCATAGAAATGGTGCCGTTCCGGTTTCAGATCCATAGCAGCAATGATGGCTGTTTTAAGTTCACCGGAAACAGGCAGGTCTTCGGATACTTCCAGCTGTGCCAATTCATCTTTTCGCGTATTTTCGTCGATCCCGGCTCGGAGTATTTTTCTCAGATCCGCAGAGTGTTCATTGCCGAGGCATAATAAAAGTCTACCTTCGACAGTCATTCTGACTCGATTGCAGTCACCACAAAAATTGTGCGACATGGGGGAGATAAACCCGATTCTGCTGCGCTCTCCCGGTATCTGGTAATAACGTGATGGACCTGCCGTGCTATCCGATGTGCTTTGTAGTGTGTAGCGTTGTTGTATCTGCTCCAGTACCCAGTCGTTACTGCAGACTGTATCTTCGCGAAGATGGTCTGAAGCTTGTCCCAGCGGCATTTCTTCGATAAATGCGATATCCAGCCCGCGCTCAACGGCGTAGTCTGTCAATCGGATGACTTCATCATCGTTGTAACCTTTCATGATCACCGTATTTAGTCTGATACGGTCAAAATTGCAGTTGCGCGCCGCTTCAATTCCCGCCAGTACTTTGTCCAGCCGACCAGTCCTGGTTATCCGCTTAAATCTGTCGGCATCCAGGCTGTCGATGCTGATATTAATGCGGTTGACGCCGGCATCTCGCAATGGCCCAGCCATCTGTACCAGTTGAGCACCATTTGTCGTCAGTAGTAATTCACGTAAGCCGGGCAAACGCCCTAAGGCTTGCACCAAGGCCATCACATTGTTTCGGACTAGTGGTTCACCACCGGTAAGGCGTAAGCGGCTGACGCCCAGTTCGGTAAATGCGCGGCCAACCTGGTAAATTTCTTCCAGGGTCAATACGTCTTTCCTTGGCAGAAATGTCATCTCTTCTGTCATGCAGTACACACAGCGGAAGTCGCATCGGTCAGTTACCGATAAACGAACATAATCAATATGGCGTCCAAACTTGTCGACCAGCTTCGGCTGAACGGGTGTTGTTACCACATGATTGTGTGTGTCAATGTGTGTGCTCATGGTACAAGATCGCGAATCATTAATTGCAGTCGAACCGGTGCTTCTGATGAGGCAAGTGCAACAGAATCTGATCTGACCTGGTAGTCGCCAGTCTGCACATCGGCTGTGCCATTGAGTGAAACAGTCGCCACTATAGAAACCTGCTCTGCCGATGACAGATTGAACGGCCCAACGGCATCTGCGTCAGAGAGACTTATGATGGCTGGCAAATCTGCAATCGTCAGTAGTTTTGCGGCCAAGGGCGGTCCCCCGCCTCCAATTTGCTGCGCAGAGACAAACACACGAGTTTCCCCGGGCAATTGCAGTTCTGGCGCCAAGGATAGACTGACTTCAATACGCACAGGGTTGACTGAGGCGGCCTGCGCAGGTGAGCCGGTCTGTGTTCCACCGACTAACATCTGCTGTGCCTGATCAATTACTGAGCGCAAAAAGGCAGCATCTTCTGCACCTGGGCCCATGTTCAAGAGTCTTTGCCAGTAGGTAATGGCTGCCTGGAAATCCTGATTGATAAATGCATCTGCACCCAATAACTGCAGTATGGCTGGCTCATTGGGATTGAGTCGTTGCGCCTGGGCAACAATGGCGCTGACTTCCTCGGTCATCTTTTGCTCTGAGATGATGTACTTCGCCTGCGCGTACTGTCCAAGCACAACTGCTTGATCTGCCGGATTTTCGATAAACTGCGCCGCTCTTTCAAAAAATAATGCGGCTTCGGGCATTTGACCAAGCGTTACCAAGTGGCGGGCAATAAAATATAAGGCCCAGCCATTCTCCGGGTCTCGTTCAACCACAGCGCCCAGTTCAAAAATCTGATCTCTTATCAGCGCCGGATCATCACCTGCGGCCCGGCTACGCTCAAATATTTCTGCGACGGCCAGATCGTCACGGAAACCCCAAAGATCATAGAGGAAATAACTCGATGGTAAGGCCAATACCAACACCAGTAGCACAGGAATGAGTTTGACAGGCGTTCGCAAAGAGGTGTCATCGCCGGCGCTTTCTGTGTGCTCTTCACTGGATTCGCTGACATCTGACAGTAGCGTCCTTTCCAATTCTGCTTTTAAGCTATTGTACTGCTCATTATCCAACAAACCTTCTTTATGATCCTGTTCCAGCTCTTTGGATCTTTCCTGAAAAATAATCAGGTTAGCCGTATTGCGCGCGGTCATTCCTATCTGAATGGTCGAGTTTTTATGACGAAGAACGGGTAGCAATACAAATGAAACTGCCAGCACTACCAGAAGCAGACTAAGTATCCAGAACAAATTATCACCTTCCAGTCATATCGTTAGCGTTTGTTGGCAGGTCGTTTTCAGCGAGCAAACGGTTTAATCGTTTGCGTTCTTCCGCGCTGATAACAACGTCTGCGACCGCGTGAGAATTATTAGCAACCGTGACAGAGCCATCCCCATTGCGAGTGGGCGACTTTCTACTTGCACTGTTGCGAATGACATTCCAGCCAATCCAGATACCTGCCAACAGAAACAATATTGGGCCGAACCACAAAAGAATGGTCTGGGTTGTGAGTCTGGGTCGATACAATACAAAATCACCATATCGGGACAACATGAACTCTTCTATTTGGGTGTCGGTTTGTCCCTCGATTATCATGCGATAAATTTCGCGTCGAAGGTCAGCGGCAACTCCGCCAGGCGAGCTGCTAAGATTGGCGTTCTGGCACATCGGGCAACGGAATTCATTTGATAACTGTCGAAAGCGCTGCTCTTGTTCTACCGTTTCAAAATCATAGACATCAACCTGTGCATGACTATTGACGGGAAACGCCAAGTACAGCAATACGCAAACCAAACTGAGGCCTAACATTCTCTCGAACAGTTTCATGAATCACCGCCGGCACGCACAGCTGCGATTGCGGGCATGATTTCGTCTTCCCAGATTTGGTAGTTGATTACCCCGATATGCTTGAACCTGATGACACCATTGGCGTCAACCAGAAACGTCTCAGGGGCCCCATATACGCCCAGATCTATTCCGTACCGGCCGCTGTCATCAATAATGTTCAGTTCAAAGGGATTGCCATTAATTTCCAGCCAATTGCGCGCCGATTCATCCCGGTCTTTGTAGTTGAGTCCAATGATAGGAATAATCTGCTGATCTTTTGCTGCCATAAAGATGGGGTTCTCCTGCAAACATGGCAGGCAATAACTGCCCCAGATATTGAGGATAAATGGCTCATCTGGCAAATCGGCCGTGCTCAGCAATTGATCACCAAGTTCGAGAGATCTGAGCTGAAACTCGGGCAGAGGTCGATCGATCAATACAGAAGGCAATGTTCGCGAATCTTGGTAAAGACCTCGCCACATAAAAATCGCGAGCACAAAAAAAATGATCACCGGCAAAAACAGTTTTAGTTTGCTCATGCGCCTGAGCCTCCTGCATCCAGGCCTGTGCTCAAACTTACCGGCGCAGATGATTGCGCATGCGCGGGTGTTGTGATGGCCATTTTTTGAGCCTGCTTCACTTTGAATTGGCGATAACGCTTATCTGTTGCAGCCAGAATTCCACCAAATGCGATGAAAATAGTACCAATCCATATCCAGCGTACAAATGGTTTTACATACACCGTCATCGACCAGCCACCGTTCTCGCGTTGATCACCCAGCGTGGTAAACAGATCCCGCAGGAAGCGTCCATCTATACCCATGTGAGATGTTGGTGTGCCGCTTGAGGTATAAAGCCGTTTTTGTGGATAGAGATTTTTATAAAACTCCCCTCCCCTGGACACAACAATAGTCGCTTCATCGGCAATAAAATTTGGTCCTTGGACGGGTCTGGTGCCTTCAAATCTGAAGTTATAGGCACCAAGGTCAGCACTTTGCCCTGACTGCAGCAAAACGCTGCGTTCAATGCTGTAGATGCTGCTGAGACATGCGCCTGCCATGGTCATGACAAACCCAAAATGCGCGAGTGTCATACCCCAATAACTGACCGGCAAACTGCGCAGCCCTGCCGCGATTGTTGGTTTGTTGGCGATTTTGCTGCGGATGTCTTTAAACATCGCAAAAATGATCCAGAACGACAGCACGGTTGTCGCTATCGTCCCGAGTGGAACATCCAGTGTAAGCAGCACTGGAATGACAATGCCGAGCCCAATGGCAGCCATTGCTACTTTGGTCAATTGTGATCTGAGATGTTCAGGCGAGGTTTTTTTCCAGCGACTGATTGGCCCGATTGCCATAAAGACGGCAAGAATCGCCATCAAGGGTATAAATATCGCATTGAAGTACGGAGGACCAACCGAGATCAGTTCACCACCAGTCATTGCCTGGTAAACCATCGGGTACAAAGTCCCCAGCAATATCGCGGCGCTGGCGACAACAAGAATCAAGTTATTGGCCAATAAAAACACTTCACGGGAAAACGACCCAAAGCCAAATTCGCTTTTCAGACTGGGCGCCCGGATGGCATAGAGCACCAATGAGCCACCAATAATGAGTGCCAGGAAACCGAGAATATAGACGCCCCGTGTTGGATCGGTTGCGAAGGCATGTACCGAGGTCAACAGCCCGGAGCGTGTAATAAATGTGCCCAGTAAGCTTGACGCAAAAGCCATGATCGCCAATAAAACAGTCCAACTCTTGAACACTCCGCGTTTTTCAGTGGCTGCCAGCGAGTGAATCATGGCAGCACCTAACAACCAGGTAATCATCGGGGGATTTTCGACAGGATCCCATGCCCACCATCCACCCCAGCCGAGTTCGTAGTAAGCCCACCACGAGCCTAGCGCCAGGCCTAATGTTAAAATCGCCCAGGCTGCATTGGCCCAGGGACGGCACCAACGCGCCCACGCGGCATCAAGCCTGCCGCTGATCAAAGCAGCAATTGCGAAAGCAAATACCACAGAAAATCCTACATAGCCCATGTACAAGGATGGAGGATGAATAATAAACGCAAAATCCTGCAGCGCTGCGTTCAGATCTGCGCCGTCTTCAGGAGACAATGGCAGTACACGATCAAACGGATTTGAGGTGGCCAACATGAACAGAATATAACCGACACTCAGCATACCCATGATCGAAAGTACGCGTGCAACAAATTCGTCGGGCATGGCTTTACTGAATATAGAAACAGCAAGCATCCAACCACCCAGCATCCATGTCCAGAACAGGAATGAGCCTTCATGTCCTCCCCATACCGCTGTGATTTTGTAATAGATCGGCAGCATGGTGTTTGAGTGGTTAGCAACAAACTGTACTGAAAAATCGTCACTTACAAAGCTGTAACCCAGAATCAGCAGGCTGATTGAGAGAAAAACAAATACCCCCGCTGTCAGCGGCCGGGCCAGGCTGATCCAGAGCAAATTGCCGCGCGCGGCGCCTGCCATCGGTATCACCGCCAGAATGATGCTCAGGCAAAACGCCAGAATCAGCGCAAAATTTCCCAGTTCAGGGATCATTGCAGTACTCCCTGCGGCATGCCTGGTGTGTTTCCGGCGGCATCCAGTGCTGCTTTGACTTCTACGGACATGTAATTTTCGTCATGTTTGGCCAATACACGCGATGCGACAAACGTGCCGTCGGCAGACATCGCACCTTCAGCGACGATACCCTGACCTTCGCGAAACAGATCTGGCAGAATTCCTGCGTATTTGATGAGAACATCGTGGTTATAGTCAGTGGTGATAAAGCTGACCTCAAGAATCTCCTGGCTGTGCTCCACCGATCCTTCTTTGACCATACCCCCCACTCGAATACGCTGACCGGGTGTTACTTCGCCAGCGGCTACCTGAGTGGGTGTAAAAAACAGATCAATATTGTTGCTAAGCGCATACAAGGACAGGCCAATAGCGGTGCTCAGGCCAACAGCAATAAATATGATAATTCCCAGCTTTTTGCGTCGATGTGGTTTCATAACAAATCCCGTAGTAACTGCACAGGTTGTAAGATATTGAATATTCGAATTTTTCAGCTTTCTCTTGGCTTGGTGGCCAATTCTGCATCACGCGCAGCGCGTCGTTTTTGCTCCCTGATGAATTGTCGTCTGGCCATCCTTGGTTGAATCAGATTGTAGCCGATAAAGATCGCGAACAGCAGGTAAACCGTCCAGATGTGGAATGTGTACACGCCCCCCATTTGCAGGAATTCAGACAGACTTGAGAATTGTAAGGTCGGCATAACTAAACTCCTGTTTTAAACACTCTTTTCCCTGGAGACCAGATCGATCACCCATTGAGATCGGCGTTCACGCTGTAAAATTTCGTTTCGCGTGCGCAAAATCAGTGCAATCACAAAAAATACATACACGGCGGAGATCATGATCAGCAAGGGCACCCAGACTTCGGGTGGATTAGGGGCGACCGGATCCATGGAGAAACTGCTCGCCGGTTGATGCAGTGTGTTCCACCACTCGACTGAGTATTTAATGATCGGGACGTTAATTGCACCCACAATTGCCAGTACAGCACAGGCTTTAGCCGCTGCGTCCTGGCTTTCGATGGCCGAGCGCAGTGCGATGACGCCAATAAACAGGAAAAACTGGATAAGTAACGACGTCAGACGTGCATCCCATGCCCACCACGTACCCCAGATCTGGTCACCCCAGATTGCGCCTGAGGCCAATGCCAGACCGGTAAACCACGCACCAATGGGTGCAACGCTCTTGGCCACCATGTCGGCAAGTTTCATTTTCCAGACCAGCGTAATTGTGCCAGCGACCGCCATCAGCGGAAAACACGCCAGCGAGATACTTGCCACCGGAACATGCACATACATGATTCTGATGGTCTGACCCTGCTGGTAATCTTCCGGGACAATCAACAAAGCCCAGAACAGGCCAATGGCCATCAGCACAATCATGGCAGCATACAACCATGGCAACCATTTACTGGACAGTTCATAGAACCATCGGGGTGAACCTAACTTTGAAAACCACAACCACATAATCTGTTCCTGTGTCAGGGATTGCTGAAATGCTGGTCAGCGTTGTCAGTTTACGCTGATTCGTAATGCGGCCGAAGATGCCAGTGGCGCCATGGTCAGAGCCAATGCCAGTATCGCGCCCAACAGGGCAAAATGGTTGCCAATTGGCAATCCAAACATAACATCGGTCACTGCTTTGGCACCGATTATAAGCACGGGCGTCGATAGCGGCAAAACAATAACGGCCAGAATGAGGCCTCTGCTACCAAGTCCTACGGTCAGTGCGACCCCAATTGATCCAAACAGACTCAACACTGGTGTGCCGATCAACAGGGTCAGCACCATGGTCCAGTATGCTTCGGACGGCAAATACAGCATGTATGCCAGCAAGGGTGATAACACCACTACGGGTAAGCCACTGATCAGCCAGTGGGCAATATTTTTGGCCAGTACCAGAAAATACAAGGGTTGTGGCGACAACAATAACTGTTCCAGAGATCCATCTTCATAGTCAGCCCGATACAGATTATCCAATGAAAGCATGGATGCCAGCAATGCAGAGACCCAGACAACCCCCGCAGACACCTTACTGAGTTCAACGGGGTCGGGACTAATGCCCAGCGGGAAAAGGCTGACCACAATCAGGAAAAACATGATTGGATTTAACAAATCATTTTTGCGTTTGAGCGCAATGACCAGGTCACGTTTTAGCGTGGCACAGAAGGCCTGCCAGGTACTGATATCTGTTCCGGCATGGCTGCTGACAGGTTTGTTCATGCGGCAGCCCTTCGTGTGTCAAGATCAAGGGCTCTTGATGGGCAGGTCACGTTCAATGCATGGTGGGTCGTCAGCACGATAGCACCGCCGGCATTAACATGCTCTGAAAGCAGCGATTCAAGATTTTTGACACCCTGCACATCGAGTGTGGTGAAAGGTTCATCCAGAATCCATAAACTTGCCGGGCTGATCAATAACCTTGAGAGTGCAACGCGTTGCGTCTGCCCCGCCGACAAGTTCCGACAAGGAATATCTTCGTAAGCCCGCAGGCCCAGCCTTTCCAGCGCCGCCACAATGCGCATGTCATCAACGGGCGCGTGCAGTGAGGCGCTCCAGCGCAGATTTTCTCTTGGCGTGAGAATACGATTGACGCCCACACGATGGCCAATGTAGATCATCGAAGCAAAGAAGTTCTCGCGCTGTTCATGCAGATCTTCGCCCTTCCAGTGGATATCACCTTCATAGTCATCATTCAGACCACACAGGATTCGCAGCAATGTTGTTTTTCCGCTGCCGTTGCTGCCTTTTATCTGAACAAGTTCCCCCGCATGTACGTCAAGATCAAGTCCAGAGAACAAGACTCTTTCGTCGCGTTCGCAAAACAATGCGCGCGCTTGCATCAAGGGCGACGATCCTGTCGCGGGGGGTTGGAGGGCGGTGTGCACGTTGTTGTGATCCACTACGCAAAATATCGGTGTCAGTCGGCTCAAAAAAATCAGGGCCGATTATACCCACAAAGCGAAGTGAAAATCCTACGACTTCAGGATGTCTTGCCTATTCCTCGGGCGGCCATTAAGGAGACCAGGTGTGCTTCAGCCTGTGACAGACCACAGGTTTTGACGAGATCTTCGGGTGCAGCTCCCAATTCTATGAGCTTGCTGGCTTGCTCATAGGTCAAACTGCCCGCATCCTTGTTTTCAAGGTCTTGCTGGCGTTGTACGGTCCGGTTGAGCTTTTTTTCCAATACTGTGATGGTTGCCTGCAGCTTCACCAGTGATTTGGCGTTAGCGCTGAGTGCGGTTTGTTGCTCATTGGCGATTCGTGACAGTTCGTCTTTCAGCACTCTGAGTTGTCTGGTGTGCAGGAAGAAGAACACGCCCTGAAACACGATCACCAGGGTGGAAGCAAACATCAACAGTACGGGAAATGTGAGCATCAGTTATCCAATTCACTCAATTCGTCTTCAGACAGTAATTTATCCAGTTCAACCAGAATCAATAATTGATTGTCGCGGTGATAGACACCTTGAATGAATTTCGCTGAGTCATCGCGGTTCACCTGGGGGGCTGTCTCGATCTCTGATCGGCGTAGATAAACCACTTCAGCAACACTGTCTACCAGAATGCCAATGACATGGCGGCCAATCTCGATGATGACAATGCGCGTGTTGTCATCAGGTTCGCGCTCCTGCAAACCAAAACGCCTTCGGGTATTGATTACCGAAATGACCGTGCCACGAATATTGATGATTCCAAGCACATAATCAGGTGCGCCTGGAACTGGTGCAATGTCCTGAAACTTCAATACTTCTTTGACAACCATCACATTCACGCCATACGTCTCGTTCTCCAGCTGAAACGTTACCCACTGCAAAATCTGGTCATTGTCCTGCTTTTTTACTTCAGCCATGTTGTTTTCCTCCTACAGCAAGACGTTTGCGTGCTTGTTGTGATTGTCGGCTGCGTCAAAAAATCAGCGTTTTGCAAATTTTTGCGCATGACCAACACTATTAAAATTAATAAAGCAAATATCAGGCCAGAAAGGCGCCTGTCAGTGCTGCTCTTTAGGGCTTGGTGAAGAGTGGTCAGCGTCTTCGAGCAATTCAGTCAAACTGTCTACATCAACCAATGCACACAAGCGGTTTAGCAGAGTCCCAGCCAGCCAGGGACGCGTGCCCAATAAATGTTTCCAGCGCACATCTTGTGATGCCAGATGCGTGGATTCGTCAGCCTGATCAACGGCCAGTGCCCAATGACTGTCCCCCAGTACAATCACACTTTGATACTGTGCTCTGTGGGAGTTGTCTTTTATGCGTTCAGGCATCACAAATCGGGCGGTATCGATGACACGCAAGTTACGGTCATTCCAACGCAGTAAACCCATAAACCAGTCAGCCTGAGCCACAACACTCTGCAAATTATCTTCGATCAGGCAAATTCCGCCCAAGGTGTGCAGAGGCGCCGCCATTTTGATGCCGGCAACATCAAACAGTAATGCGGCAAAACCTTGCCGGCCCCACTCGGGCACTTCACGCTCGGTTGCTGTCGTGCGTGTCCGAGTCACAGTAGTTACCTGCGCAGGACTGCTATCGTCCGGCACCGGTTTATTCACTGAGCGTACGCTGATTTCAGCAGGATCAGATAATACTGGCGCCGACACCGCATAAATCGGGGTGACTGTTTTTGGTACGTCCGGCTCCGCCACAATGACTGTGGCAATTACCTTAGCAGGTGCGCACACAGTCTCTTCAAGTTCGGCAGAGAGACTGGCCTCTTGCAGCAAGGCATCAAGGTAGTCCTGCACAATATCCCGATGATGGATTGATTGTTCGTGACTCTGGGCAACTGACTCACGCACGACTGATGACTCCTGCACCAGAGGGCGCACTGGTGGATTGACTGATGGTTTGCGAAATAGCGTCAAAATCTTGTTGCAACAAGGTTTTTAACAGCGACGCGTATGACTGAATGCCTCTGCTTTCTGGATCAAGTTCCAGCGGCGTGAGCCCCCTGGAACTGGCGTCACGTAATCGTGTATCTACCGGAATGGCAGCATGCCACGTGTGTTCTGGCCAGGTTTTACGCATGTATCGATAACTACTGACACTGGCCTGAGTGCGCCGATCAAACAGCGTTGGCACCATAAAATAGGCCAAGGGTTGCTTGCGCGACCGATTGACCATGCTCAGCGTATTGAGCATGCGCTCGACACCCTTTATTGCAAGGAATTCTGTTTGTACGGGGATGATGAGTTTCTGACAGGCTGCCAATGCATTAATGAGTAGTACCCCCAGGGTAGGCGGACTATCAATCAATACATAGTCATAATTTTCCCAGACTTTTGCCAGTGCGCGCGACACAGCCAATCCCATGCCTTCGATACTGACCGCTGATCGCTCTAGCGTGGCAAGCGCCGTGCTGCCGGGCACCAGGTCCAGTCGCGCACTCTGTGTGGATCTGATGGAGGCCATCAGAACGTCGTCACGTAATTGCCCTGGGCTGGCAAACCATTCAAATGAGCTTTTAGCCGATTGATCTGGTGCATAACCAAAATAACTGCCCAGTGATGCCTGGGGGTCAAGGTCAAGCATCAAAACCCTATGCCCCTGATCTGCCAGCAGGCAGGCCAACGCAACGGTCGTGGTGGTTTTACCCACACCGCCTTTTTGATTTGCGACTGCCCAGACACGCATATTAGTTGATCTCTTCACAAAGTCGTGGTGCGATTTTGGTCAGGCTGAGTACTTCATCAGTCAAACCCGCTTTTGCGACAGCCATTGGCATCCCGTAAATCACACTGCTGGCCTCGTCCTGTGACCAAATCGTGGCGCCTTGGGCCTTGAGCATTCTGGCCCCTTCCCTGCCATCTGCGCCCATGCCAGTGAGCACAATACCGAGCACTCTGCCACTCAGTTCACGCGCCGCTGACCCGAAGGTCACGTCGAGCGAGGGTTTGTAGTTGAGCCTGACATCACCTTCGATTACCTTGATTCTGAGCGGAAGACGACTATCGATCATCATCTGTTTACCCCCCGGTGCCAGATAAGCATGGCCAGCCTTTAACATGTCGCCGTCGCATGCTTCCGAGATCCTGATTTTGCAGATCTTGTCCAGTCGCTCTGCAAACGCTTTAGTGAATGTGCCTGGCATATGCTGTACCAGCAAGATCGGAAGCGGAAAGCTTTCGGGCAATTTAGTCAGCACTTCCTGAAGCGCCATCGGACCGCCAGTGGATGCCCCTATAATCACCAGATCGCGGCTGACTCCCGCACGCCTTCGTAACGGTGGCGACACCAGCGTGGATGGTGCCGAACTTGAGACTGGCAAAGCGGCTGTCGGCGGCGTACTTGTCAAGACTGGCTGTTTCGTTTCAGGCAAGCGCCGGCGGCTGTTAGACACCACCACAATTCGTTCACATAAAATGCGCTGCAACTCGTCGGGATGTTTTGATATGTCCTCAAAGTTTTTAGGTAAATAATCCACCGCACCTGCATCAAGTGCATCCAACGTGACACGTGCGCCTTCATAACTCAGCGATGAAAACATCAACACTGGTGTGCCGGACTGCTTGTTAATCTGCTTCAGTGCGGTAATGCCATCCATCACTGGCATCTCGTAGTCCATGGTGATGACATCGGGGCGCAGCAATTGTGTCTGATCAATGGCTTCCTGACCGTTGGCCGCAGTGCCAACAACAGTTAATCTTGGGTCAGCATTTATAAGCTCTGTCAGGCGTCGCCTGAAAAAACCGGAATCATCAACAACCAACACCTTTATCTTCATCAACACCCTTCCATGCGTTATGCAGCGTACTTTTTCAACAACCCAGGTACATCCAGAATAATCGCGATGCGACCGTCTCCGGTAATGGTCGCACCAGCCATGCCAGCGGTGCCATGCAGCATTCTGCCCAGAGGCTTGATGACCACTTCTTCCTGTCCAATCAGGGTATCAACAACAAAACCAACTCGTTGCGCTCCGATGCTGACAATCACAACGTTGGCTGTGCCATCCTCTTGAATACTGGTGCCCGATCCGTTGCTCAGCCAACGCCGAAGGTGGAACAGTGGCAAGGCTTTATCCCGAACAGTAACCACTTGTTGGCCATCTATCACGTGTGTGTTCTTCATGTTCAAATTGAAAATTTCATTGACGCTCACCAGTGGCAGCGCGAATGTCTGATCACCAACAAGAATCATCATGGTCGGCATGATGGCAAGTGTCAGCGGTACTTTGATCTCGATGCGGGAACCTTTGCCAGGCGCAGAGTCAATACTGACCGTACCATTAAGCTGAGCAATTTTGGTTTTGACAACGTCCATGCCGACGCCGCGGCCGGATACGTCGGATACCTCAGTTTTTGTTGAGAATCCAGGTGCAAAAATCAACTCGAAACACTCAGTGCGGGTGAGTCTGTCAGCCGCGTCTTTGTCCATCAAACCTTTTTCTACGGCTTTACGCCTCAGCAGTTCCGGGTCCATACCATTGCCGTCATCGCTGATGGTCAGCAGGATGTGATCACCCTCCTGTTCCGCCGCCAGCAAGATGGTACCTTCTCTGGATTTGCCTTTGGCCAGACGTTGTTCTGGTTGTTCAATGCCATGATCTACCGCGTTGCGTACCAAGTGCACCAATGGGTCAGCCAGCGCTTCCACCAGATTTTTGTCGAGGTCAGTTTCTTCGCCATGCAACTCAAGTATGACTTCTTTGTTGAGGCTGCGTGCCAGGTCGCGCACAACACGCGGGAAGCGGCCAAACACCTTTTTGATTGGCTGCATTCTGGTTTTCATGACGGATGTTTGCAGGTCGGCGGTAACCAGATCCAGATTTGAGACAGCTTTTGACAGCATCTCATCTGCGCTGTTGCTGCCAATTCTAACCAGACGGTTACGAACCAATACCAGTTCGCCGACCATGTTCATAATTTGATCGAGGCGGCGTGTATCGACTCTTACTGTGGTTTCTGCAGGCGCTTCTTTGACTTCAACTCGCTCGGGGGTGGGCACTGCATGCAGGGATGGTGCTGGCGGTCGGGTTGAGCCTGAAGCCGGTCCCGCAGACTTGCCAGGCGCAGTTAACGTTGGGGGCAACACGACCCCAGTCTTAGGTACGCCCTGATGAATCCCGCCACCATGTAATTGGTCAAGCAGCGCTTCAAATTCATCATCACTGATTTCGTCTGATACCGGCACGGCCTCGGCTGGGACAGGGGCTGGGGCTGGGGCTGCTTTGGCTGTTGCAGTACCCTGCATCTGATCGAGCAACGCTTCAAATTCTTCCTCAGAAATTTCGTCATCAGCGGCTGCGCTCGCGGAACTGCTGGCGGGAATCCCGGAACCCTCGTTACCCTCACCAGCCGCCGAATCAAGCGCGGCCAGTAACTGGTCAAACTCATCTTCGGTGATTTCGTCTGCGTTGTCTTTGACTGATTCAACTGCCACAGCAACGCGACCCTCGGGCGCGATTTGCGAGCCAGGTAGTTGCTCTCCTCTGGCCAGTATTGCCAATGACTCCAGCAAATGAGCGGGAGCAGGTTTGGGTGCTTGTCTGACTTTAACACTGTCAAACATCACGTTAACTTCATCAAGTGCCTGCAACACCACGTCCATCAATGCGGGTGACACTTGTTGCTTGCCATTGCGCAGGATGTCAAACAGATTTTCTGTCACGTGGCAGCAGTCAACCATGGCGCCGAGCTGCAGAAAACCAGCGCCTCCTTTTACGGTATGGAAACCGCGAAAGATCGCATTGAGCAGATTTTTGTCATCTGGTTGTTTTTCAAGCTGAACCAGTTGTTCAGAGAGCAGTTCAAGAATTTCTCCGGCTTCCACCAGAAAATCCTCAAGAATCTCTTCATCATCAAAAAAGCTCATAGTGCGACTCTCAATATGGTCAACTGCGGTCAAAAACCCAGGCTGGACAATAACTCGTCTACATCGTCCTGCCCGGATACAACATCCTTTTTGGATGCTGTGCTCATTTGTGGACCTTCAGCCTTGATTCTTTGCTGGGCATCCAGTTGTGTTTTGGCGGTGACGGGAGACTGTATGCCTGCTACCGCTTCAACATTGCTGGCAATTTTGACCAGACGAACCAGGCTCTTTTCAACATCACTGACCAGATCGATGACACGTTTGATTACCTGCCCACTCAAATCCTGGTATCCCTGAGCCATCAGAATATCGGTCAACCGGCTATGAATGCCCTGCCCGTCATTGGCCACTTTGGCCAGATACAACTCGATGCGACCAAAAAGTGCGGCTTGATCGGCGGTCATTGATGGTTGATTCGCAACAAAAGTTTGCCAGTCCTGTTTAAGCCCCTTACCGCTATCAACAAGGTTCTGGATAATTGGGGTTGCTTCATCGACGCGATCCATGGTCAGGTTGGCGGCGTCTTCGGTCATTTTTATGACGTAGTTCAATCTGCTGCGCGCATCTGCCATTTCGGAGAGTTCATGTTCAACCTTTGCTGATGCATGCAGACCGATATCAAGGTGAAAGTCGCGCAGCGCATTGTGCAAGGCTCGAGTCAGTCGACCCACTTCGTGATACAAGGTCTCGTCACGTGTCAGATTGATCTGGCGAATCAGTTCACTGGCAGATGCCAGGTCATTACCTTCGAGACTGGTCATCAAGGCGCGGGTACGATCACGTAATGCAATGGTGAAGTTTTCGGCAGCCTGATCTGCAATATCCATCAAACTCATATCTTGTGATGTTGGCATTGGCCTTTCCTCAGCTTGCAGCTTCAATGCGTTCAAAGATTTTTTCGATCTTCTCTTGCAATGCGGCAGCGGTGAAAGGTTTCACGACATAACCATTAACGCCTGCTTGGGCGGCGGCAATAATCTGATCGCGTTTGGCTTCTGCGGTGACCATCAAAATTGGCAAGGTCTTGAGTTTGTCGCTGGCGCGACAGGCAACGAGTAATTCAATACCCGTCATGCCTGGCATATTCCAGTCTGTGATCAGGAAATCGAAACTACCTTTTTCCAGCATAGGCAATGCTGAACTGCCATCGTCGGCTTCAGCAGTATTGGTAAATCCGAGATCTCTCAACAGATTTTTGATAATACGGCGCATTGTTGAGAAGTCGTCAACAATGAGAATCTTCATGTTTTTGTCCAAAACCGCCTCCAGCTTATAGGTTCATTTGGGGTACAGATGTCAGTAAAAGCTGTTTCCCCAACAGGTTATCGCTTGAAATACGAAAAAATTTAGGCTTAACGGATAAAATAAATCGGGAGAGGTATTATGCGCAGGCGCGGAGGAGATCGCGACAGTTATCTGATAGGTGTTATTTCCATTCCTGCAAACGTGACCGCAAACGCAGAGCAGCCTGACTATGGATCTGACTGACACGCGATTCACTCACGCCCAGCACTTCTCCGATTTCCTTGAGATTGAGTTCTTCGTCGTAGTAAAGCGATAACACCAACTTTTCCCGCTCGGGAAGACCCTCAATTGCCTGCGCAAGATGATGCCTGAACGACTCCTCCTGTAGCTCTTCAGAAGGTCCTGCGATTTCCTCATTCACCGATTCAAGGACGGAATCGCCGCCGTTTTCAGTCAAATCATCAAAGCTGAACAGGCGACTGCCACTCGCGTCCTGCAAAATGTTGTGGTACGACTCAAGATCAATGCCTAGTTCCTCGGCAACTTCGTGATCTTTGGCATCAGTCCCGGTTCGGGACTCTACGGTGCGCACGGCATCAGCAACTTCGCGCGATTTGCGATGCACAGATCTGGGTGCCCAATCGCCACGCCTGATTTCATCAAGCATAGCGCCACGAATACGAATACCCGCATAGGTCTCAAAACTGGCACCTTTACTGACATCATATTTTCTGGCAGCTTCCAACAGGCCAATCATGCCGGACTGCACAAGGTCGTCCAATTGAACACTGGATGGCATGCGCATCAACAGGTGATGGGCAATACGTTTGACGAGCGGTGCATGCAATATGACAACATCAGACATGGAGTCCGACTGCACCTGTTGATACAGGGAGGCGCCACTAGATGTTGTCATAAACACCCTCTCAGGGATTTTGCGGGTCGCTCAAGCCACCCTGGTTCATTGATACTGCTGTCACACTGATCCGGTAACATCAAAGCGTACTCTGCACCAGTCTTTCAACAAAAAACTCCAATTGCCCGCTCGCCTCTGTTCGCACCGGCCACAGACTGATAGTTCGCGACAATCGCCGGTAGGCTTCTGAGGCCTTGCTGCCTGGGTAGGCTTCCAGCAATGGTTTTTGTCTTTGAGACGCTTTGCGCACATTATCGTCAAAGGGGATATCACCTGCATATCTGAGATTGACGTCCAGAAACCGACTGGCAACCGCAGAAAAGCGATTAAACAGATTTTGGCCTTCATCGGGTGTTCGTGTCATGTTTGCCAGAATACGGAAGTCTCGCAACTGGCAATCCCGATGCAGCAACTTTATCAGTGCATACGCATCAGTCATCGACGATGGCTCGTCGCAGACAACCACCAGCACTTCTTGCGCTGCTCTCACAAAACTGACCACTGAATCTGAAATACCTGCAGCGGTATCGATGACCAATACATCCAGTACCTCAGCTAACTCACTGAAAGCACTTATAATGCCAGCATGTTGACCCGGTCCCATATTGACCAGCGACTGCACGCCAGATGAGGCAGGAATGACTTTAATGCCATTGGTCTCGATTAAAATATCAGCGAGGCCACAGTCTCCCTTGAGTACATCTTCAATGGTTCTTTGTGCCTTGATACCCAACAAAATATCGACGTTGGCCAGGCCAAGATCCGCGTCCATCAATACAACTCGTTTGCCCAATTGGGCAAGTCCAATGCTCAAATTCACGGAAATGCTGGTTTTGCCAACGCCTCCTTTGCCGCCAGTGACAGCAAGCACTTGTATGGGATGCATCCCAACACTCTCCAGATCAGTCAGATCGTTGACCCAGGATCAACAGTTTTTCTATGTTTCAGTCTAAATCGACGCCATGCGACGGAGCTCGGGTGTCATCGCGGTTTGACCACCATACTCGGACATCATGCGTTCGCGCTCAACCGGCACTTCCGCCTGCGCTCTGCCAAGCGCCACTGCACGTCTTACCAAAGCAGTCGCCTGCGCGACAGCAATATCATCGGGTATCGCCTGACCAAATGTTTCGTAGGCGACCGGCAGTTTTTGCTCAATGGTCAGCGCCAGTGCATCACCCAGCACACAGGCTTCATCCATATGCGTGAGAATACACGCAGAAATCCCTGCCGTCGAACAGGTTTTCCATGCGGAACGCAAAACCTGGGCCTGGCTGGTGACGGGGAGAACCAGCCATTTCTGCAGGTTGATGACGCTGCGCAACATGGCAAGCTGTCGCTGTTGTTCCGGGTGTCCGGCTGGCAAACCTGCGGTATCAATCAGAATCAGTTTTTTGTGGCTCAATCCAGCCAAGATTTCCTGCAGGGTATGTTGTTCATCAACAACTTTGACTGTTACGCCCAGTATCCTTCCCAGCGTGCGTAATTGTTCGTGGGCCGCGAGTCTGAAACTGTCAGTTGTAACCAAGGCCACGCTGTCTGCGCCATTCTGCAACACATAACGGGTGGCCAGCTTGGCAATAGTGGTGGTTTTTCCAGCGCCGGTTGGCCCAACGAATGCAAACCTGCCGCCGTCTTGAACGGGATCGTTGCCCAGCACTGGAATGGTTTTGACCAAGGCTGCGAGTACCTGCTTCCAGTTCTGGTCAATGGTTTTTCCGTTGCCCGCTTTGTCAACTAATTGACGTGTCAGAAAACCGGGTATCCCCATGGCTGTCAGTCGCTCCCAGACCACGGCCTGGGCAGGCGATCGATTGGAGAATTGCTCCCATGCCAGACCATTAATACGTTGTTGCAACAGGGTACGTATACTGTGCAATTCCGAACGCATGGCGCCGAATTCTGCTTTGCTGACGTTCGCGTCAGCAGTTTTGGCAGCAGAGGCAACTGGTTTGGCAAGCGGCGCGGCCGGTGCCAGTGTCGCAATCACTTCGACACCACCGGCTGGCAAGCTGCGACTGGACAGGATGGCCGCATCATCGCCCAATTCGTCCCTGACCTGCATCATCGCCTGACGCATGTCTTTTGCCTGTATTTTTTTCAGTTGCATGATATTTTCCTTTTGACCTACTGACCGATGGTCGCAACGATGGTGATCTGTTTGTTATCTGGTATTTCCTGGTACGAAAGCACTTTGATGCCGCTTAAGGTGAAACGTACAAACCGCGACAACAATGGTCTGAGCGGTGCTCCAACCAGTAAAACAGCTGGGTTGCCGGCAATTTCCTGCCGCTGCGCGGCCTGAACCAATGCTTGCTGTAAGCGTTCTGCAATACCGGGTTCTATGACGACGCTGTCATCTGAACTTGCCGCTTCCGCATGTTGTGATGACTGTTGTACTGCTTTAAGCAAAATCTGTTCCAGTTGTGGATCAAGTGTCATCACTGGCAATTCTGCGCGGGTGCCGTAGATGCCTTGAATGATCACTCGGGCTAGCGCAACACGCACCGCAGAGGTCAATGACACCGAATCCATGGTCTTTGACGATGTCATCGCGAGCGCTTCGCCGATACTGCGCATATCTTTGACGGGGATGCCCTCTTGCAGCAGGTTTTGCAGGACTTTGCGCAGAATATTGGGATTGATCAGCGTCGGAAGTTCTTCCGCCAGCTTTTTGGAAGTCTTGCCAAGCATGGCTAACAGCTCGTGAACTTCATCATGTCCCAACAGTTCATGCGCGTGTTTTTGCAGCAAGGTATTCATGTGTGTTGCAACGACCGTGCTGGCATCTACAACGGTATATCCAAGCGCTTGAACGTGCTCGCGCTGGCTCGGTTCTATCCAGATTGCTTCCAGGCCAAACGCCGGATCTTTGGCGGAAATACCTTGCGCTCTGCCATAAACCTGACCTGGATTGATTGCCATCTCTCGCTCCGGATAAATCTCGGCGCCTCCAATGTTTACACCCATCAGATTGATGCGATATTCGTTGGGTTGCAGATCGAGGTTGTCGCGAATGTGGACAGATGGCACCAGGAAACCGAGATCCTGTGAGAGTTTCTTGCGGATGCCTTTGATGCGTCCAAGCAGCTGGCCGCCCTGATTTTTGTCCACCAAGGGGATAAGCCGGTATCCCACTTCCAGGCCAACAACATCAACAGGTGTTACATCACTCCAGCCCAGTTCCTGCTCAGTTGCTTTGGTTTTGGCCTCTTGCGCCGCCTTCTCAGCAATAACCTGTTCTGGCGGAGTTGGGATAATTTTGTGTTTGAAGTAAATCGCAACGGAGCCCGCGGCTGCCGCCAATGCCAGCGCCAAAAAAGCGAGGTGAGGCATGCCGGGCACAATGCCCATTACAAACAGGATGCCTGCCGCCACACCCAAAGATCGGGGCGTAGCAAACATTTGACCGATTACCTGGGCGCCCATCATTTCGCTGGTATTGCTGCGCGTCACCATGATTGCTGCGGCAGTCGACAAAATAAGCGCAGGAATTTGTGCCACCAGACCATCACCGATAGTCAGCAGCGCGTATCGCTCCGCTGCTGTCGCAAAATCCAGCCCGTGTTGCATCATGCCGATGCCAAGACCACCCACCATGTTGATGACAAGGATCAAAATACCCGCGACAGCATCACCCTTTACAAATTTACTGGCACCGTCCATGGAGCCATAAAAATCGGCCTCCTGCGTGATTTCGCTGCGACGTTTGCGCGCCTGCTCCTGATCAATCACACCTGCGTTCAGGTCTGCATCTACCGCCATCTGTTTGCCAGGCATCGCATCCAGCGTGAAGCGCGCACTGACCTCGGCGATTCGGCCTGCGCCTTTGGTGACAACCACAAAGTTGATAATCACCAGGATCAGAAACACAATCAAACCGACTGCGTAATTGCCACCAATAACTACTTCGCCAAAGGACTCGATGACTTTGCCAGCGGCTGCCCCACCTTCGTGTCCATTCAGCAGCACCACCCGGGTTGATGCCACGTTTAATGCCAGTCTTAGCAGTGTTGATACCAGAAGAATGGTTGGAAAAACTGCAAAATCCAGCGGGCGCATGGCGTAGACAGACACGCTGAGAACTACCAGTGCAATCGTGATGTTAAAAGTGAAAAATATGTCCAGCAGAATGGGAGGCACTGGCAGAGTCATCATGCCAAGAATGACCAACAGCAACAGCGGGATACCCAGATTGCCCTGGGTGATATTCCTGGCGTTGCTCAGTAGATTTGTACGATCCAGATTACTGCCCAAATTCATGGTTGATGCCATTTTTGACTGAGTTGTGGTCGTTTTTATGGAAGCGTCAGGGTTTCGACGCTGCAACAGAAAAAACGGACCTGTTCACCAAATTCTTGACGCTGTTTGTTAAAAAAACATCAGAAAACAGCGTGCCCAACAGGTACTCTGCAAAAGTCGTGCACACTTTCAATCAAAGGCAAAAATAAATTGAGATAACGGGGTCGGGTTAATAAAAACAATGGCTTGCAGGGTGTTGAAGGCGCAATCTATCAACATCAAAGCGGAGATGTCGGGGGGGTGCAGTTTTAATCGTGACGCAAGTCCTCAGGCACTTGCAGGTCTTTACTGAGGACGGGTTTTGGTCCTTTACCAGGTTTGTATTGTCGGAGTTGGAAGACATAGGCAAGTACCTGGGCAACCGCTTTGTACAGTCCTTCCGGGATTTCTTCATCCAGACGGGTATTGTAAAAAATGGCGCGGGCAAGCACGGGTGACTCGACGATGGTGATGTTATTAAGCCGGGCAACTTCCCGAATTTTCATCGCAATCAAGTCAACTCCCTTGGCTAACAAAACCGGAGCCCCATCACCCCCTTGTTGGTACTTCAGTGCGACAGAGTAATGTTCAGGGTTAGTGATGATGACATCAGCCTGAGGCAGGTTCGACATCATGCGATTTTGTGTCATCTGATACTGCAGTTGACGAATACGTTGTTTGACCTCCGGTTTACCTTCGGAATCCTTCATTTCATCTTTGACCTGTTGCAAGGTCATCTTGAGTTTCTGGGTGTGCGAGTGTATCTGGAACGGCACATCAATCAGCGTGATCAGGATCATCGCGCAGGACATTCCCAGCACTGACCATCCCAGAATGGACAATGTGTGCTGCATGGCAGGCAAAATCGGTTCGGAATAGATCTGCATGATGCGGTCGGTGTTGAGCACAAAAATAAGCAGCGCGATGGCTGCGACCACCAGCACTTTGCCAGCTGCTTTGGCCAGTTCTACCAAGGCTTTGCTGCCAAACATGCGTTTGAGCCCTGCCATCGGATCCATACGATTGGCTTTGGGCATCACCGCCTTGAATGTCATGTTCCAGCCACCCAATGAGATGGGACCCAGAATGGCGGCAATTAGTAACACGATAAATATGGGGCCCAGCGATCTGAGGCCTTCCATAATTGCCACTTCCAGGTGTTGTAACATCGCACTGGTGTCAAATATCTGACTGCGGTCAAACGAAAAGTTATAGACCATGATGCTGCGCATGGATTCAATCATGAATCCGCCAAAAATTAACAAAGCGCCACTGCCGGCTAACAGGATCGCCATGGTGTTAAGTTCGCGGGAGCGAACGGTGTCACCGTCCTCTTTTGCTTGTTCAAGGCGTTTGGAGGTGGGTTCTTGCGACTTTTCCGACGAGGAGTCTTCTTCAGCCATGATTTAACAGCTCCTCAAGTCAGTTAAGCAGTGCGCGCATGCGGATAAACATGTCGGTAAACACTGTGCGTGAAATTTCTTCGAAATAACCCATGGTCATCCAGATGATAAACAAGCCGAACATCAACGCAACCGGAAAGCCCAAGGCAAAAATATTCATTTGTGGTGCTGCACGGGTCATAATGCCAAACGCAAAGTTGGTGATCAGCAAGGCTGTCAGCGCGGGCAATGCAAGTAACAAAGCACTTGAGAATACCCAGCTTATCGTGCTGATAAGTCTATAATAAATATCTCTGTCTACGGCCGTGCTGCTGATGGGAATCTGTTCAAAACTCTCGGCAATCACTGAAATCATAACCAGATGCCCATCGAACAGGACAAACAACATGGTGACAAACATCATATAGAAGCTACTCAGAATCGCCACATTGATGCCGTTGGTTGGATCAACCATGGACGCGAAACCAAGACCCATCTGCATGGCAATCAACTGTCCGAGCACAATAAATATCTGAAACACCATCTGCATGAAGAAACCCAGCGCAAACCCAATCAGTACCTGTTGCAACACAATCAGAAATGCTGGGACCGACAGAGCCGGGACTTCAGGTACGTCGGGTAAACTTGGCGCTATCAGGATCGATACAGCTAACGCCAGAATGAGACGTACGCGGGCCGGTACAAAATTCGAACCCACCACCGGTGCTGCCAGGAAAAAGCCCATGATTCTGAACAAAGGCCAAAGGAAGCTGCCCACCAGCGCACCAATTTCGGCTTCGGTATAACTGATCACTTTGCTTACCCAACCAAAAACGGAATACTCAGAACCAACTGTTCTGTGTAATCCATAATTCGGCGCAGCAACCATGGGCCGGTAATGATGATCACAATCAGAGTGACCAACAGACGAGGCAAAAAGCTCAAGGTTTGTTCGTTAATCTGTGTGGCCGCCTGGAAGGTACTGATCACCAGTCCAATCAGTAGACTTGGCATTACAATAACCGCCACGAGTAACACTATCAGCCACATCGCTTCGCGCCAGATACCTACTGCAACATCGGGTGTCATCATGGTCAGACTCCAAAACTCATTGCCAACGTGCCTATCACCATGGCCCAGCCGTCAATCAACACAAACAGCATGATCTTGAAAGGCAGCGAAATGATGATGGGTGACAACATCATCATGCCCATCGCCATCAACACGCTGGCGACGACCAGGTCGATCACCAAAAACGGAATGAACAGCAGGAACCCGATCTGAAACGCAGTTTTTAATTCGCTGGTCACAAATGCCGGAATCAAAACAGTAATGGGCACCTCGTCGATACTGGCAACTTCCGGTGTGTCTGAAAGTTCCAGGAACAACTGAAGGTCGGATTCGCGAGTCTGTGCTGACATAAAGGTGCGAAATGGGATTTCGGCCAGAGTTAATGCTTCCTGTGCGGATATTTCTTCATTGATGTAAGGCTGAATGGCTGTTTCGTTTAACTGCTGGAAAACCGGCGTCATGATGAATATCGACAAAAACAGCGCAAGACCCAGCAAAATCTGGTTGGAGGGTGTCTGTTGCAGCCCTAATGCCTGTCTCAAAATGGCGAATACCACAATAATTCTTGTAAACGACGTCATCATCATGGCCAACGCGGGCAACAGTGTCAGCGCGGTCATGATGGCCAGGATTTGCAGCGAGACCGTGTATTGTTGTCCGCCGTCGGCACCGGTGGTGACGGACAACGCCGGAATGCCGGTCACGAGGTTTTGTGCCTCTGGCAGTGTGCTGATGGTGGTAGTGTCTTGCGCGATCAGGGATGTGGACAACAGCAGCGCGCACAGGGTCAGGATCAGTTTCTGTATCACAAGCGTTTCCCTGTCACAGTGTTCAGTAGTATTTGTTGAAACGATTGTTTTCCGGGGATTTCTGCGCTCTGGTTTGCCGCAACATCCGTGTTGATGACAGCCTGCTCAAATACGTGCAGTGTATTGACGCGCCCGGGTGCAATGCCAATCAACAGTTGTTTATCGCCCACCTGCACCAGTGCTATGCGTTCTTTATTGCCAACGGGCAACATGCTCAGCATTTTGATGGCGCCAGCATTTTGCATCTGTAAACCACCAATGCGTCTGGCAAGCCAGGCCAGCAGCAGGATCAATCCGACAACAAGCAATAACCAAAGTAAGGTTTGGCCTACCGCGCTTGCACCACCCGCGCCAAGTAAAGAAACAGGTTCAAGGGTTTCGCCGGCAGTTGTTAATTCCGCCATGATTAACGCAACTTCTTGATGCGTTCAGAGGGGCTGATGACATCCGTCATGCGAATACCAAACTTGTCGTTCACAACCACCACCTCACCGTGGGCAATCAAAGTACCATTAACCAATACATCTAATGGTTCCCCCGCCAAGCGGTCAAGTTCAATGACAGAACCCTGATTCAGCTGTAATAAATTTCGTATGGTTATGGCAGTACTGCCAACTTCCATAGAGATGCGCACTGGGATATCCAGAATGACATCCAGATCCGGCGCTCTGGTTTTTTTGTCAGCATCAGCCGATTTGGAAAACGCATCTTCCTCCATCGCTGCTGCCCACTCATCTGCCATCGCCTTGTCGTCACTCATCATGTTTCCTCGTTAATTCATTTATGCGTAATTTGTTTTGAGCTGCCAGTTCACTTTTGATGACGTCTGTGCACACCTTCTATGCGCAGTGCCAGATTGCCATTTGACATACCAATACGTGTATTGAACATCGGAATACCATTGGCTTTGAGTACAACAGTTTCCGGCATTTCTATCGGGATCACATCGCCTGCTTCCAGATCGACAACATCCCGCAGTGTGATGGAGCGTTCAAACAGATCACACGTGAAATCGACGGTTGCATCTTTGATTTGCTCGCGCAGTGCATTGCCCCAGCGTTCATCATGCTCGTCTACATCACTTTGCATACCCGCGTCCAGCAGCTCGCGTATGGGTTCAATCATGGCATAGGGTTGGGTAATATGAATGTCGCCGCCACCGCCATCGAGCTCTATGTGAAAAGTGCTGACCACAACAACTTCACTGGGGCTGACAATATTGGCCATGGCCGGGTTGACTTCCGAGCGCAGGTAGTCAAATTCGAGTTTGTAAACGTTACGCCATGCTTCACCAAGATCAGCAAAAATCTGGTTCAGTACCATCTGCACTACACGCAGTTCTGTGGGAGTGAATTCCCTGCCTTCAATTTTTGCGTGACGTCCATCACCACCAAAATAGTTATCGACCAACTTAAACACCAGCTTGGCATCCAGCACAATCAATGCTGTGCCGCGCAAGGGTCGAAACTTGACCAGATTCAAACTGGTAGGAACATAGAGCGTGTGAAGGTATTCGCCAAACTTGGTGATCTGAACACCGCCGATGGAGACGTCTGCGGTGCGACGCAATAAATTGAATAAACTGATGCGCGTGCCGCGCGCAAATCGTTCATTGATCATTTCGAGGGTCGGCATACGCCCGCGCACAATGCGATCCTGCGTGGTCAGATCATACGGGCGAACCGACCCGGCATCGTCTTCAAGGCCGGGGTCAAGCATGGAGTCATCAACACCATGCAATAACGCGTCAATTTCGTCTTGTGATAACAGATCCTGCATGTGAGTCTCTTTTGATTTATTGCATTACAAAATTGGTAAACAACACTTCTTCGATGCCTTCCCTGCCAATCTCGCGCATCAACACCTGTTTGACCTCTTGAGTAGCCAATTGGCGCAGAAGTTCAATACCCGTTGGGTCTTCAAATACCAACAACATCTGTGCATTTAACAGGTTGATCAAATTATGCCTGACAACCGGCATGTGCTGAGTGACAGCCTCCAAGGCCTGGGGGTCGCGACTCATAACAGAGATGCTGGCCTGCAAAAAACGCTGACGACCTTGATGCGGGAAGTTCACGATAAACGAGGGTGCCAGCTCCAGATACTGAACGGGACCCAGCACCGGGCCTGCGGGTTCAGTGCTGACCGGTTCAGCAGGCTCACCACCCATAAACAAAAACGCGCCGGCACCTCCACCCAACACCAACACCCCGGCAAGCGCGCCAATGACCAGGCCCTTTTTGCCTTTTTTTGCAGTTTTATCACCATCTTGTGCCATAGCCGCCTCGTTCGCCGAACTGTCAGAATAATCGGACATAGAATACACAGGCAGAAGCAAAGCTTGTGCCATACTTTAAGTAGTACGCTAAGTTAATGGTTTTGATAAGATTTTAATAGCGGGTAAATCAAATTGTTTAACTGCAGGATCATTCTGCGATGCAATCGCCAAATTTGTGACGCGCACCCTGAGGAATTGCACCTCAGGGGCTGAGCGCTTTGACAGTTTTACATCAGGTGGCCACCAATCTCAGGCGTAATAATCAATCAATGACATCGTCTTGTGCGCTGATGACACAATTTCTTGTTCGTGGTTGTCACCCGTCTGGCCAGCTGTGCCCGGCTGTTCTCGTGACTGCTGTTCTGATTGTTGTCTGGCGTTGGCAGATTGGCCTGACACTGAGACATCACGCAAATTCAAGCCTTGTTCGTTGAACATCTCCTGAAGACGCTGTGCTTGCTGCTCCAAGGCATCTCTGACCATGGCATGCGGACTGACAAAGTTGACGGTGGCGGATTGATCAACCAACTGAATGCGGATAGTGAGGCTGCCAAGTTCTGGGGGGTCCAGTTGTATCTGGGCACTGCTGTTGCCTTGTGCTGACTGCAGCAGCATTTGTCGCCCGACACGTTCTACCCAGCCGGGCTGCCCAAAGGTCACATCAAGCCCGGAAAGCCCGGTGCCTGTCATGCGCGAGGTGGCATTTTCAACAGATGCGTTTGTTTGCTGCAATCCCTGTAAGTGCGCAAGTCGTGCCTCAGCGGCTTGTTGTAAGCGCTGATCTGCCGTGTACAGCGACGCGCCTTGTAAACCGGATGCTGGGTCACCGGCATTCACGCCAACACTGGCCAGCAATTGCTGATCGCTCAGCGTTGATTTGGTTGGAATCAGCCCGTTGATTTGTCCCAGAAAATCCTCCAGAGAGGTCCCCAGGTTTTCAGGCAAAAGCGCGTTGTTTTGGATCAAAGTCGTATTCGTTGCTCCGGACGCTGTCGAAGTATCTGCGGCTGTTCCCAACAGATTGGTCAGTAAGCTGTTCACGTAAGCAGACCGTGTCGAGGCGCTGCTGGCAGGCTCCAGACCCTTGGTTTGTAACTCAGCATCCACTTCAGAGAGATTGTCGACGGTGTTGCCCTGTTGATTGGCCAAAGCGTTACGGCTAAGCGGAGCAAAAGGCATCGCCGCTACTTGCGATTCAATTCCATCCACTAAAATGTTATCTGTCTGTGTACCCGTCAATTCAGGTAAAGATGGCGCGACAGTCGCGGTTTGCCCAGTATTTAACGCGGTTTCAATGCGTGAGGCGAGCGTGAGGTCTGGTGCATCAGGTGTGGAAACCGTCAGAGGATCAAAAGGGCTGGCGGGCATTACATCCGGCAGAGACAGGTCATAGGCTGCAGTCAAATTGAGGGCCGTCATCTCATCAGCAAGATTCTCACTCTGTACAGTGTGCTGAGTACCGGGGAGCGCTATATCGGTGACGGCCGGGCTGCCAATCATAACTGCTGAGGCGGTGTTCGCCTCTACCACTGCCGCGCTCAGTTGTTCGGAGACAAAGGCGGCATCCAGCAATAAGTTGTTGGTATGGTCAGGCATATTCAGTTCGGTTGTGCTGATGTCAAAGGGGTTCGCCAGCGGTGATGCCGCAAAAGCCGAAAGTCCGGCGTCTGCGATCAGGTTCAAGCCGGGCAGATGGCTGGCGGCTGTATCGTCCTGCAAGGACATCCAGGCAGCTGGAAGCAGCTGGCTGGCCGGGTTGCCCGGCACCATGCTGCTATCGCCAGCACCGAAAGGCGATGTATCCCTGTCTATGTTGGAGGTGACTGCATCAAGCAACGATGGCATCGTGTTGAGATCAATTGCCAAGGGTGCAGTCTCGAGTTCCGCAGACCACGCGTCAGCGTAGCGTGTGTTTGTATCACTTTCGACGTGTGTCATCGGCAAGCTTTGGTCAGTCTGCGGCAAAGATATGCCACCAGTGGCAAGGTTGTCCGCTTCTTTGGCAGAAAAACTGTCTCCTGTTTTAACCTGTGACGTCGTGAGCGCAGTAGATTGCTTCCCTCCAACGATCACCGGATTGGACGCAGTGGTTTCTGAGTGGTTCGGGGTATTGCTGGACTGTCGAATACGACTGCCTGCAACGGCTTCACTGATCTGTTGCCGTAAATCCTCAGCAAACGCGAGTTTCTTCTGTGTGCCGGCGGTTTCACCAGGTGTCTGAAACCCTGCGCCAAGCAGTACGGCAGCCGCTTTATTTTGGGGGGAATCTTGTACTAACTTCATCGTTGCTGCCCTTTGTTGCTGGTTTGCTACTGAGTCTGGTTTGCGGTTTGGGTCTGCTATCCCATCTGCTATCTCATCAGCATCAGCAAAAATCCTGCCAACTATGACCAGCCGTTATTGCCAGATCGACGTCGCGAGTACTCGTCGTGGTTGCGCTGTTCTATGCGGGCTTGCTGCACAGCGGCATCTTTCTCAATGCGCTCAAGCATTTTCTGAAGGCTTTTGTACCGGATATCTTTCTGTTGCCAGATTGATTTAATAACTTCTTGATCTTGCTGAATTTTTGAAATCAATTGCTGTTGTTGCTCGATTGCTTTGTCTAGCTGCTGATGAAAGCCATCAAACAATCTGAGTTTATCAACGCTCATGCCAGCCTGTCCGGCGGTTTGCAAGCGAAGGCGGTACTCTTGCTGGTAGTCCTGCAGTTGAACAACTTTGCCTTGTTCGATCAGAATCCGTTGCTGAATTTGAGCTAGCTGCCGGCCCGCTTTTTCCACATCGAGTTCAGCAATCCGCAGGACTGGTTGCATTCTTTTAACGCGGTTCATGAGGCTTTGCCGGCGGCATTATTGCTTGCGGCAGTGTTACGGTCACTGGCACCGAGTGTGCGCGGCTGCAAGGTGGTGACGTTGCCAGCGCCCGGGTTGTTTCCGGGCATGGCTCTTGAGAGCGGTGTGATGGCTTTGCCAAGACGTTCCACGGCAGTGACGAGTGCGATATTCTCGCTTAAACCTTGTTGCAGAAACTGGCGTAAATGGGGCATGCGCTCAATCGCAAAATCGATATCTTTGTCGGCACCCATGGTATAGGCACCCACACTGATCAAGTCGCGATTCTGCTGGTAACGGGAATAAACGCGCTTGAATAATTGTGCCTTGGCGAGATGTTCTGTGCTCACCACTGAAGGCATAACCCGGCTGATAGATGCTTCAACATCGATGGCGGGATAGTGCCCCTGTTCGGCCAATGCGCGCGACAGCACAATGTGTCCATCCAGGATGGCTCGCGCGGAATCGGCAATCGGGTCTTGTTGATCGTCGCCTTCGGTCAGTACTGTATAAAACGCAGTGATAGTGCCACCGCCTTTATCGGCGTTGCCCGCGCGCTCTACCAATTGGGGCAATCGAGCAAAAACTGACGGCGGATAACCCTTGGTTGCAGGTGGTTCTCCAATCGCCAGTGCAATTTCTCGCTGCGCCATGGCATAACGTGTCAACGAATCCATCAACATCAGCACATCTTTGCCCTGATCCCGGAAACCTTCAGCAATCCGGGTGGTGACGGTGGCAGCACGGAGTCGCATGAGTGGTGAGTCATCCGCTGGGGATGCAACCACAACGGATCTGCGCAAGCCCTCCTCGCCCAGAATTTCCTCGATAAACTCTTTGACCTCACGGCCCCGTTCGCCGATAAGACCAACAACAATCACATCGGCATTGGTAAAGCGTGTCATCATGCCCAATAGCACGCTTTTACCTACGCCGCTGCCTGCAAACAATCCAATACGCTGGCCTTTGCCCACAGTTAACAGACCATTGATGGCCGCAATGCCGACGTCCAATGCCTGGCGGATAGGCTGACGCTTTAATGGGTTGATGCTTCTCTCGGGCCCTGCTTCCCGGCATTCATGCATGGCCAAGGGGCCAAGTCCATCAATTGGCTCACCAAATCCGTTGAGTACTCTGCCGAGCAATCCATTGCCTACCCACAGCTTTTGATTCTGAGCGGCGGGCACAACACTGGCACCGGGCTGCAAGCCTTCAACGCCGTAAAGTGGCATCAGGAAAATTCTGGCACCGTCAAATCCAACAACTTCTGCCTCGATATCGCGACCGCTCGGGTGACTGACCAGACAACGGCCGCCCAGGGAGACGTTACAACCAACGGCTTCCAGCGTCAGGCCCACAACACGCGTCAATCGGCCAACAATCACCGGCTGAGTAACAGGCGTCTCAGTGGGCAGATAGCAGCGAAGTCGTTGTGCAAGATGTTGCCTCAACATGATCAGTACTCCTGATCTCTGGTAAGCGAAGCGAACTTGGATAGTTCAGGCGCAGCGATGCCCTCTGCCATTTGAGCTGAGGCCAGGCTGGCCGCTTCTTCTGCAAAACTTTTGTGTGGAGGTGTTTTGATGTTGCTGGTCGCAGACGCTGCGCGCGAGCGCACAACCGGATCCGGGGCAATGACAAAATTTTCACCGGCAGGCACGGTGACTGCGCCTTGATCCTGATCTTGTGACAATTGTCGGTTCACGATCTGTTCTAGTACCTGTTTAAAACGCTCGCCGGTTGTAAAATCAACCACACTTTGATCGGTCTCCACGCGGCAGCCACCGCGTGCAATCTGTGAACTGCCTATCACCCGCCAACTGTCACCGTTGTCCTGTGCCGCACGTTCGACCACCGGCACATCATCGGGGTTTACCAAAATTCGGACGTTATCGCGACTGGCCGGTAGGGTCGCTATGGCCTGACGCACAATAGCCATGATGTGGCTGCTGTCTATCATCAGTTCGCGCTGGACAACGTGACGTGCAATTTCTTTACTCAAGGTCAGCAGCGCTTGCTCCAATTGATAATCCTGTTCATTTAACGCGTGGGTCAAATGTGTCAGGATGCTATCCAGCGTTGCCATTTGCTGGCTTACCTCGGTCTCTGCACGTTTTAAGCCATCTTTATACCCTTCTGCCCTGCCTTGTTCTCTCCCCTCTTGAAGACCTTGTTCCCTGCCTTGATCCATGCCCTGACGGCGACCTTCCTCAAGGCCTTTGTGCATGCCTTCCTGACGGCCGAGCATCAAGCCCTCCTCACGTGCCTGATCAAATTCGCGAGCTATTTCCGTGGGTGAGGCAGCATGGCCGGCGGTCGGTTTTTCAACAGAGTTTCGTGGGGCAACCTGTGAAACTACCTGGCGTAGTACAGACTCTTCGCGGGGTTCGGCATGAACCAGATTGCCACCTTTACCAATGGTTGGTGGAATCCAGCGCAGCACGGGTTCCTGTTCCAGATCTTTCTGGCCGATACGGGAGTTGCCGTCAAAAATATGCCGCTGAATTGTCATGTTGCTGCTCCACGCTGCGGATCTTCAATTTTTTGCATTAGCTTTTCGGCATGGCGATCTGACTTTTGGGTGGTCAGATCATGGCCTCGCCGCCGCCGCCGAGTTGAATTTCGCCGGAATCTGCCATGCGTCGGGCAACCACCAGAATCTCTTTCTGTGCCGCTTCAACTTCAATAATGCGAACCGGCCCTTTGGCTTCCAGATCGTCACGCAACAACTCTGCCGCCCGTTTGGACATGTTGTTAAAAAACTTTTCCTTCAGGAAGTCATCGGCACCTTTAAGCGCCAGAATCAATACCTCCGATGACACTTCCCTTAACAAAGACTGGATGCCGCGGTCATCAACTTCTCTAAGATTATCAAATACAAACATCAGATCTTGAATCTGGTTTCCGATATCCTCATCCAGATTTTTGATTGACTGCATCAGTTCTTGCTCAATGGCACCTTCCAGGTTGTTCATGATTTCTGCAGCAGTTTTTGTGCCACCAATGGTAGTTGACGGATTTGCACCCTTGCCGGAGAACTGTTTTTCAAGAATCAGGTTCAGCTCTTTCAGCGCTTCAGGTTGCACACTTTCCAGTGAGGCGATTCGCATCATGATTTCGACGCGAACCTTGTCCGGGAAATTTGAAAGAATACTGGCCGACTGATCAGGTTCAAGGTAACTCAGGACTACTGCCTGAATTTGCGGGTGCTCGTTACGAATCACATCCGCCACGGATCGGGAATCCATCCATTTCAGACTATTGATCCCGGAGCTTGCGCCTCCCAGCAGAATTCGATCAAGCAAACCGCGCGCGCGTTCTTCTCCAAGTGCCTCAGTCAGCATCGTGCGGATGTAGGCGTCAGCCCCGATTCCCAGACCACTTTGATTACCACACTCGGTCAGAAATACAGATAACACACCAGACACTGTGTCTTGTGTCACGGATTTTAGTGTTGACATGGCTGAGCCAACTTTTTGGACTTCTTTAGGGCCCATCTGTTTGAGTACTTCGGCCGCGTCTTTTTCACCCATACTCATGAGCAAGATTGCAGCACGCTCCAGCGGGCTGACACTACGACCTAACTTTTCAGCAGCATTTTTATCAGACATCATTCGCTATCCAGTTTTTTACCACCTGTGCAACACGGGCAGGATCCTGAGCAACCAGGCCTTTAATCGTGCTGAGTTGCCGTTCATAACTCTCGGTTGGGCCTGACAACAGCAGATCATCACCGCCTGACAAAGTCACCGAGTCATCGCTCATGCGCGATCCGTCAGCCTGTACATCTGCATATTGCATGTCACCGCCATTCCGGCCTGCCACAACGGGCACCAAGGCGCGGCTGTCAGTACCGACTGCCGACAGTCGACGCAAAACGGGCATCAATACACCAAACACCAGAATCAATACAAACAATGCACCTGCTCCCTGGCGCAACGCGCCGGCAAACCAGGATTGTTGCCATATGGGTAATTCTTCCATCACCGTCAGTTCTGGTTGGGCGAATTTTTTGTTGATTACAGTGACACTGTCACCTCGTTCAACACTGTAACCCACCGCATCTCGCACTAAGGCAGTAATACGCTCAATGTCCTCGGGCGTCCATGGCGCTATACCTTCGCCTTCTGGTTCATCAATCACCACCGCAATCGACAAACGACGCACAGTCACCGGGTCGCTGGTAATGTAGCTGATGGTTCTATCGATTTCATAATTGCGGGTGGCTTGTGAGCGCACATTGGTGTTATCCGCGGCAGTTTGTGCTGCCTGCGCTTGCCCGAGTGTTTCTGGTGCCTGTGCTGCAGCAGGCGGTTGGTTGCTCAGCGCACCAGGAATGCCTGCAATGATTTCACCGCCGGCCCTGCGTTCATCCATCGATTGTTCACTACGCAGGACTGCCGTCTCCGGACTGTAAGTCTCTGCCGCCTGTTCTGTGCGGGTGAAATCGATATCCGCAGCTACTTCCGCCGTAAAACGTCCAGACCCCAGCAGGGGCATAAGAATTCGGTTTACGCGCGATACCAGTGTTTCTTCATAACGACGGACGTACTCAAATTGCTCGCCCGCAATTTTAAATTCCGGGTTATCGTCACGACGGGACAACAAGTTGCCAGCCTGATCAACAACCGTTACATCGACCGGATCCATGTTGGGGACACTGGAGGCAACCAGATTGGAGATTGCCTGAACCTGTGTGTCAGTCAATTGACGGCCCGACAATAAGGTCAAAAAGACCGATGCGGTGGGTTTGCGTGCATCTCTGACAAAGACAGTTCGTTCCGGTGTGGCAAGGTGCACTCTGGCTGCCTGAACATGACGGAAATTTGTGATGGTTCGTTGCAGTTCGCCTTCCAGGCTGCGTTTGTAGCGGTTTTCCTCCATGAACTGGCTGGTACCAAGGCTGGCCTCCTGATCCATAAACTCATAACCAAAACCGTTGTCGCGCGAGATTCCGGCGGCCGCGATCTCAAGGCGAACGGCCGCGACCTGATCCGCTGGCACCAACAGCACGCCCGATGCCGGATCAATTCGATACGGTACTGTGCCAGCTTCCAGCACTTGCGCAAGTTCCGATACATCAAACCCCTGCAGACTCGGGTAAACCGGCTGGTATTCCTCGCGCTGACTCCAGAGCACCACGCTGAAACCCAGCGCAATGCTGGCTGCCAGACCAACCAGCAAACCTGCCTGTCGGATAACATTCAGGCGATTAAATCCGGTCAAAAAGTTACTGCCGCCTTTAGCTGCGGCACCCGCGCCAGATGTTTGTGAACTTGCTAAATCCGCTGTGGCCATGTTATTGCCCTGTTAAAAACATCGTATAAAAATTCATATTCATATTGGCATGTTCATAATGTCTTGGTATGCGGTGACCAGACGATTGCGAACCTGATTCATGGCTTCAAAAGACACACTGGCTTTTTGCATTTGAATCATGACTTGTGTGATGTCGACTTGTGGGTCGCCCATTTCAAATGCGCGTTGCAACTCACTGGATTTTTGTTGAGTTTCATTGACCGAATTAACCGCACTTTTTAGCATGTCTGCAAAACCTGTGCGTTCACTTTGACCGGTTGCCGATGCGCCACTGCCCGCGCCTAAGGCGTTAGCTATTTCTTCCGGTCTGACAGATGGGGTCTGGATCTGGCCACGAATTTCGCGCATCTGCAGGAGCAGTTGGTTAATATCCATTCGATCAGTTACACCATTCATGTTGCTTCACCATTCAAGTCAATTCAAAGTTCTGTGTATATGTGGTCGAGCGCTCAAGCACTGACCATGGAATCAATATTGATTCCCATGTCTCGCATACGCGCCAGCTTGTAGCGCAAGGTACGCGCGCTGACACCCAGGGCGTCAGCTGTCTCTTTGCGTCGGCCACCCTGTTGCTTCAGTGCGCTGATAATAATTTGAAACTCACGTTGTTTCAGATCAGAGCCCAAGTCACTGTCTTCCGAGGATTTAAACGGTGTCTCGCTCTGGTTCAATGACATACTTTCGAACGGCGTGGACGCCGCGCTGATTGGCTGAGAGATCTGGGTGTGAATCGCAGGTGTCTGCGTGGGTTGTGTGTAAAGGGGCTCGGACATGCCCATGCCGTTGTAATCCGATAAACCCAGCGCAGCGGCATTGATTTGTGAACCATCCTGAATAATCAGTGCACGTTGCAAGACGTTGTCCAGTTCGCGCACGTTACCTGGCCACTCATAAGCCAACATGGCCGATTTGGCACTGTCGCCAAGATGCACAGCACCGCGGCCCATACGCTGTGCGTGTTGAATCAACAAGCGTGTCGCCAGCGGAATGATGTCCAATTGCCGATTGCGCAATGCCTGCCACGCCAAGGGGAACACACTCAGTCGGTAAAAAAGATCTTCGCGAAAGCGTCCTTCTCTGACGCACAGGCGCAAGTCCCGGTTGGTGGTTGCAATCACCCGAACGTTCAGATGCAGCGTCTTACGACTGCCCAGTCGTTCTACTTCACGCTCTTGTAACACACGAAGAATCTTTGCCTGCAGCCCGATGTCCATCTCGGATATTTCGTCGAGCAGCAGTGTGCCGCCATCGGCCTGCTCAAACTTGCCGGGGCTGCTTTGGTAGGCGCCAGTGAAGGAGCCTTTTTCGTGGCCAAACAGTGTAGCTTCCAGCATGTTTTCCGGAATCGCAGCACAGTTGATGGCGACAAATGGTCCATTTTTGCGCGGCGATTGCTGGTGAATATATTGAGCTAACACTTCTTTACCGGTGCCGCTTTCCCCAGAGATCAAGACGGTAGCATCTGATTGCGCCACTTTGCGCGCCAGTGCGAGCAATTGTTGGCTTGAGGGTTCAACGGCTATCGGGTCGGTGCGGTCACTGACACGTTGTGTCAGGTACTTCTCAACCGTGGCGATCAACTGTTCAGGCTTGAAGGGTTTCAACAGGTAGTCGACAGCGCCTTCGCGCATGGCGCGCACTGAGCTTCCGATGCTGCCAAATGCGGTAATTAAAATTACTGGCATCACGGGGTACAGCGCTCGTACCCGCACCAGCAACTCGTGACCGTCCATGCCGTCCATGTTGATATCCGATACCACCATGTCCATGCGACGCTGCGACAAGGCTTGCAATGCTTGCTCGCCACCCGGGACGGCCAGTACATCGTAACCGGCATACTCCAGCGTATCACTGAGCGCTTCGCGCAAGTCCCAGTTGTCTTCTACTACCAGAATACTTGTTTTACTCATTTGACTCTCCAGCTTGTGATGCGGATTGCGGTGATACACATGGAAGAATGAAACCTGCTCGAACGCCGGTGCATGTATCAACTTCATGTTGTTTGCGATTTTCGATAAAAAACTTTCCGCCATGTGCTCGCGCTACGATTAATGCAACTGCCAGGCCAAGTCCGGTGCCTTGTGCGCGGGTGGTGTAAAAAGCTTCCGTCACGTGCGCCAGTTTTTCTGGGTCAATGCCAGGGCCGTTATCTTCCACGTAGATGCAAATAGTCTTATTTTTCGAGCTGTTAGCGCTGGGAAGTTGCTCTGCAACTATGGTTAGCTGCACCGCAAGGCCACCGTTCTGGACAGCATTTTCCATCAAATTAAGTAGCGCTCCGATAAGAGATTCTTTGTTACACGCCACAAAACAGTCAGGCACATTGTTCTGCCAATCACACGCCAGCACACCGGATCTTGACAGTACCTCGGCGGCCACACGGGTTTCGTCAAAAATCTGGCGTAAGCTCAGCGTCTCATCAAGCACTGCTTCGCCGCGCGCAAAGATCAACATGTCGCGCACCTGACGCTCCATGTTTTGCAAGCGTGACATCAAGCGCTCGTGTGTTCGGGAAAAACGTGCATCGCTGGGCTCTTCTTTTGCCGAGACCTCTGCAAGATTGCCAAGATGGCCTGCGTACAACATGGCAGCAGACAGAGGTGTACGGATCTGGTGGGCCAGTGAGGAAACCATTTTGCCCATTTCCATAAGGCGCTGGTGACGACTGAGACTTTGTTGCAGGCGCCGGGTTTCGGTCTGGTCAGTAATCAGAATGATTTGGCCGGGCTCTTCATCAAGCGAGCGGCTGAGCAGGCTGACGCGTTTGCCATTCACCAGAGAAATTTCGTGTCCATCATCCTTTTTGGGAGCAAAGCGTTGGCGAATGATATCCAGCCAGGCTTGATTTTCTAAAGGCGCACCCAGCAAATCGATGGCGGCGGCATTGCATTCGGCAACTTTGCCTTTCTCATTCAAAACAACCACACCACCGGGCAACAATTGCAGCAGTTTTTGCAGTCGGCGGGCGATTCGCTCTTTATCAGCGAGTTCTTTCAAGCGTTGAGTGTTTGCGGCTTCCAATTCGATGGTCAAGTGGCGCACCTGATCTTCCAAGGCTTGCCAGGTCTGGTTCAGTTCACCCGAAAGTTCATTAAATGCCTTGAATGCCATTTCCAGAGCCTGCGCCGCGCTCGGTTGCAAAGCGCCAGAGCGCAGACTCATCGTTGCCAGTTGTGTTGATGTCATTTAACGAATATCCCGCAAAAGCAAGTAAATGATTTGTACATAAAGCTCATAGCAATGTTTGTGCCATGAGATAAATACTTTAAATATCAATTACATGAAAACGGGATTTGGACTGAGGTCAAAAATTTGACCTGCATGTTGGGATAACAAGCGCAAGAAACAAGAAGTTTTGACGCCGGGTTGACCACCCGGCTGTCAGCTTAAGGATAGTAGTGAGTGACGCCGGCGTTATACACGTGGCGTGGTAACGCCGGTCTGGCCCATGTATTTGCCACCGCGTTGTTTGTAGGTAACTTCACACTGTTCATCAGATTGATAAAACAACATTTGTGCTACCCCCTCATTTGCGTAGATTTTTGCGGGTAACGGCGTGGTATTGGAGAATTCCAGGGTGACATGCCCTTCCCACTCGGGTTCCAGTGGCGTGACATTCACAATGATGCCGCAACGCGCATAGGTGGATTTACCCAGGCAGATTGTCAGTACATCACTCGGAATCCGGAAATACTCAATGGTTCTGGCCAATGCAAACGAGTTTGGTGGAATGATGCAATAGGGTTCATTGATCGTGACAAAACTGCTTTCATCAAAGTTTTTGGGATCAACGACATTGGTCGTGTGAACGTTGGTGAAGATTTTGAACTCTGTCGCACAGCGCACATCATAACCATAACTGGACGTACCATAGGAAATGACTTTGCCACCGTTTACATAGCGTACCTGACCTGGCTCGAACGGCTCAATCATGCCGTGCTCCATTGCCATGGTGCGAATCCATTTATCCGACTTGATGCTCATAGTCCATTTTCTCTCATTGTGCTCAGTGTGCTGCGGGGTATTAGCCCCGCAGTCAAAAGCGCGAATCATACGCTGATCAGGGTTGCCCGGCCAACTGCTGAGTGTCAAACAAACCGTCTGAATTTGCTGATGGAATGCGATATTGATTGAGTATCGCGGCTTCCGTAGAGACTGCCTGATCGTGATTGACCACCATTTGGTAACCAGACTCCCCTCTGAAAACAACATAAGGCTCGTTGTTGTCTTTGAGCTGGCGTGTGAACTGATAAAAATCCTGGACAGGCACGCCATTGACTGAATCAACAATCCAGTTGCGCACATCGTGGTAGCCAAGGTTTACATCAGCCGGTAACACCTGCAAGGCAACAACCACTTCGCGCTTTTCAGGTGAACTCCATTGGCTGCGCGCGTGCAGCAGATTGACGGGTGCTGTGCGCGTCCAATCTGGCCCCCAACGTTTGATCAGATTCATATTGAGTGGCACAAACAGTATGCCGCCATAGATGTAGTATTCAGGCAGCGAGTCAAACTGCTCTCCCCTGACCAGACTGTAGCTGGCTTGCCGACGCTGAGCGGTCAGGGTCAGATCAAGAACCTGTCCCTGACGGGCAATTTGTACCGGCACTTCGTCACCAATCTGCTTGAGGTCAATCGCATGTTTGTAGTTGGTTTGCAGAGAACGGCTGAGGCTGATGGTGCTGTCACCCGCAACGTTGTAGCCATCAATACTCAGTACCACGTCGTTTTCGCGCAAAATTCCATCGGCGGGTGAGTTTTGAAACACTTTGATCACCAGTACGCCGTTCTGATCCGGATTCAAGCCATAAGCCGCCTTGGCAGCCGGGCTCTCGAGATCTTGTGTGCGAAAACCCAAATCCGGGAAACCATCATATTGACCATTGGACGCATCGGTCAGCATATGCCTGACAATATCCGGCGGCACAAAATAGCCCAAGGCCTCGGTCCGGCCACCGGAGCCAGATTGCATCACCACTCCGGCGATTTTGCCGTTAACAATCACCGGTCCTCCGCTATTTCCGGGATTGATTGCCGCATCTATTTGCCCCGCCAGCAAAAACTCGCCGGAATGTGCATACACTTGCTGTTCCACTCTGGACAGGATGCCTTTGGTGATGCTCAGTGTGCGGCCACCGACCGGAAACCCAAATACAAACACTTCTGTGTTTGGTTCAGGCAGATCGCCAATTTCAAGTGCCGGGGTGTCTTCAAAAAAAGTCTCGTCGTCAACCACAATGATGGCCAGATCTGACGCGTGTGAGATAAATTCAACGCGCGCCTGATAGCGTTCGGCATCGTTATGCTTTTGTACCTGCACGTAACTGGCATCTGCCACAACATGTGCGTTGGTCAGAATCCGGCGGCCCGAGATTACCGAACCTGAGCCGCTGCTCTGGCTCGGGTTCATCAAGCGCCAAGGGGTGAAATAATCAGGCGCAGCGGAGGTGGTATAAATTTTGATGATAGAGCTTTCAATGTCCCGCAAAGAATCATCGAGCTGAGCCTGTGTGGTGCTGGCGGCAAACAGGCAGATACCTAGTATGGCAAGCTGCCGGAACAGCGCGGCAGCACGTGCGTCGATCATCTGAAATCCCCTATTGTTGGTTTTTAATGTTTTTGGAGCAATCTGGTACCTGATCAATGACCGAGTTAACCTGAAAAATCGTCCCGCCGTCAATGACTCCCTTTGGCTATTCAGTTTTCGCGTTTAAATGACACGCATGCCGGGTTGTGCGCCGTGATCTGGGCTCAATAACCAGATGTCAGAACCACCGGGGCCAGCCGCCAGTACCATGCCCTCCGACATGCCAAATTTCATTTTGCGTGGTTTAAGATTGGCGACCAATACCGTCAGGCGTCCTTTCAGATCTTCAGGCTTGTAGGCCGAGCGGATGCCTGAAAAAACATTACGCGTTTCGGGTTTGCCATCCGCGCCTATGCCCAGGTCCAGCGTCAGTTGCAGGAGCTTGTCAGCGCCTTCAACGTAGCTGGCTTCAATAATCATGGCGATTCTCAAATCGACTTTGGCAAAGTCAGGGTATTCAATCTCGTCAGCAATAGGCTCTTTACCCAGAGGCGAGTCTATGGCTTGCGGCACAGTCGCAGCAGCTGGTTTTTGAGCGTTCTTTTCAATATCAGCCGCAGCCTCAGCCAGCATGGCGTCGATAGATGACTGTTCAACCCGGGTAATCAAGGGCTCAAAATTATTGATCTTGTGTGACAACAACAGTGTTGTTGATGCTGTCCATTCCAGTGCTGGAACATTCAAGAAGCGCTCGGCTTTTTCTGCCATCGCCGGGAGCACCGGTTTTAGATAGAGCATCAGTAGCCGAAACAGGTTGATGCCGCTGGTGCAGATCGCCTGGACACGCGGGTCTTGGGGATTCGCCTTGGCCAATGTCCAAGGCGCCTGCTCCGCAATAAATTGGTTGGCTTTGTCTGCCAGCAACATGATCTGTCTGATCCCGCGCTGGTATTCTCGCTGCTCATATGCCTGCGCGATGTCATCAGCGGCTGCCTGACATTCAGCCAGCAATGCTGAGGCTTCCACCTGCTGGCCGAGCATGCCGTCAAAACCACGCGTAATAAACCCGGCGCAGCGGCTGGCAATATTAACGAGTTTGCCCACCAGATCAGAGTTGATCTTGTTTACAAATTCATCCAGGTTCAAATCAAGATCGTCGACACCATTGCCCAGTCGGGAGGCCAGGAAATAGCGCAGATACTCGGGGTTTAAATGTCGCAGATACGTGTGGCCATTGATGAAGGTGCCTCGAGACTTTGACATTTTTTTGCCATTCACGGTCATAAAACCATGGGCAAAAACCGCAGTCGGCGTCCGGTAACCGGCGTCACTTAACATGGCTGGCCAAAACAAAGCATGGAAATTGATGATGTCTTTGCCAATAAAATGATACAGCTCTGCGTCACTACCCGGCGCCCAGTATTCGTCAAAATTGGTCCCGGTGCGATCACAATACTGTTGGAAACTGGCCATGTATCCGATTGGCGCATCCAGCCAGACATAAAAATACTTGCCTGTTGTATCCGGGATTTCAAACCCGAAATAAGGCGCATCCCGGCTGATATCCCACTCTTGCAGGCCTGCATCCAGCCACTCGCTGAGTTTGTTGGTAACCTGTTCCTGTAACGTTCCACTGCGCGTCCAGGCTTTTAGCATGTCAGTGAATTCAGGCAGCTTGAAAAAATAATGCTCGGATTCGCGCTGAACAGGTGTGGCACCAGACAAGGTGGAACGTGGATTGATCAGGTCGTTCGGGCTATAGGTTGCCCCGCATGCTTCACAGTTATCGCCATATTGATCGTCGGTTTTACACTTGGGGCAAGTGCCTTTGACAAATCTATCCGCCAGAAATAAACCCTTTTCCGGATCGTACAACTGGGTAATGTTGCGCACTGCGATGCGGTTGTTGGCACGCAGGGCTTTGTAGATAGTCTCTGAATAATGACGGTTTTCGTCACTGTGGGTAGAGTGATAATTATCAAAATCTATTAAAAATCCGTCATATGCACTCTGGTGATCAGCTTTTACATTAGCAATAAGCTGCTCGGCAGTGATGCCTTCATTCTCGGCGCGCAGCATGATGGCGGTGCCGTGTGCATCATCTGCACACACGTAAATGCACTGTTCCCCACGCATTTTCTGAAAGCGTACCCAGATGTCTGTTTGTACGGCCTCCAGGACATGACCCAGATGGATAGGCCCATTGGCATAAGGGAGTGCGCTGGTAACCAGAATTTTACGTTTTGACACCGGGATCATCCTTCTCAGTTTGCTTCAATCATTTCAAAATCTTCTTTGCCTACGCCACACTCAGGGCATGACCAGTCTGCTGGTACATCTTCCCATCGGGTGCCTGGCGCGATGCCATCATCGGGCCAGCCTTCGGCTTCGTCATAAATCAAGCCACAAACAATACACATCCACTTCTTCACAATTCATTATTCCTGTTAAACCCCGTCCGGGGAAATGCTGATGCTTAAGTTGCTGTGCCTGTCATTAGACACGTCGGGGCCGATGATACTTGATAGACACCATGCCGGGCAAAAGCTGAGCGCAGCTGATACCACTATAGTTCAGAATGTCATGATAAACTCCGCTGCTTTTGGCAGGATGCGGCAAGCGTCTGCATTACATAACAAACGAGAACTTATCCGGTGTCCGAACTTTTTACGGGTTTAATCAGTATCGCCCTGGTGAATCATCTGGTACTTACACAGTTGTTAGGCCTTGAGGCCTGGTTCGCGGGCCCTGCTGGTTTACGTCGCTCAGCACTTTTTGGACTGAGCGCAGCCTTGTTAATGATCGGAAGCACGCTCATCAGTAACGCATTTTTGGGGCTGACCAGCATGATCGTCGGCAGCCAGATACGCAGTGGGTTTGCGCTGCCTGTGGTGATGGTGGTTTCAGCACTCTTGCTGATGCCATTGCGGTTAATCCTGATGCGGTTTGCACCCGCGGAATTGCCTGTTTTGAAGCGTAGCTTTCCGCTGCTTGCTCTGAACAGCGCTGTGATTGGAACAGGTTTGCTGGCGACATGGCACGTCAGTGGCGTGGCTGATTTGATCGGGTTTGCGATGGCCAATGCTGCAGCCTTTGTGGTGTTTTTACTGGTTTTTGCAGCGATCCAACAACGTGTGAGTACGAATGATGTGCCTGCACCGTTTCGAGGTGCGCCAATCTTGCTGATCAGCGCAGGCATCATGTCGCTTGCCATCCTGGCATTTGAAGGGGTTGTGCCATGATCAGCATGTTGGCTGCGGTGTTGGTGCTGGCGGCACTGGTTTTTGGATTTGCCTGGTTAATGCTGAGGGCAGAACGCTTGCTTGGCGCTGACGAGTTGCATAACGCAAAAGCAACTGTGACTCTTATAAACAGTATCAATAACCTACTACCACAAACACAATGCGGGCAATGTGGATTCCCAGGGTGTCGACCCTATGCGGAAGCGATCAGCCGCGGGGAAAACATCAATCGATGCCCACCGGGTGGCGCGCACACCATCAAACGAATCGCCGCGTTACTGGACTTACCCGTTGTGCCGCTTGATACCTCACATGGCTGGCATTTGCCGAAACGTATTGCCAGCATTCGTGAACATGAATGTATTGGGTGCACAAAATGTATACAAGCCTGTCCAGTGGATGCCATCGTTGGTGCTCCCAAACGCATGCATACCGTGATTGTTGCAGATTGCACAGGATGTGATCTGTGTGTTGACCCCTGCCCTGTTGATTGTATTGATATGTTGCCCTTGCCAATCATGTCAGCTCACGCGTCTGTTACTGTTGTGGTGCAAAAATGACTCACCTGCGCCGCAGTTTTTTTATCACCAAATACCTTAAGCCTTGGGTACTGCGTCTGACGGGTAAAGCCGGTTGGGCGACGACACTGCATGCATTGCCGGGCGGGATTGCACCGGCATCTCACAAGGCCCTGTCTTTGCAGCAGAAGATTATTCGTATGCCATCAGGCGAGCTTGGTTTGCCGGCGCAATTGATCCTTCCGCTACGCCAGCACCTGGGGCCAGACTCCGCCCTTGTTGTTTCTGTTGGTGATTATGTTTATAAAAATCAGCTGATTGCTGCCGCAAACGGAGAAAAAGGTGTCGGTTTGCATGCGCCCAGTTCTGGCTATATCAGCAGTATCAATTACGCATTGCTTCCCATGAATGAGGCTCACGATCCTGAGCGCAGCTGGCAACAGGCTTTGAACAGACACCAAACGGCTATCGTAATTGATACCGATGGCAAGCATGCCGTCCAGCCGGGTTTGCTTGCTGCGAACTGCGATTGGCGAGTTCGATCGCCAGATGAATTACGTCAGGCGGTGTTTGATGCAGGGATCTGTGGCATGGGAGGTGCGGGCTTTCCAACGGCCATTAAACTGGGCGCGTCAGCCATAAAAACCCTCATTATCAACGGCGCAGAATGTGAACCCTTCATAACTGCTGATGAGGCGCTGATGCGCGAACATGCTGCCGAAGTAATTGAGGGTGCGCTGATCATTCAGCGGATTTGTGGTGCTCAGTCCTGTGTCATCGGTATTGAAGCTGATAAGTACCAGGCCATTGACGCTATCCAGGGTGTCATCAATCAAATCATGAGTGAGCTGCAGCCCGCCAATGCAGGGCAAGCTGGCCTATCCTTGACGCTGATCCCACCGATTTATCCGTCTGGTGGCGAAAAACAACTGATTCGCATTATGACGGGGATTCAAGTTGCGTCGGGTAAACGCCCGGTAGAAGTTGGAGTGTTGTGTCATAGCGTGGCAACAGCGCGCGCGGTTTATAAGGCTGTCAGCGCCGGTGAACCGTTGACATCACGCATCACAACCTTGACAGGACATGCTCTTAAAACGGCGGTCAATGTAGAGGTAATGATCGGGACTCCGGTTTCACATCTGCTGGACTTTGCCGGCGTGCAGCATGCACAGCTGCAGCGCGTGCTGGTTGGCGGACCACTGATGGGTTATGAGGCCTCAGATCTCGATACTCCCGTGCTTAAAACCAGCAACTGTTTGCTTGCGGGCAGTGAACTGGACATTGCACCCGCCGTCACGCAAAGCAAACCTCACCGGGATTGTATCCGCTGCGATTTTTGTGCGACGGTGTGCCCGGTAAAGCTGCAACCTCAGACGCTGTATTTTGCCGCCCGACATCAACATCATGACGCATCCGTCGAAAATGGCTTGTTCGATTGCATCGAATGCGGCGCCTGCGCGGTGGTTTGTCCCAGCCACATTCCTCTGGTGAACTACTACCGTGAAGAAAAGGCAGTTATTCGAACAGGCAATGACACTGCGCAGCAGGCGTACTGGCAATCATTGTTTGAAAAACACCAACAACGCTTGTCGGTGAATGCCATCGATCAGCAGCAGCGCAAACTGGACAAGCTTCAGCACAAGCTTGAAGCAATAGCGGTCGGTGAACCCCTGACTAAAACCGCCCTTACTAAAACCCCCGTGCCACCTGTTGTTGCGCCAACCGCCAGCAAATCCACGGAGCAGATCAAGCAGGAAATCGAAGCAGCGGTGGCACGAACGCGCGCCAAAAAGGCAGAGCTGCAAAAAAAGAATGATGCTACGCAGGATGCAGACAAATGAATAATGTGAGTCATAAGGTCAGCAGCCCGTTTTTGAAGCCGGTGTATTCGGTGCCCGGTGTGATGGCAACAGTGTTGTTGGCGCTGTTACCTGCCGCTGTCTGTTACACATGGTTTTTTGGTGCAGGTTTTCTGATCAATCTGCTGATCACGTCAACATTAGGATTGCTTTTGGAAGCATTGGTGATGCGTGCCAGAGGCAAGCCTGTGTTCTTTTACCTTGGCGATTTGAGCATCTTGGTGACGGCAGCGTTGCTCAGTTTTGCATTGCCGCCGGGTTCCCCCTGGTGGATAGCGACCAGCGGTATTTTTATTGCGTGTTTTTTTGGAAAACACGTGTTTGGTGGATTGGGCCACAACGTCTTTAATCCAGCAGCGCTCGCATACGTCAGTTTATTGATTTTGTTTCCGCTTCAGATGACTGGTTGGTATTTGCCGGGCTCAGGGAGTTATGCGGAGGCGCCCATTGATCCACTCAGCGCCTACGGCATTTATACCAGTCTGCAACTCAGTTTTCCGTGGTTGCGTGACTTTGCGCTGACTCCGTTTCCGGTCAGACCGGACGGGTTTGCGACAGCAACGCCGTTGATTGAATACAAATTTGCGGCGCCCGCCAGAATTTTGATGGCAGAATCTGACGGGTTTACGCTGTGGGAGCGAGGGGCACGCACCGGCTGGGAAATGCTGAGTGTTTCGTTTACCCTTGGTGGCCTGTTTCTGTTGTGGCGGGGCATCATCAGCTGGCACATTCCGTTTACTGTGGTTGCAGTGGTATTTGTGCTTTCAAGCCTGTTTTATCAACCAGGTCAGGAAGCGATTTTTGGTTCTCCGTGGCTGCATCTGTTCAGCACCTCAACATTGATCGGCGCATTTTTTATTGCGACAGATCCTGCGAGTTCACCGTCCAGCGCGCTTGGCAAAGTCATTTACGGCGCGCTCATTGGTATCGCCATGTACAGCATTCGTATCTGGGGGAGTTATCTGGACTCTGTCGCTTTGGCTATCCTGGCGGTTAATATGTGTAGCCCTTTGATAGATCAGCTGACTGCGCGTACCCCGCTCGGACATCCATCCCGATTTAAACGCTGGCTGTCAGCATGGAAAAAAACTGCATGAAACCACGCGATCAATCCGAAGCTGCCTTGCACAACTCTCCGCTGATTTTGTTATCACTGGCATCCTTGATTTCAGCCAGCACCAGCAGTGGATTAGCCTTGTTTATTGGTTTGACCAGTTGCGTGGTATTGCTGGTCTGCAGCGTCATCTTGTGGCTGCTCCGTCCATGGCTGCAAAAAGAAGCGCTGCTCGCGCGCGCGGATTCGGCACTGACCTTGGCTTTTATTGCACTACTTTTGGCCTCTGTTGTGGGCTCGGTCAGTGTGGTTATTCAGATGACACGTTTTGAAGCGTTTGCCGCAGCCGGTATCTGGCTACCATTGATTGCATCAAATGCGTTGATTTACATGCACCTGTTACGTTCATGGGAATCCCCTGAAACAAACATGGTAGGCGCCGCCATGGTGCGAGGCGCTCAGTTTACAGCCGTGTTGTTGGTGCTGGCGCTCTTGCGGGAGGTGCTGGGTCATGGCAGCATTTTGACAAACCTGCAGCTGTTATTGCCGTCGCTTCCACAATCCGGGGTGAGCATTTTTGATAATTATCCGCGGCTTAAGGTGTTTGCTTTGCCGGCAGGCGGCTTATTGGTATTGGGTCTTCTACTGGCGTTGATTGAGCAGCTGCGACTCAGAAAGCCGCGCCTCGGCCCTACCCGTTTGCCGTCGGATGAAAAACGCGTCAGAGTGACCGGGCGGATACAATGAACCGCGACAAACGCTATGCCATTTTTTCTCGCCTGCGCGCCGAAAATCCCAACCCCACCACTGAATTGGAGTTTTCGTCGACGTTTGAGTTATTGATTGCCGTGATCCTGTCGGCGCAGGCTACCGATGTCAGTGTGAACAAAGCCACCCGCGTGTTATACAAAGTCGCCAACACGCCTGAGGCGATATTGGCTTTGGGTGTAGACGGGCTAAAAGCGTATATCAAAACAATTGGCCTGTTTAATACCAAGGCCGAAAACGTGATCAAAACCTGTCGGGCACTGGTCGAGCTGCACCATTCCGTAGTTCCGGACAATCGCGAGCAGCTGGAAGCATTACCTGGCGTTGGGCGAAAAACTGCCAATGTTGTGTTGAATACTGCGTTCCGCCAACCTGCAATGGCGGTTGATACACATATCTTCCGTGTGTCGAATCGCACAGGGATAGCCCCCGGTAAAAATGTGCTGGAGGTCGAAAAACGCCTTGTAAAGCTGATTCCCGAAGAATTTCTGCTGGATGCGCACCACTGGCTGATTCTGCATGGGCGCTATGTGTGTATCGCACGTAAACCACGTTGTGGTGCGTGCATCATTCATGATTTGTGTGAGTTCAAACAAAAAACTGAGGAATAAGGCCCATGCGCGTGAGTGTTGTGCTGTCTACCTATAACTCGCCAGCCTGGCTCGAGAAAGTGTTGATTGGGTACTTCTGTCAGTCTACGCTGGATTTCGAAATGATCATCGCTGATGACGGTTCCCGGGAGGACACTGCACAACTGATTCAAAGACTGCAGACACAGGCCCCCTTCCCGGTTAAACATATCTGGCAGCGTGACGACGGCTTTCGCAAATGCCGGATACTCAACAAAGCGGTATTACAGGCCAGTTCACCCTACCTGATTTTCAGTGACGGTGACTGTATTCCGCGTGCTGATTTTGTCGCAACGCATGTCAGACGTGCTGAACCAGGGTTTTATTTGTCGGGCAGTTATTACAAATTGCCAATGAGCACCAGCGTGGCAATCAGTCACGATGACATTAAAGTTGGTCGTTGTTTTAACAAAGACTGGTTGCATGTACACGGGCTGCCGCGCACACGAAAAACCTTGAAAATTTCTGCCAATCCGTTCTGGGCCAGGGTGCTGAACCGCATCACACCAACGCGCTGCAATCTGAAAGGCTCAAACGCATCAGTCTGGCGTGATGATGTTTTGAAGGTCAACGGCTTTGACGAACGAATGCCGTGGGGCGGAGAGGATCGCGAGTTTGGTGTGCGTTTGATTAACGCGGGCATTAAACCCCGGCATGTGCGTTACGACGCGATTTGTGTTCACCTGGATCACGCGCGCGGTTATGTGGATGCAGAGCGCGTCAAAGCCAATAAAACCCTTCGGCAATACAACGAAAAAAATCGTGTTGTGACAACCGATCATGGTATCCAGCAATTAATCGAAAGTGGTTATTCAGCGAAGTTTTAACTCAAGGCTGTTCAGCCACTTGAGCCAACGACTGCCCTGCAAGGGATGATAAACCCACGGGGTCTGCACCTGATCCCGATTTGCCACATCATCGCGAATGTTGAGAAAGTCTTCTGCATACGGCAGCTTGTCAGCACTGCGCTCCAAAAAGTGCTCGGCTTCTTTGCCTTGCATCCACGCCAGCGGATAGAAACCGCAGTGGTGCTTTTTTTCTCCGAGTCGCAGCGCCAGAGTTCTGCGTTTGCCGCGCCAGGTCGGCGCTGCAGGCAACCAGGCGACAAATGGAGTTCGCCAGTACGCCATGGGTGAAAACAGCTGTCGCGCGCGTTGTTCATTGATGGATTCGCGGCCGCCAAATTGCCACTTGTTAGCTCTGAGCCTGCCAACCGATGCAATAAAAATGTCCGAGTACCAGCTGCCGGCGCTACTGTCAGGTCGCCTGTTATAGTAAAGATTGTCGGCAGCAACATACTCAATCTGGTTACGTTGCCGTTCACTGCCTTTCAATAATGCGTGATGGACAAATCCACGTTTTTTATCGCTTGCAAACCATTCTTCCAGGGCTTGTGCATCATCAAACGTCACTGGGCGCGTCAGTTGCATGTCGTCCTGCAGGGTGCACATCAGATCTTCGTTGCCCAGTGTATCAAGCGCCAACTGGAGATTGGCGTACAAGCCACCGTGTTTGCTGTTCAGGGAGGTGTCATGACTGGTTGGCCGGATAACGCGGTAATCTTTTTGTGCCTGATTCAGCACATCGATCGTGGCGGGATCTGTGCTGTTGTCATCAATGATCAGGACCGGAAAGTCGGGTGCGCAATAGCGGATGCTGTCCAGGCAGTGAGCCAGAAAGTCAGCGCGATTGTACGAAAAGATCACAAAATGCAGCATGGTCTGGGTGGGTATGGACGCGAGATTCCAGGGATGAACTTCAGGACTGCACCATGACCAACAGCTTCAGTCATGGTGCAGAGATGCCGTACGTGTCAGATTTTGCGGCCCTTGCCTGCGGCAATGCGCAGTCGCAGTGCGTTGAGCTTGATAAACCCGCCTGCATCCGCCTGATTATAAGCACCTGCGTCATCTTCGAAGGTTGCAATTTTCATGTCAAACAATGAATCAACAGATTCCCGACCCACAACAGCGACGTTACCCTTGTACAGTTTCAAGCGCACAGTGCCGTTTACGTATTGCTGAGAATAGTCAATCAGCGCCTGCAATGCTTTACGCTCAGGTGAGAACCAGTAGCCGTTGTATACCAGTGATGCATATTTAGGCATCAATTCATCTTTCAGATGCGCTAACTCGCGATCCAATGTCAATGATTCAATGGCGCGGTGCGCTTTCATCATGATTGTGCCACCAGGTGTTTCGTAACAGCCACGGGATTTCATGCCCACATAGCGGTTTTCAACGATGTCAGCACGGCCAATACCATTGGCGCCGCCTACTTTATTCAAGTGCGCCAAGACGCTGGCCGGAGACATGGCTTGACCGTCAATGGAAACGATATCGCCATTCTGATAACCGAGTTCGATATAGGTAGCTTTATCTGGCGCGTTTTCTGGCGATACCGACCATAACCACATGTCATCTTCAGGTTCCGCACCCGGGTTTTCGAGGTGGTCGCCTTCATAAGAGATATGAAGCAAGTTGGCATCCATCGAGTAAGGAGATTTTTGGCCGCGTTTCTTTTCAACCGGAATATTGTGTGCTTCGCAATAGGCCATCAGCTTGTCTCGCGAATTCAGATCCCACTCACGCCACGGTGCAATGACTCGAATACCGGGTTTCAGTGCATAGGCGCTGAGTTCAAAGCGCACCTGATCGTTACCTTTACCGGTAGCACCATGTGAAATGGCGTCAGCGCCAGTTTCATTGGCAATTTCGACCAGTCTTTTGGCTATCAGCGGGCGTGCGATCGACGTACCCAGCAGATATTCACCCTCGTAGATTGCGTTGGCACGGAACATCGGGAATACAAAGTCGCGAACAAACTCTTCACGCAGATCTTCGATATAAATTTGTTTGATGCCCATCGCCTGCGCTTTGGCGCGGGCCGGCTCGAGTTCTTCACCTTGTCCCAGGTCAGCCGTGAAGGTAACTACTTCGCACTGATAGGTTTCCATCAGCCATTTTGCGATTACTGACGTATCCAGACCACCGGAATAAGCCAAAACGACTTTCTTAATGCCAGACATGCTGAGCTCCTGATATTTAAAGCAGAATTCTTGAGTGTGGAGGGAAAAACGGATCCCCGGGTCCTTGGGGAAAAACAGATGTTGCCCCCGATTCAGGTGGCCATTGTAACCTTAACAAATCAGGTTTTCGACATTGTCTTGCAGGCAAGCCTGGGTCATTCGCGCAATAAGCGAATGGTGACCCGTCTGTTGCGATCTCGATCCGCCGCTGTGCGTTCATCTCGTACAACACGAAATTCCGGGGTGGATCCAAAACAGCGTGTTGCCAACATGGCTTCGTCGATACCTCGCGACAACAAATATTCGTGAACAGCGTAAGCACGTATTCTCGAAAATTCGAGGTTATCGCGGGGATTGCCAGATCCGTCAGTGAAGCCATTTATTTCGAATTGATAAATGCGAGGATCCGCTTTGACATACGTAACGATGTCATCAAGCTGCTTTTTCATGGCGGCATCAAGCTCGCGCTGCCCGCTGCGCCACAGTACGGTTGATCGTTCAATCTGAGCAAAGTTGACTGGCAGCAGTTGGCCCGTGCACTGGGTATACTCCTGATAAGAACTGCCAAAATTGACCGGGGAAATGCCTACATGTACTGACTCATCTTCGGCGTACCACGCGCGACGCATCAATGTAGGTACCATGCCTCGGCTCAGTTCTGCCAACATCAGGCGACTACGTGAGGCATCGAGACTGACAAGGGGACTGGTGGTTGACACATCGACATAACCAAGATCACGCACTGGCAGATCATTGCGCCAAACAGGTGGTTGTGACGTCAGCAGGGCCCTGCCCGCTTGCATGGGGCTGTCGTAGGTTCGAAGCAGAAAACTGAGCGCCTCGCCAGCTTGGTGATAAAACACGGCCTCGCCCAGTCCCGGTATTTGCTGGACAAGACTGCACTCAAATATCGAAGACTCAGTACGCCATGCTGCCTGATCAAAGTCAGCATAATAAGAGCTCACTTTTCCCGAGGCGTTGAGGTTCGATGCCACGAACATGCAGAGCGTCAGACAAAAAGATAAGGTACACTTACGCCGCGTTTTCATACCGGGGACAAAAATTCCTGTTGATGCCAGACCTGTAGATGCCAGAGGGGCAGCACTTCTCGAATTACTTGATCGGCAGATCAACTTAAAACTTTATAAAAATCTTTAGGTAAGCTTCAACCATGAACGAATTGACTATCATCCGGCCTGATGACTGGCACCTGCATTTGCGTGATGGCGATGTACTTTCAACACTGGTCGGGCACACATCACAGCGCTTTCATCGCGCGATTGTGATGCCAAACCTGAAACCGCCAGTCAGTTCGACTGCCGCCGCCCTTGCCTACCATCAACGCATTGTGGATGCCACTGCGCCCGGTGTTGATTTTCAGCCGCTGATGACATTGTATCTGACAGATCAGCTGAAACCTGAAGAAATTATCCGCGCCAAAAATAGCGGCGTGGTGTTTGCAGTCAAGTATTACCCGGCTGGCGCAACCACCAACTCTGAGAGCGGCGTCACAGCCATGAGCAATGTTTACCCCGTGCTTGAAATGTTGGCAGAAGTTGGCATGCCGCTGCTGGTGCATGGTGAAGTGACCGATGAACACGTCGATATTTTTGATCGTGAAAAAGTATTTATAGACACTCTGTTGATGCCGCTGACACAGCGGTTCCCGACCTTAAAAATTGTGATGGAACATATCACCACCGCAGACGCGGCATCGTTTGTTAAAGGCGCGGGCGATCGTGTTGCGGCAACAATAACGCCACAACATTTACTCTACAATCGCAACCATATGTTAGTGGGTGGCGTGAGACCCCATTTGTATTGTTTGCCGGTGCTCAAGCGCAATATTCACCAGCAGGCTTTGCTGGATGTGGCGACCAGTGCTCATAAGCGGTTTTTTCTGGGCACTGATTCTGCGCCGCACGCACAGCCTACTAAAGAAACCGCCTGCGGTTGTGCGGGTTGTTACAGCGCTCATGCGGCGATTGAGTTGTACGCCGAAGCCTTTGAACAGGCAGGTTCGCTTCACCGACTGGAAGCGTTTGCTTCCTTTTATGGGCCTGATTTTTATGGATTGCCGCGTAACACGGATACCATCACATTAATACGCGATCCATGGACCGTGCCCGCACACTACCGTTTTGGCAACAGCACCTTGGTTCCTCTCAGGGCAGGTGAAAGCATTCAATGGCGGCTGAAAACAGCCTCGCCCGGAGCAAGTTTCTAATGCATGATTACGACGATAATGATGGTGCTGATACGCTGATGTCAGCACGTTTTCGCGGTTATTTGCCGGTAGTAGTGGATATCGAATGTGGCGGTTTTAATGCCAAAACAGATGCTATTCTTGAAATCTCAGCAGTCATTCTGGGAATGAGTGAGAAGTCTATCCTGCAAGTTGAGCAGACCTATTTCCATCGCGTGATACCTTTTGAAGGTTCGAATATAGAAGAGGCTGCGCTTAAATTTACGGGAATAGACCCTTGGCACCCACTGCGAATCGCCCGCTCTGAAAAAGACGTGTTTAACGATTTGTTCAAGTCGATCAGAACATCGATGAAATCAAACGGTTGCAAGCGCGCCATCCTGGTTGCGCACAATGCACATTTTGATCATGGATTTATCAACGCGGCTGCGGCAAGGCATGACCTCAAGCGCAATCCATTCCACCCCTTCTCCAGTTTTGACACCGCGACGCTGAGTGGTCTGGCATATGGGCAGACGGTACTGGCCAGAGCATGCGAAGCAGCAGGAATAAGTTTTGATGCTAAAGAGGCACATTCAGCAAAGTATGATGCTGAAAAGACGGCTCAATTATTCTGCAAAATCGTCAATCGATGGCAGGCAATGGGAGGGTGGCCACTGTCGTGACCACCCCTCCAGCATGTTGATCAGTTGGCGACCGTGTCAACCAAGGCCTGAAGTTCACCTTTTGAGTGCATCTCAGTTACGATGTCACAGCCTCCAACCAGTTCGCCGTTGACGTACAGCTGGGGGAATGTTGGCCAGTTGGCAATTTTGGGTAATGTCGCCCTGATTTCCGGGTTTGCCAGAATATCCACATAGGCAAATCGTTTGCCGCAGGCCATCAGGCATTGCACGGTCTGTGCGGAAAAACCGCATTGTGGCTGGTCCGGCGACCCTTTCATGTAAAGCAAAATACTGTTTGCGCTGATTTGATCGCGGATGGTTTGTTCAATACTCATGGTTAGGCTGCACCTGCGTGACATGATCGAAGAGCAGGCATTCTACATCATTCCGTGGGATTCGCCGATAATTGCCGCCGTCATGACTATTAATATAAGATACCGGGCTTATCTGCAAAGCGCTGTTGGGAAACAGGGACTTTGCGGTCGGCAGCAAATAAAAAAATGCCGAGTTTTGCTGAGTGTTGATGACAGCATTCAGACTGAGACCCGGTGCGGCTGACCGGGCACATGCACTCCGGGAACCTTGTACCAACATGGCAACACGACACTTTCTGACCCTGCTGGACCTCAGTCCAGCCGAGCTAAGAGACATTATCCATCGCGCGATTGCGTTAAAACACAGCAAGATGCCGCGAGAAGAAACACTCAAAAACAAAACGCTGGCGATGATTTTTGAAAAATCATCAACCCGTACTCGTGTGTCCTTTGAAGTGGCAATGACTCAGTTGGGCGGCGCTTCTCTGTTTTTGTCGCCGGCGGACACTCAGCTCGGTCGGGGTGAAAGTATTGAGGATAGCGCTAAAGTCCTTTCGCGTATGGTCGATGTCATAACCATTCGAACTTACCAGCATGCCAAGTTAGAGCTTTTTGCGAAGCATTCGCGGGTTCCAGTTATTAATTCGCTGACAGATGATTTTCATCCGTGCCAGTTACTTGCAGACATGCAGACGTTTTTTGAGCGACGCGGTGATATTGCGGGACACAAAGTAGCCTGGGTTGGTGATGGCCATAACATGTGCCAGTCGTATATTAACGCCGCCAAACAGTTTGATTTTGAATTGGTCATTGCATGTCCCGAGGGCTTTGAGCCTGATCAGTATCTGTTGGATCGCACCCGTGACAGAGTGTCTATTGTGAGAGATCCCCTGGATGCTGTCCGGGGTGCCAGTCTGGTTGCCACAGATGTGTGGGCATCGATGGGCCATGAGGAAGAACGCAAGATTCGACTCGAGCGATTTAGTGGGTATCAGGTGACACGCGAGCTAATGTCGTCTGCACGCAGCGATGCCTTATTCCTACATTGCCTGCCAGCACACCGAGGCGAAGAAGTTGCTGCGGATGTGCTGGATGCACCAGATAGCGTGGTTTGGGACGAAGCTGAAAACCGGTTGCATGCACAGAAGGCCTTGCTGGAGTTTCTGTGTACATGACATCAACCTTTCGCTTCGATGGCAGGCTTGTTAAGTTCAAAAGGGAATCAGCATGGCAGTTTGCAGTTTATGACAATCGCGCACGTGCTCATCGCCAGTCTGGCTGCGCTAAGTCTGCTGCTGTTTATTGTTTTGCTGCTGCGTCAGCGCGGCTGGCGCGTTTATAGTCCACGAGACAAACAGATCAATGCCCACCTGAATACGCAATCAATGCGTATTCTCTCCAGTGTCGTCGAGCAAAGCCGAAGCGGTGTGATCATTGCCGATCGCCATGGCGTTATTGAGTACGTCAATCCACGCTATACACAAATCACCGGCTACAGCAGCGCAGAGGCAACTGGACGCGTGGCTGAACTTATTGAAAATGAAGCGCTGACTGATGCCAATAATCTCAGCCTGCACGAAGCCATGCAGCTGGGTGCTGGCTGGGAAACCTTTATGGTCAGTATCCGTAAAAATGGCGACCGCTTCTGGCAGCAGGTCACCGCCTCCCCTATTCTCGATGAGCTCGGCACTTTGTGTCACATTGTTCTGAACATCGAAGATATCAGCGAGCGTGTTGAAACGCAGGCGCAAATGGAAAAGCTGGCTTTCTATGATCCGTTAACCGGGTTAGAGAATCGGCGCCTTTTTAAAGACCGCCTTGATCAAGCGCTCAAACGGGTGCGCCGTAGCAAAAAAAATATGGTACTGCTGTTTCTGGATCTGGATCAGTTCAAGCGTATAAATGACACTCTTGGCCATGATGCGGGTGATGAACTCTTGTGTATTGTTGCTCAGCGTTTGCGCAGTTGCGTGCGAGAGGAAGACATTGTCTGTCGCTTGGGCGGTGATGAATTCACTATTTTACTGGCAGATGTCGCACATGCCGATGATGCCAGCATTGTTGCCCGTAAAATTCTGCAATCCCTTCAGGATCCTATTGATCTTGGCGCGCAGGAAGTGACAGTCAGCTGTAGCATCGGAATTACCATCGCACCTGAAGACAGTATGAACGCCAGTGTGTTAATGCGAAATGCCGATCTGGCCATGTATCGGGCAAAGGACAAGGGGCGAAATAATTTCCAATACTTCACAGACGACATGAATATCGAGTCGCAAGCTCGCATGTCTCTTGAAAGTGAGTTAAGAATAGCGCTGAACAATAAGGACTTTATAGTTTACTTTCAGCCGCAGATTGATCTTGATAAGCAACGAATCTGTGGGTTCGAAGCATTGGTTCGCTGGCGTCACGAGCAATTCGATTTGATTCCTCCGGACCGGTTTATTCCGGTTGCTGAGGAAACTGGATTGATTGTGAAACTGGGTGAACTGGTGTTGCATCAAGCGTGTACCCAGTTGCGTGCGATGCAGCTGGATAGTTCCCAACGCTACACCGTTGCTGTCAATTTGTCGGCGCGCCAGTTCAGGGATAAAAACCTGGTTAGTATGGTCAGCCAGACTTTACAAGAAACGGGTCTGGATCCGCATTTTCTGGAGCTGGAAATCACCGAAAGTATGTTGATGGACGATATTGAGCAGGCCATTGGCATTCTCACGGAGCTCAAAACACTTGGCGTCGCAATCGCCATTGATGATTTTGGAACCGGACACTCATCACTGAGCTATTTGACGCGTTTGCCTGTCGACAAACTCAAAGTAGATCGCTCCTTTGTGAGCAATTTACCTGACAGCGCGCGTCATACTGCAATTGCAACGGCTATTATTGCAATGGCACAGAGGCTGCGTATGAAGGTGGTTGCTGAAGGTGTTGAGACGCAGGCGCAAGCCAGTTTTCTTGAAGATCATCAGTGTTTTATTCTGCAGGGTTTCCTGTATGGGCGCCCCGTCAGTGCACATGATTTGCCGGCATTGATGCTGGAACTTGAGCCAAGAATCCGCCGAACTGAGTTGGCTGTCCACTAGATGTAGTGGTGTTATACCCGCTTTAAACACAACTTATCCACAAGCTATCCACACAAAAAGCACTTGCAATCATGCAGCGACCGCACTATCTTGTGCCCTGTCCGCAAAAATCATCTATATATTGTATTTCGGGGTCTGATCGAGCGGCTAGCTCACGCCTTAGACCCCGAGTCATCATAAAAACATCATGGAGAAGTCAATGCAAACCAACACTCCCAGCTATGGCAGCCCTTCTGTCAGCTCCCGTCCAGCGACCCGGTCGAGCGAAGAGTTGCCGGCGACAGCGCCTGGTCAATTGCGAGTCATCAAGCGTAATGGCGCCGTCGTGACCTATGATGAATCAAAAATTGTGGTGGCGATCACCAAAGCTTACCTGGCCATCGAAGGCGGCCCTGCGGCAGCCTCTGCCCGCGTACGTGAAACTGTGGCAAAAATGGCTGCTCAGATCAGCACCATTTTTAAACGTCGTATGCCATCAGGTGGCTCTATCCATATTGAAGAAATTCAGGATCAGGTAGAGCTGGCGATGATGCGCACAGGCGAGCACAAAGTTGCTCGCGCCTACGTTTTGTATCGTGCAGAACACGCGCGTTTGCGTGATCAGCAGCGAGCACGCGAGCAGCCTTCCGAGTCCAGTATCCTGGTGACGTATCAGGATGGCACCAAGGGGCCCTTGGATACATTGCGTTTGCGTACCGTGATTGACGAGGCGTGTGCTGGATTGGAAGGTGTATCCAGCGATGCGATTTATCAGGAAACCCTGAAAAACCTGTATCCCGGCGTCAAAATGGACGACGTACGTACGTCGGCAGTGATGACTGCGCGTACGTTGGTCGAGCAGGATCCTAATTATTCTTATGTGACGGCACGGTTGCTGTTGGACACCCTGCGTTCAGAGGCGCTGGGCTTCCTTGGCGTGACCGACAGCGCGACACAAAGCGAAATGAATTACCGCTACCCATCGGTGCTGCGTCCATACATCGAAAAAGGTGTTGAACTTGGTTTGTTGTCATCTCACCTGCTGGACTACGATCTGGACGTCTTGGGGGATGCACTTAACGCAGAGCGAGACACACAATTTACGTATCTTGGTCTGCAGACACTCTACGATCGTTACTTTATTCACAGCAACGGTGTGCGTTTTGAGCTTCCGCAGATATTTTTTATGCGGGTTGCCATGGGGCTGGCGAGCAACGAGACTGATCGCGAAGCCAGAGCGATCGAGTTTTATAACCTGATTTCCAGCTTTGACTATATGGTGTCCACACCACAGCTGTTTAACTCGGGCACCTTGCGTCCACAGCTTTCTTCCTGCTTCCTGACAACAGTGCCGGACGATCTGCACGGCATATACAGCGCCATCAAAGACAACGCCATGCTGTCCAAATGGGCTGGTGGGCTGGGTAATGACTGGACGCCGGTTCGCGCGTTGGGAGCTGGCATCAAGGGTACCAATGGCAAATCACAAGGTATCGTGCCCTTCCTGAAGGTAGTGAATGATACGGCGGTAGCGGTCAATCAAGGTGGCAAACGCAAAGGCGCAGTTTGTGCTTATCTTGAAACCTGGCACCTTGATATCGAAGAGTTTCTGGAGTTGCGCAAAAACACCGGTGATGATCGTCGTCGTACTCATGACATGAACACGGCCAACTGGATTCCAGACATGTTTATGAAACGTGTGTTTGAAGATGGTGACTGGACGCTGTTCTCGCCAAACAATGTACCAGAACTGCATGATTTGCATGGTGATGCCTTCGAGCGTGCGTACGAGGAATATGAACGCAAAGCGGCTGCTGGCCAGGTGGAGATTTACAAAACTGTCCGCGCCAAAGACCTCTGGCGCAAGATGCTGTCCATGCTGTTTGAAACCGGCCATCCCTGGATTACGTTTAAAGATGCGTGCAACGTGCGCTCTCCCCAGCAGCACGTGGGCACCATCCATTCGTCGAATCTGTGTACTGAGATTACCTTGAATACCAGCCCGGAAGAAATTGCTGTATGTAACCTGGGCTCGGTAAACATGGTTAATCACGTCACAGAGCAAGGTCTGGATACAGCCAAGCTGGAGCGCACGATCAAGACAGCCGTTCGTATGCTGGATAACGTGATCGACATCAACTACTACTCAGTGCCTCAGGCGGAGAACTCCAACCTGAAGCACCGTCCAGTGGGCATGGGTATTATGGGTTTCCAGGACGCACTGTATGTTCAGCGTATCCCTTACAGTTCAACTGAAGCGTTGAAGTTTGCTGACGAATCCATGGAAGTTATCAGTTATCACGCCATTCAGGCGTCCACTGATCTGGCAGAAGAGCGCGGCACCTACAGCAGCTATAAAGGTTCTTTGTGGGATCAGGGCATTTTGCCAATCGATTCTCTGAAACTGCTGCAGGAAGTACGCGGTGAGAAGTATCTTGAAGTCGACATGAGCCAAACGCTTGATTGGGAAACCCTGCGTCAGCGTATTGCTCAGGTAGGCATGCGCAATTCCAATGTGCTGGCAATTGCCCCAACAGCAACAATTGCCAATATTTCCGGCGTATCGCAGTCGATTGAGCCGACGTATCAGAACCTGTACGTAAAATCCAATCTGTCCGGTGAATTCACTGTGGTTAACCCTTATCTGGTGCGTGATTTGAAAGCGCTTGATCTGTGGGATAACGTCATGGTCAACGATCTTAAGTACTACGATGGCAGTCTGCAGCAGATTGATCGTATTCCGCAGCACATCAAAGATCTGTATGCCACCGCGTTTGAAATAGAGCCGCGCTGGTTGGTCGATGCAGCAAGTCGTCGTCAGAAGTGGATTGACCAGGCACAATCCTTGAACCTGTACATTTCTGGCGCCAATGGCAAAAAACTGGATGTCACCTACCGCATGGCGTGGTTACGCGGTCTGAAAACCACTTATTACCTGCGCTCTCTGGCCGCCACCAGTACCGAGAAATCAACGGTGGCTGGCAGCAAGTTGAATGCGGTGTCCAGTAGCAGTGCCCCAATGGCAGCGGATGTTCCTAAGGCGTGCTCGATTGATGATCCTGACTGCGAAGCCTGTCAGTAATATGCCTGCCACCTTTCAAGGTGGCAGTTATTAACGTAGATGTTACGCGAAGTTGTTATTACAACTAGCTGTAATAACAACTAGATGCAAATATAACTTGCTGCAACTAAAAGATATCAGGGGTAGACAATGATTTCCTGGGATGAATTTTACGAAGACCCATCCACGCTTGATGCGAGCTCATCCAGCATGGAGCGCGCCAACTCAGCAAAAGCAGCTGAGCAAAAGTCCGCAGCGGCCATTTCAGCGGCCGCCATACATTCTGCAAACGTATCTGCTGACAAAGCAGCAAACAGCTATGCGGATGCGATTGCAGCAGCCAAGACCATGACTGCCATGGATTTTGCCAATGCTGCTGAGAGGGAGATCGCCGAACCGGCGGTGGGGCGATCCTCCAGAACAGTGACTGAGGCTGCAGCAGAAGTTGTTAACCAGCAAGTGATGCAACGTGCACTGGATGAACTGAAAGATCTGGATACCAGTGCGATTCAGCATGAAATCGGCGAATGGACCGAGCGTGTCACAGTAGATGACAAGCGCATGATCAATTGCCGTGCTGACCTGAATCAGCTTGTGCCGTTTAAGTATGACTGGGCTTGGCAGAAGTATCTGGACGGGTGCGCCAATCACTGGATGCCACAAGAAATCAACATGAACGCAGATATCGCGTTGTGGAAAAACCCGAACGGTTTGACCGCTGACGAGCGCATGATTGTTAAACGCAACCTGGGCTTTTTCTCCACCGCGGACTCACTGGTTGCAAACAACCTGGTGCTGGCACTGTACCGCTTGATTACCAACCCGGAGTGCCGTCAGTACATTTTGCGCCAGGCCTTTGAAGAGGCTATTCATACTCATGCATACCAGTACTGCATTGAATCACTGGGTATGGATGAAGGTGAAATCTTCAACATGTATCACGAGGTTCCATCGGTTGCCAAAAAGGCCTCTTGGGGCCTGAAGTACACCAAAGAATTGAACGATCCCAACTTCAATACCGGCACGCCGGAAACAGATAAAGCCCTGTTGAAGAACCTGATTGCGTTTTATTGCTGCCTGGAAGGTATCTTCTTCTATTGTGGTTTCACCCAGATTCTGTCCATGGGCCGCCGCAACAAGATGACCGGTACTTCAGAGCAATTCCAGTACATTCTGCGTGATGAGTCCATGCATCTTAATTTTGGCATCGACATGATCAACCAGATCAAAATCGAGAATCAGCATTTGTGGGACGATGCCATGAAGCGTGAAGCCACACAGATGATTCTGCAGGCGACGCAACTGGAAATCGAATACGCACGCGACACCATGCCTCGCGGTGTACTCGGTATGAACGCAGTGATGATGGAAGAATATCTGCAGTTCATCGCTAACCGTCGTCTGGTTCAGATCGGACTGCCGGAACAATTTAAAGGCGTCAAAAACCCTTTCCCGTGGATGTCAGAAATCATGGATCTGCGTAAGGAAAAGAACTTCTTTGAAACTCGGGTTATTGAGTATCAAACAGGCGGCGCACTGAGCTGGGATTAATTCCTGTCGAATTACAAAGGGTCCGGTCTTTGTGGTGTATCGCCATACCATGAGGACCGGACACCAATGTAGCGTAAAGAACTCATGACATTTTCTCATAATGCGCTCGCTGTACAGCCGCCTTCAGCCTCAAGTGTCTTAAAAAATGGAGCCATACTGCTTGCCGCAGGTTTTAGCGTGCGCTTTGGTGGAATCAAGCTCAGCGCCAGGCTGGCGAATGGCAATACCCTTCTTCAGCAAACCTTCATAAATATTCTTCAATCCACTGATAATATTATAGTTGTTGGGCGAAAAGAGTTGTTGGATGCAGGTGTCTATGATTTTTTGCCAGCAACACATAAGCGATTTTTGTATCTGTGTGACGATGCTAAATCAGGCATGGGACACAGCCTGGCGCATGGCATAAAAAATGCGCCAGCAGATTGGCAAAGTGCCTTTGTGTGCCTGGGCGATATGCCATTTATCAGAGCCAGCACCCTGTCCTTGTTGTTAGATGCCGCAAACCCTCAGAATATAGTCATACCAACGTGGCAAGCAGTTCGTGGACATCCTGTAGGTTTTGGCAGACAATTTTTTCCCGAACTATTAACCTGCCATGGTGATGCTGGCGCAAGGCATGTGTTGCAAGCGCACAAGCAAGCTATTATTGAGTTGGAAACTGGCGATCCAGGCGTTGTGTATGATATTGATACTCCTCAGGCTTTACGTGACTATGTGCCATGACAAACATTAGAAAAACCATTCATCGAGCGTCACTTCAAGTGCATTTGCTGGCTGTAGCCCTGCTCTATGCCTTGTTGGTGCCAACAAGCGTAGCGCAGACATTATCTGAGCAACTGCTGCCATTATTGGAAAACCCGGGTAACCCATTATTGGAAATCAGCAGTTCCGAGGGCGACCTGTACATTGAACTGTTTCCCAGCGCAGCCCCACAAAGTGTGCGCAGAGTGCTTGATCTGGCAACGGGCACATTGATGCCGAATGGAAACGGCGGTAACTACTACGATGGGCTTACCTTCCATCGAGTTGTGCCAGGGAGCTTTTTGCAAACGGGAGCAGCGGAGCGAGCCGGTCGCGAAAGACCGCGCACAGTGGCAGACGAAATAAACGCGCGAGGCCTGGGATTAGAACAACAGAAACTTCTCGACAATACCGGTCGCCCGCATGCATGGATGAATATTGCAGATATAGCCGACTTTCAGGACAGGGTATTAGTTCCTCTGTATCGCAACATGAATATCAGAAGTCGTGAGCAGGCAGACACTCAGCAAGAGCGCATTACAGATAGACTTCGCAATATGAATATAATGCAGGCTCATGAATTACTGGGATATCGGTACAACGCCGCCCTGCCCTCACGAAGGCCTGTGGCCGGCAGTGTGCTAATGGCAAATAAAGGTCCCGGCACCAATGATGCCGAGCTATTGATTTCCCTGATAGATACACCTTGGTTAACCGCAACGCATACGGTTATTGGCAGAATTGTTGCCGGAGGCAGTCTTGCCAATAGCATCAGTCGTCAGCCTGAAAGCAGTGTTCGTATTTATCATATTCGACCAGTAGAGATTTTACTCACTGATGTGGTTCAGCAACCTGTACCGGAGGGCGTCATAAATGAGTCAAACCAGCCGTAAAAAATCCGTAAAAACGTCTAAAAAACTCAAGGCAACCAGTTTTATGGCCATGTGTATCAGCTGCGGGCTGTTCCTCGGATTTGGTCTGGGTGCCATGCTCAATAATGTGTTGCTTGTGACATTGATTGGACTGCTTTCAGGCGCCGCCATTGGTTATTACATCGACAAAAAAAATGGTATTGCCTATACACAGTCCAGACATTGATCAGGCTGCAGGTTTATCAGCGCCAGGTGATTCCAGCCAGCGCGGGAATATCTCGCGCGTAAACGGTGGCAATGACGCCAGAATGGATTTGCCATAAAACTTGTTTATCAAGCGTTCGTCAAATACCGTTATCCGCCCCGTGTCAGTTTCACTTCGCAACAAACGGCCGGCTGCCTGAACTAACTTGAATGACGCTTCCGGCACCGACAAGGTCATAAAGGCATTGCGTCCTTGTTGCTCTATCCACTGGGCCAGTGTTGCCTCAATGGGATCGTTGGGAACAGAAAACGGTATTTTGGCGATCAAGACATGTTCACAATAACGACCGGGCAGATCCACTCCCTCTGCAAAACTGGCTAGGCCAAAAATGACGCTTGGTTCACCTGCGTCAACCCGTTGTCGATGCAAGGTCAATAACTGGGCTTTTTGGTAGTCATCCTGACATAAAATTACTGCGCGTAATTCTGCGGATACACCTTCTAGCACATCCATCATTTGACGCCTGGAACTGAACAACATCAGCGAGGCCTCACTGAGGTTTAAGACCTTTGGCAGCAATGTCACGATGGCAGCTGTATGAGCCCGGGCATCAGCAGGGTCACAGTTTAATCTCGGAATAATCAATTTAGCAGCGTTGGCATAATCAAACGGACTGCTGATCCGATGGTAAACCGTCTGGGCAGGCAATCCTGCCCGCATGGCCAGTACATCAAATGTCCCGAGGGCCGACAGGGTTGCCGACGTTAACACCGCACCGGCACAACGCTGCCATAAGTGTTCAATTAATGTCTGCGCGGCCAGCACTGGGCTGCAGCTGAGCTGAAAATCGCTTGGCTCTTGGTGGCTGGTATTAAATTCTCTTTTAAAAGCGCCGGCTGACCCGGGGGCGTTACCGGGGTTGATGGCACTCAGCCAACGGGCAGCGGGGGCTTCCCCTGATACATCTGCACGCGCAAAAGCCTGCCATAATTTTTCGTTACTTTCCGAGCGAGCCACCATGCCACCAATTACAGGGAACCATAACTCTGCTTGTTGGCGACCTGGTAAGGTATCCGCCTCTTCCATCTGTCTTCTGAGGACCGCGCTGATGTCTCGCAGGCCGCGGCTCAGTACGGTAAAACGGGAACCCAATTGTCGGGACTGCTCTTGCAGCGCGTCCGGTACGACACCCAATTCAAAAGTCATGGTCTCCTGACCATCCTGTTGCCGCCCCTCGTTTGACCTGGATTCCCCCGTCGCCCTTTGATGATCTGTATACATCGGCTCCAGCATCA